>JBIJBE010000032.1:0-41708 GCA_044345405.1 Bdellovibrionota bacterium
CTCACGTCTCACGTCTCACGTCTCACGTCTCACGTCTCACGTCTCACGTCTCACGTCTCACGTCTCACGTCTCACGTCTCACGTCTCACGTCTCACGTCTCACGTCTCACGTCTCACGTCTCACGTCTCACGTCCGACGTCTTACGTCTTACGTCTTACGTCTTGCGTCTTGCGTCTTACGTCTTACGTCTCACGTGAACGTGAACGCCTACGTTCCCACACTTCGAAGTCCCTCTAAAAATACCCCCTCGGCATAATCCCTTCGCCACTCTATACTGCTGTTATGCGAGTGCTCTTCACCTCCCTTATAGCATCCAGTGTTGTGCTCATTCATGTGCTCGACAATCCCGGCCGTATCTCAAATGGCCTTGATACCGCGAAGCAGCGGGCGGTTGCCCTCCTGAATACCAAAGAGGTTCGGATAGAGGGGCTTCACACGCTCTCCCGGGCTGAGATTGAGCGGGTCTTGCCCCTCAATCGCTCCGTTGGATGGTGGATGTTGAATGAGACCAGTATCAAGGCTCGGGTCGCGGAGAATCCGTGGGTTAAGGAGGTTGACCTTACCTCGTGTAAGGGCGGGGTCCTTCCGACCTTTGGCTGCTTTGTCCTTTCGATTGAGGAGCGAAAGCCTCGGTTTATAGCCTTGGTGGATCAAGAGCGGTGGATTATCGGAGCCGATGGGTCTCTCATTATCCCCGCAAATGGGAATGCGCCAGGGATGACCGACGAAACGTTACGGGCCCTCGTGCCGTTGTACGGGCTCGCATCTCGTGTGGCTACGCCAGACAAGTCTCAGGCGCAGCTGGACCTCGCGCAGCGGGCCATTACGGCATTGGAACGCTCAGTGGAGCTCCCGGTCGAGTCGATAAGTTTTGAAGGGAAGGGGGATATCTCGGTCGATTTCGATAAGCTCCCATTTCCGGTGGTGTTTGGTTCCTCGTCGTCTGATTCATCTGCTGTGATCGAGGATCAGGGGCGTCGCTTGAAGGCGCTCCTCGCGCAGTTGAAGGACCGGATTCCGGAGATTGAAAAGGTGGATCTCGCCTTCTCAAAGGTGGGGATCGTGAAGTTTAAGGCCCCCCCGCCGGAAGAAAAAAAGGAGTAGCGTTTATACCTTGAAACTATCCCAGTTTTAAGTTACTTAAATTGATCTGAGGCGCCTTCAAACTGCGTTACGCTGTTTGGGCCCTGTGGGAAAAACTGAATCACCCCAGGTTAGTTAACCTTTTTCAGAGCGGTCACATGCCAACCCCTTCCTCTCTCATCGCAGGTCTCGATATCGGGACATCCAGCATTAAGGTCGTTGTAGGTGAGCGCAAAGCGGATGGGCGGATTGACGTGATAGGCGTGGGCACCAGCCCATCCCGAGGCCTTCGTAAGGGGGTTGTCGTGAACATAGAAGGTACGGTGAACGCTATCAGCAAGGCGGTTGCTCAGGCCGAGACGATGGCTGGGTGCGAGATAAGCACCGTGTACGCCACGATCTCGGGGAGTCATCTCCGTTCACAGAACAGCCACGGCGTGGTTGGAGTGAAAGCGAAAGAGGTTTCGGCGCTCGATATTGAGCGGGTCGTTGAGGCCGCGAAGGCGGTAGCTATCCCAATGGATCGGGAGATCCTGCACGTTATCCCTCAAGAGTTTGTGATCGATGAGCAGGACGGAGTAAAGGATCCGATCGGCATCTCCGGTGTTCGTCTTGAGGCGCGGGTGCACATCATCACGGGCGCTATCGCGAGCGCTCAGAATATCGTGAAGTGCGCCAACCGATGTGGTTTGGCGGTTCAGGATATCGTAGCGGCACCACTTGCATCGGCTCGGGCCGTTCTCTCAGAAGAGGAGCAGGAGCTTGGGGTGTGCTTGCTCGATATCGGCGGCGGCACGTGCAGTATCTCGGTATTTCACGGGGGCGCGGTGAAGTTCACCACGGTTCTCGCCGTTGGTGGTAATCATATTACGAACGATATCGCGGCTGGTCTTCGCACCCCACTTGCGGCCGCTGAGAAAATTAAGTGTGAGTACGGCTCCTCTGTCACCGCAGGGGTTCGAAAGGATGATACCCTGGAAGTTCCATCGACCGGCGGTCGAGCGGCGCGAGTCCTCTCGAAATTCGTTCTCGCTGAGATTATCGAGCCTCGGGTCTCTGAAATGTTTAGCTTGATCCAACGTGAGCTCCAGAAGTCGGGATGTCTCGACATGCTGACAAGCGGTTTCGTGATTACCGGCGGAAGCGCGAATCTTCCGGGGATCGCCCAGGTCGCGGAGCACGTTTTCAATCTTCCGGTTCGTGTCGCATCGCCTGAAGGGGTGGGTGGCTTAACCGACCTTGTCAAGGGTCCCGAGTCAGCGGCGGCTGTTGGGCTCGTCCTACACGGAGCCGCTCATACTGGCACTAGCCGAGCAGTGTCTGGCAGGGGGCCTGTTTCACGAACGGTGCGTCGAGTGGTTGGTTGGTTTACGGAGCATTTTTAATTGGAAATATAGGGTAGTAGCTGTGGTCCTTCTGGGGGTTAGGAGGTATCTTCCTGAAGAGAAAACGGCGCGAGGCTTGAACACGTTTCGAGGTTCGCAGACTGCTCTGAAAAACCGTTCCGAAAGAATGAAAACACGTTTGGTAAGTCTTTACTTTTCGTGTCAATGGGGAATAATGGGCCGGCTTGCGTTCAGTGTGGCGTCGGACTAACGGTGCTCTCGAACGAGATGTTCTAAGGAAGGTTCGCTTCTCTGTTGATTTGGTAACGATTACCGTGTGATCGGATGCGAAGAGATACGAGGAGCAGCGTGGCGGACTGGGAGCAGATCGATTTTGATTTTCAAGGTAGTGCGGAGGGGAATGGCATGAGCGAATTAACCGGCAACAACAATGCAGTTATCAAGGTCTTCGGAATAGGTGGCGGCGGATTGAACGCTGTCAATAACATGATCCGAAGCGGGCTTACCGGCGTGGAGTTCTTCGCCGCGAATACAGATTCTCAAGCCCTCGCATCCTCTCTGCCTAAAAATAAGATTCGTCTCGGCGACGATATCACCAAGGGTCTCGGCGCAGGCGCTGATCCTGAGGTTGGTCGTGCTGCCGCTCGTGAGAGCGTTGAGGCTATCCGTGAGGCGCTTCAAGGCGCTGACATGGTGTTCATCACCGCGGGAATGGGTGGTGGAACCGGAACCTACGGCGCCGCTGTAGTAGCTGAGGTAGCTAAGAGCCTCGGGTGTCTTACTGTAGGTGTTGTTACGAAGCCTTTCCTTTTCGAAGGAAAGCGCCGTATGCGCAACGCTGACCGTGGAATCGAAGAGCTTCGCAAGCACGCTGACACGCTCATCACGATCCCAAATCAACGACTCCTCTCTATCGCTGGTCGTAACACATCGCTCCTCGACACCTTCCGCAAGGCCGATGATGTTCTCTACCAAGCAGTTAAGGGAATCAGTGACCTCATCATCTGTGAGGGACTTGTTAACGTAGACTTCGCTGACGTTCGCGCAGTTATGTCCGAGATGGGCATGGCGATGATGGGAACCGGCGAGGCGAGCGGAGACAACCGCGCGGTTGAGGCTGCTGAGAAGGCTATCTCGAGCCCACTCCTTGAGGATATCTCAATCCACGGCGCTCGTGGAGTTCTCATCAACGTTACCGCTTCTCCTGACGTTACTCTTCAAGAGGTTAACGAGGCTGCTGAGCTTATTCACTCAGAAGCTCACGAGGACGCGAACATCATCTGGGGAATGGTTATCGACCCGAACACCGAGGATAAGGTACGTGTTACCGTTATCGCTACGGGCTTCGGAAGTGACTCTGTCGCTGATGACTCAACCGTTACGGTTACTCCAGTTGCTCAGCAGATGGCTGCTCAACAGCCTGGTCTCAAGACCCAGGGCATGGATATCCCAGCGTTCGCTCGCAAGCAGCTCGGTGCTAACGCCGGCGCGTCTGAGGTTATCAAGCTCAAGAAGCTCTCCGTTCTCTCAACATCAGAGGACGAGGAGAAGTTTGAGATCCCAACCTTCCTTCGCAAGCAGGCTGACTAGTTGGTCTGATCGATAGGCCGCGCAGAGCGGAAGGAGAGCCCCCGAGTAGCCCGTGTCGGCTATTTGGGGGTTCTTTTTTGGGGGGCTCTCTACTTGAAGTAGAAAAATGCCGGTATTGCGTGCTGGAGATGAATTGCGTTCTCAAGCTCGATATACTGGGCTCTTGCGTGTAGATCGGTGTCAGTTCGCAATTATGTGAACCCTCGATCTGTGCGGCAAAGGAGTTGATGTGAACGACCGGATGGACAAGAGCCGCGAGAATCGATCGAGCGCTCACCGTGACGAAGGTGCGACAACGAGTGGTCCGCCGAACGATGGAAGGTGGGGCAGCGGGTGGAAGCTGCCCCCTCGGAGTGGTAGCCGGCCCGCAGATAAAGCGGATCCTCGCTCAATCCCAGAAAGCCCAGTGATTCATGATTCCGTCAAACTTCTCTTGCGTCAGAACGGGGATTGTAGCGTGCTGACCCCGGGACGGGAAAAAGAGCTTGCCCGTCAGGTGGTGTCCGCTCGACAGACCTTCCTTGAGGGGATCCTCTCCGTCGAACCTATCGCGCGAGCGTGTATCATGTTGGTTGAAGAGGCGCTCGAAAGGAATGAACCGTACAGCCCGTCGAGTATCCTTCATATCGCTACTATTGACACGAAAGCGGTTATCGCTCCCATCTTCGAGATGGCCCGGCTTAACGTTCGCACAGCGCGAGCGCTCCTTGAGCGATGCGAGGAGCGGTGGTGTTCGGAGCGAGCCGAGGGGGATGGACGGAGTGCAAAAGCTACGATTGGTGCTGAGGTGCAACGAGACCTGAACAAGGTCGGGGTGCTTTTGGCGGAGATACCGATGCGGTCTCAGTTCACAGAGAGCTTCTTTAAAGATCTCCGCACCCTCGCCGCGAAGGCGCGCGTAGTGGGAGTAGTAAGCGATGCGCCCAAAAACGGGGGCGATCAGATAGATACCGGGGCTCTCTGGAGCCTTACGAAGAAGCAGCTCTCCGCTACGTTTCATGGCGTGATTCAATCTGAACGCTTGTAACTCGAGGCGCGCGAGGAGCTGGTGCGTCGAAATCTCCTCCTCGTTAAATCCTGGGCATCTAGGTACCTTGTTCCGGGGGTGAGCTTTGATGATCTCGTGCAGGAGGGAACGTTCGGTCTTATGGTCGCCGTAGAGAGGTTTGAACCGGAGCGGGGATATCGGTTTAGTACCTATGCCACCCAGTGGGTCAAGCAAGCGATCCTCCGGCATTGTGATTTTCACGGAAAAACTGTGAGGGTTCCCTGGGTCGTTCGGAGCGCGATGCGCATGGTCGAAAGGTTCAAGGGAGAGTATCGGGGAAGGAACGGCAGGAACCCGACAGGTGCTGAGATAACCGAGGCTCTAAGGGGGAAGACTGCTGGAGTGAAGGTTGACGAGGAATGGCTTGAGCTATGCTCACCTGCGGCGAAACCCCAGGTCTCCCTTGACCAGCCCTTTCACAAGGGTTCTGACGATCCCCCGACATTGGGAAACTTTTGCGACCGCAGCGAATCCCCGGAGACGGAGGTTCTCGACCGCCTAGAGCTTGAGGAGATGCGGTTTATCCTTACGCAGGGGCTCGCGACGCTCGATGATCGTGAACGGACCGTTCTTGCGCTGCGGTTTGGGCTGAACGGCTCAGAGTCCCATACCTTGGAAGAGGTGGGGGGGGAATTAAAAGTTACGAGGGAGAGGGTACGGCAGATTCAGGGCAGAGCGATTGAGAAGTTGCGAAAGCGGATCGGAAGGGACGAAGCCGAAGAGTAGAGCTGGTCTTGTGTGCGAAATGTGCTCCTGTTTGGTCGCCGGGATGCGGATAGAACGGTCCATGCGAATTCCGTGCGGGTCATCGCCGCACCACCAATCTGTGCCAGACGCCGGCTATCCCCTGCGATCTCTCAACTCCACTTTTAGTGGAGTCGTGTCCGGGGTTTTGACTACTGCTCGCGAGGCAGGGATGATGCTTCAAAGTTCTTTCATATCAGCATACGTGTCGAGGAGATGGTTGTAACGAGGCTATCCGTACGCCCCTGGTTGCGCAGGTGCGTTAGATAGCCTCGCTGCGTGGTTTTTTGTAAAGCTACAGATGCATGCGATGGCGATGGTCGATGGACTGAAAGGTCATAAGAGAAATGAAGTCATCCAAAATGAATGCTGCTCGTACGTTACCAGACGGCGAGGACTTTGTCCCCGTTGCCTACCTCAATGGTGGAGCGGCCAAAAACGGAAAGTGGGCATTTTGTGTCCGTAGGCGCCAACTCGATGGGTTGGTGGATGCGCTTGCGTTTAACCAGGTTCCCGAGGTTGACGGCGCTATCTGCCTCCTCACTGAGGATGGAAGATTGGAAAAGTGCGAGGAAGCACAAGTAACGATCGCTAAGCTACAAAGCGCCCACAACGACCTCGGTGGGGCCCAGCGATACTAACGAGGGCTTCGGCTCTTTTGTGATGGCTCGTGTCGTAGTGATTTAACCGTTTTATTGCCAACGTAGATTACGTCAACGGTACAATGGTTTTGATCCTCGACACGAGCTGTCCTATTTCAGGATCTCCTCCCCCTTCGCAAAAAATCAAAATACCACGCCCCGTGATTCGGGAGGGCGCGCATCCTGCGCGCCATGTGGTTGCGTTCAGCGATACTCGTTAGCGATGCGCAGTATTTTGGCGACCAGGAATGGTCGCCCTCCGGCTGTGCGAGTTCGCACATGATCGGAAAACTAAGCCCCTGAATGGTAACGGCGGTCGTTACCGACCGCCGTGGTGCATCATGTGAATGTCGATTGTCGCGCTCGCGGAATCGCAACCTAACTCACCCGCTGCGACTGAAAGGTATAGGTGCACGATGCCTTGTCTTTGAGGTTCGCGGCGAACTCAGTCACGGTAACCTTTTCTCCTCGAATTCGTGTGGTGATCACTCGACCGATCTTTTTCTGAGCTCTCGTCGCGGTGAAGGTAGCGTTGCGTCCCCGCGCGCGCACCTTTTGTTTTCCGAACTTAATCGTTCCCTTATCGTTGCGCGAGAAGCTGAGATAGAATGAATCAGGTATGAGGCAGTTTGCCCCAACTCCCCGCGCCGACTTTGGCGTCATCAGGTAAAAGCGCTCGTCGGCGTGAGCGGTGGATGAGGCGCTCACGAGGTGAAGACCGATGATAAGGGTAAGAGCGGTGAAGATACGTTTCATACAACCTCTGACAGTTCGAAATCCCTCTAGTTCAAAAGAGCACCAAACGGCCTCTTTCCACTAATCGAGGCGTTCGGGCGAAGTGCTTCATGCGTGTTTGTAAGCCCCTGAAATTGTCCCGGATAATCGGGATGTGAGGGGCCTTTTGCCCCCTTTTTGACTGAGATACTGGGCTCAAGGGCTCATGTTCCCATCTGGTTGTGCCGACCTTCCTCTTGGCCGTAGCGTTGATAGCTGCGGAAATGTTTCTCTCATTCTGGGGTGGGTGAAGGTCATGGGGAACTCCGTAGCAACGTTCGTACGATGCCTTGTGTGTTGTGTTGTTCTACTCGCAAGCGCGCAGGCGCAAGCTCAGAATAGAACCATTGGGAGTCAGGCGGGGCAGCAGGTCGGCGCCGCGCACGACCCGAGCTGCGCCGCGACGATCTATTCCGCGGATAATTGCAGGCCGTGCCAGGCACTTAAAGCCCGTATTCAAAATAATCCTGATCAGTACGCATGTAATGCGATTACCTATGTTAGTTGCGGAGCCGACTACCACTTTCCAAGTGCGCAGTGTCTTCAATTAGGGATTCGTTCCTTTCCAACTATCCACGGCAAGTTGTGTGACTGTCGTAACGTCAAGCCGACGCCAACTCCGATAGTGCAGTCTCCAGACGGGGATCCGAAGCCGCGACCTCCAGGAAATCCTCCGTCGAACGGATTCGAATGTACGGGACAAGCCAAGATTAAGTGCCCCGCCGGAAATAGCTGGGCGTGTTGTCTGTACGCGTGTGATTCCTCCCAATCATCGGGATGCCTGAACTGCGGCAGCTACCGTCCGTGCGGAAGGAACAGTTGCCCATCGGACAAAACCTGTGTGAACAAGAAGGACGACAAGGGATGTCCGAAGGATTTTGTCTGTGAGAGCAAGGTTGCCCCTCCAGAGGATGGAGGGGATATGGTGTGCGATCCGATCAGCGGTGTGTGTCGTCCCCGCAATCCCCTTATCGATCCTCCTCTTGAGAGACCCGATACGCCGAAGCCGCCAGAGGAGCCGACCATTCCACCGAATCCTACTCTGACTCCCGTTCCACCGGCCGAACCAACCACACCTTCATCAGGTGTTCAGTGCGACAATCCATGCCCAAGTCAGAGCAATCCGAACAACTGCTGCGCTCCAACGCAGGGTTGTTACCAGGGAACGTGCACCAATTACTCCGGGTGTACCGGATGTAAGGCGGGGCAGATATGCTCGCCGATCGACCGGGCGCCGTGGTACGGGTGTAAGGACAAGAGCTCACCTCCACCTCCTGAAGGGGTGTAGGGGCGGGTTCGATACCTCCTACGACCGAAGTGCCTTGATTCCTATATTCCGATCGAGTGAGGCGGCGGTGGCGTGATGCCTCAGCGCGCTCTCGATCATATTGTGGATGAGTGTCGTGTAAAGCACGCGAGGATTGGAGCGAACCCAGAGATAGAACGAACACGATCCGGGGAAGGCGTTTAGCTCATTGAAGTAGAGCTTCCCGCTTGCGAGATCGACGATAAAGTCGAGACGCGCGACGCCGGAGCATCCGAGTACGGTGAAGGAGCGTTTCGCGTAATCGATAACGTTGCTCTTAATCTCAGGGTCGAGGTCCTGCGGATCGATTACCCGGGTCAGGCTCGCCATCCCCGCTGAGGGACCCGACTTCTTTCCTCCGCCGCGGAGATACTTCTCTTCGTACGAGAGTACACCGGACTGAGAGACGGGAATCTCGACCACTGAGGTTTGAATGCCCTCATAGTCGCGCACAGAGCAGTTGATCTCCATGATATCGTTCACGCACGGCTCAACGAGCGCGTGAGTGTCGTATCGAAATACCTTCGCGAGAGCGGGTGCGAGCTCGCTCACCTCTTTGACCTTTGATACGCCGATACTTGAGCCTAGGTTGCACGGCTTAACGAAAAGAGGGAGGGAGTACCCGTCTGCCGCGAGAACCTTCTCAACGACACCTTTGATGTCACGCTGCGCGTCTGAGCGAGCGATGAGCTGAGCGGGAAGGACCGGTATCCCGTGTTCCTTGAGAAAGACCTTACACGCGTACTTATTCATCGTCATCGCCGATGACACGACGTTGCTTCCTGTGTAGGGAACGTCCGCCATCTCGAAGAGCCCCTGGATGCATCCGTCCTCGCCGTATTGCCCGTGGAAGGCTGGAAGGAATACGTCGATAGGTATGATTGAGTGATCGGAGAGCTTCGTTAGTCCTCGGGAGCCGGGCTTGGGAAGGAGGGTCACCTCCTGAAGGGTTCCGAGGTTTCCAGGAACCTTCGCGTAGAAGGAGCGGTTAAGGAGCTCTGGTCCCGTGTGCCACGCACCGCTCGGCGCGATGTAGACCGGGGTAACCTCGTACACCGCCGGGTCGATCGCTTGCATAAGTTGGAGCGCGGTAATGACCGATATCTCATGCTCAACTGAGCGCCCACCAAAGAGTACCGCTACGCGTGTTCGTTTGCTCTGTGTCACGTTAGAACCTCACCTTACCTTCGTGGAGATCGCCGAGATCGTTTTCGATGAGAACGAGGTCGCCCCCGGCGCTCTGCTCGCCGAGGAGTTTGAACGCCTCATCCCGTGTATCGGCGATGATCGTTTTTGTTCTGGGGAAGTCGGCTTCCGTGAGTCCCGCCAGAATGGCCTCTCTATTCGTGGTGCCGACGACGTACACGAGGTCGCATACGGAGGCCGCCATGCGCGCGAGTCGTTTATTCTCCTCGTACTGTTGATCTCCGAGCTCGATCATGCCCGGAGTGATGAGGATTCGACGTGTGGCGGAGAGGTTCTTCAGTACATCGAGCGCGGCCTCGAACCCGGTTGGGTTAGAGTTGTATGCGTCTCGCAGGTAGGACACGGATGCTCCCTTGTCGAGAACGAGTCGGTTATCAACCGGAGGAAGGTTCCCCATGCACGCGACCGCGAATGCTGGCTCGGCGCCGAGGGCGCACGCCATCGTAAAGGCTCCGAGCGCGTTTGAGAGCGCAGGGCGTCCAAGAAGGGGTGTCCGTCCCGGATACTGCTGCCCCTTGTAGTGAACGACGAACGAGGTGCCGTGCTCGTCGTAGGTGATGTCGGTCGCGAAGCAATCGAGCGGGCCCTTCGTGAGGTCGAATCCGTAGAGAAGAGTGGTTGCTCGTTTATGCGTCTCGGCCATGCGGCGCGCGTTAGGGCTGTCGCCGTTGCATACTAGAATTCCATCCTCGGGAAGCGCCTGCGCGATCTCGCTCTTCGCCTTGTAGACGTTTTCCGGGCTTCCGAAGCGCTCGAGGTGCATAATCCCGACCGCCGTTACGAGCGCCGCCTTCGGTGGGGTGAAATCGCACAGTCGCTTAATAGATCCGATATTGTAAGCACCCATCTCGATCACGGCGAACTTGTGGTGCGGTCGCATCGTTTCGCGGATAGTGCGAGTGATCCCCATGACGGTGTTGATACTCTTCTTTGGCCAGAAGGTACTGCCGAGCGTTTGCGTGAGGAGATCGCCCAGTGCGGCCTTCGCCCCGGTTTTGCCATAGCTTCCGGTGATGCCGATCACGAACGGATTCACCTCAGCCAGGATGCGCCTCGCGTCGTTGTAGTAGTACTGCTGCAGACGCTTCTCCGCCGGAGATAAGATCTTCGTCGCGAGCATGAGCGCCACCGGCGTGAGCTGAGCCATGAAGATGCCGCACATGGCGGTGAGGGTGAGGGGGGGCGACCCATGCGAGCACGAGCAGCACGAGCCCCATAACGGGATCAGTCCGATGATAGCGAGCATGCCGTACGCGACCCACGCGGTTTTGGTTGCGCGCTGGGTCATGTTGAGCCGGATCTTTCCGGTTGTGCGGGGATCTCCCTCGAGCACGTTTGCCACGAAGATGAGAAGGGCGGCTGACGTGAGCGCTATCAGGAGAGAAGCTCCACTTCCAGGGAAGATAAGGTGGGCGATAAGCGCCAAGAGGAGGATGAGCGAACCTCTCGTATCGTAGGCCCGGTTGCTTTTTATCCAATCGATAAAACGGGTCGTGTTGTACTCCTCCTGTTGAAAGTATCGGAGGTAGGAAAGTGTGCGTCTCCAAGTGAAGAGGAGGATCGCGGCGATGAGTGAGATAGTGATGAGCTTAGCGAGCACAGAGACCTCTCGACGACAGGAACTGCGTAATGTACTGGGTAAGGAGGTGCGAGCCGACATCGGCGAACGGCTCGTGCCCCTTATTTGGGAATATGTGAAGCTGAGAATCCTTTATCAGCTGGTGATAGCCGTGAGCGATATCGACGGGTGTCTCGCAATCGTTGGCGCCCCAAAGGAGTAAGGTTGGAGCTTTTATCGTCGAAGCTTGTTCAGAGAGATCTTCGTTGACCGTTTTGACGAGGCTCTTCCGGAGGTCTCCAGCGGCGGCATAGTCTCGCGATCCGAAACGGGGGGCGAGGTAGTGCGCAAAGAGTCTTGTGCCCGTCATTCCATCGATCGCCTTCGCGGTTTTGGTGAGCGCGCGAATCCATCGAACTCGGATCTCATCCTTGAGTGGGCGCTTTGGTTTCAGGCCGGCGCTGCCGACGAGAATTAAACCTTTCACGAGATCTGGGTATGTGGCGGCGAGCCGGACCGAGAGTCGGCCTCCAAATGAGTGACCGAGGAGGATGCACTCTGTTATGCCGGCCTGATCCAGGAACTGCTTGACGCGCTCGCTGTACTCAAGGGTGCCCCATCCACCGCCATCGTTCGAGGCGGGAAAGGGGAGCGGCGACCGTCCGAATCCCGGAAGGTCTACAAGTACGACCCGACACCCTTGCGCGAGGAGCTCGCCGAGTTGGCGGACCGCCTCAAGGGAGCGTCCCCAACCGTGCAGTAAAACCAAGGTGGGGCCGTTTGCACCGAGATTGGTGCTGCCTAGGGGGGTACTGCCGAGGGTTTCTGAGTGGATGGGAGGGAGCTCCTGCTCCGCCGCGAGAACGGTAGAATTCATGCGCATGATACTGGCCGATAGGGGCCGTTTTCACAAGTAAGCTTGGGCCTGAATTGGCGCAGCGTTCGGCGCGCTCGAGTGATCTATATTTTTGCCCATCGCCACCGTTTTGCATCTGGCAGGCACGAGCATCCGCTGGCATAATCCCGTTATGGATTTTACGTCGGCGCTCCCGTCGAGCCGCTTCAAAGAACTTCACGCTCCATCGCCAGTGGATTACCTCTTGGTGGTGTCGGTGCTGCTCTTAGTTGGCTTCGGTCTCGTTATGGTCTACTCCACGACCGGAATCGTGTCGCAGGAGAAGATGGGGGATTCGCTCTTCTACGCCAAGCGACAATTGATATCGGCGGTGCTTGGCGGCATCTTTATGGTGACCTGTATGCAGGTTCCCCTCGACCTACTTCGTAAGGTGTCGCCGTACCTCCTTGTCGCCTCGCTCTTTCTTCTCATTCTTCCCCTTACCCCGGGGATCGCCGATAGGGCGGGCGGAGCGTCCCGCTGGGTTAAGCTCGGTCCGATCCGCTTTCAGCCCGCTGAGTTCGTAAAAGTGTTTATGGTCGTCTTCATGGCGGGGTTCCTCTCTCGACACGAGCAGAAATTGTCCTCGTTCGTGAACGGAATTATTAAGCCTTTCTCGATGGTGGCTTTAGCCGCGGTGCTCCTGCTCAAGCAACCTGACTTCGGTTCCACCGCCGTTATCGTTGTGGTCGTACTTTCGATGCTGCTGGCGTCGGGTGTGCGGTTGGCGCATATGGCGCTGTGCACCGTCGCCGTGATTATCGTGATGGGTTTCCTGGTATACATCTCTCCCTACCGCATGATGCGTGTCGTGAGCTTCCTTTCACCTTTCGCTGACGCCTCGGGCAAGGGGTATCAGCTCATTCAGTCGTTAATCGCGGTTGGAAGTGGGCAGCTCTACGGGGTTGGGCTCGGTGGTAGTCAGCAGAAGCTCTTCTTTTTACCCGCGGCGCATACGGATTTCATCTTCGCGGTTATCTCTGAGGAACTTGGGTTTGTCGGTGGTCTTTGTATCCTGATCGGTTTCTTGGTGGTGATGTGGAGAGGTCTCCTCATCGCCCGAAGCGTGCGGCACGATACCTTCCTCTTCTCCCTCGCCGTTGGTCTCACCATGATGATAGCGGCTCCAGCGCTGCTCAATGTCGGCGTGGTTATCGGACTTCTTCCGACAAAGGGGATGGTTCTTCCACTTGTCGGGTACGGCGGATCGAGTCTGATCGCCTGTATGGGGGTTGTGGGCCTTTTGCTCGGTATTAGAAAGGACGCGGGAGAGCATCCTCACAGCTCGTAGTGGTGTGGTAGTCCTTTTGTTTATCCAAAGATGGGAATTCCTGTGAGCGCACGTAGTTTTGAGATCGGCACCTCTGAGTCTAGCAAACCCGAAACTGGGAGACTGTCCCACCGTAAAATTATCGTAGCGGCATCAGGTACGGGTGGGCATCTCATTCCGGCGATGCATATCGTGACCGCCCTCAAGAAGGCCGACTCTAACTGCGAGATCGAGTTCATCGGTGCGGGGCGCCCCCTTGAGGAAAAGCTGATTGTAGAGAAGGGGTATATCCGTCATACCATCGCGAGCGCTGGCGTGAAGCGCCGAAAGCTTGTCGGGGTGTTTCAGTTCCTCCTTCGTCTTCCGAAAGGTATCTCGCAGATCTCTTCGCTGTACCGATCGTTCAAACCTGATGTGGTGGTTGGTGTGGGGGGATATGTTTCTGTACTTCCCGTTATCGTCGCGCGCTTGAAGGGGATTCCTACCTGGATCCATGAAGCGGAGCGCCAGCCAGGTCTCGCCAATCGGGTACTCGGCTACTTCGCCGATAGGATGTCGACCGCGTTTGCGGACACCAAGGTTGGAGGAAGGGTTCAGGTCGTGCACACGGGGCACCCGGTACGAGAGGAACTCGCGCGGGTTGATAGCGCTACTATTCGGCCCGACGCGCCGAAGCGGCTCCTCATCCTGGGAGGGTCTCAGGGCGCTCGGGGATTGGATGAAGCTGTCCCTCACATCGCGACCCTCCTTTCTGATCGAAAGATTGAAGTGGTTCATCAGTGTAGACCTGATGCGATGGAGCTTGTCGTTAATTCCTATCGAGCGGCAGGAATTGCGGCGCACGTCGTGAACTTTATCGACGATATGGCCGGAGCGTACGACTGGTCGGACGTTATTATCAGTCGAGCAGGGGCGAGCTCTGTGGCTGAGATCGCGTGCGTAAATCGGCCCGCCATCTTCGTTCCGTACCCCTTCCAACAGGGGACACACCAGACCGATAACGCGCGGGTGCTTGTCGATCAGCAGAAGGCGATCCTCGTAGAGGAGAGCGCCCCGGACTTCGCGGGACGGCTCAAAGCAGCTCTCGAACGCCTCCTGGATCCGAGTGTTTTCAAGGGGATGAAGGATGCTCCGTGCCCAAACCGCTCTACCAACGCCGCTTCGGCTATCACCGAGGGTATCCTTAGCCTGGTTACAGCACGTCTCACAAAGTAAGCTCCATAACCCCTGACGGGCCTCTTTTTCTGAAGCAACCTCCGTCTTCTCGCGGATAAGGGGTTGTAGACGATTAGTGGGTCGGAGGTTGCAGGGTTATGTCACCGGTTCGAGCTCCAAATTTTGCCTTCTCAGAGCTTGGTAGCACGGCTACCGAAACCCTGGGTCATGACCATCTCTCTCGCCCAACCCTCATACCTGCCCACGATGAGTTCACGGAAGCTACGAGCTCCCTGCATTGGGGTAACTGTCTTCGCCCGCACCATTTCGATTTCGAACAGGGGACAGTTGTTCTTCCCCGACTGACCACCCGTCCCGATCTTACCTGTCGTGCCGTATCAGTTCTCGGTGGTGGTCAATTTAGAGAGTTTGAAAATTCTTCGCCGGTTCCGTTCGAGAACGGCGGGATAATCATCAAAGCTGGCGAGCGGCATAAGTTTGTTACGTTTGAGACCTTTCGGAAGTACTTCGTTTCCGACGGTGGGCAAGATTTCGACCATATTTTGCAGATCGATTTTCAGACTCCGAGGAAGTAGGGAGTAGTGGGGTGTACCGAGTGGGTGGGCTCTAGGTGCGTGGTCGCGCACAACGTCCTGCACCTTCTCCTTATCTTCATACCCCTCTTTCTCTTTCTCCCGCACCTGCACTTACCTCCTGAACTTACTCCCACTCATCTCATCGCTAATGCGGTCTGCGAGGCCTTTGTGGTCAAAGCCCATGCTTTCATAGGGGATCTAAGCCCCTGTCGCTGAGAGGAGGTGGAGGTGCATGAGGGAGGTGTAGGTGCATGAGAAAGAGGGGGATAAGGATGAGGATAACGAGGAAGGTACGGTTATCGATTGGGAAATAGGGGGCCCAAGAGGCTCCCTCCTTTTTCGCTAAAAATCGACCGCCTCCCTCGCACCACCACCACCCGCACCGGCATCGAACTATACAGAGAGGGTAAAAAGGCTACCTCAAGGCGAACGGTATCGATGGTTTTTTCTGGTTTGGTCGCCGCACTGCGTAAGGAAAGGTTATGAGCACGATTTTCTCGACCCTCGCCAAGGGCGGACCAAAATCCTCCGATGAGCTGAAGTTCTCCCAACGATCCCCTAAGGAGTACGCCATGATGCTGTTAGAACAAGCCGGTATAACCAACCTGGAATCCCTTAATACAGTTTTTATCGGAGATCCTGGCTTCGATGTGACCGTTCGTGAACGGGCCTTCGGTCGGGGCATAGAGTTTGATGATAAGGGTACCTCAACAGCTCCGACCTCGAAGGGGAGCTGGTTCCTCTTTGAGCGGATGCCCGGGGATGGGACCGATTATCTACGAGCGAGGGTCTTTAACTCCTTTGAGGGAGCGGCCGCCGAGTTTGCGGTTAAGCTTAGGCTTCACCCCGAAGGGGATGTGAAGATAACCGAGTCCCTTTCGAGTCCCGGGGCGTGGCAGCTCTCGTTCTCTGGGGCGGGACGGCAGATGGTCATGGCCCCCTTTGAGGCTGGGCTGGACCCCGCGGCCGCAACTCGTTGAACTCCCAGGCTTCTTGAAGGGCATTTTTCGTGGGGCTCCTCTGGCCTCGCCCGTGACGAATAAGAGCTAGTGTAGTAAGACTATACCCCTTGGCGCGTTGGTGCGCTGTTTTAAGGGGTTTCCCATGACCGTTTCGCCGTATCTCACTAGCATCTATCG
This sequence comes from Bdellovibrionota bacterium, assembly GCA_044345405.1. GTDB lineage: Bacteria > Bdellovibrionota_C > UBA2361 > UBA2361 > OMII01 > OMII01. The sequence goes on from JBIJBE010000032.1 coordinate 16,353, forward strand.
AACTCACACCTGTGACGACCTTCGGGCTTCAGACGCCGGTGCTACCGTAACCCTTTCGGGTTGGGTGCTCCGGAAGCGTGACCACGGTGGCGTTGTGTTCGTGGATCTTCGGGATAATTACGGGCAAACCCAGGTCGTGTTCAATGAAGCGGGGCGAGCTGAGGTGCAGGACGTTCGCGTCGAGTCGGTTATCAAGGTAACGGGCAAGGTGGTGAAGCGTGACGCCGCGATGATAAACGGCAAGCTTCCGACCGGCGAGATCGAGCTTCACTGTGAGCGTCTCGAGGTGCTTACGACATCAGATGTTCTTCCGTTTCAGGTCGCTGAGGATGATAAGGCTCCAGAGCCAACTCGCTTGACCTATCGTTTCCTCGATCTCCGTCGAGACAAGGTACATGAGAATATACTTCTTCGTTCGAAGGTCATTAAGCGCATCCGTGAACTCATGCACGATCGCGGATTTCAGGAGTTCCAAACCCCGATCCTTACGAGCAGCTCCCCTGAGGGCGCGCGCGATTTCTTGGTTCCTTCGCGATTTCATCCCGGAAAGTTCTTCGCGTTGCCGCAGGCTCCTCAGCAGTTCAAGCAGCTCTTGATGGTCGCTGGCTTCGATCGGTACTTCCAGATCGCCCCATGCTTTCGAGATGAGGATCCTCGCGCCGATCGATCCCCAGGTGAGTTCTATCAACTCGATATGGAGATGAGCTTCGTTGAGCAGGAGGATGTGTTCAAAGTAGGTGAAGAGGTTCTTTCTGAGCTCTTCAAGAGCTTCGCGAAGGAGCCTGTAACCTCGACCCCATTCCCTCGCATTCCGTACGACGAGGCGATGAGAACCTTCGGTTCCGATAAGCCTGACTTCCGTAATCCGCTTCGGCTCTCAGATGTTTCCGGAGCGTTCGCTGGATGCTCCTTCCAGGTCTTTAATAAGGTGATCGCTGACGGTGGCGCTATCTTCGCTATTCCGATGCCGGTGATGACCGCGCCAGCTCGTAAGTACTTCGATGAGACGATCGAGCTTTTCACGAAGTGGAGTGGGCAGGGGCTCGCGTACCTCATCTATGAAGAGGGTGGATGGCGTGGCTCGATCCAGAAGTTTGTTGGCCCCGCTGAGCAGCAGAAGTTAATCGAGCAGCTCGATCTCAAGCCTGGCCAGGTTGTGTTCCTCGGCGCTGGTAAGCCGAAGCAGATCCTTTCCCATCTTGGACGACTCCGTAACAAGCTCGGCGAGGACTTTAAGCTCCTCTCCGGTGGCTACCACTTCTGTTGGGTAACGGACTTTCCGATGTACGAGTACGACGAGGATCTCCGTCAGGTTGTGTTCAGCCACAACCCATTCTCCATGCCACAGGGTGGCCTTGAGGCGCTCAAGACGATGGACCCACTCGCCATCAAGGCGTACCAGTACGATATCGTGTGTAACGGATATGAGCTCTCAAGCGGCGCTATTCGAAATCACCAGCCGGAGGTCATGTACAAAGCGTTCGAGATCGCTGGATACGATCAGGCTCAGGTTGATGAGAAGTTCGGCGGTATGATCAAGGCGTTTAAGTTCGGCGCTCCACCGCACGGTGGAATGGCCCCTGGAATCGATCGTATCGTGATGCTGCTCGCGCAGGAGAACGCGATCCGTGATGTAATCGCCTTCCCGATGGCGCAATCCGTTGAGGATCTCCTTATGGGCGCTCCAAGCGTTCCGAGCGAGAAGGCGCTTCGAGAGGTTCACATCCGCGTTGTGATGCCAGAGACGCCAGCGAAAGCTCACGGGGCGTAGGTAGGGAGGGCGACCGTCCCTCCCTCGACGTTGCTCGGGACAGGCTGGTCGCCGTTTTTTGTGCATGCATGCCCATGCCTAGGTATCTCGAAAGCGCTCTTTTCTGGCCTCGGAAAGTATTCTAGAGTGTTGCCTTGTTTGCCCGCCTCCGCTTTCGCTTTGGCGAGGCAGATGACGCGGCGGTGCTTGGCTGTAGTGTAGAGGTAAGGTCATCTGCCCGGATGGCGAAATTGGTAGACGCACAGGACTTAAAATCCTGGGGTAGCAATACCGTGCCGGTTCAAGTCCGGCTCTGGGCACCATTCGACTCGCTTCGCTCGCTCTTGGCCAGCCTTCACCGGATAGTATTCCCGTGCATCCATATCCGCGGTCCGAGTTAGCTTTGCCTAAAACCTAACCGATCTCCTGCGATCCTCTACGATCTGAAACGACCCCGTGTCCTTTGCATTGGGCTGGAGGAGTCGTATCCTAGTGCTCTGGTTTGTTTTGGTGTGGGTAGAAGGCGCACAGAGACGGTGCAAGCGGCCTTGAGTGATTCGGTAGGATCGCTCAGCGCCGCTTGCTTCGTTTGACGAAGTTTCGGTGTAGCTCTTGTTGGTAGTGGGCCTCTTTTCTTCGCTGGTGCGGAGGATGCGGGGTTCGCGCAAGGGTCTATGGACCGTTTCGTAGTATGAATTCAAATCTAACGTCGGGGCGCTCCGCGCGCCCAATCACCACCTCCGCCGGTTCTCAGGAACAGGGGATGGTGCTCGTAAAGCCGGTTACAGTGTGGCACAGCCAGACTATGACCTTTTCGCCGCTCCCGATGCTCTCGGGGTTAAAAGTGGTGCTTCGCAGGAGCTCCGCCTCGGTGGTCTCCGGTAGTACTACTCAGAAGGCCGCGTTTATCAATGCGATGACGCGGTGGTCCGGAGGAGTTGTTCCTACGACGAAGCCGTATCGGGTTCAAGTGCGGGTCTCCTCGCAACTGGATAGGTTACGTGAGTTCGTTTGTAAGAGACGGATCGGTTCGGGCGATATCGCATGGAGCTCTCCGCAAGAGGACTCGGTCGGTATCGTGGCGAGTGGTTCGTTTGCACCTCGATGGTTGTGTCGCGGTGAGCGGACCTCGATACATGGTCACTATTCGGCGATTCGCCTCAATGAGGCCGCGGAGCCGATCGTGTACACGCGGGGGCCTTCAAGGCTTCCGATTATCGCGATTCCCACCGCTCAAGGGGATATCGTGCTGATCGACCCGGAGCCTCGTCGATTGATCGGCGACGCGAAGGTAAGCTTGATGGTTGAGTCGATCGACTTGATGAACGCCTATACCATCGCGCGTCGACACGGATGGTATGTGGCAGGTCGATACGCGGGGGTTATCCTCCCGATGGTCGCGCACACGGCGCGGTGGGACCACGACGAACTCGTGGGCGCTCGCGCTTGTGGGGTGCGGTCCGCAACGGTCAGCCTCGCGTGCGAGGAGACCCATTTCGCGCTGAGCGAGTATGGGGAGCCTCGCAAGTCAGGTACATCGAGTGGACGATCTGGAGACTATTTCATGGTCGACAGGCCGTTCCTTGTGACGATCATGCGGCCCGGAGTTCAGCTTCCCCTGGTGGTGGGCTGGTATGATACGAGTTCGTGGCTTCGTTCTGGGTTCTAGCGCGCCTTCCCTCATCGTTTGTAATCCATGGTCGTCTCGCGACATCCATGGAGGATAGAGGTTTGTAGGGATTCGTGGAGGAGTGCGTCCCGCAAGGTTTAAGGTCTAACAACCCTTAGTGCGCGCTCCTCCATTCTTTTCTCCCGCGAGGCTGCGGCGAGTCTAGCTCTTAAATACAGCGTCGCGTAATCCCTCGGGAAGAGAGCGCTCGGTATGAACGTCGCGAGTACACGTAAAGACCTCGATATCCTCTCCGTCGCTTCCCTCAAAGGCGCGCTTCAGCTCACGAAGGGTGGTAAGAATTCTCACATCGCCGGGCACGAGCTCGGGGTTCTTGTGGAGCCAGGACCGCTTCGCCACGTAGACCACACTGGGATCGCACCGCTCGATCCCCTCGGTCCCGCTGAGGATGGTGATGGGGCGTCGAGCGTAGAAGAAGATCGGATCGAAATATTCGTCGAATGTGTCTTTGATCACCGCGATCCGTTGCCCCTCTTTCACGAGGAGGAGAAGTTGCTCGGTCATGATCGGCCACCCTCTGAGTGTGCCCTTCACGACATTTCCGGCGGCAACACACAGGGTCATGAGCACAACGATGAGAAACCAGAGGCGACCGTACGGAGCGCGCGAAGTTTCACGTTTAAGAAGCCCGATGAGGCCGAGGGAAAAGAGGGTGACGAGGCCCGCTCGAAAGGTGAACGGGGCGCACGCGAATTTTACGATCTCCTCAAGTGGGTGATGTCCCCAATCGAATTGATGCGCGATTCCCGCTCCCGTGAGAAGGAGCACGATCAAAAACGCTACTATCCCCTCAAGCCGGTGGGCGAACTTCCACAGACGTTCTCGGGTTGGGAGCCCCCGGCGCTCAAGAAACATCGAGAATAATACCGCGCATTGGATGGCGACGAAGGGCTGGAGGGGGAGCATGTACGAATGGCGTTTGCCGGAAGAGAGCGAGAAGAGGATCACGCCAGCCACAAGCGACACCGTTGGGACGAGAGCCCATCGCTGGAAACCTCCTTCGTAGGCGAGGCTTCGCGCCCTCCGTGCGTATCGAAGGACGCCGATGCTCATTAGCATTCCCCACGGCGCGGTCGTGCGGAGAAGTGAAGGGAGATAGAACCACCACGCCTCTGTGTTGATCTTCTCCCCACCGACGAATCGCTGCACGTTCTCGAAGAGGAGTTGTCGAGCCAGGAACGCCTCGCCACCTTTCACGTAGGCGGCGTAATACCATGCGCACGGAATAAGGAACGCGAGCCACCCTATACTTGGTCGTAAGCCCTCTCGCACGGTAGCCTTGAGGCCCGCGAGATACCAACCGGTGATACCAACGAGGAATACGGGGAGGGCGACGCCGATCGGGCCACGAGCTGTCATGGCTACCGCGCACGAGGTCCAGAAGAGCGCTCGACTTCTCCACGATATCCGTTGGTGCTCACGCCACTCTACTGGGTCGCTCCACACCAGCGCCGCAAGCGCGGCCAAGAGGAAGAGCGAGAAGGTCATATCCACCATGGCTTGCGAGGCCAGCTGGTGGAAGCCGTAGCTTAGGGAGAGGATCGCGGGCGCAAGGAGCGCTACCCGCTCCTGATGGAGATCCCCTTCTACGGTTTGGCTGAAGCGAGCGATCCGAAACGCCACGAGCCCGCTCAGGAGAAGGACCCCCACGGCCGCGATGTGCGAGGGTAGTCTGACGGTGAGTTCACTGACCTCTCCGAGGATGGAGCTGATGCCGGCGCCGAACCAGTGAAAGAGGGGTGGTTTTGAGGGAACGATCCCGTTGCGGAGCGGAAGTATCCATTCGCCATCTCGAAGGATTGTGTCGATAACCTGCGCTTCACGAGCCTCTGTGCTTCCCGCGATAGGCGCGAGCCCAAGGAAGAGGATCTGCAGAAGGGAATAGAGGCCGAGGGCAGCGATGAGGTATCTCCAGGGATGGGAGTCGTGCGATGTGGGCATAGGGTTCTAATCGTGACTATTCCGCGGAACGCCTCCCTTACCTGGGCGTGCCATCCTTGGTAGGGGCATCTTAGAGGGAGAGGGGGCGCCTCGCAACGGGTGAGGTCGGGGTGGGGAAGAAGGGCCGAAGAAAAAAAACGGGGCGAGCTCTCGCTCCGCCCCGACTTTCGACATGATTTCGAAAGATGCAACTACTCCATGAGTAGCGATACCTCCATGATACGGAGCCCCGCTTCAGCGTTCAACAAAAAAGAGATGCGCAATCTTCCCATTTTTGGCGTTGGATGGGGTGCTGGGTTACGAGAGCCCGAGGGAGGTTTCGATGTACGCAATCCGTTTTCCTGCGGATTGAGCCGCGAAGGCACCACCGAGAAGCTTCGCTGAGACCCCCTGCGCGCCAGCGGTGGGGATGGAGAGGTGCGGCAGGTAAAGACCGGGTAGGGCCACTAGGAGGGTGAGAGGGGTTTTAACCATACGGACACAGTACCGAGTGCGGCGGAGTTGGTACGACCGTCTTTTGTGAGGTTCGGGCTGTTAAGATGTTGATTCGCCGTTGTAAAGGGGCCGGTTGTCGCTCAGGTGTTAAGTGGCGGGGAGGGAGTGTCGACCCCAAGTATCGATAGGGGCGAGAGTGGGCGACGTGCGACGAACATATAGTTTTATGCGGAGCGAATGGTTGCGTGTCCTTGCGCTTTCTTCGTGCGCGTGGGCCTGCCCTGGTGTTGGCACGGCCGATACCTTCGTTGTGCCGGACCGGTACGTGGTCCAACGAGGAGCGAGATCGGTTGCCGCGCTCGGTAAGGATCAGGTGTCGTACATCGTTGAGAAGCCGCACGAACACTTCGATGTCGTCGTGCCGGCGCGATATGTGAGCAAGGTGAGCGCCCAGAGCGCGCCCGCTGCCGAGCTGTTACATCCCGCCAAGGTTGCCGCTGATTGCGCTGAGATCCGTAAAGATCCAACGGTGGAGTCTTGTGAGCCAGATGTGATCTGGTATCCGAGTGCGGTTCCCAACGACACCTCCTTTTCACGGCAGTGGCATCTTCACGATCCGTCGGGTGATGGGGATATCGAAGCCCTTACCGCTTGGGATAAGGGAATGGGAAGGAAGGATGTTCTGATCGGAGTACTCGACACGGGCGTCTATTGGTCGCATCCCGATCTCGTCAACAACATGTGGTCGAATCCGAATGAGCCAGTTGACGGAATCGACAACGATGGAAACGGGTACATCGATGATGTCGTCGGCGTTAATAGCGCGAATGGTAGGGGTGATCCGACCGACCCGCACGGGCACGGTACTCACGTAGCTGGGATTATCGGAGCGCAGGGAAACAATGGGAGGGGCGTTTCGGGTGTTATGTGGAGGGTCTCGCTGGTAGGTGTTAGCGCGACGACATCAAGCGCCGGTACGTTCACCACCTCGGCGTTGGTGGCGGGCTTAGACTATTTTCGTAAAATCAAAGAAGCGGGACACAATCTGCGGGCGGTCAACGCGTCATGGGGAGGAAACTCCTATTCCGATGATATTTATCAAGCGATTAACCGGCTCAATAGCGTCGGTGTGCTGGTTGTGTGCGCCGCCGGTAACGACGGTACAAGCAACGATACCGTTCCTCATTACCCCTCCGATTACGATCTCCCCAACGTTGTCTCAGTCGCCGCCACCGGTCCAACGATCGCTCTAGCGGCGTACTCTAATTTCGGCAATTCGGTTGATATCGCCGCTCCGGGCGGCGATTCAGATTTTGGTGACGGGGGCTTGATCTACAGCACCTTCAGGTCCTCTACGGCCGGCCAGGCGGTATACTCCGGCAAACAGGGGACCTCGATGGCGGCTCCGGTCGTAACGGGTGCGATAGGTCTTCTGTCGTCGCAGCGACCACTGTACACGAGCGCCGAGCTTAGGTCTCTTCTCCTCTCCTCAGCGGATGTTGTTCCCGGTCTCCTCTCTTACATCAATTCGGGGCGATTTCTTAATGTAGCAACTATGTCCACTGCCGCTGACCCCTACGATGAGTGTCCATCCGACTCCGCGAAGGTTGCGCCCGGTGTGTGTGGGTGCGGGGTCGTGGAGAGTTTGGCTGATGCCGATATCGATGGCACCTTAGATTGTCTTGAGAGCTGTCCGGCCGATTCCAACAAGACGGATCCAGGATCGTGTGGATGTGGTGTCTCCGACGCCGACACGAATGGAAACGGCACCCCTGATTGTCTCGATCCTCCCGCATCGGCTCCTTCTGATAACTGTCCTAGTGACACCCTGAAGGTCGAGCCAGGAGTGTGTGGATGTGGGGTTGCTGACGACGATCTCAACTCTAACGGTACGGTGGACTGCCTCGATCCTAAGGTTAGTGGGATCACCCCCACAGCGCCGACCGTGCAGGGGGCAAAGGGGAAGGTGGTCGTAACACTAACCGCTATGAGTGGTGTTACCTACGCTCTCAAGATAACGACCCAGGCGCCGACGGTGAAGGGGAAGCCAAAGCCGAAGGCGAAGGTCGTCTACGTGACCACATCGACCCCTGGCTACACGGTTACTAAACTGAAAGCGAAGACCAAAGCGTCGATCAGTTACGCGTATGTGCTTCAAGGAACACCCTTAAAGGTATCTCAGTACAGTCGGCCCAAAACCGCGACCGTGAAGTGATGTTCCGCGCGCGCCGGGCTGACGACTCTCAGATTCTGAAAAATGCACTGAAAAAGGAGACTTTTGACCCGGCGTCACGTTTCGCGAATCCGGGAGGGACTTCGTTCGGGCGCTGCCACGGTAGCCTGGCTCATCGGGTGGTACACATTATTGTACTGTAGGGCGTCGGCGGGGTAATTGCAGGCTGTAGCATTGATTTTGTTGTTTTGTACCTCGCAGTACCTAGATACATGGATCCTACCCAAAAACAAACCGCCCGCTCGTTGCACGGGCCTCGAAGAAAGGGTACGGAATCCTCCACGTTCCTCAAGCGATCCTTGACCCTGCAGGGTGAGTTGCAGAAGAAGGCGTATCCAAACGCCTCGACCTTGGCCGCCATGTGTGGTTGTTCGCGCAGCACGGCGATGCGGACGATCGACCGCCTGCGGTATGAGTTTGGCGTTCCCCTCGAATACGATGAGTCAAATCGAGGGTACTTCCTTACGAATCCTGAATTTAGTTTCGCGTCCCTTCCTCCCGGACGTGATGAGTTGGTCGCTCTGGTGTTGCTGAGTGAGCTGGCGGGGATGATCGACGACCCCTCATTGCACGAGGCGGTATCATCGCTCTGGACACGGATCACAAACGGTCGCTCTGATGTCGACCACGATTTAGAGCACATTCGACAGAGGTTCTCGTCGGAAACAACATCGGTAGCGAAGCTCGCTGATATCGATCTCGTTCGATTGCTGACGTTGTGTCACAGGGGGCAGCCCGTTGTGGTTCGGTATCGCTCCCCGTGGAGACATGAAGAGGATAAGGAATACGGAGGGCTATTCGAGCGGTTGCATTTCTCGGATGGCATGTTGTACGCGCTTTTTAAGGACGGAGGTGGGCGTGAGCTCGTCCTAAACGTCTCGTTCATCAAAGAGGTGCGTGAAGTCGCCGAGATCCCCGAGATCGTTCGTGAGGAGCGGTGCGAGGGGCCGGCCAAGCCCTACTGGCTTGAGGGATTCGGCATTTGGTCCGGCTCTAAACCTGAAACGATCGAGATAACGATCGCGCCACCTGCGTCACGATTCTATGCCGCTCAGACGTGGCACGCTGAGCAAGAGGACACGTGGGTCGGGGAGTCGCTCGTTCGAAGGTTTCCCGGCATCGCGTCCCCAGAGCTGATCCGTCGGGTGTTGAGCCTGGGCCGGTTCGTTGTATCGGTAAAGCCTGGCACGATCCTTGTTCAGATGCGGGACGATGTTGAACACCTCTCAACGCTCTGCGGTGGCGAGATCTCCCTCGCTGGTCGTTGAGTACGGGTAGGATATTCGCTTGAGAATCCGAAGTTGCTGAGAAACGCCGATTGCGGCGATCTCATCACCGAAATTGTCCACGATGGTTTGAACGAAGTCTTCAACCTGCTCCGGATCAACACATTCGAATCTCACCTCGAAGTCGAAACTGCCAGCGCACGACAGCATCGCGCATACGTTGGGGTGGCTTGCCATATATCTGCGGAGCTTTTCCCGAGCTGTCGGAGAGAGCCCCTTTTCAACGATCGTGATCCGAAAGGTCGAGATCCCAAGAAGTGGGGTATTGAGGAGGTACAGCTGTCCGCGTATGACCTTGAGGTCGGTAAGTTTGTCGAGCCGGTACGAGAGTGATGTTGCCGCCATCCCCGTGAGGCGGGCGAGGCCGGACGTCGTGATGGCGGGATTCCTTGATATGGTTTCAAGAATCAGGATGTCTTGCCGCTCAAGGGGACCGACCCTCTCTTTGCTTGTCATCGTGTGGCAGCCACGCTCCTGAGAATTTAGCGCGAGATAGTTCGGAGTAAAGATAGACCAGTCTCCGGCGATGGCGATCGTTTTTAGCGCACTGAGTCCTAGTGGGCGGGGCTGCATCGCCGGAAAAAACGAGATCATGTCAGAGGGGTCCTTGGCGAGGAAGGTCAAGGCGTACTGGTATGAGCCGCTCATCTTGGCGAGCCAGTACACGAGGGGATAGCTCTCGACCCGTTTCTCAAAGGCCATCCGTGTTTTAGATGGGGACGTTATCCCTGAGAGGAAGACGCGGAAGTCCGTATACCCGAGGCGGTAGATATCGATCAGGTAGATCGGCTTGAGGACCTCTCGTTGGACGAGGGAGTCGCGAATGCGACGGACCTGGTGTTCTCGAATACCGAGGCGACGGGCGAGATCCTTGGCGGATGTGGTGGCGCTGTGGGTCGCGCCAGCGATGAAGATGCGTTCGTTCTCGGAGAGGCGGATAGAGGGTTTCATGGGTACGCTATGAGGTGTCTGTGGATCGATGCCCGACTCGGCGCACATGGGCGCCTTTCCGGTCTTCGGTTCGATGATGTATGGTTCCACGCCGGTAAGACAAGCTCGAAAGTATCGTGGCTGAGCCGGGCGCTCCCCTCGCTCTCGGTTTCTTAGGATCGTGTGAAGGGTCCGACTGTTGGGAATATCAGTCGGTTAGGCTCAAAAACGGCGATCGGGCTTCCGGGTCGGGCTCTTACCCGTTGGCTTTGGTGACTTATTTCACTTTCTCTGGCTTTTGCGTGAGTCTCCCCTTTGATCTTCTCCCCTCTATGTAATAATTTCGGTTGGTTGAAGGTGATTCATGAAAGAAAACGCAGACAATCTCTACAAAATCCGACACTCCCTCGCTCACGTGATGGCTCAGGCTATCCTTGAGATTCGGCCTAACTCTAAGCTCGCCTTCGGTCCCCCGATCGATAACGGGTGCTACTACGACTTTGATTTCGATACGCCGCTTACCCCTGACGACTTCAAGACGATCGAAAAGCAGATGCGCAAGATCATCGGACAGCGTCAACCGTTCGTTGCGTCGAGGCGCTCGGCCGCTGAGGCGGTCGAGCACCTCAAGGGGCGTGGCGAGAGCTACAAGGTCGAGTACTGCCTTGAGCTCGCTGATAAGGGCGAGACCGAGATCGGTTTCTATGTGAATGGACCGTTCGAGGATATGTGCGCTGGTCCCCACGTGAATCACACTGGGGAGATCCCCGCTGATTGTTTCGCCATCGATACCTTGGCTGGAGCCTACTGGCGTGGCGACGAGAAGAATAAGCAGCTCACCCGAGTGTACCTGCTCGCGTTTGAGAATAAGGACGAGCTTAAGAAGTACGTCGAGAAGCGAGAGTTGGCCCGCGAGCGGGAGCACCGCAAGCTCGGTAAGGAGCTCGACCTCTTTAGCATCGATCACGAAGGGGTTGGTTCCGGTCTTATCTTGTGGCACCCCAAGGGCGGGATTATTCGCCATCTCATTGAGACTCACTGCCGGAAGATGCACTTAGAGGGTGGGTACGACTTCGTGTACTCGCCGCACATCGGTCGCTCGACCTTGTGGGAAACGAGCGGGCATCTCTCGTTCTACAAGGAGGGTATGTTCGCCCCGATTGAGGTTGAGGGTCAGGAGTATTACCTCAAGCCGATGAACTGTCCGTTCCACTGTAAGATCTATGACGCGGTTCCAAAATCGTACCGAGATCTTCCGAAGCGTTTCGCGGAGTGGGGCACCGTATACCGTTTTGAGCGTAGTGGAACCCTTTCAGGTCTCACCCGTGTTCGTGGATTCACTCAGGATGACGCGCATCTCTTCTGTCGTGAGGACCAGATGCCGGAGGAGATCGACACCGTTCTCAATTTCAGCGTTAACCTTCTCCGTGATTTCGGTTTGAAGGACTTTCACCTCTACCTGAGCACTCGTCCTGAGGGCAGAGTGGGCGCCGAGGAGAAGTGGGATGCGGCCGAGGTCGCTCTTAAAGCGGCGCTCGATCGGAGTGGACTTCCATACTCACTCAATGAGGGTGATGGGGCTTTCTACGGTCCGAAGATCGACATCTGCGTTAAGGACATGCTCGACCGCCAATGGCAGTTAAGCACGATTCAGTTCGACTTTAATCTCCCTGAGCGGTTCGACCTTTCGTACATGGATGCTGATGGAACGAAGAAGCGCCCGTATATGATTCACCGCGCGTTGTGCGGGTCCATGGAACGATTCTTCGCCATCCTCATTGAGCACTTCGGTGGGGCGTTCCCAACGTGGCTCGCTCCCGTTCAAGCGGTGCTTGTACCGGTCAATGAGGGGTGTAACGAGTTCGTTACTACGTTGAGCTCGGAGCTTAACGCGCAGGGCTTCCGCACTGAGGTGGATCTCGCCGCTGATTCCTTTAATAAGAAGATTCGAAACGCGGTGACCCGAAAAGTTCCGAACATCTTGATCGTTGGTAACAAAGAGGTAGAGACGAACTCGGTGACCCTTCGCCGTTACTGTGTAAAGGAACAGGTTACCCTCTCCGTGCCTGAATTCCAGACTCGTCTTATCAAGCTTCGCGATGGGCGCGTTATGGACAACGACCCAACGGTAGCGGTGTAACTTACGGACTTGGTGGTTCGGGCCGATAGCCCTCATGAGTCCGTCTCGGTTGGCTTCGCTCGCTAAACTGTCGTAGGAACCAGCCCGCGGCCAGTCCGGCGACGGTGTCGAGCGAGCGTCCCTCCTCGAAGAGGTGACTGGCTCCGGGGATGATCGAGATCTGTTTTTCGCAGCCGACCTGACTGAGGGCTTTCCTGTTCAGAGCCTCGACCTCCGGGTCGTTCCCTCCAACGATGAGAAAGAGCGGGGCGTGTAGTTGATGAAGGGCCTCTCCCGCCAGGTCCGGTCTGCCGCCGCGAGACACTACAGCTGAAATCGTATCCCCTAAGAGGACCGCTGCCTTTATCGCCGCGGCCGCGCCCGTGCTCGCTCCAAAGAGTCCTATTGGGACATTTGGGATTATGGGGTGATCCCGAACCCACTCGACGGCGCGAACGAGCCTCCAGGTCAGGAGCTCTATGTCGAACCTAGTTCGGAAAGCGGCGTCTTCCTCTGGAGTGAGGAGGTCGAAGAGGACCGTCGCGATGTGCGAGGCGTTCAGAATCTGAGCGACCGCCTGGTTTCTCGGACTATTTCGACTGCTTCCACTGCCGTGCGCGAACACGACGACACCGACCGGCTCGGTCGGCAACGTCAGTAGGGCTGGAAGGTTAGCTCCCCTTGTTTGTATGGTTCCATCGATGACGCGAAATGAGTGTGGTGTGTAATCCATAGGGCGAAGTCTACGATCCTCACGCGTGACTTGAGCTGTTGAGGGTCATCTCAAGGCTTAAGAAAGGCACTTTGCAGAACGAGGCCGGGGTTGTAGAAGAGGCTGATAGGGGGGCGTCATGGAAGCATGGCTTCTGTTCGTTATCGGAATCTCACTCTGCGTGGCGGAGCTTATTGGTCCAACGGGCTTCTTTCTGCTCATTATTGGGCTTGGAACGTTGGTGGTTGGCGCGTTGACCTACTTCGGCGTCATCGCCAGTTGGATCGTTCAGGCTAGTGTGTTTTCGGTCGCGTCCCTCTCGTTCTGGTTTCTTTTCGGTGATTCCCTTCAACGGTTACTTCGCTCCGGCGAAAAGGAGTACGGCGGTTTGATAGGTCAGACGGCGGTAGCTCGGGAGCCTATCGCTCCAGGCGTTAAGGGGAGTGGCGAGATGTGGGGAGCGCCGTGGCGCATGGAGAACGTAGGAAGCTCAATCCTTGAGAGTGGGGATGAGTGTGAGGTTCTCTCGAGTGATGGTCTCGTGCTTCGTGTACGGAAAAAGGAATCTTAAGGGAGTTGGGTATGTCAGTAGCATTTGGGTTCGTTGTTTTTCTTATCGTCGTCACGATTTACAAGGGCGCGGTGATCGTCCCTCAACAACAACGCTATGTGGTTGAGCGTCTCGGAAAGTTTCACGCCACTCTGGACGCCGGGTTTCATGTTCTCATTCCTTACTTAGACTCCGTTCGGTATCGGCACTCGCTCAAGGAGCAGGTAATCGATATCCCAGAGCAGGTGTGTATCACCTCCGATAACGTGCAGGTCGCCGTCGATGGGGTTGTGTACGTTCGTGTCATAGACGCGAAGTCGGCGTCCTACGGAATCGATGATTTCCTCTTCGGTATTATCCAGCTCGCGCAGACAACCCTTCGAAGTGAGATCGGAAAGATAGAGCTCGATAAGACCTTTGAGGCGCGCGCTCATATCAACTCGAACGTTGTGACTGAGGTGGATAAGGCGGCCGAGGCGTGGGGCGCGAAGGTGCTTCGGTATGAAATTAAGAACATTACTCCTCCACGTGAGATTATAAGCGCGATGGAGAAGCAAATGAAAGCTGAGCGAGAGAAGCGGGCCGCGATCCTCGCGTCTGAGGGGCAGCGCGACGCGGCGATAAACTCCGCTGAGGGTGAGAAGCAGCGTCAGATTAAGGATTCTGAGGCGAGCATGATGTCGCAGGTTAATCGAGCGAAGGGCGAGGCTCAGGCGATACTTGAGGTCGCGCAGGCGACAGCCGCTGGACTTCAGCTCGTGGGAGAGTCCCTTCGGACCGAGGGCGGTAGGCAGGCGATGGAGCTCCGTATCGCCGAGCAGTACATTCCCCAGTTAGGACGCATCGCGCAACGAAGCAATACGGTCGTTCTCCCCGCAAACCTCACCGATCTCGGCGGCGTCCTCGCGATGGCAAAAGGGATCTTTCGTCCGGAAGCGGATTCCTCAACGAGCGATGAGAACGCTCAATAGCGCTTACTGAATTCGCTTGCCGAAGATTGTCAGGTAGGTGGCTGCGGAAACCGTGCCGAGTGCGGGGCACGGGAAGAATGAGTAGTTAATGCTCTGGGCGACTATAGCGAAGCTCTCTTCGAGTGGAACGTTTTTGAAAATAAAGGTGCCGAGAGCGTCCGTGTACGTTATGCCGAGGTGACCTCCATCAACCTCGATCCCTTCCAGTGGCGCTCCGGTGGATTCGTCTTTGATCGTACCGGGGATATCCGCGACGAGGCCTGCTGGTTGAGTGATCGTCTCCACACCTCGATCGGCGCATTGCTCCTCTAGCTGCCGAATGAGTTCCTCAAGCTTGACGACCTCCTTCTCACCGTCTGGGTTTTGGCCTCGAAGCCGTTTGAGGAACTCCTCCGAGAGGGCCAGGATCTCTTTCAGGACAATCTCACTTCCCATCACGCCAAGCGCGATCGCTGCCGCGGCAGTAATGACCGCGGTCTCAGCCGTTGTTTCGAGCTTTCGAAGGTTCTCCACAGATATTATCTTCTGAGCCGCTTTCGAGAGTGCCTCGAGAAGGTTGTTCGCTTTCTCCTGGTTGAGAGCGGCCGTGTCCTCTCGTGGTTGTCCCACTGGACGAATCGCTCCGCTTGGTGATGGTGCGGTGGAGGTTTTGCCGGGGGCCGAGTTTATCTCTGACGAAACTGGCCGTGAAATCTCAGGGGCTGACCTCCCCTCCGATTGCACGGTTGTGGTGGGGCGAGCACCGTAGAGCGTAGTTTCGAAGCGGGCAAAATCGCCCTGGTTCGCTACTGAGTGAGAGGGAAGCGGGTTATGTTCCGGCGAGGTAATCGGTTGAGGTGAGGAGCGTTCTATCGTTACCTGGAGAGCGTCACGCAGTTGTGTGAGGCGTTCGTTGACACCGGCACGAGCGTCGGTGAGGCTCGGATGTATTGTCTGAGATTGACTTGCTTCGGAGGCGGGCGGTGTTTGTGGTCGAGACGCACTGGGGTCGTTCCCTAGGAGTTGCTGAATAAGTCGGGCGGTATCGTTTCGCGGATCGTTAAGAGCATCGCGGATAGATGGTGTCACGATGGATTCAGGGATTCGAGGGGTTCGTTCGATATCGATAGTGGGCGGCGATTGTTGAGCGCCCGGCCTTTGTGGGGTCACGTTATCGGAGTTGGACGGGGTGCTAGGACGCTCCACGGTAGTCGTTGCGTCAACGAATCGCTCCTGGTGTCGAGCGATCGCGCGTTCGAGAAGCTCTCGTATTTTTTGCTCCGCCGGGGTCTCGGGTCGTGAGGTGCGGGCGTCCTCACGCGGGGTGCGATCACCCTGGTCACGTGTTTGGCGGTCCTCACGTTGTTGGCCCTCCGCGGTTCGTGCGTCATGACGTAGGTCTGGCGACCTGTGCTGGTGTCGATATCGGAATTCTCTGTGCTGTGGTTGCGGCTGATAGTGGGCCCCTGTGGGGATGGGGCCGGAGGGAAAGTAGGGCCCTTTGTCGAGGTTCCCGATGACGATCCCGTGGTCTCTGAGTCGAAGGATTGCATCCACGAGTGCGTCCGTAGCGGTGGCGTTGCGGTGTCCGGGAGTCGTGGTGGCCGCGGGTGAGACAGCGACCCTTTGGATGATAGTAATGAGAACCTGGGTGGTTGGAGGTGAGGTCGGGGAGGTCCCAACGCCGCTCTGTGAGAGGTGCGCGGACTTAATGGATTCACGAACGCTCTGCGTATCACTCACGGGTAGCGAGTTCGAGCCCGGTTCGACGCTTTGGGGTGCGATCACCTTCGATGCTAGTTCCACGAGCGCTCCGTAGTGGTCAGAGAGATAATCACCCTGTTATGGGCCATTCGCGGGGGCGTGACGCTTATCGGCGAAGGGGGTAACCGATTGTTACCACGGTAATTCCTTTTGGCTGTGGGGGTAATGTTACGTCCGGAGCGAGCTCGGGCATATCGAACTGTAGCGGTCGTGACATGACGGGCTCCGTTGGGGCACCGTGACGGCGCAATCGCTATTTTTTTTTCGTTTTTGTCAGAGGTTGTATGTTTCAAAACTCCCCGCGTCCTCAGTCGTCTCAAGATTCAAGTTCCCAAAGAGAGGAACAGCAAAAGCGCGACCAGCAAGCCAGTGAGGCCGTCGACGAAGCCGCCCGTCGCATGATGAGCGACGCGCAGCAGCGGAGCCTCGATCTGCAACGTCAGAATATAGACGGAAAGGTAGAAGATGTGCGCGCTAAGGAGCGGCAGGGCGCGTCGGCGCAGATGGTCGCCGATAAAGCGAAGGAGGAAACAGTTGGCAGTCTTGAGTACGATCTAGCTCGCCTTACCCCACCAAGCTTCAATGAGGATAGGCGAGGCGAGATCCGTCTCGCGTACATGCGAGCCGTTGATCTTCACGCGAAGGAGATAGAGGCGAAGCTGGATGAAGAAAAGAAATCCTCCGCCG
The DNA here is from genome assembly GCA_044345405.1 of Bdellovibrionota bacterium. Lineage (GTDB taxonomy): Bacteria > Bdellovibrionota_C > UBA2361 > UBA2361 > OMII01 > OMII01. The sequence continues at coordinate 33,400 of JBIJBE010000032.1, forward strand.
AGCGTGAGCGTCGAGACCCAAGCCTTGCGCTCAGCGCATAGCGCTTGAACAGCGCGTTTGGGGTACACATCCAACGTTACCACGGTGATGTTCTGTCTCGATGTGTCGCTTCGAGTCGGTATTGTCGCGGAGATCGCGCGGATGCATGATCTACCCTCGGTGATGCGGTAGTCTCCCGTATCCCCCACACATACTTTCCAGAGAGAGAGGCAGAGCCGCTGTATCGCGGTTGTAGGTTTTGCGCGCTTCTTTCCCTCGCTCGCGAAGAGATGGCGAGGGAAGGAAGCGCTGTTGTGCGAATCGACGGATCGATTCGAGGCTTCCGAGTGTCGTGAGGAGCATGCGGTATGCTGTTAAACCGGCCAGGAGAGTGGGTTGAGGCTCAGATGCGTCTACTCGTCGCGGAGGGGTTCGATTTCACGGATCTTCGCGAGGTGGTGAACGTTCGAGATCGAATGCTTGGAGCAACCTTCGATGGACCGACCGGGCGTCTTCCATGGGGGCGCATGGATTCGGAGCGAGGGGATGTGGAGTTCCTTCGCGATCTCACCGAAGGGGGCGGATTCGGGTCTCCCCTTGGAGATCTCCTAGCGCTCGCGGTTCGAATGACCGACACGCTGAGACTGGAGCGGTTCTCTCCGGAGCTTGCATCGGCTATCGACGAGTGGTTCGACAGTCTGTCGACATGTAGAGGTGAGGGGGAGGCTGGTGATGATCACGCCGTACTGCTCATTCTAGATTGTCTCAGGCGCCAGCTTCATATCCGTTGAGGTTGAATTTTTTGAGGTAGAACTCCGCTCGCACGCGAACGCTCTACCTCTCTCTGTGTAAAGCTAATCGGGAGCCTCTACGATGCTTCGTAGAGACGGGACACCTCGTTCCAGTTCACAACCTTCCACCACTCTTTAAGGTAGTCAGCGCGCTTATTCTGATACTTGAGGTAGTATGCGTGCTCCCACACGTCGACGCCGAGGATCGGTGTGCCATGAACCTCCGCTACATCCATGAGCGGATTATCCTGATTCGGTGTAGAGGTAATGACTAGGCCGGTTGGTGTTTTGACGAGCCATGCCCACCCCGATCCGAAACGACCGGTAGCCGCTGTGTTGAACTTCTCTTTGAAGGCGTCGAGTGATCCGAAACTCGCGTTAATCGCCTCAAGAAGCTTTGGCGATGGGGCGCCAGAGTCTTTCGCCGGGCTCATGATCCTCCAGAAGAAGGAGTGGTTCCACGTACCGCCGCCGTTATTGCGCACCGCGGGTGGGAAAGCCGATACAGAGGCCAGAATCGTATCGAGGGGTATCGCCGCTTGCGGGGTGTCCTTCAGCGCCTTGTTCAGGTTGTCTACGTAGGCTTGGTGGTGCTTCGTGTGGTGGACCACCATCGTTCTCTCATCGATGGAGGGCTCGAGTGCTTTGTGAGAATATGGGAGGGCTGGAAGTGTGTAGGTTATCGGACCGGTGCCTGGCGCGGGCTGTGGAAGGTGTTTTGAGGAGCCGCCGCACCCAGAGAGGGTGAGTGCCACGAGTAGAGGGGTAATCAGAGCTAGGTAGTTGCGCATACGCGGTTTCCTCCATGGAAAGGTCGCCCCAGAGTACCTGACGAGGTGGCTAGGGAACAGGCGAAAAGTGGATGTTCCGCGCTACGTCATGATCCTTGTCGCCTCAAAGTTCTTGGTCGCGGTATACTGAGATAGCGGTGAAGGGTGATTGCGATAAACCGCCTGGCTTACTACCCTAAAGGTTATGTTATCTTGGTTACGCACGATACTCCGTGGTAAAGAGGCTCCCAAGTCGAGCGTCGGGCAGACTGTGGCCTCGCGTCAAAGCCCGATTAAAAAATTCAGCACAGCGCATGAGCTGATGATCAATTCACTGGATGATCTGATCAAGACGCCGGGAAAGGCGTGCTACCGCACCTTGGTTTCCCTCGCCACCTCCTCTACGAGAGATGATTTTGTCTACGCCGTGCACTGTCCAGCGTTCGTCGGCTCGGGTATTCGGGATGGGGAACTTGAGAGGGTCGCTGCGTCGGGGCAGTCGGGTAAATGGCAGAAGACCCAGATGTTCAACCCCTCCATGCGTGCTCTCCTCATCGAGGGTGCCTCGATTGAGCAGTCCATCTTCCTTCTTCGCAAGCCGTTTGGCGGCAGTTCATCCGAGCTGCGGCAATTTACGATCGGCCGGACGCAGGAGAACGATATCCTCATGAACGACTTCGCGATATCGCGGTCGCACGCGATCGTTGAGCTTCGTGGAGAGGATTACTACCTGAAGGATCTCGGCTCATCCAACGGAACCTACGTGAATGGCAAGTTGATCGAGGATAGAGGAACGCTTCTTCGGGACGGCGACGCGGTTCGGTTCGCTCGATATGACTTCATCTTTCTTTCGGTTGAGGGGCTGTTCGAATTGCTTAGAAAGAGAAGTGTCGCCGCGATAGATTCCGCTCCATAGGATAGAATCTCCATAACAAAGAATCTCTGTCCGCTACCGCATGAACGGCTTTGCCCATCCGTGTTTGATGATGTTGCGCATGTTGACCTCGGTGTGCTCGAAGGGGTTGGAGATCGCCCAGTAGTGGAGGATGAAGGCGGTAGGGTTAAACTCCGAGTGTGGATAGTGAATCACCGAGTCGGGGATAAGCCCGATCTTCTCCTCGACCTTGGGAAAGGTTTTATAGAGGGTCGCGATCGTCTTCTGCTCGTAGAGGTGTCCACAGTCGGGTGTTTCCCCAAGAAGGAGGACGGAGCTCAGAAACTCATGCACCCAGGGGGTGTTTTTGGCGAAGAACACGCCAGCGCACAAGCCCTGAATGTCCGATGAGAAAAGCATCTCCTTTCCTCCTTCGTAGGGAGCGATCACATCTTCAATTCGGTGTTTTGGATTTACGATAAGGGCGTCAGCGTCAAGCCAGAGGACCCAGTCAAACGCGGTCAGCTCGCGTTGAACGGCGATAAGTTTATTCCAGGTCGCTATTCGGTTGGGGTCTATGAGTTCCCGGTATCGAATGTAGGTGTACCCGTGGGTGTCGCAGTAGGTCGAGGCGACCCCGCCAGTGAGGTCCCCGTATCCTTTGCGCCCGTCGTCGTAGAGTTGGATGATGCCGATCTTCATAGAGCTATCACCCTCTAGGATGACGCTGTACTAGGGATGGGGTTCTCCAAGACCCCGTTCTAGAGCTTTGAGTTCGCACCGCTGGCGGCGAGGGGCGTGCTCTAGGCCCGCTCTCGGCCAACGATCGTAAGTCGAAATGGCTCTGTCGCCGGTTCCGCGTGAAATGAATCGAGGCTCTCTCCGTGTTGGCTCAGGTCAAGCCCCATCTCCTCCTCGGCCTCGCTCACCCGCATCGGAACGATCGCGTTGGCGGCGTGATAGAGCGCGAAGCTGCCTATCATCGTGAAGGCGGTCACGATACCGAGGGCGTAGAGATGGTTGATGAAGGTGGTCGTTTCGCCGTACATAAGGCCCACCTTGTCGGCGAAGACCGCGGTGAGGAGCATTCCGACGATGCCACCGACGCCGTGGCACGGGAACACATCGAGGGTATCGTCTAGGTCGCTCTTCGTTCGCATGTGCACTGCGATGTTACTGACGATGCTCGCGAAGGATCCGATAAAGACGCTTGCGCCCACCGGGACAAAGCCGGCGGCCGGCGTGATCGCTACGAGACCAACAACCGCTCCGATGCATGCGCCGAGGGCCGATGGTTTTCTCCCCCGGGCGCAATCGAAGAGGATCCAGGCTAGCATCGCCGCGGCGGAAGCGGTGTTGGTGGTCAAAAACGCGCGAGCGGCTAGGCCGTTCGCCGCGAGCGCGGAGCCAGCGTTAAAGCCAAACCATCCGAACCAGAGCATCCCGGTGCCGAGGAGTACGTACGGAATATGGGCGGGCATCTGCGTGGTTTGCTGCCTGTGCGCGTTGCGCCTCCCGAGGAAGATCGCGCCAGTCAGAGCGGCGAGCCCTCCCGCCATATGCACTACCGTGCCGCCAGCGAAGTCCAACACGCCCCATCTTCGAAGGAACCCCTCCGGATGCCAGGTCCAGTGCGCGAGCGGGCAGTAGATTACCAGAGAGAAGAGGCACACAAAGAGCATATAGCTAGAGAAGCGCACACGTTCGGCGAATGCGCCGGTGATGAGCGCTGGGGTGATAATAGCGAACTTGAGTTGAAAGAGGGCGAAGAGAGCGAGTGGTATAGTCGGAGAGAGTGCTGGATGGGGCGCCTCGCCAACGTTTCGAAACATGAAGAAGGAGCGCGGGTCGCCGATAATCCCTCCAATGGAGTCTCCGAACGCGAGGCTGAAACCGACCGTGACCCACAGGATAGAGACGATGCCCATCGCGATGAAGCTCTGGAGCATCGTGGAGATGACGTTTCTTTTGTCGACCATTCCTCCGTAGAAGAAGGAGAGTCCCGGGGTCATCAGGAGCACAAGCGCCGTGGCGGTGAGCATCCATGCGGTGTCTCCAGTGTTGATTTCACCCGTCGTAACGATGGCCTGTTCGACCGGGGTGAGCGCCCCAAAGAGGCTTACGAGGGCGAGGGCCGCAAGTGGAATGGTCCAGAGTATCGGGTTTGAGGGGACGGTTCGTGCTGCAGCCATAGCTCTCCGTGGGGTTGGGGAAAACAGTAGGTTAGGTAGGTGATCGGCGGGGTGTGGAGCACCTCGGTAGCCATCAAAGCCTAACGCCTAAGGTATATATCGTACAAATTAACCTTCGCGTATAGATAATTAAGCTAAAACCAAGTTCGGTAAGCCTAAAATGTGACTTTGAGGAGTTCGCCCATAGCCCCATTCCGGCAACTGCTCGGGGGATTGCGTATGGGGGCGGCGGACAAGTGGTGGCACGCTTCTTGGACCAAGGGGTACCTAGCCACGACGAGGGAAGCCCCACCGATCGTTGAAGTGGTTGTGGTTCAGTGACTTAGGGTCGCTGTGAGGTTGTAGGAGCAGTTATGGCCATGAAATTGTTGCAAAGCGTATGTCGTTCCCCTTCCGTTGATTCGATCCCCAGTATAGCGACCCCATCGATAATCCCCTCGGAGGTCGAGATCCAGCCCCGGGCTGATTCGGTGGCGCACCACCTTCTTCGCCTGGGAGACCGTGCTCACATAGCCGGCCGATTTGGGAAGGCGTTGCTGAACTACAAGCGCGCTCTCAAGATATTTGAATCTGACCGCGCGGCTGACGCGGAGTGTCTCGTGGCGTGCCTGAACAAGATCTCGCAGGTGTGTCGGGAACAGGGGCTGTACCATGAGGCGGAGTTCTCGGCTCGACGCGCTTTTGACGTTGGTGAGGAGCGGCTCCGGGAGGGTGATCCCTTGACGGTTTCGGCCCTGAATAATCTTGGAGCCTCCTATCAGGCGCAGGAGAAGTATGTCAAAGCGGAGGCTGCCTACGTGAAGGCCCTTGGCGTCGGGACTCTCGGTGACGCCGTGCCCGGGGCTCAAGCGGCTCGCACGATGAACAACCTTGGGGTCGTTCTGAGCCATCTGGGTAAGGAGAGCGAGGCGATCGATATGTTCGCCGGGGCGCTCGGAATCTTTGAGTCCCTCGTTGACGGTCTCCATCCCGACATCGGAATCACGCTCAGCAACCTCGCCGCGCTTTATCGCAAACTGGGATACCTCGATATCGCTGAGACGTTATACGTTCGAGCGAACGACAACTTCGTGGCGATCCTCGGAACCGCTCATCCGCATAGCGGTATGAATTTCGCCGCGCTCGCGGGTGTCTACCGGGAGCAGGAGCGTTTCGACGAGGCGGAGACGCTCTTCAGGTACGCGGTGACGGTGCTGGAAGAGACCCTTGGGGACGGCCACACGCGGGTGCGAGGGGTCATCAAGAACCTCGCGGAGCTCTACACCCGGATGGGCCGACCCAAAGACGCCTTTAGGATGGAGGCGAGAGCCTTCGAGGCCGCGCATCATATTGGAGTACCGCAGTAGTGTGGTTAGGAGCGGATGGCCCGACGATAGACCTCCGCCAGTGTGATGAGCAGAAGCGCTTGGCACAATGGGTACGTCACCAGAGATGTTGTGAGGAGGTTAAGAGCGACCTCCCGTGACCCGAGATTCTCGTTAACCGTAACGAAGGCGAGACTCGCTACGAATAGGTACGCCACGCCCGCGCGCGCGAAGAGAAAGGTGAAGATTCCAAAGAGGGGTATCGCGAGATAGTTACGAGCCATGCCAGAGGAGAGCGCGGGGAGGGCGATGAGGTAGAGCTGCGGGGCGAATCGATGTAACGGTCGGGCTCGCGAAAGGAGGGCACCCGCCATGACCGTAAGTCCCATAAAGAGTGGCCGCGCCGGGACTGGAATATAGTATGAGAGATAGCTCGTGAGAGAGTGACCTTCTGTCGAGATGTAGCCGAACACATTACGTTCAATGCCGCTCCACGCCTCGCGGTCTCCGAACCACGGTAGAAACGAGGAGATAAAAAGGGTAAGCGCGATGGATCCGTACGCGGCCCTCTCCTTGTATGTTCGGAGTGACGTAAGGAAGGGGAGCCACGCGAGGAAAAGCGAGAAGATATGCTTCATAGAGAGTGAGGCGCCTAAGAGCGCCGCGGCTATAATGAGGTCAGTCCGCGTAGTAGATCGTGTGAGCGTCATCCAGGACGCGATTCCGAGCGCGATGGCGAGGGTATCGAACTGAATGTGATACCCGGTCACGAAACATGAGATCGGATTGAGGAAAAAGAGCACACCAACTGCCGATGATGTCGATCGGGCGAGGACGTACGCCAGAAAGAGATCCGCCAGCGTCAGGAAGCCGGTCATGAAGATGTGAAGGCGTGTGATCGTGTCGGGCCCCGTTACGGCGCTTAACCAGCGCAGTGCTCCGATGATATAGGACCACAGCGGACCGTAGTTGTAGCGGTGGGTCGCGGTGTAGATCGACTCTCCCCGAAGGACCGCTTCAGACGCGAGCCACCATGACTCCATATCGTAGTTGTCACCGGCCGCGGCGGTAAGGAGGCGAGCGAAGACGCCGGCGACAATCGCCAGGAGCACGATCTTCTTTGACGGTTCCGGTACGTGTGTCACGATTCCGTCCGTGGAATTACATCACAGGTGAGAGCCGTTCATCGGTCGTTTGCGAAAGGCTGCTTCGTGTGAGTCCACCAAGAGCGCCGTCGTCCTCATGGACCAATCTCGACAGGAGCCTCTTCGTATCGCTCAGCGCGAGGGTGCCCGAGCGCGATAGCTCAGTGGTTGAGGAGATCGGAATAGGTAGGGTGTTCTCTGCTAAGGGTGGAGGTGCCGGGAATGAGAGGGTTCCCGCCACAGCTACGGGCGACGTTGAGCCGGGGAGGGATCCCTTCAGCCCACTCTTGATAGCCTTCGCGATGGCATCACCTTGAGGCCCCTGCGCGATAACTATGATCTGAGCCGGTGCTTTCAGGTTTGGCATCAGGGTCGCAAGAGCCCCGGAGATCGAGTCGATTGCGTGTTGAGGAGTGGATGGTTCAACTGACGGCACGTTGAAGGCGCAGAAGTTGAAGTGGTCTCGCAGAATCGGATCCTTCGCCACCGCCGAGCCGATCACCGGCCACTCGGAGGAGTTTTGCGTGTTTTGGGTCAGGAAAAGGACGGTGGGCAGAGATGGGTGGGCGTTGCCGAGGCAGGAGAGGGGTTGCTCCCCGGGCGCGAAGATCTCCGTCCATGCGGCTGGTTCGCTAGATGCAAGTGGTACGGCTCTGCTGTGCAGTTGGATGTTTGAACGCTCAACGGTGTTGAACGCGGCGAGGTGCGCGCGCGCGCGATCGTCGGTAGTTCGCTCATCGAAAGTCACCAGGAACGTAAGTGGTATGCATTGGCGGGCCGTCTGGCTCGCGTTGTTCGCATCATTCGCAAGGGTTTGGCATCCAGCTCCCGCCGCTCCGAGAGCTCCGACCGCGCTCGTGGAGGTGTTGTCATCAAAGATAACCTCCCAATCGGAGAGTGTTAGCGGATCGTTGTCGGCTTGAAGATCTACGATATATCGGGTGTCTCCGGGCGATGGAGGTTGTGCACCGTTGTTGGTGAGTCGAGCGACCTCTCGCACGGCGCGGTTGTAGGCGGCTGTCAGATCCGTGCATAGCTGTCCGCCACCGTCCTGACAACCAGACTCCCCGAAGATCCCCTCGTAGGAATAGTGAGCTGCCCGCAAGAATCGCTCAAGGGATTCCGGAAGCGGTACATCGAGGTCGTTCTGCCCCCTCAGGTACCACGCTTCGGAGAGGAGGAGTGATCGTTGCGCTGCGGACTCGACGGTCGCTACCTGTTCGTTCGTTTCCAGGGCGGTGGGATCGCCGAGCT
>JBIJBE010000007.1:0-101812 GCA_044345405.1 Bdellovibrionota bacterium
AATGGCGAGGGCGTTCACTGTGCCACTCGTCCCCGTTCCCAGCGCAGACCACGAGGTCCCGTTCCATTTTGCTATCCTGTTTACGGTGGTGCCCCCGGCCGTCGTGAAAACTCCCCCGGCATACAGGTTTCCACTTGAGTCAATGGCGAGGGCGTTCACTGTGTTATTCATCCCCGTCCCCAGCCCAGACCACGAGGTGCCGTTCCATTTTGCTATCCTGTTTGCGGTGGTGCCCCCGGCCGTCGTGAAAGATCCCACCGCATAGAGGTTTCCACTTGAGTCAAAGGTGAGGTCGCGCACTCCGCCACTCATCCCCGTTCCCAGCGCAGACCACGAGGTGCCGTTCCATTTGGCTATCCTGTTTACGGTGGTGCCCCCGGCCGTCGTGAAATCCCCCCCCCGCATAGAGGTTTCCACTTGAGTCAATGGCGAGGGCGGACACACTGTTATCCATCCCCGTTGCCAGCCCAGACCACGAGGTGCCGTTCCATTTTGCTATCCTGTTTACGGTGGTGCCCCCGGCCGTCGTGAATTCTCCCCCGGCATAGAGGTTTCCGCTTGAGTCAATGGCGAGGGCGGACACCCAGATATTCATCCCCGTCCCCAGCGCAGACCACGAGGTGCCGTTCCATTTGGCTATGTAGTTTGCGGTGGTGCCCCCGGCCGTCGTGAAAGATCCCCCGGCATAGAGGTTTCCACTTGAGTCAATGGCGAGGGCGAGCACTTGGCCATTCATCATCCCCGTCCCCAGCGCAGACCACGAGGTGCCGTTCCATTTGGCTATCCTGTTTACGGTGGTGCCGCCGGCCGTCGTGAAAGTTCCCCCGGCATAGAGGTTTCCACTTGAGTCAATGGCAAGGGCTACCACTGTGCTATTCATCCCCGTCCCAAGCGCAGACCACGAGGTGCCGTTCCATTTGGCTATGTAGTTTACGGTGGTGCCCCCGGCCGTCGTGAATTCTCCCCCGGCATAGAGGTTTCCACTTGAGTCAATGGCGAGGGCGCGCACTATGCTATTCATCCCCGCCTGCGCGAAATTGAGTGACCCATATTCCCCACCTGAGCCCGCGATATTCCACGCAGATCCATCATATTGATGCGCGATCACATTAGTGCCGCTCTCCCCCGAAACCGCCGCCAACATCTTTCCTGAGGCAAGGGGAACCATCGAGACATTTGAGACGGCGATAGCTGGCTTGCCGATTGAGGTGGCGGTATCAAAGGTCAGCGTTGAGGACCCGGCGTTGGTAGTTCTTAGAGCTGTGAGGAGGTAGCGGTCTCCTACATTCCCTAGATCCTTAAACGCCGCAGTCCACACCTTATCGTTTGAATCGAGTGCTACGTGCGGAAGGATATATTTGTCGCTCGCTGATGTTCCATCAAGAACGGTAACTTCGCTATCAAAGGTTATAGAAGCGCCAGAGATAGTTCCCCGTCGCATGATAACGTCATACGTGTTCGCCTCCGAGACAAGGAACACATACGACGTGCCAGAGATTATCTTAAATGCTACCGAGAAGTTTGCGGTGTTGTATGAGAGCGTGCCGCGAGAGGTCCACGTTGCAGCGTCCGGTGATGACGCGTACTCCACCGCGGTTCCGTTGTAGAAGAATGCCCAGTGGAGGTTAGAGCCTGAGTCGAAGAAGTTTTTGCGGGCTCCCGGTGTTGTCGAATTCGTGGATGACGATGAACCAACAACTGAGACCTGCGCGTGCGCGACGAGTGGTGTGATGAGTGTATAGACGGAGAGAAGACAAAGAAGGACCACAGCGGCATTCACGCCACTGAGAATTTTCGAACGCACATCGGCAACCGCCTGAGTGAGAGAGGCCCGACTATGGGCGCGGTCTCTCCATCTGTATAAGGGAACCATATAGCCCCGGTCGTCATATTAATTCCGGGGGTTTAGAGTTTTTTTCTCTTTGCGTCTGTTGTATCGACAGCTTCAAGAGGCGAGACCGTTAGCCTGTACTTCTTGATACTTACCTAGGCTGCAAAATGCGCAAAAATGAACACACCGGGTGAATCTCCGATATTTTGGGGAGGTGCTATGCGAGTTTATCGTAGGGGGTCTTGATTCGGGTGCCTGCTCCTTAACCTGCCCCAAGCTATTTCTCTCAGAGACCGCGTGCGAAGGGGCCGTGCTCACCATGATTTAAAATCATCTTCCCATTTTAGCGAATCCGAAGGGTTATGGACGGCGCGCCGCTGCAACTCATAACCTGACATCGCAATTGATATGTTTTGAAAACTCATGAACTGACGGGTCGCATAAAAATTAGTTGCAAGAAAATGTCGGTAACTTTCTAAACACTTTGAGATCTACTGGTACGATTTGAAATCCTATGGCGCCAGGCTTTTTACCGCGCAGTCTCTTACCGCGCAGTCTCTGAGAGAAAAAGTTGGGGAATAGTCGCCCCTCCGTTGTGCTAGCCGTAAACCGCCTGAAATATCCTACATCGAATTCCCCACCGTCTCCTCCTTCATAATGAAGGTCGAGAGGGTGGCGGTCGGCACGGCGCCATCGGCGACGAGGGTCGCCTCCTCGGTCGATGCCTCTGTCGAGGCTTCAGCGCCGCCGCCCTCAGGCGACGCAGACGGTTCATCTGCGCCACCGGAATCACTAACGCCAGATGGCCCAGTCGATGCGGAAGCGAGCTGGCTCAGGAATGAATTGGAGATATCTGACTCGAAAACCTCAGTAACCTCCCCCGCCTTGTGTTTCTTTCGCAATCCTTTGACCGCTCGATTGCCACCAAGGATCGAAACAAGACGTTCAAGGTCAGAGAGCGTGAGCTCGCTCATCACGCGCTTGTACAGCATGGAGCGGGGGTTCAAAAAACTTTGAAGACGCGCCGAGAGATCTCGAATGAGCAAACGGACCTCGCGTCGTGCGAGTAGCTCGCGAGCAGAGAGCGCGGTCTGTCTCGTTCCTCCCTTCCCCATCTTTGTTTCAGCCCTGAGACCTTTAATCTTGACGATATCTTTCAGCGGAAGCGACTTAATTCGCTCGATGATCTTTTGAGCCCGGGCTCGAATCGCGAGCGCTACCTGCACATCTTTGGGGCGATCAAATCGTTCCAGTCGAATCCCTTTTATTTCTTTGGGAGAGAGTCCGCGAAGATGGGCAAGCATCGTAGAAACCCGCTGCACGGGTGGCGCAAGCACAGCACGACCGTTTACCACGACGCGTCCATCAGGAGAGAGAGTCGTCGCCCCCTTCACCCGATTTCCTGCGACAGGTCCTTCGGCACGGGGTCCTCCCACACGAGGACCGCCAGCTCTCGCGAGCTGTTCACCGGGCGCTCTTACCCCGTTAGGTCGAACGGCCTGCGTGGAACGTGCGGTGGGTCGAGTGCCGGGCGTAGTAGTCGCGCCTCGAGATACGGCCGCACCGCGGGCTGGGGCGCCCGCAACGGAAGCAACCCGCTGCACGGTTGCCGCGATACCTCTCTCAGAGGGCATCCCGACTCGCGGAGAGGACGTCGCCGCGCCGGCGCGAGCCACAGACGGGGCGAGGGGCACGCTTGAGGAAGGAACCAATGCGCGTTGCGAGACCGAATACGACGCTGATTGCGGAGGTGTGGGGAGGCTTCGCGCGACAACGGCGGCAGGAGTCGCAGAAGCCTGCTGTGAAGGTAGTGTCGGGGAGGATCCCGCAGGTGCCGCTACCTTTGCGACAGCGGAGACGACGGAAGCTTCAACGGGAGCCGCTTGACGTCGTTCAACGGTCTCAACTCGTTGCGTCTGTGGTTCACTCGTTACCTTCCGCTGCTCGGCACCGACCTCTGAGCGCACCGCTTTGGCTACCTCGGCAACCGTTTCCTTAACGAGCTCGGGACCGCGCTCCTTTATGGAGGCCTCAGCACTCTTCGAGCCCTCTTGAGCTGCGGATGATTTCTGCTCTACCGCCGCTTCCTTTGTGGTCTCGTGCGAGCCCCCCTTGTGGACCGGCTCTGAGGATTGAGGCCTCGCCTCTGGCGCGGCTGCGCTCGCCATACTCAAGCCAAAGAGCGGATTCGCGTCTTGGGCCTGTTTGATGAAAACCTCGGTACGACTTTGCAGCTCAGATACAAAGGGAACGGCGGTCGAGCCGCTCACGTGCTCTTTCACAAGTGCGTTGACCCTCATCGCGGCTTCGCCTAGCTCGGCGACCTGTTGTGCCGTTGGCTGAGCTCCAGCTTGCGCGGCCTTCACGTGGAGATCAACCATGGCCGCGCCGACCGTGACCACGGCTTGAGCTTCTGAGAACCCGGGTTTAGATTCCATGACATTTATGAGACCGGCGACAGCTGCTTTCAGCTCCGCGGCGTCCTCACTGGTCACCGTGGAAGGGAGCTTGCCCATAGCCTCGGGAACCTGTTGCTGCACATCCTTCGCGTCCACTGTTCCATCGCGCACAGCTTCGGCGAGATCGCGTAGAATCTGCACAGGACCGTGACAACAAGCCCGAAATTGCGGGGTTTCCGGAGCTTGCTGAACCTGCCCAAAATCGAAGGTAAAATCCGACATAACCTATCGCGCCACCAAACCTATGAACGAAGTGCTCCCTTATGCGTCTGAAAGGCAGGATCTTTTTTCTGTTCAAGTGTGGCGTAGGCCGCGTCGATCGCCTCCTGGTTTATATAGCCAGCATCTCGTGCCCGCGAGAGCGTTTGTGCGAACAATTTGATCTCATCCCGAGCGAGCTCTTTACGCCCCTCGAATCGAAGGTGTGGAATCACCCCAACCGTTACAAGCAGCCTCGCCACAGGTTTGATCTGCTTCATCGTCACGACCAGGGGCGAGATGTGCGGATGACTTGAGAAAATCCGCAGGTCAGGATCGCAGAGTATGTCAGTCAGAGCGTAATAGGCGTTAAAGAGCCCGAGAGCTTTCTGAGGAGGATCAATGGGGGCGGCCGGCAACGTCTTCAGCACAGCAAAGCGTGCTTCGATGCTTCCTTTCAACGCGGCGACAAACGCGTTGCCGAGCTCCTGTTGTCGGACGGGATCCGAGATGTTTCTGATGTAAGGAAGGATTACCCTCAATTCCGTCAGCAATCGATCAGACTCAAAACCAAGGGGCACCGCACCCGAGGCTATCGATCGCGCAAGATCCGCCTCTTTTGGATATCCCGCGACGACCTGCTGAACAAAGTCCGGACTACTATCAACAGTCCCAAGGTGCGCGGCGATCTCTCCGGCATACCTACTCAACTGCACTTTGAAGGAACGGAGGGAGAGATAACCACCGGATTCAGAAGCGCCTCCTTGCTTCAACACGTAGCGATTCCCCTCTTGGATGATATCGATCCCAGTGCCGTTTGCGAGAGAGCCCTTCACGCGGGAGATCTCGATACCTTTGCGAGCGAGCGCGTTCACGCCATCGAGGATCGCCTGCGACTGTGATGCGTAGGGTCGAACGGTAATTTCAGAGTAATTTTGAACGAGCGCTGCCCGCTCATCCTTGAAATCCGTGGACGTTTTCGAACCACCACCGAAGATCGCCCCAAGCGCTTTCAGCACGCCCCCCTTTGAGGGGTGCCTGCTCTCCAGCATCGATTGCCACAGCGGTGCGGGGAGGGGCCGATGTGGGTCGTTATCGACGAGAACCGGCACTGGAGATAGGTCTCCACGAGCGGTCGTGATGATACGTTGCGCCTTCTGCGCCGCTTCACTTCCCGGTTGTTGGTGGGTAATTAAAACGACATCCGCGTCTCGAATCCCCTGAACGTGAGTCGCTGGGGCGTTTTGAAACTGCGCCGGATTAAACACAAACACAACGATATTGTTGTGCCCTCGCTGTCGCAACCCGCCCTTGATGTCACTCGTGATGGAGAGCGGGGACTGCTCAATAAAGGTGAGTTTTCGGCCCTGTGTAGCGAATGTCTCAATTCCGGCAAGAACATCGGAGAGTTGCGAGCAGCACGCGCATCCATGGAGACCTAACTTTTCAAATCCCTTCGGGAGGCGCGCAAGATCAATGTCGACGGAGCCTTGATTTCGCTCGTTAACGATCACTCCAACTTCTTTGATATTTTGAGAGAGCCCCTGCAACGCCCGGCCGATCGTCTGCGTTTTTCCGGACCCACCCCACCCCGAGACAACGACAACGGTAGGCTGCGCGAACATCTGCAACGAAGTGTGAGTAACTGGTGATTGCATGGCGAGAATCTGTACTGCGTAAAGGTTTGGAACTTCAGCACTACCCGAAGAAGTTCCTGGTTAAATATCCTGGGGTGGTCAGGAAACCTACTCACTCGCTCGCAATCGCTTTCGCGGCCGCGGCGAGTTTGTCCAACTTTCCCTGCCTCCATGCGTGAAACACACGGAAGAGGAACATCAACCCGAACACCGCGTGAATCCACGCCGGTATAAAAAGTTGATCGATGTGCAGCGTCTGAACGATCGTCCATTCGCCGCTGTAGTGGCCGAGCGCCTGAAGCCCCGCGAGGGGCATCCAGACGAAAAAGATCCCCATGCACAGGGGATCCTTTTTGGCCACAGCCGCTCCAGCTGGCCCGATGATAAGGCCGAGCAGAGCCGCAACCGCCCCCTGACAAAGGGGACAACCTGGGTACAACATGATGGGATGGTCCTTTCTACGAAGGGCTACAAAACCTTCGCAAAACTAGGTAGTTGTTATGCAATTGGAAGTCAACGCGACGAATTGTCGCAGTGATCAGGGTTAGGCCGCGGGGCAGCTAGCGAAATACATATAGAAATGGGGGTTAATCGTGATCGATATGGTCCTCTTCTCGACCGGAACCGCAATTTTTAGGGTTCCGGACCTTTTGAATTCCCGTAAACGAGACTAGAATTCCAGCGGTTTGGAGCACCTATCTGATGATACCTATTTCCGAAGAGGGCCTAAAATTTCGGTGGCTCGCCGGCGCGCGGTGGCTCACGATCCTCGGGCTTTTTCTGGCGTTCCTAGTTGGGCACTGGGTACTTGGATTCACCTTCGATGTGGAGCCATTCATCAACATCCTTCTCATCTTCGTCGCCAGTAATATCGCGTTGTACATCCCCACGATCCCTCCTTCGAATAGGCTCATTTCGATTACCATCATCGCTGATGTCATTCTCTTAACAGTTTTTCTCTACTTCTATGGTGGTTCCACGAATCCCCTGAGCTCGATCTATTTTCTCTACGTGATCCTGGCTTCCATCCTACTCCCTCCGATATCGGGATGGATCACCGCGACATCGTCATCTCTGTGCTTCGGTTCGCTGTTCTTCTTATTCGTGCCGATCCCTGAACTCACCGATGGCCATAACCACCACCAGCACGGGTTTTCAACGCACCTTCAGGGAATGCTCATCACCTTCTCCTTCACCGCGTTCGTTATCGTGTATTTCGTAACCCGATTGAGCGCCGGGCTACGAACGCGAGAGTCCACGCTCGAAGCGCTCCGGGAGAAGAATCGTCATAGCGAGCGACTCGCCGGGTTGACCACTCTAGCCGCCGGGGCCGCCCACGAGCTTCGCAATCCCCTTGCCACCATCAGCATATCTATTGATGAGCTTGCGCGGGAATTGGAGCAAAGCCCCTTACATCAGGATATGATCGTAGAAGCACGCAGCGTTCAATCAGCGGTCGGGCGGTGTCAAAGGATCATCGATGAGCTGTGCCGTAACGCGGGCGTTGTCGGAGGCGAGCCGATTACAACAACTTCGATAAACCAGATCATCGATCAAGTACTGGAATATCTCCCTGCGCCAGAGCTGTGTGAAGTGAAGATGGATCAATCGACCGATGGAACTCCCGTCAAAATGTTCACATCGAGCTTAGTACAAGCGCTCCTCTCACTTGTTCGGAACGGATTAGAATATGGCAACGTTACCCTTGAGGTAAGCCGTGCGGCTGACATGATTCGCTTCGTTGTGAGAGATAACGGCCCAGGAATTCCTCACGAGATTCTTCCGCGTCTTGGAGAGCCTTTTTTCACAACCAAGGGCGCTGGAAAAGGTATGGGATTAGGGATCTTCATAACTAAAACTTTCGCTGACCGCCTTGGAGGCTCGCTCTCCTTCGCCTCTGAGTTGAATAAAGGCACCACGGCGACTCTGTGCGTTCCGGACCTATCATGAACAATACATCACTCGCCCCAAAAAAATTACTCATCGTAGACGATGACGAACTCTATCGAGAGAGTCTGGTTCGTGCCCTCTCTCGGAGGGGAATTCAGGCCAATGGAGCGCTCTCTTTGGCCACAGCTCGCGCGATGGCAGCACAGTTCTCGCCCGACGGCGCGGTTGTTGATCTGAAACTTGGTAACGAGTCTGGACTCGACGTCGTGCGCGAGCTCCTGAAAGAATATCCCAAGCTTAACGTTGTGGTGCTGACAGCGTATGGCACAATCGCGACCGCGCTGGAGGCTGTCAAACTGGGCGCCATGAATTATCTCACCAAGCCCGTTCAGGTCGAACATATTCTCGCCGCGTTCAACGGATCATCTCCCAGCTCTAAGACCCTCTCCGCCATCCCCTCGGCGGAGCAGGTTGAGTGGGACTATATCAACCGAACGGTTCACGAATATGGCGGCAACGTGACACGGGCGGCGCAAGCGCTGGGACTCCATCGCCGTTCACTGCAGCGCAAACTAAAGAATCCTCCGCCTATTAAATAGGGATCTCCACCTCAAAGCACAGGTAGAAGTATCCCGGTGCTGTGGTCCGCAAACCGCCATTCTGCTACAACGACTGCAAGATAGATGGTATAGACCCGATGAAGCTCAAATCGATGTACGTAAAAAAGAGCTAAACTCTTTCGTGAAGAAAACCGCGTCCGCGTCTAGCGAAGAACATCACGATGCAGTTGATGGTATCAACGACCATAGCAACGGCTACCCCGAGGCAACGACTAGACCTCTTCGCATGCGTCTCCCAGGCTTTGCGGATCCCCATAACGCCTATATTTGGCTCGTTTGAGCATGGGGCCAACACGCGCCGCAAGAAGATAGTACGCTGTACCCGCAAGCGTTGGTCTAAAGATGAAGCAATTCGCGTGCGGCCGTACCTCACCAGCCCATAACGCCTTATGACGCGCGCGTGGACCAAGGAAATCATACTTCTCAATCCCTCTATCCGCGAGATATTGGATAATATGACGGACCATGAGTTGGCCGGGACCAAACCTGGAGAGCGTCTCGTCATACGCCATCTTCGGCGAATAGCACCGGTTATCGGTGACAAAGGCAATCTCCATCGCGACACGCCTTCCATTCAGGCTCAACGCGCACATCCGTAAATGCCCCCTTGAGGACGCGCACCGGAGCGCCTCTCGATAGAACTCCATGATGGTTGGATCGCAAGCGATAGCACCTCCAGCTTTCCCCTTCCATCCAGCTCCCTCCAACGCGAGAAATTCCTCAAAAAACTTTTCGTCAAAATCATTTAGAACCTCAAAGGAGACCTCCCCCTCTTGGCGCAATTGGCGCAATCGACTCTCGAGACGTTTTCGATCTTTTTTGTAGCGAGCCGGGCAATTCTGAAGTCCATCCTTTTCGCCAACAGGAACATTGAGATACGGACTCAGAAGGGTCGGCCACCGCGCGACGAGATATCCCGCCCTATCCGCGTGCCGCATGAGAGCCTCAAATCCACTCCCCTCTGGCACGTGATGAGCCTCAATGACGTTCCATGACCGATCCTCCTCCAGGACTCTCCACGCGCTCTCCGCGATCCTATCGCTCTGGTTGGGGTCGCAGATGAAATCGAAACGACAGGAATGAATCCCTGAGAGGCCTCTCAAGGACCGCGCGGGAAGCTTTCCCCAAAAGTTTCGGGAACGCATCAAAGGGAGGATTCCTTTCAGAAGCGTTCCCTGCCGCACGATTACGAAGGGGGCAGGCTTGTTCTTATGAAATGTCTGAGCGAATGCGCGAAACCAGTAGGGCTGAAAAAACGGCTCGGAGTACTCTCCCGTCGCGACGAGCGCGCTCCACTCATCTTCAAGCGCGTCGATGTCCGCTGCGGAGAGTTCCACGATCGTTGCTGTGAATGATTGCGTGGAATGTGGCGCTCCAAGCGGAAGGCCCATGTCTCTCGGTGTGTCTTGCAAAGCGGTCTCAGCCATATGCTCCAGTCTTGTATGCCTGGAGGGAACTGTACCCACGCCCAATACTCACGCGTATGACTCGCACCATGGTGTGGCGCACGACGACTGAACTTACCAAACATACATGGTACACAACCACAAGGCGGCGAAACTCCATACCCAACACCTCCGATGGTTTGAGACACTCGCTCCCGTTGACGAAGTCCGGCGAGATACCTCCACAATCGCACTGGTGTATCAATCCATGATACACCCGTGGGCCCATGGCCGGTTCTTACGGTACTCTATCTTCTAAGGAAGTACCCCAACGGAGAGCCCCAATGCGTGTACCCATGTTACTCACCTTGTTAACCATTATCATCGCCGCTCCGGAAGGGAGTGAGGCGCAGCGTCGTTACAGGGTCTACAAAACGGACAGGTTTGGAAACAAAGGGATTCTTTCGGAACCGGAGGCCTTCATCGAGCAGAACCCCTTATCAGGGGATTGGGAGGTGTACAGATCTACCCCTCTTGGCTTTCCCGATACCCTACACGGGGCCACCTACATTATTGAAAATGATTCCTTGCGTAGCCTCTCTCATCGTCACCATGATGACGATTTCAACGAGGAGGAACGCCACCATCATCACCACCCAAACGACGATACCGATTGCGATCGGGAACATCCGGATGATGATGAGTAGACCCGACACGTTGCCCTAAAAAGCCCATCCTACAGTCCGCTGTGTCTTGTCGCTCCATGCCGCGCATGGTAAGAGCCCTGCAAGATGAGACGCTTACTCAAACGATTATTTATCGCCCTCGGTATTATCGGCCTTATCGTCGTAGTATGGGCAAACCGTACCGGCAGGCTGGCAATCACTCGGTTCGACCATGGCGGAACGCTCACGCCGGTCTCGGAATCCATGCCGTGGAAAAAAGACACGACCCCTATCCGCATCGGTATCTTCGCCGAGAATATCTACGATTTTAATTTTGCCACCCAATCCTTCGCGGCCGAGGGGCTCGTGTGGGTACATTGGGGCCCCGAGTTTCAGACGGTTCTCGATTCTGAAGGGGTTACGATCGATCAGATCATTCATCCTGTGAATCGGGTGAACTCGTGGGATTGGATGATGAAGCCGTTCTATCCGAAACCGCTCGTGGATGCGAGCGGAGATCACTATCAGCTGATCCGATTCGCCGGCAGGTTCTACGTCGATCAGCTTGACCTGCACCGATATCCATTTGAAAAGCTCACGGTACCCATCATCTGGGGCCTCAACGTCATGAGTGACGTGTTTAACGCGGACAAGGTGCGTATCGTGGCCGATCATTCGCAATCAGGTGTCGGCTCATTCATCGAGGTCATCGGCTTCGCGACAGACAAATACGAGGTTAATGAGTACGTGCAAACCTTTCCGACGAGTTTTGGGTACAAAGACGAGGGCATGAAAAGCCGAACCCCGTTCAGCCAAGTGCGCATGGAGGTCACCTATCGGAAAGCTCCACTCGCGTCCATTCAGCAATACATCCTTCCCCTCCTGATCGTTATGTTTGTAACCCTACTGGGGCCAAGCTTGGCGGCGTCGTTGTGGGATGTCCGGATCGCGATTCCATCGACAGCGCTTCTGACATTAGTCTTTCTTCAGCAAACCTATCGTCAGAACCTTCCTCAACTTCCGTACGCGACCTACCTCGATCAGATCTACGTCACCTGCTACATGGTTACGTTCGCGCTGTTCTGCCTCTTTGTGTGGGCCTCAAACAAACTTGACACGTGCTCCGAGGAGGAGAGACCTGAGATTTTGGCGCGACTAAACAATGTCGATTCCTGGTTTCAGGTCGTATGCGTGATCTTCCTTATCACGACGACGACCTTGAACTGGTTTTTTCCGCTGAAGTTCTAACGTTCGGGCTTCCTGAAAAACAAAGACCTCCTGACGTTTTTTCTAGCGGTCTCATGTGACGCGTGCTATCCCTGCGGCTCTGAATGTCTACCCTATGGAGGCCTATCATGATTCGTTCATTGATTCTCTTCACTGCTGTATGTGTAGTTCCATGTCTCACCGCTCATGCTGATACTGGCGCGGCTCAAGCCCTCGCTAAGACCGAAAAAGCTGTAGCTGACGCCCACGGCGCCGCTGCGGCAGCGCAAAAGAAGGCTGACGATACAGTCGCGCTTGCGAATGGGAGTGCTACAGGCTCCAAAGAGGTAGCTAAGGCTAACGCCGCGGCAGCTAAAGCGGATGCTAAAGCCGCGAAGACCAAGGGAGACGCCGCGACTGTGACCGGGGCTGCTGGAGCACTCGCTGGCGCTGTCGGTAAGTAGTTCAGAGCATCATATAGTGATGGAAGTCCCCGCATCGGCGCTGAGCTGCTGCGGGGATTTTTGTTTTTTGGGTCGGGCCAACACACTCCGTGAAATGGGAGGGCGGAGAGCTTGCCTCGACGCAGCGCAGCGAAGGTATATCCCTGACCGGCGCGCCGCGTATGCTGAAAGCCGACTAGGCGCGGCTCCTACCGATTACAAAGACCGCATACCGCCAAGGCGCTCCAGCTCCCGCACATACCCCTCAACAACGCCAAACGCGGTGCGATACATCTCCGAACTTGTAATATCGATATCAACAAGCTTGAAGAGCTCGCGGGGGGATTTCGAACCTCCCGCAGAGAGGAAGTTGAGATACTTCTCGCGGATACCGGGCTCTCCGCTTAAGATCCTCTGTCCGATCGCCATCGCCGCGCTGATCCCTATCGCGTACTGGAAGAAGTAGTATGGCGCGTAGAAATGACAGAATGCCCCCCACTTCATCCCAAGCCTCTCCGGATCAAAGGAAAGAGCGCCATCGTACGCGGACGTAAACGCGGTGACGGTCGCCTTCCTAATATCGCTCACACCCAACGCGCCACCGCGCGCGTAGGTAGAGTGAATGAAGTGCTCGATTCGACTCAATACTGGCATCATGAAGAGGTAGCGATGCGCGTAGAAAAAAGCCTCGTCGAGGACCGCTAAAGACGTCTCTTGATCGGCGGCTTTGAGCACATGAGCTCGAAGAAGGACCTGATTTAGGTTTGACGCCGTCTCCGCTACCGTCATCGCGTATCCAGCGTACCGAGAGGGCTGCGACCGATTGGTGAAGAGCGAGTGCATCGAGTGTCCCAACTCGTGCGCCAGCGTACCAACCTCTGGCATCGTTGGGGTGTAGTTCAGCAGAAAAAATGGGCGGGTGAGATATGATCCAGATGAGAAGGCATTGCTGTACTTTCCCGGCGCGGGGAAGACGTGCACCCATCGCTCCTCTCGCAATCCGCGCCGTGCGATCGAAACGTATTCCTCTCCAAGAGGCGCCAAGGAATCGAGCACCAACGAAACCGCGCTCTCATACGAAATGTCTGGTGCCTGTGGGGAGAGCTTCGCGAAGATATCGTGTTCGCCAAGTTGAGAGAGTCCGAGGATCTTAGCCTTCGCTCTGAAGTATCGACGGAAGAGGTGTTGATGGTCACGACAACTGCGCACAGCAGCGTGATACACATCGGGGGTGAGTTCATCGACGAAGAGCGCCTTTTGAAATGTTGAGGAGTATCCCCTCGCTTTCGAGAACACGAGAGAGGTCGTGACCTCCGCGGTCAGCGCCGCGGCTAACGTTCGTGAACTCGCGATATAGCTATCGGTATAGCTGTCATAGGCGGCTTTCCGCGTTAATGGATCAACGCTCTGCAGGGCGTCATCGATCGTTCCGTGGGTCAGCTCACGAGGCTCTTTCCCAACCGTAATCGGCGCGAATCGCATATCTCCATCGTGCGCCGCGTTTCGAATAGACTCAGGAAGTCGCGTCACAACCGAGAGCTCGCTCAGGAGCGACTCCTGTTCAGGCGCGAGAGTGTGGCGTCGTCGACGCTCAAGCTCCGAGAGGTAGTACTGATACACGCCGAGAGTGGCACAGCTCTCACACATCTTCTCGAGAGTGGTCCAACCGAGCGACAAGATCTCCGGCTCAACGAACGAGAGATGTAAGCTAACCGAAGCGGAGAGCGCGTCGACGCGCTGCGTCATCTTGGTCGCCTCATCGTCACGAGTGTCCGCGGAAAACAGCAGGGAGGCGTAAACTCGAACCTTTCCGAGTCGCGCGATCACCCCGTCGATCGCCTCCAAGGCGTCGGCGAGCCCCTCCGCTGAGCGTCCAAGGGTTCCTTTAAGCGCGGAGAGCCCCTCTGCCTCACGGAGAACCTCATGAACCTCAACGTTCCACTCGTGAACAGAGGGGAATATCGAGGCGAGGTCCCAGGTATACGGAGAGGTGGTGTCGGATGCGGATGGATGCTGGGCGGGAGGTGTACTCATGCCCTCAGTATACGAGCGCGGTAGCACGACGGACAAACGAAATAGTGTAGCGGCTAGAACACGCTCGCCAAGCGCTGCGGAAGGAGCGCGAACTGCTTAGGATTGCGAGCTCGGCCGTTTATTCGAACTTCGTAGTGAAGGTGAGGGCCCGTTGAGCGGCCCGTGTTACCAGAGAGCGCGATTCGATCTCCGCGGCGCACTCGTTGCCCGACCTTAACCAAGGTCTTTGAAAGGTGCGCATACCGTGTACCCACGCTCGGAGAGTGGTCGATATCAACCATCCAACCGTAGGCTCGATCATATTTCGCATCGGTCACAACGCCATCGCCTGTCGCGACGACATCTCCTCCTGAATCGAGGGAGAGATCCATCCCCTCATGGAACGAGGCGCGACGGGAGAACGGTGAAAGTCGATACCCGTAATGGGATGTGATGTCACCTTCCGCTGGGTATCCTATTGGAAGGGCTCGAAGTCCCTTCGCGAGGGAGTTCAGCCGCCTCATGAGGTCCCGCTCAGTTGGAGAATAAGGGCTCTGGGTAACGGCTTCAGACTGTTCGTAAAAAGAAGGGCCTATCTCCAGGGAGATGTTGCGCTTGCTGATGATTCTCGAGCATGTGTCATCTTCACCGCACTCAACCTCTTTGCCACCCATCGCTGGCTCCTTGGAACCTTTGGACGCGTGGCCCGGAGTGGCCTTACGGGCGGCTGCGAGTTCGTCACTCTTTTTACCTTTCTTACCTTTGCGAGCGATGGTTGGGCCCTCATCTCCGAGGTCGAGGTCGGTAGCAGCAGCTATAATACCTTGGAGCTCCTCAAGTTGGGCCCGAACGGACGCTTCAAAGGTATTCCCAGCGGGGATAGCCTTTGCCTTGGCCTCCTCAAGCTCCTTCTGAAGTCTTTGGTTGGCGGCAAGGAGCGAGTCCCGCTCACTAAGAAGTCGGTAGGTAAGAAAAGATTGGTCAGCTCCGGTAACAAAGGAGTTAATGGCGTAGCGAGCAGGAACATAGGAGAGGTACCCGACGGCAAGGAACCCGACCAGGGCGATCAACACCCGGATACGCTGCGGCCGACGGCGACGCCGGCGAGCGACTCGATGCGCGAGTTCTGTTTTCTGGTTCGATGCGGTCACTCGTAAACTCCTTCAGGGCACCATGGGTCGGTGCTCGGCCCCACAAGGCTTGAGGCCGGTTGGGGCAACAAAGGCTACGCCATCCGGTGGCACGGGTCAAACAGGACCAGAACAGGATTATAGCCTGATGGGGATGGTACTCCTCAGGCGCTGGTAATCAACTCAAGCGCCGATGCCCGAGATGCGTCAGTTATCTTATAACCAGCTAACATCCTTGCAATTTCATCTACTTTTTCCTCTGGAGTCAGCTCTTTAACGACGGTAACCGCGCGCTCCCCCACCTCTTTATTTACCAGGAAATGGCGGTCCGAAAGTGAGGCGACCTGAGGAAGATGAGTGATGCAAACTACCTGAGAACACTTGGAGATCTCCTTGAGCATGCGACCCACAGAGCGCGCGACACCGCCTGAAACTCCGGCGTCGACCTCATCAAATATGAGCACGTTCACACCGGAACGCTCTCGTAAGATCTTCTTCAGCACGAGCATGACTCTAGAGAGCTCGCCACCTGAGGCGATATCAATGAGAGGCCCATGCGGTTCACCCTTGTTCGTCGAGATAAGGAACTCAAGTTTATCGATGCCAAGGGGGGACGGCTCACATTCGGAGAAGGTCACCTTGAGTGAGGCGTCACGCATGTTGAGCTCTTTGAGATCAGCGGTGACCGCCTTGCACAGCTCATCGGCTCCCTTTTGGCGAACCTTCCGGAGCTCCTTCCCAACCTGGTGGGCGGCTTCGAGGAGCTTCTCGACCTCACGCTCCAACTCCCGATACCCTTCCCCTCCTGACAGCTGATCGAGCTCCCGAGCGACCCGAGCCTTCAGTCCACACAGTCCAGCGTCATCGAGACGGTACTTTCGCTCAAGGCGAGCGAGCTCCGAGAGCTCCTCTCGCAGGGTCTCAAGGGTGGAGGCATCCACGTCGAGGGAATCGACATACCGAGCTACCCCGATCTCGCTCTCCCCAAGGGAACGCCTGGCGCTCTCGAACTCATCCTGAATCTTTGAGATCGAGGGGTCGAGGCGCTGCATCTCGGTCATCGTCGCCGACACCTCCTTCAGTCGCACTCCCATTCCTTCCTCACCTGAGAGGAGGTCTGAGAGCTTCTGACCGAGCTCGACGAGACGCTCGAAGTTTCCGATTCGCTTTATCTCAGCCTCTAACTCTTTACGACGTCCTGGCTTCAAGTTCGGCTGCGCCTCAAGTTCGGCGTTGGTGTGCTCAAGATCGGATCTTCGGGCAGCCCCCTGCTCGAACGCCTCTTTAATACGGTTCAGCTCGGCTCGTTTTTCGGCCCATGCTCGGTGAGCATCCCGCATCTTGGAGATAAGGTCGGGCTTATCGCAGAAGCCATCGAGGAGGTCGAGGTGATACCGAGGGTCGAGGAGCTTGGTTTGGTGGTGCTGGCTACAGATATTAACGAGCTTTCGAACGATCTCCTCAAGAAGAGCGACCGTTCCGAGACGTCCATTAATAAGGACCTTCCCCCTACCCTCACGCGGCAAGAGACGGGACACCACTAATTCATCCCCCTCTCCAACTATCTCGGGAAGCTCGGAGCGAACCTCCGGAGGCAACACGGTCAGGTCAAAGAGAGCCTGCACGTCCAAGCTCTCGGCGCCGGTGCGAATTAATGAGGGCGACCCTTTTCCACCCAAAATGAATTCAAGGGCGTTAAGGATAATAGACTTACCCGCTCCGGTCTCTCCGCTGATGACGTTGAAGCCGCCGTGAAAGGAGAGCGACTGACGCTCGATGATGGCAAAATTACTGATGGTTAACTCGGTAAGCATGAGAATCTCGCTCAAAAGCAGTCGAGGGATGGATCATCGACACATATCATCTGATAGCCTTCATATCGGCTAGCTACCGATACTAGTTTCGGCTTTCGAGAGATCGAGAAGGTCGATGAACTGGGCCCTCCGCTACGGCAAGCGATACCATGCTCCGCAACGAAGGGCAAAGATTTCATGCATCTCGCCCCTTTCGGAGCTTCAGATCTGGCTACTGTCGAGGCGCGAGCTCAACCGTGAGCTGTACGGCCTGACCGCCCTCCTTCCCGATGAAGGTCACCGTGAGGGTGTCTTCGCCGGTGCGCACGACGTGAATGTCAACTTCCTTCCGGATAGCCTCGATAGCCTTTTTATTCATCGGATCCGCCATAGCGGCATTAAGGGCAGCCGGACAGAGATCGGCGTTGGTCGACAATTTCTGAGGATTAAGGGTCAAAGAACGACTAATAATATCCTCTCCATTTTGGCCCCGAATGCGCAACTTAACATCATGGCCAGCGGGAATTTGGCCGCCGTTCAGATTTTTAAGGTGCTCCACTCCTTCGCAAATGGCGCGAAACGCCTCTCCGTACGATGGAAGGCCTTGCGCGGGTTTGCCGATCTGACGGACCTGAGTCTTTCGCGGGATGAGTACATTGCCGTCATCATCCAAACAGAACTTTCGATCCTTGAGCTGGGTAACGTCGCATTTATCGGTCATGACCGGAGCGGCCACGGGAACCGCCACCGGGACCGCCTTCGGCACCTCAGGCGCGACGACCGGATTCGGAGAAATAGGCACATAGGTCGGGGTCTGAGCCGGCGCTTCGGTGGTGGCGAGAGCGACAGTCATAGCGGCTACCGATGCTGCGCGACTCAATATGTTTGTCCGATTTCCCGTCGGCATCGACTCTTTCGTGAGCTCTGGCTGAGCTTGCGGTTGCGTAGCCGGCGCCGCGTCGCGATTAACGGTTGTTCCCTGCATCATAAAGCTGACTCTCCATACCCCTTCCACAGGGGCAAAATACCCGTTAATGTTATGGGTAAACCTCGCACTCATGTGTCGTAGACACGTGACTAAACAAGGGAGCGCCGGCTTATCCCCCTGCCTCCATCTGTTCGGATCTGAACGAAACAGATATCTCGACCCTCCCCTTATTGATTCCGAGAAGCGAGGTCCTTATTTTGATGGGATGAACATCTCCATCCGGCATCTCCCCCCGGAAACAAAGATACAGGCAGACACCCCGTCAAACGACTTGGCTGAGGCAACCGCGCCTTCGGCCCATGAGATCCTCAAGCGCCTGAGAGCACTCCCTTCACGAGAACTCGTTGATGAGTTGCTGGACGAGGGATCGATAACCCTCGATGATCTCCTCGCTCGACACGGTAACCAGCGCACGACGCGCGGCGTCGAATCGATGCGGGAGAATTACGCGACCTCCATCGCCACGGCGGATAAGACTTTTCGAGATTTCTCATGGAAGTTCCTCGCCCAAGCCAAAGCCTTGAGTGGGGCTGGCATCATCCCAATTCCATCTGATGAGATTGAATCCCGATTTAAATGCCTTTCATTTGAGTTGATCGATCCCATCAAAAGCCAATCGGCGTCCCCTGAGTTTGAAACGCACGAGATGAACATACGCATCCCGATCCCACTGATTACCGGCGAGTTTAACTACGCCGACTTTGTGCATGAGGCTATCCACGGTATAGCGGGCCGACATGTGATGGAATTCTCATGCACTGAGGGCGCCAAAGCGGAGAGCGTCGAAAGAACCGTGGCACGAACAGGTCTACACTTTGACATTCCACTTCCGGACGGCTGGTCGAGACATTTCGAATGGCTTGATGAAGGAATCGTTGAGCACCTCACCGAACATTTCGTGCCGAGATTGAAAGTTCATCGAGAGGCTCGACGTTTCGAGGTCGACATCGTCAAGGCATTAACGAATCCGAAGGGGTTCTACAAGATCCCCCTCCAAGCGCTAACCACCGCGTACTTCGCCAACTTCGATCCCACCGCTGACCCGGGTCTTCGGTATCCTCAATGGAGTGACCTTAACGACACCTTTCCGATCGCCCACCTGAACAAGATAGACACGCTCGTCGCTCGTTTTGATGAGGAGAGGGTCGCTCGACTCGTCGCGAGTCGAAATATCTGCAAGGCGAGCTTGGTGGAGTTGGAGCGGGTGGTGGAGGGGATGCGGTAGGCGAACTTGGTCTTCCGTCCCGAAAAAGCAAGTACCCCGGCGGGCCCGTCTCCTGACGGGCCGGAACCTGTTATGAAAGAACGGTTGCGGGGTTCCGGCCTGTGAGCCCCCTTTCGCCAAGGCTTCAGGGGACAAGGACACAGGCCCTCCGGATCGCAGGTTCCTCGTGAAGGTCATTTGCGATACGCAATATTTCGGCGACCAGGAATGGTCGCCCTCCCGTTGTGCGACCCGTGACATGGGAGGGCGCGCATTCCTGCGCGCCGCGTTACGGTATGCGACCAACGTCGGGGAAATCCGCACACCGGAGGGCCCGTCAGGAGACGGGCCCTCCGGGTTAACGTCACATCCGGTCCATCATGAGCGACGACAGGACAACGAGGCCGACCTCCTTCTACACCTCCGGCCCCTCCGACGCCCCCGGGCGGAGATCGTGCAACGACCTCGTAAGATCGTTGTCATACTCTCCCGCAAGGGTCACGGCGATGCGACCGGAGCGAACGAACTCGGTGATGCCATGTGGCTCAAGGTGCGAGAGGAGCGATGAGATCTCCCCTTCAGTTCCGGTAAACTGGACGAGCGTTCCACGAGCACCGCGCTCGACAACCTTGCAATCGGCGAATCGCTCACGCAACTCAACCTCCTCTCCTTCCTCAAGGTGCGCACGCACAAGCGCGACCTCACGGTGCACGATATCGGGCTCCGCGAAAACAAATACCCGCCGCACCTCGATCATCCGCTCGATCTGACGTCCGATCGTCGCGGCGATAACTGGGTCGGTTGATACCGTTACCGTAAAACGGGAGATCCCCTCCTGCTCGGTGGCGGAGACGGTGAGGCTCTCTACATTGATCTTACGTCGAGTGAACAAGGTCGTCAGTCGAAGAAGAACACCGGGGCTGTTGTCGGTCCATACAAGAAACGTTACTGGCTGCTTCATACAAAATATCTCCACTACTCTAAACGGATATCCGAGATCGAGGCGCCGGCGGGAATCATCGGAAAGACGTTCTCCTCCTTCTCGCATACAACCTCAACGAGGTAGGGGCCTGGTGTTTCCCACATCTCGGTTAACACGGCTTGCACATCACAACATCGCGACACTTGCTTACTCGGAATTCGATACGCCTCAGCCAACTTAAGAAAGTCAGGATTCTCCATCTCAACCGATGAGTAGCGCTTATCGAAGAAGAGCTGCTGCCACTGACGCACCATGCCCAGGAAGTTATTGTTGAGGATCACGATCTTCACCGGCAACTTCCACTGCGCGATGGTACCAAGCTCCTGAAGCGTCATCTGGAATCCGCCGTCGCCGATAACAGCGAGCACCCGTTCGTTCGGAACTCCGACAGCGGCTCCCATCGCGGCAGGAAGGGCGTATCCCATGGTGCCTAATCCACCCGAGGTGAGAAGCGTGTTCGGATTCTTGAACGGATAGTAGCGAGCAGCCGCCATTTGGTGCTGTCCTACATCGGTAACAACGATCGCTTCTCCCTTAGTGATACAACCGAGGTCTCCGATTACCTTGCTCATCGTAGGAAGTCCCTCACGAGGAGCGAGGTCACGGGAGATAACCTTCTCATGTTCACGTTGGTGACACGCGGTGAATTGATCGAACCACTCCTTGGCCTGATCGCGCTTCACGAGAGGGATGAGCGCGCGCAATGCCTGCTTCGCGTCACACACGATCCCCACCGCGATCTGGACATTCTTGTTCAGTTCAGCTGGATCGATATCGATGTGGATGATTTTCGCGTCACGAGCGTACTCTGAGAGCTTCCCCGTTACACGGTCATCGAAACGCATGCCCACCGCGATGATAACGTCCGCTTTATTCGTAAGAACGTTTGGTCCGTAATTGCCGTGCATGCCGAGCATTCCGACGTAGAGAGGATGCTCGGTCGGAAGGGTGGTCAACCCCAACAACGTTGACGCTACCGGTATCCCAGCCTTCTCGGCGAATACCCGAACTTCCTCATGAGCGTCTGAAATAAGACAGCCGTGCCCAACGAACATGAGAGGCCGTTTGGCCTCATTCACTAATCGGGCGGCCTCACGAAGACCGGAGAGCTCCACGATATGCTCGCATTCAAACGATCGGCTCTTCGGCGCTTTTGAGAGGTCCACGGTTACCTTCTCAAACTGGGCGTTCTTCGTGATATCAATCAGAACGGGGCCGGGGCGTCCCGAACGCGCTACCGCAAACGCCTTTGGAACAACGGTTAGGAGCTCCTCTGCGCTCGTTACCTGGTAGTTCCACTTCGTGATCGGGATGGTGATGCCGATAATATCCGTCTCTTGAAACGCGTCGGTTCCAAGGAAGGAGCTCGCCACCTGTCCCGTAATGCATACCATCGGAACTGAATCGAGCATCGCGTCCGCGATACCGGTGACGAGGTTCGTCGCTCCAGGTCCCGATGTCGCCATACACACACCAACGCGGCCACTCGCTCTCGCGTACCCCTCAGCGGCGTGCGCGGCGCCTTGCTCATGGCGAACGAGGATGTGCTGAATATCATCTCGATAATCGTAGAGCGCGTCGTACACCGGCATGATCGCGCCGCCCGGATACCCAAAGATCGTGTCGACCTTCTCGCGCTTCAAAAGCTCAAGCAAAAGTCGGGATCCAGAATACTCCTGAGTGTCAGGAGCGCTTATTTCGTGGGGGAGAATGTGAGCCGTACTCATCGGAAACCCTTTTTACAAACATAAAAAAAGCCCCCGCACCTTTTTAGGGGTGCGGGGGCTTTTATCGCCTCTACCTATACTTTTTACAGCATAGGACCGCACCCTGCTCTTACGAGCACCACCACCACGAGCACAATAACGACGACAGAGCGCTCAAGGCCCCTGTGTGCTAGTTTTCGAAATGAATCGGCAGTGCGTGAATGCGACATAGGCCAAGAAAGTAGTGGGAGAATGAGGAACAGTCAAGGCCGCTTCAGCGTTGTTCACACTTTCACTCCATGCACACCCCGTGAGTACGGTCGTTCCCGAGCCCAAGGGCTCGCGCGTTCCAGCAATAAATACAGCAGATTACCCAACCCTAAGCACCGAAAGCCCCCCTTCCCTCATCTTTCCCTATAGTTAGACACGAGAAGCTTGTAGGAAGCGCTTCTTACCAGGTGGTATACTCAGCGAGAACCCTACGGGTTTGGTTTTAAGAGAGGTACGCGTATGGAAGAGGTCAAAGGCCACGCAATCCTAGACGCACAATCGGTTGACGAGTGCGTCATCGACCAAGACTGGGGTGCGTACTCAGCGCAGGACCACAAAACCTGGGAGACCCTCTTCAATCGTCAGATCGCGACACTCAAAGGACGGGTGTGTGATGAGTACTTCACCGGACTCAAAACCCTCAACCTCGTCGCGGAGACCGTTCCCGATTTTGAGAAGATGAACCAAAACCTCCGCGCCGCCACCGGATGGGAGGTGGTCGCCGTTCCGGGACTGATCGCCTCACGCCCCTTCTTCTCAATGCTCGCCAACAAACAATTTCCCGCCGGCACGTTCATTCGAACTCCTGAACAGCTCGACTATCTTGAGGAACCCGACATCTTTCATGACGTGTTCGGGCACGTTCCCCTCCTGTCGAATCCATCCTACGCCGCCTATATGCAGGAATACGGACGAGCGGGACTCGCCGCAATGGATCACAAAGGGGTGAAATTCCTCGCTCGGCTGAATTGGTACACGATCGAGTTCGGATTGATAAAGGATAACGGTACCATTAAGGCCTACGGCGCCGGGATCATGTCGTCATATGGCGAGGCGAAGTACGTGATGAGCGATCCATCACCAAACTTTCTCCAGTTCGAGTTGGAGCGGGTACTTCGCACCGGCTACTACATCGATGACTTTCAAGCTTCCTACTTTACCATCGATAGCTTCGATGCTTTATTTAAAGAGTGCATCGAGCGTCCCTTCATTCCGCTCTATGAGTCGTGTCGGAATAAACCAACGCTGAGTCCGTTTGAGATAACTGATTCAGATAAGGTTCTCAGAAAGGGAACTGGGGAATACTGGAAGGAATTCCCAAAGACAAAACCGAAACTCAAGTAGCGTGAACAACTATGTCGAACCTCACCTCAAAGCGTTGCGCGCAATGCCAGCCGGGCACGCCCCCACTCTCTGAAGATCACCGAACTGAGCTCGGGCGAGAGGTTCCTGAATGGAAGGTCCTAGAGGGAACAAAGCTTCAACGCGAGTATAAGTTTAAAACATACATGGATGGTGTCGCGTGGGTTCAAAGCGCGGGAGCTATCTCGGATAGCGAGGACCATCATCCGGATATTCATATCTTCTATCGCCGGGTCGTGCTGGACCTATGGACGCATACCGTGAACGGCCTGAGTGAGAACGACTATATCCTCGCTGCCAAGTTGGATCAGAGCTACAACTCGTTTCCTGGAAAACGCTAGGGCTAGTTCGACCTCCGAATGGCCCCCCCTACTTTTCAAAAGAAAGTACCGTAGTTGATATAGAGATAGAGCCGAAACTATTTCAGACTCACATGGCGGCGGTGAGACGCTCCATGCTCTCGAAAAAGTAGGGTGTACCAAACATTGCCGGCGCCAAGTGCCCGCTTTTAGTGGAATCACACCCAGAAGCCTTGCGCGCCTAGGCGAGCGTGTCCACAATTCCGTAGAGAGAGCAGCAAGGCAGGATAGACTATTCTCAAAGGTGGAGTAACCAGTGGACCCAATCAGTCACGGAGTAGTGGGAGCGGTATGTGCATCACTCCCTACCTCACAGCGTCGAGAGGAGCTACGCACAGCAGTTATTGTTGGTGGAGTGGCAGCCCTTCTTCCTGACCTGGATGTGCTTATTCGTTCCAGCCAAGATCCGCTCCTCAAGCTTGAGTACCACCGACACTTCACTCACGCACTCGCCTTTGTTCCGATCGGCGCGGCCATCGCCTGGCTGCTCACTCTCCCGCTGCTCCGCCTTGTGCGAGCTGCTCCGGTATCGCACAGCCGCTTGTACCTCTACGCTCTTCTTGGCTACGGCACGCACGGTTTTCTGGATGCCGCTACGAGCTACGGAACTCAGCTTTTGTGGCCCTTCTCGGCTGAGCGCATCGCGTGGAGCATCATCGGTATCGTAGATCCCCTCTTTACCGTGACCATCGCTGTCCTACTTATTATAGCGATAGCGAAACGCAGTGCTCTACTCTGTAGAGCAGCATTAGTGTTTGGTCTCTGTTATCTCTCCCTAGGTTTTATCCAAAGACAACGAGCGGAGCAGCACGCAACAAAGGTCGCTCTTGAAAGCGGTGTTCGCCTGTCATCTCGCCAATGCGAAGCGAAGCCTTCACCGCTCACACTCACGTTGTGGCGCGCTATCTGTGAAACAGAAGACGATCGTTTTATTACAAGTGCCTGGTACCTTGGACCCTTCGGAGGAGTGCGGCAGTATCCAGGAGTATCAACTCCGAAATTTTCTCTTGAACGCGATGCCCCGTGGCTACAAGCAGGAACCCGTCAGCACCGCGATCTTGAGCGTTTTGAGTGGTTCTCCTCAGGATTCATCACACTTCACCCGGAACATGACAACGTGGTGGGAGACTTGCGCTACAGCATGCTTCCTGATCGTATTAGCCCACTCTGGGGCATCGTCCTTGATCCGCACGACCTACGACAGGAGCGTCCGACACCATTCCAATCGTTTCGCTCGATTAAGGATCGAGATTTTGCCACCTTCCTCGCGATGGCGCGCGGGACGGCTCTACCTTAACGCCATTAGCTTACGCTCCGCTATCCGAGCTGAGGAGCAGCGCTATTAGGAATAAGGGGTTCAACAATGTAGGGCCAGACGCCCGCGCATACCTCTGGTCAAGGAGCCTGGCACCTGGCGATTAACGAGAGCCTCGATATCGCCCACGCCGGCGCCAATCTCGTTTCGCGGCGCCCCGTCCCGTTCCCTGAGGACGGTTCTTCTTTAATCGACCGATCAATTCACTGAGCGGTTTATCAAGCGCTGGCTGTATGTCGTCTCGACGCTCGAGCGCTTGCAGCACCTCCCCTACCGTTTCCACAGTTGAGAGACATCCGTGACGTGGCTCCTTACGGATCTGATCGTATAAGGATCGCCGAGATGAGCGAATCACGAGACGCGGCAATTTGAGGAGCCACGCGTTTCTCCACCACAAGGTCTTCGCCTGACTCCAGGTCCCATCAAGGATCACGATCCCCTCAAGCTCTTTGAGAACCTTATCTTGGTCCTCACGAGGAGCGCCCTTTTTATCAACGACGAAGAGCGATCGGTCCTTTGGAAGATCCTCAACTCGAACACTTCCAAGATAGAGCACTCCCCAGCGACGATTCTCTACCTCCTCACGCCCAAGAGCTTTCTTGAAATTTGGCCATGAGAGACCAGTGCGGATAACAGTGCCGGGGAAGGATGCCTTGAGTATCGGAGCGGTTCCGATATCGACCCCCGGCTCCTGTGGGTGCTGCAAAATAAGGAGCTTCGTGCGGGCCTTGATAGGAGAGGTGAACTCGCACACGCAGTACGGGAATACGCGGCCACACGTTTCGCAGGGCTTCTGCTCTTCGACTTGTGTCTCTGTTTCGTTCGTATCCATTGAGATCCCGTACTTCAGATCCGCTGATGAGATACCGCCCTAATCGGCCTTGTTCGGCACGCCCCAATTCAGCTTGGTGCGAAGGATATCAAAATAGCTCTTATCAGGCGAGATAACGAACCGAACGGTCTGCTTTGCCTGTGTTATCCGAACAAAATCACCGGACTGGAGCTGTTGCGAAACCTGCCCGTCGATGGTCACCCAGGCATCCCCCTTGTACTGCGGGAGCTTAATACCCACGGTGCTCGAGCCTGGAAGAATGAGGGGACGATTCGTGAGTGAGTGCGGACAGATCGGCGTTACGAGAAACACACTCAGGGAAGGATGCGCGATCGAACCTCCCGCGGCGAGGGAGTACGCGGTCGAGCCGGTAGGTGTCGCGATGATGATACCGTCCGCTCGAATACGCGCGACATCGTGCTCATTCACCGAAAGGTCAAGCTCAGGAAGTGGCGAACGAGCGCCCTTCTGCACCACCGCGTCGTTGACCGCTTGAGATTCGAATATAACATTCCCCTCTCGCACGACCTGAACATAGAGGAGCACTCGCTCCGCTGAGGTAACCTCGTTATTGAGCGCGTTCTCCAAAACACTGAAGAGTTCTGAGGGCCGAACCTCTGTCAGGAATCCGAGATTTCCGAAATTCACCCCAACAAAGAGTGGAGACTTACCCTTCACGTATCTGGCCGCGCCGATGAGAGTTCCATCACCACCGAGGGTAACGATCGGATCCGCGCGCTCAACGATCTCACGATGCGAGAGTCCTGGAGTTGAAAGGTTCAATGATGTTGAGGTTTGCGTGTCGAGATCGATCCCGAGTTGGCGCGCCGCGCACCAGGCGATTAACTCCTTGGCGAGCCCCATCGCCTTCTCACTACCAGCCCTTGTGACTAAACCTATACGACGTGCCATCTCTTATTTACCTTTCATCTGAGCTTTAGCTTGCTGTTGATCACCATCAGCCAGCAAGACGCGCAACCGCTCATCTCCGACCTCTCGGGAACGATACTCCCGCCCCGCCGTAGCCGCCACAACCCTTCCTGGACCCGATACTACTGTATCATATCCATTTGACCACGCCTGTCCCTGTTCTTCAGGAAGGAGTGAGGACACCGTCACGGGCTCATATCCTGTAAGGGAAAGTGCCGTATTACCGAGCAGATAGAGGATATACGGGGGAAACACGATCACCGCTCCCAAATTCACGGCGGCGTCCCCTAATCCGGGTCCATACGCGAAATTACTCCCGACCTCTCCCAGAACCGCTTTCGCTTGCTCGTTGGTCATCGGCTTCCCCACCGCCGACATCTCGTCGACCTGGGACTTGGGCTTCTCTTGGATGACGCCGCAGCCCATGACCAAAGAGGACACAACGGTTATGACAAGCGAATTGCGCACGACCCTCCCCCGAGAGTACGAAGCTTTAGATAAATATCGAGATGTCGGGAGGCGTACGGTCATAGAAACGATATTCCGATAGGAACAGCTGTATGTTGCCCCACTTGGAGCGGCGCAAAAAGAGAGGAAAAGCTTACTCGCTCTTTTTTAGACAAACAGGCTAAGAAGCACTGCTTACAAGACTATTGCGACCGATTACCCCGACCAGGCACCGTCCAAACCCTCAGAACTCACTCCCCCATCTCTCTAACCAACCGCTCAAGCTCTGCCGCGGCGGGCCCGTTCTTGAGATACTCTAGAGCTCGATTCTGAATCTGACGTATCCGTTCCTTGGTAAGCCCCACGTCGTCAGCGATTTCCTGGAGCGTTCGCTCGCCCTTTCCATCAAGGCCGAACCGTTTTGTGAGCACATCCCTCTCCTTATGAGTCAATGTGCCCAACGCCGCGGTGAGTCGTTGACGAAAGATAACGAGGTCGTCGGGGTACTCATCTATCTCCACCTCTTTTAGTACACTGGTGGAGAGCGTCTCACCCAGCGTCCTCTCCGTTCCCGTAATGGGAGAGCTGAGACTGAGTGTGTGCGATGTGAATGGGATGAGCGCCGCGAGCTCTTCCGGTTTAACACCAATTTTTTTCGCCAATGACTCGGGGCTATTTCGTATGCTACCCGAAACATCCCCCGAAAGCCTCACGAGCGCCGCACTCAGACGATCTGGCACATAAATAACCCTTGCTTGCCGATCATACCCACGACTAAGTCTCTGCTTCACCCAAAATCCAGCGTAGGTGAGAAGCGCGAATCCACTCTTCGGATCGAATTTATCCAAAGCACGCATAAATCCGATCGCGCCCTCTTGTATCATATCTCCCAACAAGGATTGATACCGCTGGCCCATGCTCACCAACTTTTGAACGAAGGCGTAATTAGCCGTTGTGATATACTGCTTAATCCGGACGTATGGCTCCTGCGCCGCCTCGATCCCCGCGA
The DNA here is from genome assembly GCA_044345405.1 of Bdellovibrionota bacterium. Classification (GTDB taxonomy): domain Bacteria; phylum Bdellovibrionota_C; class UBA2361; order UBA2361; family OMII01; genus OMII01. Next base: position 28,456 of record JBIJBE010000007.1, read on the forward strand.
CGAGACGCCGAGCGACCATCGCTCCACCTCCGAACTCATCGGAAAGAGCTAGCCATTCGGCGAACCGGGGATCTTGTCGCGCTGCCCTTGAGTGAATGGACCGATACGCGCACTTGAGAGTTATCTCCAGATCAGCGAGCTCATTAGCTTTTGCGCGCAGCGTCAACGCCTGCTCCAAAAATTCTCCCGGGTCGAGGGGCGTACGCATGAGGAGAGCCGCGACCTCAGAGAGGCGAGCGCCCTTCTCGTCCGACTTCACCTTTTTTCCGTACAAAGCGTCCACCGCTGTGACCACCTCTTTCGCCTCCCGACGAAGAGCTTCCTCATCGGGCTTTCCGACGGCGCCACGATGAATAGTCAAACTGGGCTGGCCTTTCCCTTCAACCACATGACGTAGTCGCTCAAGGGAACATCGTTGCACGCAAGGCACCTCATACAATCTTCGCCAAAACACCTCTCGGTATTCATGCAAACCCGTCAGGAGCTCAGCGATCTGCGCTTTCGACGTCACCGGAACATGTATCGGCACCGAGGAGCTGTGCGCGAAAAGATCCGAGGCCCGCAAGGAGAGATCCTTGATATACTCCCGGCGCTCCTCAAGCTCCCGCGAAAGCTCGCTCCATGCAGCGGCCGATTTCATCTTTCGCGTCGCACATAGCGCGACCTCCTCAGCGGCAAGGGCCTCCTCGCACGCGACGAGAGCTTGACGCATGGTCGCTCTGAGACCCCGATCCGTCACAACAACGATCTCTGTAAGCGAGGGAAGCTTCTCTAACAACGCGAGCGACACCTCACGGCGCTCGACCAACCGGCGCTCACACTCAACGGCGTTAGCCGTGACTTTGGCTGCGCGTGATTCCTTACGATGTTCCGGACCCATGACCATGGACGACTCCAGAAAAACAAATATGAGAGAGGCAAACGAAAAGAGCCCCTGGGATGTGCTTCGTTACCGGACCGCGGCCTTCGTGCGAGAGCCTCGCAGCATAAGCGCGCCGCCCAGTGTTATAAGCACAAGAGCGATAATCTGAGCTTCGCTCATGCTTCCGGCTACAACGGGATTTACTCGAAATCCTTCGACGCACAACCGCTCAAGCGAAATAAGGACCAAGTACAAACCGAAACGCTGAAAACGCCCGGTTAACGCCGTGGGACTGACCTCAATTCTTGAGAGGAACCACAGCACGAAGAGGGATATCGTTGATTCAAAGAGTGGGGTCGGATAGACCAGTACTCCTGGAGGCGTGGGCACTATGCCGGTGGAGTAGGACATTCCCCAGAAACCCGTAGTGGCGATTCCGTAATCACCATCACCCGAAAGTTGGCACCCGAGACGCCCTATCGCGTATCCAAGTGCGAGACAGGGCCCGAGCGAATCACAAAACTTTCCGATATCGGTACCATCCCGCCGAGCGAGGTAGAGCACCACGAGCGATCCGATAATAAAACCACCGTAAAAAGTAAATCCGGCGCTTGAGAAGAGCGCCCCAAGGAGGTCATGCTTCACCTCGCCCCAATTCTCACCAAGATACCAGAGACGAGCTCCGAGAAGACCGGATATACCAGCGGCGGTCACGTAACGTTCCGCGAGCCGCGCGTCTAAACCGTAGCGCTTAAAACTGATAGCGAGCCGAACAGCGCCAGCGAAGAGCGCGAGCGCCACCATCAAGCCGAAACTCCGAACCGGAAGTGGGCCGATCTCGATAAGCGTTGGGATCATAAGCTACTTGAGCAACGAATTGATAAGATATCCAACCGCGGGAGATTCCCATTCACGTGGGCCCCACAAACGGGTCTGCGGTGTTCCATCCGCCGGATCAGTGATTACCATTACCCGATGTTCCCCGTCCAAGACAAAACTTTCCGGGAACCCCTTAACCTGATACTGACGCTTACTCTGTGCTTTGTTGTCGATGATGATTGGGTAGGTGATCCCAAACTTTTGGATCGTCTCCCTCACATTCTCCTCGGTATCATCAACGGCGATACCGATCACCTGAAAACCACGATCTTTGAATTTAGTGTGCAGGGATTGAAGGGCTGGCATCTCCTCAATACAAGGGGCACACCAGGTCGCCCAGAAGTTGAGGAGGAAGAGTTTGCCTTTGGTGTCGTAGAGCGCCAGGGGTGTACCCGTTGGGGTGGAACCTTGAACGTTCGGAGCTCGATCCCCCGGGTTGATTCCACTGCGCCCGTCGGTGCACGCGATGCACCACACGAGCGCCGTTGCTATCAGCACCCTTTGGAGGAGTATCATGTAGTGATACTCTCTTAGCTCTGAGCTGAAGGGGTCGAAGCTGATGGAAGCTTGCCGTACTTCTTCTTGAATCGGTCTACGCGTCCCTCAGTGTCGAGGAGCTTTTGCTTACCCGTGAAGAATGGGTGGCACTGAGAGCACACACCAACACGAATCTCCGGAACGGTCGCGCCGCAAACAAAGGTGTTTCCACAGCCGCCGCAATAAACGGTGGCATCGTAATACGTTGGGTGAATGTTCTCTTTCATAGCGGCGCAAGGGTACTGTACCGGCATTTGAGTGTCAACCTTTGGAGGCCGCTAAAAACGCTTCAATAAAGCCCTCAGGGGGCATTATCCCTCGTCGGGTGTTCATATCCATAAAAACCGATTCGATTCTGGCCTCTACGGCCACTTTTCCCCGTTCATTCAGTATCTTCTGCCCGATTATGAGGGTTTTTCCCTCTACCTTGAGGTCCTCGCAGGTAACCGTTGCCCTGCCCCGCTTCACCTCCCGCTTGTACTGAGCGGCCACAGCGGTGATGACAGCCGCCTGTCCCCGGGCCAAAAGAACGTCATTAGGGAAGCCGATATGGGCCATGTAGGCGACCCGGGCCTGCTCGAAGAGGTGAAAACACTGGCCATGGTGGACATGATCGTACACCGGGGCTACCCACTGGTCGTCGAGCTCTACCTGAATTGAAAACATTTTAGCCCCCTCACATGACGTGTGTGCATCTAAGAACACGTGTTTACCAGACTTTTTGCCTCTCTCAAAGGCGCCTCACGCCCCTACTTCCACCCCTGCGCTCCCCCGCAAACCGTGATGTAATGAGACCAACGACCACCCTGAAGGACACCTATGAAGCACGCACACCCCCTCCGCATCGCAAAGGCCCTTAAGCTTCTCAAAGGCGCGACACGCAAAGAGGCGCTCGTTATCTCAAGTAACCCAAGCGTCATCCGCTCGCGAGACACCCACTATCCCTACCGCGCCAACAGCGACCTCTTCTACTTCACCGGCAGTCATGCGGAAGAGCTGACCTTAGTGCTTCGCCCACACGCCGCGGACCCGATTGTTCTCATCGCGCCACCAACAGACAAGGTGAAGAACATGTGGGATGGAGCCCCGCCTCCCATTAAGCCACTCGCCAAGGCGCTCAAAGCACCCCTTCTCATGACCCATGAGCCAGTGAAGCAGATCATCTCACTTCTTCGTGGACATGACGCGGTCTACCTTCAATCGATAGAGGGAACACCAAGCGCTGGAGTGAAGCACGATCTCTCGTCGCGAAGCACCTACCTCCTGAGAAACCTTCCCGCGACCCTGATCGACGCGGAGCAGTTCACCTCTCGATTGAGACTCTTCAAGGATCCGGGCGAAGTTGCGCGAATCAAGGAAGCCGCTGAGATCACCGGCGGCGCCCTGCAAAACGTCCTTCCCCTGATCGAGGCCGGAGTGGCGGAGCGCGAGATCGGAGCCTTCATCGAATACTTCTACAAGGTACACGGCGCCGAGCCAGCCTTCGGAACGATCGTCGCAAGTGGCGTTTCAGCGGCGACCCTTCACTATCGCGCGCTCTCTCGAAAACTCAAAAAGGGAGAGCTCCTCCTCATAGACACCGGCGCGGAGCTCGATATGTACGCGAGCGATATCACCCGCATGATCCCGGTTGGCGGAACAACGACCCCAGAGCTTCGCGACCTTCATGACATCGTGCTCCGCGCGCAACTCCTCGCTATCAAGAAGGTTGGTCCTGGTGTGCGCATGATGGATGTCTTTAAGGTCGCCGCCACGGAGCTCACCTACGGCCTAAAATACCTGGGAATACTTAAAGGAAACGTATCTCAGCTCGTGAAGAAAGGTGCCTTTAAGCCCTATTTCCCTCACGGTATCGGGCACTCCCTCGGTATCGATGTGCATGACGCGACCCCAACGGGACAGGAATCGGTCCTTGAGAAGGGAATGGTGGTCACAATTGAGCCGGGGCTCTACTTCCCGAAACCAACCGGCCCCCTCCCAGCCTGCGGCGTCCGCATTGAGGATGACGTGCTCGTGACCGCTCGCGGTCATGAGGTGCTCACGGCGAACGCGTTTACGAAGGACCTGGATGAGTTGGGGATGTTGATGTCTCGATAGACTCGACACAAGTGTCTCGATAAATCCTCAACACAGAGGCGAACCCTCACGTGAACGTGAACGTAAACGAAACCACACAGGCACCGTCAATCTTGAGTGCCGGCGTTCTAGATAAACCTTGTGCGAAAATGCCCCATCGATCGGGTACGTTCACGTTTACGTGCACGAGCACGTTCACGTGGGCAAAATTCTTACAGCTTTACAGATTAAAGGGAGATTAGCCCACAACCCGGACATTATCGAACCCATATCGTGAAGGGTCAGAGAAGATCATAGAAAGCGCGATAACACGCGGCACGAATTTGCGGGTCTCCCGTGGAAACCGACCATTGCGTGACAGTTCCCAGAAATCGGTCTCCCCTTCTGAGGTCATGACCTTATTCACGGCGCCGCTTCCGGCGTTATACGCCGCAAGCGCGAGGTGCCAATCTTGGAAGTTTACGAAGAGATCTCGGAGGTGCTTCGCGGCCGCCATCGTTGAGAGCTTCGGATCGAGTCGATCATCCTGCTTCTTTCCAACCTTCAATCCGTAGATTCGCGCGGTCGACTTCATGAACTGCCACATACCCCGAGCGCCGGCTGGGCTTGCGGCTCGCGGATTGAAACCGCTCTCTACAGCCGCTACGGAGAGAAGCTCGGTTGGAACCCCCTGCCCCTCGAACACCTTCTTCGTAGCCTCATAGTGGTGCGCGTTCTCGTCGAGAATCCTCAAGACGGTAGAACGTTCGCGGGTAGTGAGTTTATCGAGCTCCGCTTGCACCTCAGGGGTAACACCGAATTCAGGCTTCGGGAGGACGCGGGTGGATTGGAGGGTTAACTGGGTCGGTGTGCGCTTGGTTGGTTTGAGGAGAGACTCGCTTGCGGGCGCAAGCTCAACGGAACGTCCGCCACCAAGCAAACCGCAACCGGTTGTCATGGTCGAAATAAGGACTACCGCCACAAGGGAAAGGGCGGTTCGAATCAAGCGGTGGCACGGCGATGTGCGCGATGGAGGAACGAAAAGAGTGTGCATACGTCAACCTCGACCGTAGGAGTACACCCCAATCCGAGCGGGGATGGCAAGCGCCGGCCTCCACCCCTTGGACATCCAGAACACTCAAAAGCAGATAACACACTGAAACCACTAGACTAGCCAAAAACAAACCGCCGTTCCCTTCAGTGGAACCGCTTCTTTCCAACTTCGCTTTGCTCAATCCAACTCCCCAAAAGGTGCATCTTAACGAGGTAGTGCACGGCCCCAGCTTCATGGGGAACGGCCAGGAGAGAGATCTCTCAGGGAATGAGGAAGAGTATGCGCACAACGCTCACCACGGTAATGAGCAGACTGTCAAAGGGGCTGGGGATCTGTCGCGTCCTTTCCGGCACTATCATCTTGCTTATGACCGGTTGCGCAACGAGCAGCTTCAACCCGTCCACCACTGAGCGGTGGTTGCCGGATGGCTCCTTGAGTATCGTTCGCCCGATCCCTCGCTTTAACCTGGTCTCGGAGGCCATGGCGTCGCCGAAACAGGAGATCTTTACTGACCCTAAAGCGAGGATGCGGGCTCCAAGTGAACCGCCCTCGGACGACTTCGTACCTAAGCTCACGATCGACACAACCAAGCACACTATTACCCTCTCTCGCCCAGGAGAGACCCCTATAACTATGAAAGCTCAAGGGGCGTACGCTCTGAAAAAGGGAGCGTACACCGTCGCCCTCAAGCAAACAGACCCGTTGTGGTACGCGCCCCCGACCTACTTCTTACGCCGAGGGATGAAGGTTCCTGCGGACGGAAGCAAAGAGCGGTTCATGCGTGGGGCCCTTGGACACCAAGCCCTCTTCTTCGACAAGCAGCTTGCGGTCCACTCAGGTCCGGTCTGGAATGACGAGATTGGTGGCGTTAAGCTCTCCCGTGAAGATATGAATACGGTCTTTGAGACGGTTTCGGTCGGAACCGTTATTGAGGTTCGGTAGGACGGGGAGCATCCCCACGTGTCCGTGCACGGTTACGTTTACGTTCACGAAAAGTATCCTCCTGAATACAAAAACTTACCCCTAGCCCCCTCTCCTTCCTCCCCCGTACTCGACAAGCTCTCAAAAACGAGGCACCATGCGTGAACATTATTCTTTTTGAGTAGACGGGTTACAGGTGCGTCCCGGGCGCACGGCAGAGGTACATATATATGAAGTATGAGAAGCTTGGCGGTGGTTTCATCAAGAAACGAGAGAAGCGAGTCGTTGGACTCTTCATCGATGGAACTGGATTGGACCGCGCTACCCGTCGAATCAACCGCAAAGTCGACATGTCGGCCCTCGTTCGGGGCGTTACCTCAGGGATCGCGCCCGTTGTTGCCCGTTACTACACCCTCGTTCCCTATGAGGACGATTCTCGACAACGCGCATTCCTTGACGCGGTCGCTCGGGCTGGACTCTCCGTTATCGTAAAGCGACTGCCGCCAAAGGGGATTACCCGACAGGTAAGTGTCGACCTTGAGATGGCCGCTGACATGGTCGCGTTCGCTCACGGCCTCACCTCCTTCAGCAAGGAGAACGAGTATATGCCCGCTGACGCGCCACTTCGCGCAGCCGCGATTCACACGCCGGCTCAGTACGTGAGACGGCAACAAGCTGAGGAGGCTGAAACGGCTGACACTAAGGAGCAAACCCAAGGTGAGGCGATTCCTGACATCAAGACCGCCCCCCGCTCCATCGTGGTGGTATGCCCAAGCCGAGAGCTCGCGTACCCCCTCTCCCTCGTAAAGGATATCGCCGCGGACACCACCTCGGCTGACTTCGGACAGTTCAACACCGGCGACATTTTGAAGTCCGCTCAAAAGTGGATTGATCTGTCAGATTCAGAGACGATTTGGCGGGACTAACCCTACATTCGCCGCTTTTTCGGCGAAAACAGGGAGGTCTCACGACAAATTAACAATTCGTGAGTCTTGAAACCGTGTAAGGTCGGGGCAAGAATAGCCCCGCAAGGTTCTTAATGTTTTCGCGCCCAGGCGCGAGGATAGCTTGCAAACCAAGCTAGCCGCCGCCACGGGTCTAGACCTCCATGAGTCGTTTGTCCAAACAATCTTCGGACAAACCCGGGGGGCCAATGTCTGTGTAGAGACGGAACCAACCGCACGAGAGAAGCGCCGTGTATCAACCACGCCCCGCCATAGCACCCCAAGGACCTTCAGAGCCGAACTCTGAATGGGTGTCCATTTGCGCGGAGCTTCAAACAAAGCTGCCGGGCGAGATTGTCGAGATAGAGAGCAAACGGCTTAGAATAGAAGCCGTGGTCGCGAAGCTCGATATCGGAAACGTGCTCCGTCACCTCACCATCACCGCGAAAACCCCCGCGGAGAAAGAGATAGTGCGATATGAGCTTGAGTCGATCGGCTCAAGCAGCCTCGCCTCGAACCTCGCCGCGATCCTCTCACGAGCCAGAGATCGAAAGACACCCGCCGAAGAGGTTATTCGCTCCATCTCCGAGTGCCTTCAACGTGGAGGTCCCTACCTGATGAGGAAGGTGCCGGCGGAGCAAAATCCTTGGATTCAGCTCTCGATGGAGCGCTCAGTGCCGGATTTTGAGGAGTTCGCCCGCAATCCCCTCTCGATGGATATGACGTTCACCCTTGAGCGCACCGTCAAGGACGCCCACATTCGAGCGGTCGCTACGCTCTTCCCGGAACGACACTACACACTCGTCCAAGCGTTCACCTATCCCAAGGGGGAATCATCCCTTCCTCCAAGCCGTTCCTTCAAGGTGCGGTGCCCCGAAGATTTCTTGCGCAAACCACACACTCATCAAGAGATCATAGCGACCCTCCATTCAGCGACGTGGGAAGCTATGGACACAATCCTTGAGGAAGGCGCGTCGTCAGCGGCCAACATCTTTCGCGAGAACGCGATCGACGCTCGCCTGGAAAGGGGCGATGTTGAACCGTTACACTGCCACTCGTATCATGTCTTACCCAGCGGGGCGCGGATCATGGTAGAGGAGGGCGATTCAATCGCGTGCATCCGCATAGAGGCATCCGGCACGGAGGAGAGCGCGGCGGCCTTCTGGCGCATAACCTCCCCACTCGGTCTTCTTTTGCCCGATAATCCCCGACTCATCACCGCCGATAGCGCGGTAGGAAGTCTCACGGAGGGGGCGCCCCTACAAAAATTAGAGGCGATACGGACCCTCGACCGGATGGTAAACGCGGACGCCGATAAACTGTCCCCAGAGGGACGCAAGGTCCCGCCGTTCTCAACCGTTTCCGTTGAGTCCTGTATTGGACATGAGCTCGCGGCCTCACTCTCCGCGCTTTCGCGAAGCGTCGTCCGCCCTCTCCCACCGACATCCGAGTACGCGATACTCGACCTTCTCGATGGCTTTCAATCTGTCTATCTCGCTCCTCGCGATATCGCCCATAAGCGGATGTATCCCCAAGATCCGGACTACATCACCTTCGGCGTGAGAAGCGATGGCGCGCTCAAGGCTACAATTAAAAACTCACTCCGGAATCATCTCGATGTGGTCGTGACGCCAGACTATTTCGAGAGATACGAAACTCGCGAAGAATGTATTGAGCGCCTTGCCCGTCTCTTCAACCGACAGACTCGCGACTCTTTCATGAGACTTCGAGCTGAGATGGAGCGACTTGATCACCACGCGCCCCCCGATATCATCGCGTCCCGCGCGTTGAGATCCGCGGAGGCTCGATTCCCAACGGTGTCGTCTCAATCGGTGAATCGCGCTCTCGACACCGCGGCGGAGATCGCGCTTGTCTACGAGGCAGACGCCCAGGCCTCCATCTCCGATGTTCAGATGATGTTTCCCTCCCCGGGAATGTGCGACATGGTTCTTACCAATTCGCGCGCGACCCCACCGATCCGAATGCGCCTACACGTGAGCGAGGAGGGGATCGTTGGAATTCACCTCCACTCCTTTGGGGTGTCTTTTAAACAGCATCACCTATTCTCGTTCCTGACGCCGATAACCCTTCCTGAGGGGCGTGAGGTAATGAGCCAACTTTTTCGATTGTTCCAATCGGTCCCGTACGAGGGTTCCCCATTGGCGCGAGCGCTGGCTCCAGCGCTCTCCGAGACTCCTCTTTTCAGGTACCTGCGAGAGTGTGAGGAGCGTTTCGCGGTCTAGCCTCAGCCCAAGATTGCGCTCTCATATCCCTCCAAGACGGCCACTCTCTTTGGAAACCTATAAAAAAAGCCCCCATCCACATCACGGTGGCCGTTTCCCGTTGACCTCTCCGATAGGGTGTCCGATACTCCACCATCCTAGCATTTCGACGTAGCGCTCCATGGAAAAACTTCGACAGTATCGAGATAAGCAACGCAAGGAAGCTCCTCGATCAGCGCCTCCTGGCGGACGCGTTATGCCCCAGGCGCTTGAGGCTGAGGAATCAGTTCTCGGAGGCGTCCTCCTCGACAACCAGGCGATTAACATCTGTCTTGAGCGAATCCGTGCCGAGGATTTCTACAAAGCGAGCCATCAAACTATCTTTGAGGCGATGGTTACGCTCGCCGACAAACGCGAGCCAATAGATATCATCACCCTTGGGCAGCAACTCCGGAACATGGGGCAGTTCGATAACATCGGTGGCTCCACCATCCTATCCTATCTCGCCTCCTCAGTTCCGAACGCGGCGAACGTTGGATATTACGCGAAGGTCATCAAAGAGATGGCCATCCGACGTCGGATCATTCACGAGTCCACAGATATCATTAACTCCGCGTTCGAGCTTGAGGGTGACATCGAGGAGTTCATCGATGGTACCGAGCAACGAATCCTTGGAGTCTCCGACTTCAAAACGCAGGGAGCGTTCTCCCGTGTAAGCGACGTGGTTCAAGACTCCATTCGGCTCGTTGAGAAGCTGTACGATCAGAAGGAGCCGGTTACCGGAGTTCCAAGCGGACTCATCAAGCTCGACAAGATGACCGCGGGCTTCCAGCCATCAGACCTCGTGATTGTTGCGGCTCGTCCAGCGATGGGTAAGACCGCTCTCGTTCTTGGATGGGCTCAATACTGCGGTATTCACTACCGAAAGCCCGTAGCGCTCTTCTCCCTTGAGATGTCGAAAGAGCAGCTCGTTCTCCGTATGTTGTGCAGCGAATCCCGCATCAGCAACTCAGCGGTTCGAACGGGAGAGCTCACCGAGCGAGACTTCGCTCGCATCGTGGATGGCGCGAGCCGCATATCGGAAGCGGACATCTTCATCGACGATACTCCGGCTCTCACCATTACCGAAGTTCGCGCGAAAGCTCGACGGCTTCACCGAGATCACCCACTCGGATTGGTGATCGTCGACTACCTCCAGCTCCTGCGAAGCCCGGCGTACAGCCACTCTCGAGAGCAAGAGATCTCCGACATATCGCGATCGCTCAAAGCTCTCGCCAAGGAGTTGAGCGTTCCCGTGGTAGCGCTCTCACAGCTCAACCGTTCCGTTGAGTCTCGCAACGACAAACGTCCGATGACCTCCGATCTTCGAGAATCGGGAGCTATCGAGCAGGACGCGGACATCATCATGTTCATCTACCGAGACGAGGTGTACAACAAAGAGTCTCCAGATAAAGGTGTCGCCGAGATCATTATCGGTAAGCAACGTAGTGGACCTACCGGAAGCCTCCGGGTCGCGTTCTCAGGCGAGTTCACGCGCTTCGACAATCTTGATGAGTCCGATATCACCATGATGGCGGCGAACGACTCGGATCCTGACCCGTTCTAGCGCCCCGTTCAAAAAGTTCTCTCTCCAAACGACCGCGCCAACGCGGTCATATATTACAAAGGGCTTGGGAACCTTCTCGTAAGAATTTCGACCGCAAAGGACGCGAAGGACACAAAGCTTTTTTGGGCAGGCTTTACGAGCCCGCGCTAGTGGCCTTCACAAGTTCTTTTCGTAGCACGGCCGGCCACATCACAAGCTCATAGGGTTGGCGCTCAGCGAATTGGATAGCTCCTTCTTTCAACTCTTCCATCTTCTCGTCAGACTCCCCTGTTGCCGCGGCATCAGGAGGCATATGCGTCTTCATGATCCACCACGCGGTGTTAATTTCTTGGGAAAGCTCGGGAGCCTGCGCGATTCGACCCACCGCGTTGTCTTCAGCCTCCAGCGCGGCCTTCATGTCGCCCTTCGCGAATAACGCCATACCCAACGCGTGAAACGAAGCGGCTTCTCCAGCGAGCGGCTTGTTAGCTTGAGTGAACTCGATCGCTTGATCGAAGAGATTGAGCCCAACTAATAACCTCGCGTGGGCGGAAACCTGCGCTGGTGTGGGGGCTAACGCGAACGCCTCATACGAGTAACACAACGCCTCCTGTTCATGTCCCGTCCCAAAAGCGACGTTGGAGATGGAGCGCGCGACCATAGCGGCTCGGGGGCCGTTACCAGCAGACTTGAAGATGGAGAACGCCTCCTTAAGTTTCATCTTGGCGACCTCATGCTGCCCTTGAGCTTCTCGCACGTCCGCGAGCACTTGAAGGTAGTGTGGATTCCTGGGTTCCTTCGCGAGAAGCGTCTCGAGCATCGAGAGCGCCTCATCGGTTTCACCCGATTGATTGATAATGACCGCCAGGTTAAATGCTATCCGATCGTTGGTGGGCTCAAGATAGTAGGCCTGACGAAGCCGCCCCTCCGCGTTAAAGAGCCTTCCATTGTTAGCGAACGAAAGCCCCTCACTCACCAATCCCGCGACGCGAAGGTCCTTACTCGACGCGAATACCTCCTCATCACCAGACGCGCCCCGTCGAGAGAGGGAAAAGGTGGTGTTGTCACGCGGGATGGCGCAGGCCGGAAGAAATACAAGAACGACCATCCACGGAAACGCCATTCGAAACCGCCCATGGCGGTGGTCCGTGACTAGTTTTGAGAGCCTTCGCATGGTGAGGAGGTTACCACTTGGCGCCCAAAAAGATAAGCGCCCCTATCGCCGCTACAGCATAGGTAACTTTATCGCGAAGCGCAAAGACCAAAGGATCGTCATGCACGAATCCTCTGCGAGCGAGCAACCAGATGCGACTGATCCAGTAGAGTAGGAGTGGACACGCCATCCAAATAACGGTCGGACTCGCGTACAGCTCCGCGACCTCCTTACCACTCACGTAGAGGGCGAGGACCAACACGGCGATATATCCACTCGCGGTTCCGAACGAGGCAACCTGCTCCATATCGCTCACGGCGTATCCCCTACCCCAGGTGCGGTGTTCCTTTCGCTGTTGGAGAACTAACAACTCAGAGAAGCGCTTTACACAGGCGAGGCTGAAAAAGATGAACATTGAGAGTCCCAAGAGCCATTGGGAGAGATGCACCCCGGTCGCTATGCCACCACCAACGATACGGATGGTGTAGAGGATCGCGAGCAAGATCACGTCAACCAACGCCAAAGCTTTAAGTCGGTAAGAGTACGCCGAGGTTAGTATCAAGTAGATTCCGAGCACGACTGAGAATTCGGGCTGAATCGCGAACGCTACCGCGAACGCCGCCAGAAAGAGCAGCGGCGCGAGTGTCAGCGCGTAGGACAGCGGAAAAACTCCGGACGCGCATGGACGTTTCTTTTTACGGGGATGCCGTCGATCTGCCTCAAGATCAAGGAGGTCATTGAGAAGATATACACCCGAGGCGCACAATGAGAAGGCAAGTGCGGAGGCTCCCGCGATGAGCCATCCCTGGAAATTAAATACTTGATGCGCGAGAACCAAAGGAGCGAATACGAGGACGTTCTTCAGCCACTGATGCATCCGCAACGCTCGCAAGAAAACCTTGTAGGTACACGGCTCTTTCTCAAGAATGACCGCGTTGGGATATCGATTCTTAACCCTGGCGGTGAAACTCGGGCTGGACGATACGCACACCACATGAGCGGCTTCGCGCCACACATCAAAGTCCGCGTTAGAATCCCCTATGTATTCCCACGAGGAGTCCCCCACTACCTCGCGAATGGCGGTAGCCTTCGCGCTCCCTTTACGATTTAACGCGCCGTTGGAGCCGATAACCCCACTCACAAAATCGAATTGATCCGCCAGGCGCTCAACGAGCCGAGTATCAGAGGCTGAGGCCAACATCACGCGTTGTCCAGACTCAGCGGCGGCGCGAAGATACGAAACCACAGAGGCGTTCATCGGCAGAAGCTCAACAGAGAGCCCCGCGGATCGCTCGGCGAGCTGTTGCTTAAGATACGCTCTCCCTCGAAGTAACCAGAACGGCACGAACAGGAGTATCCAGATGTCCTGCTTCACCGCGAAGAGAAGCGATTCATACAAGAGGTCGGTCGCGATGACAGACCCATCGACATCCGCGCAGACGACACTCGGTTTTTCGGAACGTTTCAAACTCTCACCATGCATACGAAACTTCTATCGCAAGGAGCACCAACTGTCGTCCCCACACCTCATCAGGGTGCGTGGCCCGGCACTCCAAGGATCCTCTGCAATGAGTATCCTTATTCATTAAACGGGCACTCATCCAAAACACCGTTCACAGATATCCCGCGTTCAGAAAGCCCTATAAGTTTAGAGTCTTCGAGGTCTTGAAACGGCTCATCAAGTTGGCGGAAACCTATTCCGTCCTGGCAATCCGCCCCATTTTGTCTCAGCGATGACCACATCCCTCCTTGCGTCCGAGCATCCACTCCGCAGCGCAACCACGTTCTAAAAGCGCAAGGCCTTCACATCGATTGCCAGAGCCCAGGACGCCGTTTATCTTCTCAAGATCCCTCTTTTACCGTAGTTTTGGTGGGTCCCTGGAACGAGCTTTGGAATCTAAGCTAGAGGCGATACATACCTGGTTTTGAAAGGTGTTCACGTGAGACGTTACGAGTCCTGGGGGCGATACCCAAAAATACGAGACCAACAAGTGTTGCGGATATCATCCGTGAAGGGACCAATCCCCCTTCCCGATGATGAGCGCACCGTGCTTCCGTACGGACTCGGGCGAAGCTACGGAGATAGCTGCCTCAACGATACGAACGCGATTATCGACACATCCGCGCTTTCTCATTTCATCGCTTTTGACCCGAGTACGGGAATCCTGCGGGCGGAGAGCGGTGTAAGTCTCGCGACAATTCTCAACGTATTCGTGCCGAAGGGGTGGTTCCTTCCCGTAACTCCAGGAACCAAGTTCGTTACCCTCGGAGGAGCGATCGCTAATGATATTCACGGCAAGAATCACCACCGCGCCGGAACGTTCGGCCGTCACGTCACACAATTTGGATTACTTCGCTCGACGGGAGAGCACCTTACCTGCTCCCCGACACAGAATACCGATCTTTTTAGAGCCACGATCGGAGGTCTCGGACTCACTGGGCTTATATCGTGGGTTGAGATCAAGCTGATACCGATCAAGTCACCGTATCTTGATACCCGCACCATCAAGTTTCGAAACCTCGATGAATTTGTGGAGATCTCGCGCGAAAACGATCCGATCTACGACTACAGCGTCTCCTGGGTAGATTGCACGACTGAGGGCGATCAACTTGGTCGGGGGCTTTTCATGGCGGGAAATTTCTCCGAGCGCACAAAGTCCCGAAAGCCGAGGTCGCTCGCTATCCCATTTCCATGCCAGGCTCCCTCCTGGCTTCTCAATTCGTATTTCATGAGAAGCTTCAACACCCTCTACTACAACAAGCAGCTCAGCCGAACCGTTGACGCGCTCACGCACTACGAGCCCTTCTTTTATCCACTCGACGCGATTCTGAGCTGGAACCGAATGTACGGGTCCAGGGGATTTTTTCAGTATCAATTCGTTGTTCCCTTCGACGCGAAGGGAGAGACAATCAAAGAGATCTTCCGGCGAATCACTCGGTCGAAGAGAGCATCCTTCTTGGCGATCCTAAAGACCTTCGGAGACCTTGAATCACCAGGTATCATGTCATTTCCAAGAAAGGGGATAACGTTAGCCCTCGACTTCCCGAACGATGGCGCTCCAACGCTCGCGCTCATGGCGGAATTGGATACGATAGTTCTCGCCGCGGGAGGATCGATCTACCCAGCCAAAGACGCGCGGATGAGTCGTGAGGCGTTCATCGCGTCGCATCCTCGACTCGCTGAGTTCGAGCCACATATCGATCCGCGATTCTCCTCTAACCTCTGGCGTCGAGTAGGAAATTAATGATGAAAAAGATTGTTATTATTGGAGCAACTTCCGCTGTAGCGACTGAAACCGCTCGATGCTTCGCGCTTGAGGGAGCTGAACTGTTTATCACTGGGCGATCGGAGGACAAACTGGAGCGACTCGCGAACGACCTTCGGTGTCGAGGCGCTGCCGCGGTTCACACCGGACTCTTCAACGCCCGCGATCTGGCGTCTCACGATCAGCTCTTGGAGAACGCGTTCCACAAACTCGGCGAGATAGACGCGGCGCTGATCGCGCACGGGGACCTCCCAAATCAAGCTGAATGCCAACGAGCGTGGGTTGAAACTGAGCGAGCTCTTGAGACGAACTTTTTGAGTCCGGTGGCGTTTCTCACCTGGCTCGCGAACTATTTCGAAACTCGCGGAAAGGGAAACATCACCGTCATATCTTCGGTCGCCGGCGACCGAGGGCGGCAAAGCAACTACATCTATGGCTCCGCGAAAGGAGCGCTCACCGTGTTCCTCCAAGGACTCCGAAATCGACTCGCGCCACGAGGTGTATCAGTGACCACAATCAAACCGGGCTTTATCGACACCCCAATGACCGCGGAGATCAAGAAAGGCCCCCTTTTCGCCTCGGCGGAGCTGGTTGGAAAGCGGATTCACAAAGCGATGACGAAGGGAGAATCGGTTGTCTATACCCCGTTCTTCTGGCGGTTCATTATGCTCATTATTATCCATATCCCTGAGTTCATCTTTAAGAAGCTGAAGCTTTAGGATAAGGGCATAGAAATGGAGCGGTTCAAAAGCCTCGCGAGAGCATCCGAATCCGCGCCTTCGCCCGTTACAGATTCAGCGCTTCACTATCGACCCGATATCGATGGCCTACGAGCTGTGGCCGTAATCGCGACGATGTGGTTTCACTTCGCCCCCTCGACTCTTCCCGGTGGATTTATTGGGGTGGATATCTTCTTTGTAATCTCAGGCTACCTCATCACTGGAGTCATCGGAACGGAGTTGTCGAACGGCTCATTTTCCTTTGGTCGATTCTATGCTCGCCGCATAAAGCGAATTCTGCCCGCTTTATGCCTTGTTCTCGTCACAGTCGCTGCCCTTGGATGGATACTTCTCCTTGCAGATGAATATACAGACCTCGGCAAACAGATTCTCGCCGCGGGAGGATTCTCCTCTAACATCCTTCTTATGGTTGAAACGGGGTATTTCAACCCCATATCCGAGAACATGCCGCTTCGACATCTCTGGTCGATCGGTGTCGAAGAACAGTTCTATATCGCGTGGCCCCTCATCCTCGTTCTCTGTTGGCGCGCTCGCTGGCGACTTGTTTCAATAACGACACTCCTTGGCTTGTGCTCACTCGCGCTTAGCCTGTGGATCTCGCCTCACGATGGTGTTGCCGCCTTCTATTCGCCACTCACGCGTCTATGGGAACTCCTTGCGGGGGCCGGGTTATCGCTCTATCACCAGTGCTCGCGACCTACGGAAAAGGATCGCCCGTCCACGCTTTTCGGCGTCTCACGCATCCTTTTTATTCTCGGCTGCGCGTTACTGATCGCCGGCTTCGTATTCATTCATCCCTTTGATCCGTTCCCGGGTTGGCGAGCGCTCATTCCCGTCATTGGCGCGGGGCTTATTATCGCGGCTCGCACACCGAGTCGCGCGCACAACTATCTCCTCGAAAATCCCCTCATGGTAGGTATCGGATTAATAAGCTACCCGCTCTATTTGTGGCATTGGCCTCTCTTTTCGTACGCCACTATCCTCTCCTCAGGCGAACCATCCGCGCAGGTAAGGTGGCTTGTCCTCGGCGCTACGATTACGCTCTCCGTCGCGACCTACTATTGTTGCGAGATACCGATTCGTCGAGGTCGAGCTCGTCTATGGAAAGTTGTCGCTCCCCTTCTTTCGCTAGCGGCTGTCAGTGCCTTTGGTGGATCGGTATATCTTGCTAACGGTTTTCCACATAGACCCGCTGCTCTTCCTGTGTCCACAGCAGGTTTAGCGGCGACCTACGCTGGTTCATGCGCCGCTCTCACTCAAGACCCAACCTACCCGGATGATTGGTGCTATCCATTCCTTTCGCAACATCCTGCATCTGTGCTTCTTCTGGGGGATAGCCTCTCAGCACCGTACTCGGCGATGCTCACGGAGCTTGCCAGGACTCATCCCTTCTCTTTTAAACAATTCGCGCGAGGACAATGCACCGCGCTGTTGAACTACGGCCCCTCACCGTGCCGAGAATTACTAGATAAGGTGCTACATCAGGACTTCATCAAGGACGTCACCACAGTCATTCTGGCCCTCGATTGGCGCGCGTACGTACACGGCAAACACTATCTAGCGTTCAAGAACGCTCCTGACGATACGGCGGAGTCCTTCGCTATCGCTCTCCGAACAACGCTGGATTATTGGGAGAAGCTCGGGAAGCGTGTTGTAATCTTTTATAGCCCACCACAAGGGATGAACGTCGAGGCGTGCAAACCACGACCCTTCAGCATTACCGATCCGACCTCGTGTCGGTATACCCGTCGCCAAGCGGAGGCGCGAGACGCGGATTACCGTCTTAGACTTGCTGAGATCATCGGCCAGCGATCGCATCTTCGGTATTTCGATCCCGTTCCATCTCTTTGCGCGGACACCACCTGCATGGTGACGCACGGGGCCGAGTACATGTACCGCGATACCGTGAGGAGCGAGACAGATCCCCCATTTATTTGGAATCATCTGAGCCAATACGGAGCCGAGTATCTGGCCCGGGCCAGTAGGAATCAACTCATCAAAGTCATCGGTCCTCGTGAGGAGCGTTGACGCGATTCAAAGTTGCGCGAAAAGAGAGCTCGGACCGCGGATAGACACGCATGTGCACCACCGCAGGGGGCCGTCATCGACGGTCGATCCTCACCGCTCGCGCAAAAGAGAACTGGAGTCCCCAAGGTTGGCTGAGAAGAGAAAGAAACAATCTCTCTACAAATCTGTATACTTCTTATTACTCCCCTTCGCTTTCTCAAGGGGATACTTCTCTTCATTCCGAGCCATTTTGCGCTCGAACGCGGCTTCCAGATCGACACCGCTGTCGTGCGCCATCAAGAGGGTCCAGTAGAGAACATCGGAGAGTTCATCACCGATTCGCTCTTTAAGACTCTCAAGCTTTGCCGCTACCTCAGAGTCATTTTTGAATTGAAAGATTTCGCCTACCTCGCCCGCCTCAAGCATCAACGAGAGCGCGATATCTTTGAGGCCGTGGAACTGCTTCCAATCTCGGGCATCACGGAATGAGACGATGTGGTGGGTGATCTCTTGTAGATTTTTCATGACTCTCCTTGAGCAACGCTCGAAGGCTACTACGGAGACTATCTCTTTTCCACGTTCTTGAGAGGACCTCACATTGGCTGATTACGGCTACCGGATTGCCTATCCACTTGATCTCGGGTTACCAGGCTCCCACTATTATATTGTTTGAGCCCATCGGGGATGCTCTAATAAAGGGATGTTTCGTTGTTTATTATCAGCCATCACCGTGCTCGTTGTATTCGCGAACGCGGCTCAGGCTCAGCTTCTCGACCCAATGCTCACCGAGCAGGTGGCCACGACCGGAGCGAACAAAGCCGTCGACATAACCCAAACCAAAGCCCCTTCCGGAGACAAGCTTTGGGACACTCGCGTATTCCGAGCAAAGTCATCGGGAACCTGCGTCCCCAATACCCCGAGCTCAATATCTCTCGCAACTATTGAACCGGGTCGCATCCATGCGGATGTCAGGAACACGCGGGGGGAAGTGTCCATAACGTGGAAGTTCGGCGCCGGAATCCCAGCTTCGGAGTTGCCATTCTCGGGAGTCGAGTTTTCGATCGTAAATCAAACTCCGAAATCCGAACTCACCATCTCGGCATCGACGGTGCTCAACACCTCCGCCATCCCCCTCTCAAGCAAACGCACGGGAATACACGTTCCCACCACGCTATCCCCTCAAGGAAAGAGGATCTCTGTTTCCTTTCTCGACCTCGCCCCGAGAGTTTTTAAGAGCGACTCGCTCCTTGTGAACTCTTTGTCCGTGTCGCTCTTAGTAGAGAGCAGCTGCGACGCGCTCTACTCGATCCAAAGCGTTACGTTGATGCCTCGCGATGGGTCGGGACCAAAAAAACCGAAGCGGCGTGGACCTCCGGGAACAGCGGAGGCGACGCCAACGGCGGAGAGCACCGTGACTCCTCAGCAGAATCCCTGCACCACGGACGAAACGGTTCCTCAGAAGGTCGCCGAATGCGAAGCCGATGCGCAACGCAGGGGGAGTAGCTGCGCCACCTGGAGTTGCGAATGCGTTCCTGACACGAAGACGAACACCTATTTTATCAGTCGGTCGAGCGCCTCGCTCGGTTCCTCAGATGGAAAAGAGTGTGTGAACCACATCTGTGGCGATAAACCCGGACGGTGCTCTGAATGGGGAACCTGCATAGCGCCCCAGTTCTATGGGTACGAACATCCGCTTTTCTCCATCTCAGATATTGTCGGATTTTCGACATCGGGCAACTCTATCGATTTGGATTGTGTCAACAGCAAGCGCCTACCGACATCCCAGCAACTCTGTTCCCTCACGCCCACTCAAGTTGAACAGATGATCGCAGGTTCCATACTGGTCGGATCTACCTGCGAACTAACTGAGCAACTCAAGGGGGTCTGCGACCCATCCGGTAGCTGCGTCCCCGATACGAAAGCCGATTACTACTGTAAGAGCAACGTTAACTGCACCCCCTGCGGGGCTCCTGGAAACATCTGCTGGGGCGGAAAGTGCCTCACAAAAGCCCAAGCATCCTTTCAGCTCTGCCAGAGCACTCATTACTTCAACACTGGCAGGGGCGTATGCAAGCCGTGCTTCGCCACCTTTAACCTGAATAAGGACGGCTCGTGTGGCACCGGCATTATCTCCTCCGACCCGCGCGGAGTGAATATGGATGGCGCAAAGTGCTGGCGCGACAATGGTCGATTGCGGGGAGCCTGTGTCGGTGGAGAATGCGTAGGAAGCCCGACTCCACTAGCTACGGCAACCGCGCGGCCGCAAGCTTCTCCAGTGTCACGGGGTAGATAACGTATTCGCTAAACGTTTGGCGTCGGAGCAACCCGCGGCTGCGCGCACGTCGCGAACGCGTCGGTTCTGAGCGCCCACTCATACGAGAGCCTTAAGCCAACTTCGAGTGATATCTGCGGCTCCCATCCAAGGGACTTCACTTTAGAAACATCGAGAACCTTTCGTGGGGTTCCATCAGGCTTGGAGGAGTCGAAGACGATCTCGCCCTTGAAACCGACCACCTTCGCCATCGTGAAGGCGAGCTCTCGGATCGTAACATCCTCTCCCGTTCCGACGTTAAGGAACTGAGGCTCGTTGTAGCTCTCCATGACGGTGAGCGCGGCTTCAGCGAAATCATCCGCGTAGAGGAACTCCCGTCGCGGAGCCCCTGTTCCCCACACGGTAACAGAGGACGCTCCACCACGCGCCGCTTCATGGAATCTTCGCATCATGCCCGGAATAACGTGAGAGTGATCGGGATGAAAATTATCGTTCGGTCCGTACATATTCGTTGGCATCACAGACACGAAGCATTTGCCGTACTGCTGGTAGAACTTTTCGCACAACTTGAGACCCGCGATCTTCGCGATGGCGTACCCTTCGTTCGTTGGCTCAAGGGGGCCTGAGAGAAGCGCCTCCTCTGGGATCGGTTGTGGAGAGAACTTTGGATAGATACAGGAGCTGCCGAGGTAGAGGAGCTTCTTCACATCATAGAGCGCCGCGGCCTGAATCACGTTGGCCGAGATCATCATGTTCTCGTAGAGAAAGTCAGCTTGATGAAGTGAGTTATGGAGGATCCCACCTACCTTCGCGGCGCATACGAACACGAAATCGATCTTCTCCTCTCTGAAGAACTCTCTCACCGCGGTTTGATCGAGGAGGTCGAGCTCTGAGCGGGTTCTGAGAACGAGATTGCTAAACCCATAGGCGCGTAACCGGCGAACGATGGCCGAACCTACCAGCCCCCTGTGCCCAGCCACAAAGATGCGGGAATCGTGCGTTAGTGTGGAGAAAACCCTCAGAGAACCCATGCTCTCCATTAGATGGAGAGCCCTCGGTTTGAGATTCAAAGGTGTTTGAAATAGTGGCCAACTGTCGGTTTCCCTAACCTTTTTAGACCCTTGCGTGACTTAGCGAACGACGGGAGGGATACTCCCGCCAGGGTCTCGAAAACCCTTCGTATGGGCACCTCCCGGCGATACGGTTTTTTTCGAGATTGCTGTGGGGGCACATCACGCGATCAGCACCGTAGTTCGCTACACCCTTAGCCAGCCTTGAGAGGCTCGCAAAGGGTGTGGCGAAAGGCTTACGGTTAGTCCTATCGCGCACATCCTCCCGACGGGGAGCTTCTCTAGTCAGAGGATAAAGAGATGTCAAAGTTTTTGGGCCTGGCGGTGTTTGCCGGCGGTTCGGCGCTCTTCCTGAGCGGATGCCAGTCAACGGGGCAGTATACTCCCCCGACGTACGTGGCTCCAGCTCCGAGTTTTGCGCCCCCGGCGCTACAACACTATTCAGGTCCTCCTCCAATTCCATCCGGCCCCTCAGTCGAAACGGCGCCCCCTCCTTTGGCTCCTGAGCCCAAGAAGACGAGCGCACCGACATCGACGAAGCCGGATGTTCCACCTAAACCCGAGAGAATCGCGTAAGGGTGGATAGATGAGTTGGGCGCCTCACAGCATACAATCGAATTTATTTCGAGCGTTTTGGCTTTGAGGTGCCCTTCTTTTCTCTGCGGCAACGGCACAAAGGAACGACGAAGATGCTTGTCCCCCGAAGCTTTGCGAAGGGAGAAGCGCCAACGGCGCGTAGGGGGAACGTCTACGTCTGACGTATCACGTAGAACGTCGACGGTTCACGGCATACGTCCTACGTCGACGGAGTTCGTCAACGTCGAACGTCCCACGTAAAGCGTCTACGGTTCACGTTTCACATCATCGGTAATCGTCATCGCTAATCGCTAATCGCCGCTATAGCTCCAACAAGAAACGGATCTGCTTCACCAGCAAACCATCCGCTCTGAACTTCTCACAGAACATATCCGCGCCCTTCTCAAGCGCCGAGAATTCGATATCTTCGCCGCACGCGGTAAGTACGATGACCGGAACCTCTTGGGTATTCCATTCAGCGTCCATGTTCCGTAACGCCTTCACAAAATCGAAGCCGTTCATATTCGGCATCTTGTAATCCGCAACGATCACGTTGAACGGTCGCTCCTCGGCGAGATGCAGCGCCTGTTCCGCCGAGTCGGCGGTAACGACCTTGTACCCCGCTCGCTCTACCATCAGTTGCAGCATACTGAGTTGATCAGCATCGTCATCAATGATCAGCACAGAATTTTGACGGGGCTTCTTCGGCTTCACGTCGTAGGAATAATCCCAGTCGCCAGCGAGCTCGTCGGCGTCTAATCCCAAGCCGCGTGATGTGCCGTTTTTCTTGTTCCCGCGTGCGTGACCCATACTCATACTCCCGTGATAGCCGTCCCGTGTCGGGGCACCGTCGGACCCAGTTTTCCGCTCGACGCCTTAGGAATCAGAGTCGACAGGTGAGGCCAGTTCCTTTCGGGACTAGCGCCATTTTTATGCCGGAATTGGTGCTCTTTTCATCCCACCAGGCGTCACGAATTCGGAGGCCAACCCGCCATCCCGGACGCTCTGGCGCGACCGCCCATCCCAGGGAATTGACTTTACCTATCCGGTTGTTTTAACTGGGGGGTTCTGGTTGGTTGTCGTCGCCTCAAGGGCATACAGGGTCCTCCCCTCTCGTTTTGAGCACTCGAACACCCCAACCGGGGTCCGCACCGTAGGGTGCAAGGATCTCGTATCCCAGCGGGAGATACGGGGGCCTAGGTAGAGGATGTACTCCCGCGCAAGGACGTAAGAGATGATTCGCAAGGCGACCCTGAACGATATCCCCGGAATTCTAGAGTTGGTCAACGCCAACCTCGGCACCCTCCTCCCACGATCGAGTAGCGATTATGAGGAGCTCATAGAGACCACCTACGTCTGCGAAAAAGACGGTCGCATAGCCGGTAGCTGCGTGTTAGAGATCTACAGCCCGAAGATAGCAGAGATACGATCGTTTGTTGTGCACAAGGACTATCGTAGCCAGGGTGTCGGCAAGGCACTCATCGCGGAGGCCGTAGCCGAGGCTCGAAAGCGCAACATTCGAGAGATCATGGTGGTCACCTCGGCGCGTGAGTACTTCGAGAAGCAGAACTTCGGCGCGTGTCTCAATGAGAAGTTCGCCCTCTTTTGGAACGGTCGGTAATCAGATGGGAAAGAGATTTGGTGTCGCGATAATCGGGGGAAGTGGCTACGGCGCGGGAGAAACGATTCGTCTCCTCTCACTCCACCCTGATATCGAGGTGTGTAGCGTCTCATCTCGCTCGCACGTGGGCAAACCGATCTCATTAATTCACACCCATCTCGCCGGTATCACCGAACTCACCTTTGAGGAATCTCCGAAGATGGAGACCCTCAAACGATACGAGAGGAGCGCGGTCATCCTCGCCATGCCGAGCGGACTCGCGGTTCCAACTGTAGAGAAGCTCCTCGCAGAGGGATTACCGGAGACAACGTCGGTGATTGATCTCTCCGGAGATTTGCGACTCACCAACCAAGCCGAGCATGAGAGATTTTATGCCGAAGTTCCCTTCGCGCCAGAGGTGAGAAAGCGTTTCTCATACGGACTTCCAGAGGTAACGGGAACTGCGTCTACTGCCCGCTTCATCACGAATCCTGGATGCCTCGCGACCGGAGCGATTATGGCGCTCGCGCCACTGCGCGCGTTCGAACTCGAGCGAACCGTTATCGTGGACGCGAAGACCGGAACCTCCGGCGCTGGACGTGAACCACAAGCGTCGATGCACCACCCAAGCCGATGCCTCGATTTCACGGCGTATAAAGTTTTAGCGCATCGCCATGAGCCGGAGATCCTTCAGGCGCTCGGAGAGTCGTTCTCAAAGAACCACGCGATGATGTTCGTTCCGCATCTGATACCTACCTCGCGAGGGGAGTTTATCACCGCGTACGCGACCCTCAAAAATGGTGAGAGCGAAGCGACCGTGCGAGAGGCATATACCTCCTTCTATAAGAACTCCCCCTTCGTGCGGCTTCGTACCACCCCTCCCCGCCTTGTGGATGTCGTAGGGACAAATTTCTGCGACATCTGCGTCTCGGTTCGCCAGGGACAGGTTTGCGTCATGAGCTCGATCGACAACCTGGGCAAGGGGATGGCGGGGCAAGCGATTCAAAACCTCAACATCATCTTCGGACTCCCACAAGGACTTGGTCTTCTCCACGCCTCGTTAGGACCTGTGTAGGACTCGCGTATGAACGATCAGATAGCCTCGACGATAACCTCCTCATATCCCCGAATTGGCGAACTCCGAGGCAAGACCGTGCTTGTGAAATACGGCGGCGCGGCGATGGAGGACGATCACACCCGACACCTGGTATGTCAGGAGGTCGCGGCGCTCCAAACATTGGGAGTAAAGATCGTCGTTGTCCACGGTGGGGGGAAGGAGATCTCGCGAATGATGGAGCGGGTCGGCCTTATCCCCCATTTTATCGACGGCCTACGAGTCACGGATCCCGAGGCGATGAAGATAACCGAGATGGTTCTCTCCGGCACGATCAACAGCGACCTCGTATCTCGAATAACTCGCTCAGGAGCACACGCGCTCGGACTGAGTGGCCGCGACGCACGACTTATCGAAGCGAAGAGACTCAAAGGCAAAAACGGAGAAGACCTCGGACAAACGGGAGAGGTCGCGTCAACTAACATCGCTCCGATCATCGCGGCTTTGGAGGGCGGGTTCGTGCCGGTCATATCACCCGTCGGAGAAACTGTTGATGGGGAGCCCCTCAATCTCAACGCCGACTACGCCGCCGCCGCTATCGCCGGGGCCCTTGGGGTTGAAAGCTGCGTCTTTCTCACCGATGTAGCGGGGGTCAAAAAGGATGGAGAGGTTCAACCAGCGCTCACCCAGGCTCAGATAGACCGATTGATTTCAGAGGGAACTATCACCGGTGGAATGATTCCGAAGGTACAGTGTGCCCTCAAGGCGCTCCAGGCGGGGTGTGCTCGCGCCATTATTTGTGAGGCCTCCCGTCCCCTGATCATCACCTGTGCTCTAACCGGCAGCGAGGCGAGCGGGACCACTATCTCCAAATAAACCGGCCGTTTTGTTGACTTTTCGACGGGACCTCCGCTGGGCCCCAGGATCCCCCTCTGTGTAAGAGCGAGCCCCCTCTTCCATTTGCCTGAATCACCTTTTTAGCGATATTCTCCCCATCATTCACTCCGCTCGTTTGTATCTGGAGATCTGTATGGGCCGTATTTTCGAAAAACGTAAAGACCGAATGTTCGCGCGCTGGGCTAAAAACGCCAAGGCGTTCACCAAGCTCGGCAAAGAGATCGCGATCTCAGTAAAACTTTCGGGCCCACATCCGGAAAGCAATCCACGTCTCCGAATGGCGATTCAAACAGCCCGCTCCCTCAATATGCCAAAGGACCGTATCGAGGCCGCCATCAAGCGCGCCAGCTCGAAGGATCAAGCGGACTTAAACGAGATAACCTACGAGGGATTCGCTCCACACGGGGTTGGACTCTTCATTGAAGCCGCGACTGATAACGCTACCCGTACCGTAGCGAACGTGCGAAATATTCTCACGAAGCACGAGGGCAACCTCGCCACCACCGGCGCGCTTGAGTACATCTTCGAGCGTAAGGGAGTCTTCAAGATTACCCCTCCGGCGGGAGATCTTGATGAGCTTGAGTTAGATCTTATCGATCACGGACTCGAGGAGATCTTCGAGGCTGACGATGGACTCCTCATCTACTGCAACTTCAAACAGTTCGGCGATCTCCAAAAAGCTCTTGAGGCTCGTGGAGTTGAGGTAACGAGCGCCTCCTCTCAGCGCATCCCATCAAACTACATCAAGGTTACCGCCGAGCAGGAACAAGAGATCCAGAAGATTATCGACAGGCTGGAGGAGGACGACGACGTTCAGAGCGTTTTCCACAACATGCAGTCAGAGGCTGAGTAATTAAATTTTCCACTTCGCTCCGGCGGAGGAGTTGCCGAGCAAGATACGGAAGAGTAATCCGCAGAACACGCCGAAGGCTATCGGAGTGACCACCGGTATGAAGAGCCCTAGCAGGAAGGCGAGGTACTGAATCGCCAAGACTCCAAGGACGCCTCCGGTCAGGTACACCACGAGCATATAGCCGGATGCCACAAGGAGTAACAGAGCAAAGCTCGCGGCCATGAGCGCCTGAATACTCACCTCGCTCAGAGGAGTTAATCGCCCAATCCAATCTTTCGAGAGAAGGTTAGAGGTCGCCGTCGCATGCACCTCGGTACCGAAGGTCATCGAGTCATAAGGGGTCACGAAGGCCTCACGTTGAGACGGCCCCGTCCGACTTCGAAGGTTTAGCCCAACGAATACTATCTTGTCCTTAAACACATCAACGGGAAGAGGATTCTCATCAGAGAGAACCATGTAGTACGGCACCGTCGGGATTGTGCGAGATGGTCCGTAGTAGTTGATCAAAGAGCGCGTAGTCGGACGGTCGTCATCTTTTCCTATCCCACTCGCCGCCTCGGCGAGAGATGGTAGGTCAGGAAACATCTCCGAACGTTGTACCGATAGGGCGCGAACCCGCGCGTCTGAGGTGGCAAACGTGACGTTACCCATCGCTCGCGCCTTTTTAGAAAGGCTATCTGTCGGCCGAATGAGCTGCT
Organism: Bdellovibrionota bacterium; assembly: GCA_044345405.1. GTDB lineage: Bacteria > Bdellovibrionota_C > UBA2361 > UBA2361 > OMII01 > OMII01. Next base: position 55,701 of record JBIJBE010000007.1, read on the forward strand.
CAAGCAGATAGGATCCGTTAATCGTGGCTTGAAGGGAGAGCCCTGTAGCGGCTCCTAGAACTGTCGGCACATCGGCGACAGCGGCCGCGAGCCCCTCGTCGACCGCGGGATCGGATGAGGTGTCGGCGAAGATCACGTCAAACACCACCCTCTTGGGTGAGTAGGTCGCGAGCTTCCGCAATAGCTTCGTGTGGAGATCCCGAGGCCACGGAGATGTAAGTGGCACAGAGAGATTGGAATAGCTCTGCTCATCTACGGATATGATCGCCACGTCATTTCGAGGAGCTTTCTCTCCTCGGATCTGAAAGAGCGTATCGAAATGACTGAACTCGTTTTTCGCTGAGGTCTCAGTGAGCGAGATAGGAACGGTGAGCATACCCACCAATACTGAGAGCATCGTCTTGGTGAGTAAGGTGCCGCGACGCCCTCGCCCGAGCAGCTTGCTCCGAAGAGGTTTGTCCACCAGAACTTCGTCGATCGCTAAGGTCTCAGGGACAAGATTACTCACCAGGCTATCGCTGGACGAACGGGGCGCGTAGGTGTCCAAATTTCCGGCGAAGTAATTGACCGCCTTCATGCGAACTTTCGGATCTACTTCAAGGAGTCCCATTAATCCACGAGCGAGCCAATCAGGGATATCCTCCCGCAGCTCCTGAGGGTCGCGGGGAGCCTCCTCCACTTTTCGAAGTAACAACCTCGCCGGGACCTCATCATCGATGGGCGCGCGTTGCGTGAGGAGTTGATACACAATCGCTCCCAGAGCGTAGTAGTCAACAGCTATAGTCGCCTCTTCGCCAATTAAAGTCTCTGGAGCCAAGTAGGTAATCGTTCCAATAATCTCACCCGAATCAACGGTGAGCATCGATGCTCCACCTCGCGCGATACCGAAATCGGCGATCTTGAGCCTCCCGTTCTCCTCCATGATGATATTCGCGGGTTTCAGGTCTCGATGAATGACTCCCACCGAATGGATCGCGGCGAGACCTCGCATGATTTGAGCCGCGATACCGAGCGCGCGACTGATAGGTAAATCAGGCTCACGAAGTAACGCCTCGAGGGTGGCCCCTGGCAGATACTCCATAGTGTAAAAGAGGGTATCTCCGTCCTGACCGAAGTCAAAAGTACGAACCACATTCTCGTGATTGATCTTGTGCGTTAGCCTCACTTCCCGGAGGAATCGCTGAATCGTGTCCTCTCGGAGGTTTCGGTCCCTACGAAGCACCTTAATCGCGACCGTGGTCTCCCCGAGCACCACGTCCTCAGCCAGGTACACGGAGGCCATTCCGCCAGAACCAAGCGGCCGGATGATCCGATACCTATTCCCGATGATATGACCATGAGGAAGGTGTGGTGAAACAACTCCTCCGACAAATCCCATCTGTCTCCTCGCCCCCAAGCGCTATCTGTTGCCTAGTAGGTATCGGCACTTTCTCGTCCAAACATTCGGTAAAAGGTCACATTTTGATGAGGCGGGGGGAGGCTCTAAGGCATCTCATCGACAGGGGAGTCACACAATCAGAATGGCTAAGCTGCTGAAACATATAGGATTGAGCATCTTAACGCTCATCCTCTGGGGGGCTTGGAGCGCTACCGCCTCGGCTGAGGGCCAGGTCGTGGCACATGTGTACGTTGCCCAAGGCTCGGTAGAGGTCCGTAATCCCGGGGAGGGTGATTGGCACCCCGTAGCCGTCGGCGCCCCCCTCAGCCAAGGGGATTCCGTTCGTACGGGGGGTGACGGTCAGGCGGCCTTTAAGTTCGTCGATGGTGTCCTCGTACGATTGGGGAGGCTCTCCGCGCTCACCTTTAACTCAGTCGGAGACTCCCAACGTCCAGAGATAACACAACACAACGGGCGCGCGTTCTTCTTCTCACGTGGCTCACGCTCAGAGCCATCAATTAAAACGCCCCTTGTGACCGCCGCCATCTACGGCACCGAGCTCGTCGTAGACGTAACGAACGACGAAACCACACTCGATGTACTCCACGGCTCTATCAAAGCTTTCAACAAGGGAGCTGAGGAGAGCGCCAATGCCGGTGAAAGTATTACCGCGAAGCGGGGTGGCTCTCTCTCAAAAACTATCCTCGTGAAGCCGGTCAACGCGGTGCAGTGGATGATTCGTTTTCCGTTCATCGTGTCGAGTGAGGACATCGTTCCAGCCGCAGATCCCACCTGCTCGACTCGCTGCGTAGAGCAGCTCACAAAAGTTATCACGGCGGCTCAGCGCGGTAGCACCCTCTATGCTCAGCTCCAAACCCTCCCTCACGACCTGCGTTCACTCTCCCGCGTAAAACTTCTCACCGCCATCTCTCTGTGGCAGGTCGGGGACGCGTCGGGGGCCCGCTCGATTCTCGAGAACCTCCCCTCGCCCCGCAGCGCTCGTGATAACGCCTTGCGAGAGATCCTTCTTGGATTTTCCGCCCTACAGTCCAATGATCTGGGAAGCGCCCAAAAGCACCTAGAAAAAGCTGAGTCGCTCCAAGCGGGTTTGGAGAACTCAGCTCTGTTAGCTTCGTACATAGCGCAGGGATCAGGAGATCTTGATAGCGCGATAGAGATAACGGCAGCGGCTCGCGCGAACTTCCCGATGGAGCCGACCTTTATCGATAGAAGCTCTGAACTTCTCCTTTCCGCTGACCGATATGAGGAGGCGACCGCGCTTATCGATCAACGCGCCGCCACGTTTGGGCAGAGCTCGATGTCAACGACCCTCGCCGGCTTCGCGGCACTCGCCAATAAACGGTACGAGGAGGCGGAGAACCTTTTCAACACCGCTATCCAGGAGGATCCCTCTCGTTCCCTCCCCTACCTGGGAACCTCTTTGATCAGCGCGCACAACCGTGACTACGACACCGCGAAGGATAAACTCTCGCAAGCGGTTCAACTCGATCCATCGGTCGCCGTCTACCGCTCGTATCTCGGAAAGCTCTACTTCGAAGATGAGCAATCACCGAAAGCCCTTCAGGAGTTCGACGCCGCGGTAGCGATGGATCCGAACGATCCAACCCCGTACCTCTATCGCTCGTACGCGAAGGTTGCTGAGAACGATCCGATCGGCGGATTGCGAGATGTCGAGTCATCTATCTCCCGCAATGAGGGTCGCGCTGTATATCGGTCTAGCCTCTTGCTCGATCGAGACCTCGGCGTGCGAAGCGCGGGGCTCGCCCGAACCTTTAACGAATTGGGATTCTCTGAGGCCGCGCGAGTTGAGGCTATCAAATCGGTCACGGACGACTACACGAACTTCTCTGCTCATAGATTACTCGGGGATTCGTACCAATCCATCATGGATACCGAAGCGAACCTTTCAGAGAAGCGAATCGCGGACCTCCTCGCCCCGTTGAGCTTCAACCTCTTCAATAGCGTCGGAGAGTTTCCCTCACTCAGCGACTACAACGCCCTCTTCGACAAGAAGGAGACGAGAAAATCTATCGACGCGGCATGGAACTCCAATCAAGACCAGGCATCCGGCTCGCTCCTGGCGGTTGGCCGAGGGGATGAATATGGCTACCTCTTAAACTACCGCCCATACTACGCCAACGGCTCTCACAACGGAGCCTACTTTGGGGATAACTTCTTCAGGGCGGCGCTTCAGTACGAGCCGAGGCCCGACGATCGCTTTATTCTCGACACGACCTTCAAGCTGCGCGAACTAAACGGATCCGAAACCGGGGACTACTCGGAGGACGCCCACCTCGGAAGCGCCCGCCTTGGATACAACCACCGCTTCTCAACAAACCTCAAATTCCTGATGCAAGGTGAGTTTGCCCGCGACAGCGAGCAAACTAGCGAAGACATCGGACGCGTCGTTGGTGTAGACATCCCCGGAGTTCCAACTCCTTTTGATGTTGAGGCCTACTTAAACGAAAACGCTAAGCAGCGAGTCGAACGAAGTAGCCTCTCCAATCAGGTAATCTACTCCTCGCACTACCTTGACTCCGTATCGGGTCTCGACGGCATCTATGTTGATTCAAGCCGACGAGAGGACTCACCGGTCTATGAGATGGAGGACATCCCGCCCCCAGCGAGCCTGGTAAGTAGCAGCGCCGGAAATCTCTCCAGTGGAGAGGTGTATGAGTACCTCTCGCTCAAGGCGCCTCGCTTCGCCACATTGACCCTTGGCGTGAGCGCCACGCACCTCGAGCGGGATCTGACCGAGGTTCCACCGTTCCTCGATGGAACCGATACCCTGAACAAGGTCGATCCCAAGATAGGTTTAGTGCTCACACCAACCTCATGGCTTACGGGCCGCGTCGCCTACTTTGAGACCACCAACAAAACCGTGCTGGAAGACCTGAGCAGTCTTGAACCTACCCTTGTGGGTGGTATCAACCAGCGCTTTAACGATCTGAGCGGCGCACAGAGTCGAAACCTCGGCTTCGGTCTCGACGTGAAGGATCCGAACTTCATCTACGCGGGAGCCCAGTACACACAACGGCATATCATCGACTCCTATGGGGCGGTGATGGACATGGTTTCCTACGACGGCGTGTCAACGACGCAAATCGCGTCGCAAAGCTACGGGTTCCAAGATAGCCACTCTGAAGCTGACATCCTACGTGGGTATGTGTACACCGTTCTTACCGACAGCTCGGTGCTTACCGCTGACTCCCTCTACGAGCAGTTTACTGAGACCGACGACGAGCTCCTCAACAACGAGAACATCGACGCCGCCATCTCTACGCAGCGGTATCGGTTCGGCTATCGATACTTTATCGGCAAGCACTTCTCGGTCTCAACGCAAGCGACCTACCGCGACCAGCAACTCCTTCAGACCGACGACCCGAACGGATTCTGGCTCTTTGATCTTGGAACGAGCTACCGGTTCTCTGAACAGCACGGACGGATCTTCGCCCGTATCGACAACCTCCTCGATCGCGACTTTACCTATGACCAAAGTAGGGGCATCGAGCCAGAGGTATATCAGGGGCGATCGTTTATCCTTGGGGTTACGTATAACTTCTTCTAAGCCCTAAGTTCTGCTCCTCTGGCAATTCCTAGCACCCCTTCGACTACGGCTAACCGTAGACCGTAAAACGTAGACCGTTACCCGTCGACGGGTACCGTACCACGTGGCACGTCTACGTACACGTCAACGTTGCGCGTCCACCGTCCGCCTAAGAGTGAACTAACTCCTCTTTCCCCTCTCTCTGATCTCTTTGTGTAGAACAAACAGTTGCAGCGCACCCCTTGGGAAAATACTACAAAGAGAGCTGTAAGGACGGAGAGAGAGGTAAAGAAGGATTTTTCTTCGGATCTCTTCGGCATCCTCGGCCCCAAAACCCTCAGACCAGATCCGCAATCGCCTCCCGATCAAGCTCAAGTGTCCCAACGCGAGTCACCGGACCCTCCATTCGGATAGCGAAATCTGGCGATATCTCTATACGAATCCTGCCACCCGGCATCTGGACCGTGACATCGCTATCCACGAGCCCAAGTCGATGAGCTACCGCGGCGGCCGCGGAGCTACTACTTCCGGAGGCGAGGGTGTATCCAGCTCCCCGCTCCCATATCTCGATCGAGATGGTCGAACGGTCGATAACCTTTAAGAACTGAACGTTTGTGCGATTAGGAAACAGTGGGTCAGTCTCAAGGAGTGGACCGAACCCACGAGCGTTCTCCTCAGTTGAAGGGAGGTTCGTCACCACACAGTGCGGATTTCCGACGGTCGCGGCGCAGAACCGCACCGTCGTACCGTTGATTGTGAGCTCCTCGTTGAGCACCTCACGGGGCTCTCCCCGCACGGGGATCACCGTACTATCAAAACTGACCTTCCCCATATCAACGGTGACGAGTCGTCCCTGTTGAGAAACAACACACGTTACTCGACCACCCGCGGTATCAACGTGGAATGGAGCGTCCGTCACCAGTTTGGAATCCCACAGGTATCGAGCGAAGATTCGCAGACCGTTTCCACTTTTCTCCGCTTCGGAACCATCGGGATTGATGATTCGGAGCCGAAAGGTGGCGTTCGGCTCACGATCCTCGTGCACCAGAATACCATCCGACCCGATACCGAAGTTTCGGTGGCAGATCCGCTGGGAGAGTTGCGGGGTGAGTGGCGCCTCGCAGTCCGAGGCACGAACGACGAGGTAATCATTTCCGAGAGCGTGGTAGCGGTGGAATTTCATGGTTTGTAGGGTAGCATCGGGGAATCAAGTATTCCAGCGCCGATTGCGAGCGAACCCGGGGAGCCCGTCGCCACCCTTTCGCTAAAGCTTCAGGGCACAAGGGAGACGGGCCCTCCGGTTTACCGCATACCGCTAGCAATGCTCCTTTTCACCCTGTACTATCCCCCCATGACCTCCGCCTACGAAAACGCCTCGTGCCCCTACTTCTCCGCTGGAACGTGCGGCTCATGTACCTTTCTCGGCATCGAACCAGGGCAACGAATACCAACGAAGGAAAGTATAGTTCTCAAAGCTCTCTCCGATCGCGGAGTCACACCCCGAAACATCGAACCGATCCACGTTCCGAAATCCCCATGGGGTTCTCGATGCAAAACCAAGGTCAGCGTGACCGGCACCGTAGATACCCCATCACTTGGCATCGTTCGTTCAGATCTCTCAAGCCAGGACCTCTCCGCGTGCCCCCTCACGCCGCACCATGTGCAGGAGCTCTTCATCACAATCAAAGAGCTCATCAAAGAAGCGAACCTGATTCCTTACAACATTCAGGAGCGAACAGGAGAGCTGAAGAACATCATCGTGATGAACAACCACGACGCATCGCAAGGTATCATCCGGTTTGTGCTTCGAAGCACTGAGGCGATCCCTCGTATTAGAAAGAGCATCGTGAACCTTCAACGGAAACACCCGTGGGTGACCGTCGTGAGCTGCAATATCCAACCGATCCCAGCGGCTATCCTGGAGGGGCCCGACGAGGAGATCCTTACCCAAGCACGCTCCATCGATGTTCAATACAACGACCTCAACCTTACCTTCATGCCCCAGTCATTCATGCAGGTAACCCACGAGATAGCTGAGGCGCTCTACCATCGAGCCGTGACCTATGTGAGAGAGAACTCATTCTCTCACGCGCTTGATCTCTTCTGTGGAGTTGGAGGATTCTCCCTCTCCATCGCGTCATCCGTACCCCAGATAACCGGGGTTGAAGTATCACCGATGGCCGTTGAGAGCGCGCGTCACTCAGCGGCGAGGCTCAGCGCTTCTCACGCGTCTTTCTTTGCGGACGATGTCGAGGCGTTCCTCTCGTCTTCACTCACCCATGAGCCGGATCTTGTGATAGTTAATCCACCACGACGGGGATTGTCAGAGTGGATTCGCACGCGCATCCTTGAGCTCAAACCGAGGGCGATAGTGTACTCAAGTTGCGACCCACAGACCTTCGCGCGAGATGTACGCGAGTGGATGGAGAACTACGAACTCGTGAGCATCTCGCCATTCGATATGTTTCCTATGAGCGAACATTGTGAGGTGCTTGGGATCCTTGAGAGGAAGGCGAACGAATCGTAATATGCTCGCGAGACCTTCCGCGCTCACTCCTCGAGTCCTAGCTGGAGTGCTGTGATGTACCGGTAAGTTACCTGCATAATCAGTCCCTGGAACACAAGTCGAATGCTCTGACGCAGCTACCCAAGAGACTATAGACCTATCCACACGCACGACGCTCGCCACTATCTATCCGTAATGCGGTAATATTTTACTTTTCCATCCCCGCATCTCATGTAATCGAGCCTCCTTATGTTTAGGCATTGAATACTCATGACGACGGTACCCCTGCCTAATCATTTCAAAGGAGCCTCATGTTTCATTCATTAGCTCGAAAAAGCGTGTACCTTTTCGCACTTTGCGGTGCTCTTGCGGCTACAACCACCGTGCAAGACGCCGCCGCTCTGAACGCAAAAGCTTTCGCGGGAACTTACAACGCGATAGTGCCCCAGCTTGGCGGCGTTTTCTATCGCGGAGGAGCCGATGGATACACAGCGGTTGTAACCGTAACAAAAGCTGGAAAGCTCTCTGGAACATGGGCAACTTCCTCCGATGGATTAACCGACACCGGCTCCGTAAAATTGACAGGGTCTATTTCCAAAGTGACGAAAGCGAAAGGCAGCTCCAAGGCTTCCTTCTCCTTTAAGCTTTCTGATGGGGCGAAAGCTACCGGCACTCTTCAGGTATTCACCGGTGGATCGGGAGCAATTGTAGGTAAGCTGAGCAAGGGTGGCGCAAAGGTATCCATAGCCGGCTCTAAAATGCCGTAAGGCCTTAACTCTCCCTCTGAGAGATAGCGCGATGGTGAGAACAAGGGCGGGTGAGCTTTGAAAGAATGCACAGCACGCTCTGTTCCACCGTTGCGTCCATAACCAATCACCGTAACGCCGCGAATCTGCTATCTTCTGAACTTCATGTAAAATCATCCAAATCACAGCCCGGTCTCTGAGATAAGAGGGCCTAAGGCGGCCAAGATTGATGGCCATCTGGCCCGTATACAGCCCCCTCTCTCGATAATTCGATCGGTATTTGAGATTTCAGTGGTATCGTCCACGCATGGAGTACGGTTATTGCACGAGGTTCTTCTAGTCCATGAAAGGAAAAACGTATGGACAAAAAGCGCGCCAAGGAGCAAATGGCGAGCGCGGCCAAGTTCGCGGTAAGTCGGGTTGAGGGACACCTCATGGCTCAATTCTCAAATCGAGAATCACGGCGGTGCCATCACCATAGTTACGCGGATCTGGCCCGTTCGGTGGGTCTGGGAAGCGATCCGAAAACCATAGAGGAACTCAAAAAGTGGGTTCTTGCGAAGGGTCTTCCGGAGCCAACGAGGCCAAAGCCCAAGAAGTAGCGGAAGGTTTTCTCCAACCCTACCAGGGGCTGAACCACAACCGGTTCGGCCCCTTTTTTATGGAGGGCGTCCATGAAAGTGGCGGACACATTCGAAGGCAACCTAAGGTGCTTGCGAGAGACTTTACTGCCCCCGTATAGTCGAGCGGTCCCCTTACCCGATACCAACGGCCTGACCTATGTTCGACACCGCGACCGTTCAACAGATTACATCCCAGATAGAGCTGCTCTTGAAGGCTGTTCCCGTAAGCTTCACGGCGCTCATGCCGTGCGTGAATCCTATCGGCACCGCGATTATCCTCTCCTCCTTAACAAACGGCGCCGATCCGAAAACCCGAAAACAACTCGCTCGCCGAATCGCGCTCAACGCGGCGGGTCTCCTCATCGGCTCTCTTCTCATTGGAAGCCATCTCCTTGAGTTCTTCGGCGTATCTATTCCGATCGTTCAAGCCGTTGGAGGATTCGTGTTGGCATCGATGGGATGGAAGATGCTGAACAAACAGGACTCGGCGGAGGATCACGATAAATCAAGCGCGGTTTTGAGCGAGTCATCATCGTTGTGGTCCCGTGTATTCTATCCCTTCACTTTTCCGATCACGGTCGGTCCTGGATGCGTAGCCGTTGCCATTACACTCAGCGCGCACAGTCAAAAGGGAGACGTAATCGGAACCACGCTCGCCCAAGCCGGTGATGTCATCGGCATCCTAGCGGTTTCCGCGCTTGTATATCTCTGCTTTCAATACTCTGCCTTTGTAACACGAAGTCTGGGACAGAGCGGTACCGCGGTTCTCATGCGGCTCATCTCTTTTCTCGTCACGTGCATCGGTATCCAGATTAGTTGGGAGGGATTGCAGATGTTGGCCCGGCAGGTGGCTCAATAAGAGCTTCGCTCTGTCCACTTTTCCTCATAATTGCGCACCCTTATCAAATAGGGCCCCCATATATAAAGGGTTCCCTCACTCACGCCGATCAGATCTCTGTAACTACAAGGGGATGCAATGACGCGATGTAACGCCAAGGACAGGAACTTAAAGGTGCTCGTCATCGAAGACACCGCATTCATTCGAAAGATAATAAGTAAGAGCCTCACGGATTTGGGAGTGTCTACCATCGTCGAGGTCTCAGACGCGGGCGACGCCGTTCGTCGGCTTCGCACAGAAAAATTCGATCTGGTTGTTTCAGATTCGAATCTTCCTACCATGACTGGCTTCGAAATCCTCAGATACATAAGGAACAACGATCGTATCAAAGACACCCCCTTGCTTCTGCTCACCGCGAACACTGACAAAGACGACGGAATATCGGCGCTCAGCTCGGCGATATCCGAATATCTGGTCAAGCCATTTTCCGCTGAGGAGCTAGAGAAGAAACTCCTTAGTTTGATGCCGAAGCGAGATACGTTCGGACCGCAAGATGATTCAACCATGTAGCTCCGGATAGGTCGCATGCGCATAGTATCCCTTCATCCATTCACCACAGATATCCTTGATTACTGCGGCGTTGGATGGCACCTCGTGGGAGTGACTCATGTGTGCTCCATTCCAGAGAACTCCGCTAAGGCGAAAGTTCTGACCGCAGGCCCTAATCAGACATTCATCGCGAGCACGTCAGAGCTCGCGGATGTCGCAAAGGGACTCTCGCCACAAAAAGTTGATATCGAAAAGTTACTGGACTGTATCCCGGACGTTATTCTGGCTGACGTCGTTCATCCTGATAGAGAGCGGTTTATTCCTTGGGCGGAGGAGATAGTAAGGAAACATCTCGGAAAATCTGTTTCCATCCGGCATCCTGCCCTCAACACCCTGGAAGAGGTGTACACGACGATGGAGGGAGTTGGACGACTCATTGGTAAACCTCGCCTCGCCGCAAAGCTCGTACGCGAGATTAAAACCCACATCAGTGATTGGGCGACCAGGTACGGGAGCCTCTGTAAGGGTAAAACAGTTGTAGTGCTATCGGAAACAAGACCATTGGTGGTCGAAGGTGGATGGGTCGACGACCTCATCCACCTCTTTGGGGGCGCAACCCTCACACGAAGCGTCAAAAATCGATCCGTTGAGGTCTCGTGGAAGGAGTTGCTAGCGGGGCGACCGGACGTGCTCTTTGTGGCTCCACATAACGCCTATCTCGGTCAAAGTGTCAGGCGCCTTACCGCGCTTGAAACCTCAGAGGGATGGGATGACCTCCCCGCGGTGAAACGAGGAGCGGTCTTCTTCGCCCCGGGCACCGGCATCTACCGTCCAGGACCACGTTTCTTAAAAGGTATCGCCGCGCTCATCGCGGCGATGGCTGGAATCGATAAACCGATCATCCCTGACCAAGATGAGTATTACCGCATCCGTCACGTGGAGATGTATCGGCATAAGTTGATTGATCCCCATTGAAGGCGGCCTCCGATGTTGCGGCGACCGGAATGTAACGAGCAACGCCGGGGACGACGTTAGCCCTATCCAACACCTAACAAGGGCTCTCTCCCGCCCTAATCGATACCTCTAAGGGCTGTAGGTTTCTGCTCGTTTGAGTCGAGATCTCTCCATTTCATCGCCTGGAATCCCCCAAGACTATGCACGTTTCCTTCCCTAAGGCTCTCGGAGTTCTACAATAGCGAGTTCATAGACATCTCCGAAGTGTACGGTCATGCCCAGCCACTATCGTCAACAACAGAACACTGACAGGCACCCTCGAGCAGAGGGCGCGCAGGTTTTTGCCCTAGTGGAAAAAGACAACCTCGATCGACTCATCTCGATCAAATCCGCGGAGAAAGGAGGTACCTACTACCACCTCTTTACAGGCGAGGCAGTATATCCACGACTGGGACACCGTACTTGTCCCAGCTTTGTGCGAAAGCCAGATAAGCACGACAACGGATTCGGCCCCCCTCTCCACGAAGAGCGTTCCGGCGGAGAGGGAATCGCCCATGCTTTCACGAAACTCGATATTATCAGACAGAAGGGTCTCTTTGTCATGATTGGTAGGGAGCGACGTCACCTCCAACTTGGCAACGTTCGCGCCGAGGCTCGATTGTCACCGCCGCACGCCATGTTGCGCGTTGATCTCTCCGCGTCGATTGAGCATCCGAGCGATTTAAAGAAACGATTTAATGGCCATGTTAATATCGAAATTATTTGCACCAATCATCCGGGACCGACAAAGCTTGAGGCGCTCAAGTCTACCGACCACGGGCTCGTGATCATCTCGATGCTGCCATGGGTGAGGGATCAAATTGAGCAACAATATCAAGATTTCCTGAAACACGACCGACCAAACGAACGCGAGCTATTCGCGAACTGGACACGCATGGTGAGATGGGCCCTCAGCAAAAAGAACATCGCGGTTGTACGCCATATTCCAGGAGAGGGAGACCCCGCGGAAATCACCATTGCGCCGCGCATTTCCACCACTCCATCGCCTCAACCAGCCAGATCGCTCTCTGAACTGAGGATGCCGCGGCCCCAAACCGCAGACATTGTGGTCCCCTCTGTGAGCGCTTCCTCGTCGCACCCCCTATCCATCCCTCACGGCGAGGAGAAGAAGGCTCTTTCAGGCGCTCAGACAACGGAGCAAACGCCAACCACCTACCTTAATCTCGCAACGACCCCACCGCCAACGGTTCAAGCGTCATCCGATACAGAACCCCAGGGAGCACTCTCTCGCCGTTCTACGAGTGAGGGTGCAACCAACAAAGCCACACCACCTATAGTTGAGAAGACAACTTCACTCTCCTCGGTTGTCGTCGAGAGGCCTCAACCCGATAAGCCACCGTCACCGCCGCAGGCGCCGGCTCATGACAAACCGAGCCAAAGCCTATGGAGGCGTTTCTGGAACGCGGTGTTCGGTACGTAATTCCCCTGGACGTTATACGTCAAGGCTCAGCCGCTCACCTACTGCACGGATACGGGAGGGGGTCGGCTTGTCCCTCGTAGCGCAGCGAAATGGGATGCTAAACGCCGCGTTACGTGACGCAAAAATCGGATCAAGATACGCAAGGTTTCGGCGACCAGGCTTGTCCCCCATAGCTTTAGCAACGGGGGGAATGGTAGCCCTCCCACGGTGCGACATACGGGAGAGCGGTCAGCTTGTCCCTCGTAGCGGAGCGAAGTGGGATCCCCGACCGCCGCGTTACGCCCTACTCCCACTCCGTATGGAACGAACCCGCCTTATCCGTACGCTCATAGGTATGAGCGCCGAAGAAGTCACGCTGCGCTTGCGTGAGGTTCTGCGGAAGTGACGCGGTGCGGAAGCTGTCGAAGTAGCCAAGCGAGGCCGCGAAGCCCAGAACAGGAACGCCACGACTTACCGCGGTGCCGACTACCTTTCTCAGGTTAGGCACACAACGGGTCACCTCTGCCTTCATGAAGGAATCAATCAAGAGGTTCGACGGAGCTGGAGTGGACGCGAACGCGCGGCGAATTTCATCAAGGAACTTAGCGCGAATGATGCAACCACCCTTCCACATAGCCGCGATCTCGTGAAGCTTGAGATCCCAATTCCACTGCTTCGAGGCAGCGGCGATAAGGTTCATGCCCTGTGCGTATGACATAATTTTCGAAGCGTACAAGGCGTCGTGAACCGCGGTGATAAACTCCTCACGATTACCGGTGAAGTCCTCAACAGACGGCCCCTTGAATTCCTTGGAAGCCTTCACTCGCTCATCCTTCATACTGCTCAAGGTACGAGCATCTACGGCGGAGGAGATAGTTGGGATCGAGATACCGAGGTCGAGCGCGACCTGCGCCGTCCAGGTACCGGTTCCCTTCTGACCAGCCTTATCGAGGATCTTATCAACAAGCGCTCCGGCGCCCTCTGGATCCTTCTTCGCGAATATCTTGGCCGTAATCTCGATGAGATACGAGGAGAGAACGCCACCGTTCCACTTGCTAAATATCGACGCGAGTTCTTCCGGCTGACATCCAACAACGTTACGAAGGATATCATACGCCTCAGCGATAAGTTGCATGTCGCCGTATTCAATCCCGTTATGAACCATCTTCACGAAGTGACCGGCACCATCTGGACCAACATAGTTGGTGCACGCGCCATCAGCTTGCGCGGCTATCTTCTCAAGAAGTGGCGCTACGATCTTCCACGCGTCACGGGGTCCACCTGGCATAAGGCTTGGTCCCTTCAGCGCGCCCTCCTCTCCACCAGAGATACCGATGCCGAGGAAGTTGAGCCCCATATCCTGAAGCTTATGTTCACGGCGAATCGTGTCCTTGAAGTACGCGTTACCACCATCGATAACGATGTCGCCCTTGTCGAGCAGTGGCGCGAGCTGATCGATAACGGCGTCCGTTCCAGCTCCAGCCTTAACCATGATGAAGATCTGACGAGGAGCCTTCATGCTCTTCACGAATTCCTCCATCGTGTAAGAAGCCACAAAGCCCGCTGGCTTTCCATCACGAGTTCCGAACTTAGCCATGAACTCTTTGGTAACTTCGCCGGTGCGATTGTAGACAGCCACGGGGAACCCTCTGCTCTCGATGTTACGAGCCAAATTAGATCCCATCACTGCTAGACCGATCATTCCAACACTTGGTTGCGACATACTTCTTCCTCAGTAGTAAACTGGCACACCCCCTCAACGATCGCCTATCGTCAGACAGACGGGAGAGCGAAGGACGAATCCTCTCTGCGCGACATTATTAAACCAGCGCGGGCGGTAGATGCCTCGCGGGCTAGCGAACAACGCGGCGGGTGGCGTAATTTTCAAGAAGGACAATAGGATAAATGATCAATCAGATCTACTGTTCAAACGGTCTCTCAGCGAGGAAACCGTGACTTGGTCCCCCCCCCGGTCAACCTGAAAAACCGTTCCGTCGACCAATTCCACGGCGGAAAGAAGGTTGCCATAGACCAGTCCGGTATCGATCCCGATTTTGTAGGGCATGTGAAGCATCACATCCGCGAAAGGGGTATGGCCAAAAACCACTGTTTTCCCCACGTTATGCTCAACGGGGATGAAATCGCCTCGAATCCACATGAGGTCATGCGGCTTTTGCTCCTGCAATCCCAAAGCGGGATTGATGCCCGCATGCACGAAGAGAAACTCCCCTATTGAGACCCCGAGCTCAAGGGATGTTAAGAACTGGAGATGGGCGGGGGGGAGGCTCTTCGCGACCTCCGAGAGCGGCCCTGTAGGCTCGATACCGTAACTCTTGAAGAATTCGGCCCCGCCGTTAATCAGGTACACCTCCGCCGAGCTCCCGCCCATACCGAGAAAGCCGAGCAGCATGTCTTCGTGGTTACCTTTCAGAAAAATGGTCTTGGGAAACTCCGCTTTCCACGCCAGGAGGGTGTCAATGACCCCTTTGGAATCCGGCCCCCGATCGACGTAGTCACCGATGAACACGAATTGATCGGCTTTGGTCGCGTGATGCCGCGAGCGAAGAGCGTCAAGCAAGATATTCAGCTCCGAGTTGCATCCATGGATGTCACCGAACGCGAAGACGCGCGGTGACCGCTCCGTCACCACCCGAATCTCCGCAACGTCGGAGGCTTTTGCTTTCTTATTTCTCATCCCCTAGCTTCAATACGGCGAGGAAGGCTTCTTGAGGTATCGAAACTTTACCGATCTGTTTCATCCGTTTCTTACCCTCTTTTTGCTTCTCGAGTAGCTTCCTCTTTCGAGAAATGTCACCACCGTAGCACTTCGCTGTCACGTTTTTACGCAACGCCTTCACCGTACTGCGGGCGATAACCTTCGCGCCGATGCAAGCCTGAATAGCGATCTCGAACATCTGTCGGTCGATCAGCTCTTTCAGCTTCTCCGACAACTCTCGTCCTCGGAAAAAGGCCTTGCTTCGATGCACAATGATACCTAGGGCATCGACCGGATCTCCATTCAACTTGATGTCCAGGCGTACAAGGTCCGCCTCAGAGTATCCAACGATCTCGTAATCAAAGGAGGCGTAGCCTTTTGTCATGGACTTAAGTCGATCGTGGAAGTCTAACACAATTTCATTTAGGGGAAGTTCGTACTGGATAACAGCCCGCTCCATTCCGTGGAAAGAGATGTCCTTCTGAACCCCTCGTCGCTCCTCACAGAGCTTCAGCACGTTTCCGACGTACTCCTTGGGGCAGTGAATCGTCGCCAACACGATCGGCTCTTCGATTCGCTGAATCTCAACCACCTCTGGCATCTTCGTAGGATTATCGACATCCAGCACCGTGCCGTTGTTGAGCACTATCTTGTACACTACCGAGGGGGCGGTCGTGATGAGATTTAACTCGAACTCGCGCTCAAGACGCTCTTGAACGATCTCCATGTGCAGGAGCCCGAGATATCCGCACCGATATCCGAAACCAAGCGCCGCTGATGTCTCTGGCTCAAAGGTGAACGCGCTATCGTTGAGACTTAGTTTCTCAAGCGCGCTCTTCAAGTTGCCGTAATCATCGGCGTCGACTGGGAAGAGACCGCCGAATACCATCGGTCGAACCTCTTTGAATCCTGGGAGTGGCTCAACCCCCTCCTCTTTCGCGTGCGTTACCGTGTCTCCGATGCGCACATCTTTGAGGTTCTTAATAGCGGCGGAGAAGTATCCCACCTGACCACTCTCAAGCTCGGAAACCTCCTGAGCGTGAGGCGTAAACACACCGAGCTTGTACACGTCGTACTCAGTGTCGGTTGAGAGGAACTTAATCTTATCTCCGGCCTTCAATCGACCATCGATGATTCGCGCCTGCACCACTACACCAACGTAGGGATCGAACCAGGAGTCATACACGAGCGCGCGAAGGGGATTATCAATCGAGCCTCGCTTCGGAGGAGGCACTCGCTTGACGATCGCCTCCAAGAGTTCCTGAATACCGATGCCGGTCTTCGCGCTGATGAGGAGCGAATCGGAGGTATCAAGCCCGATAACCGACTCAACCTCCTCCTTTACCCGATCCGGATTAGCGTTCGGGAGGTCGATCTTGTTGATGACGGGAATAATCTCAAGGTCGTTCTCTATCGCGAGGTACACGTTCGCGAGGGTCTGCGCCTCAACACCTTGCGACGCGTCAACCACAAGGAGCGCCCCCTCACAAGCGGAGAGACTCTTTGAAACTTCATAGTTGAAATCCACGTGGCCCGGTGTGTCGATCAGATTGAGCTGATAAGTCTCTCCATCTTGAGCCTTGTAGGTCAAACGAACGGTCTGCGCTTTAATCGTGATACCTCGCTCACGCTCAAGGTCGAGCTTGTCGAGGAACTGCGCCTGCATCTCACGAGCCTGGAGCGCGCCGGTAGCCTCAAGGATTCGATCGGCGAGCGTGGACTTACCGTGGTCGATGTGAGCGATGATACTGAAGTTTCGGATTTTGTCTCTTGGCGTCACGATTCTGTACTACTTTTTAAAAAAGGCGCCTCTAGCGTGGCTCTTCGCCACTACGCAAGCGTTCCTCGAAATCAGCTATGGTTTTCTTGAGTCCGTTGTCGAGATCGACGGTAGGCGTCCATCCCAACTCCTTCTTTGCGAGAGAGATATCCGGCTGCCGACGTGTCGGATCGTCTTTTGGAAGGGGCTTATGAACTATCTTTGAGCGAGAACCGGTCAACGAGATGACGCGTTCGGCGAGCGCCTTGATCGTCATCTCATTCGGGTTACCGAGGTTAACGGGGCCATGGAAATTGTCTTTGTTCATCATCGCCACGAACGCCGCGACGAGATCATCAACGTAGCAGAACGAGCGGGTCTGATCCCCCTCGCCGTACACCGTAATATCCTGGCCCTTAAGCGCTTGTACGATAAAGTTCGACACCACACGTCCATCGTTGAAGAGCATACGAGGTCCGTAGGTGTTGAATATTCGGACAATACGAGTGTCCACGTGCCCCTGGTCTTGGTAGCTCATCGTCAAGGTCTCAGCGACACGCTTCCCCTCATCGTAACAGCTACGGGGACCAACCGGATTCACGTTCCCCCAGTACGATTCCTTCTGAGGATGCTCAAGGGGGTCTCCGTATACCTCGGAGGTGGAGGCAAGAAGGAACCGCGCCCGGGTGCGCTTCGCGACCCCGAGCATGTTGATCGTTCCAGTTACATTGGTCTTGATAGTTTTGATCGGATTGTACTGGTAGTGCACTGGAGAGGCAGGGCACGCGAGATGGTAGAGCTGGTCACACTCCAACAGAATTGGCTCCGTAACATCGTGTCGAATGAACTCGAAGTTCGGATTCGACACCATGTGGCGCATGTTTCTCTTGGTGCCGGTGAAGAGGTTATCAACCGCCATCACCTCGTGTCCTTGGCCGAGCAGCACATCACAGAGATGTGATCCGATAAATCCCGCTCCACCACTTACTACCACTCGCGCCATATCTGCCTTTCCTTACGTCTCAATCCAAAGCTCTACCACGTTAACGCGGGTCGCCCCACGCTATAGTAAGTAAACCCGTGAGCTCGCATGTCCGCAACGTCGTAAATGTTACGCCCGTCGAAAATCACTGGGGACACAAGCTCAGACTTAATCTTCTTAAAGTTCGGCTGTCGAAACGCGTTCCACTCCGTACAGATAACCAGCGCGTCAGCTCCCTTCAGCGCGTCGTAGTTGCTTTCAACGTATTCAACGTTAGAGTGGTCCCCAAACTTTTCCTTGAAAGTGCCGTTGGCCTCAGGGTCATACGCTTTGACGTACGCCCCGAGCTTCACGAGCTCTGAACAGATTGCGAGCGCTGGAGCCTCACGAACGTCGTCCGTTTTCGGTTTGAACGCCAATCCCCACAGGGCGAAGGTCTTGCCTCGAAGCTTACTCTCCCCAAAGTGCTCAACGATCTTTGATACCATGAGCTTCTTCTGGTTCTTGTTTACCTCCTCAACGGATCTGGAGATCAGAAGGTCGACGCCGTGATCCTTTCCAGTTCGGATGAGCGCCTGCACGTCTTTTGGGAAACAGGAGCCGCCGTATCCGATTCCAGGGAAGATGAAGCTCATACCGATTCGGGAGTCGGTTCCGATACCAACGCGAACCTTGCTGATGTCCGCTCCCGCGCGCTCACAGAGGTTCGCGATCTCGTTCATAAACGACACGCGAAGAGCCAACATCGCGTTCGCCGCGTACTTAGTCATCTCCGCGGAGCGGATATCCATGACCAGGATCGGATTGTTGGTTCGAACGAAGGGGGCGTACAGCTCCCGCATAACCGCCGCCGCCTTTTCACTCGCGACTCCCACAACAACACGGTCTGGGCGGAGGAAATCATCGATAGCCGCGCCCTCTTTCAAGAACTCCGGATTGCTTACCACTTCAACGGGAAACTTGGAGGTCTTCTCGATCTCAAGCTTCACGAGGTCCGCCGTGCCGACAGGTACCGTCGACTTATCGACCACAATCTTTGGGCCGTTCATGTTTTCACCGATGGCTCGCGCGACCGCGAGAACGTGGGTGAGATCCGCGGAGCCGTCCTCGTCTTGAGGAGTTCCGACCGCGATGAAGATAATATCAGATGCCTGAACCGCGTCCTTTATTGATGTCGTAAAGGAGAGACGCTTCGCTTTCGTGTTGGCCTTGACGAGATCCTCAAGGCCCGGCTCAAAGATCGGAACCTGTCCGGAGATAAGCGCGTCGACCTTCTTTTGGTTGATATCCACGCAGATCACGTCGTTGCCAGTCTCCGCGAAACAAGCTCCTGCCACCAACCCAACGTATCCCGTACCGACAACCGCGATGTTCATTCGTAATTCTCCTCTTATATAGGTGCGTAAGGAAGGACCCGCGTTCACACAAACGCTCCGTGCGCTTTCCCCAGCACGATTCGAGAACGAGAGTAATCACAAACGGCCTCAAGCGGTACGTGACGCCCCTTCTACTGCGCACACGTCGGCATCTCTAAACTCTCAAATCACCTCAGGTTATAGCCGAACGCCCTAGAGAGATCAAAGGGTTGAACCCTTCGTGGTTTCAGCTAGCTAGGAGAGGACACCTGCGAAACCTGTATCATCGAGGAGGTGCAGTCATACGGCCCGCCAGGAGTCGGGCCCTACCGCTCCTTGCCCAGGTAGGGCCCGCAGCCTGTCGCGCCGTAGCTTTAGCGAAGGCGGAGCCTCGCGGGCCGTATCGTTGGCCTATCGACGAATCCTTGATACCTCGTTGGGTGATACGGCCCGCCCAGAGTCGGACCGTTCGGATCGTTGCGCATGTTTCGCGCCATCAACTCTCCCTACCCTCCCTCACTAAGTTGTGCTACCTAGCGCCCATGGCTACAAAGAACCTCACCTCCCTCAAAGGAGTATTCTCATCAGGCATCGCCGCGAAGATCAAAGCAAACGGCAAAAACGACCTCGCCTTCATCTTCGTACCGAACGCTTACGGCAGCGCTGGCGTGTTCACCCGCAGCGCCTTCGCCGCGCCTCCGCTGATCTATACAAAACAGGCGATGAAGCGAGGTACGTTGAAGGCGCTGATCGTGAATTCAGGATGCGCGAACGCGGCCACAGGGGCGGCGGGAATGCGGGACGCCAAGAGAACTGCTCAGATGGCGGCGAAGCACCTCGGCATTAAGCCTCAGGAGATTGCACTTGCGTCCACTGGGATTATTGGAAAACTCCTCCCGATGGATAAGATAGAGGCCGGTCTCGCAAAGCTCTTGGCAAATCCACAGGCGCGTAACGGTGACGCTACCGCGAAAGCGATCATGACCACCGACCTCACCCAGAAAGAGGTCTACGTTTCCGCGACGATCAATGGACAACGCGTTACCGTAGCGGGATGCGCAAAAGGTTCCGGCATGATCGCCCCAAATATGGCGACGATGCTGGGCTTTCTCGTTACAGACGCTAAGGTCGACTCAAAAACCCTCCAAACAGCTCTGACAAGCGCGGTCAACAACTCGTTCAATATGACCTCGGTCGATACCGACACCTCAACGAACGACACGGTGCTCGTATTTTCCACGGGCGAGAAGGGACGAAAGGTCTCCTCGGGATCTGATAAGAAAGCGTTTGCGAATTTACTGACGTTAGCGTGTCAGTCCCTCGCGAAGCAGATAGCGGCCGATGGCGAGGGAGCGACCAAGTTGATTGAGGTGGAGGTGCTGGGGGCGAGAACGGAGAACGAGGCTCGCAAAGTAGCGATGAACGTCATCAACTCCCCGCTCGTCAAAACCGCTATTCACGGCGCGGATCCAAACTGGGGCCGCGTTCTCGCGGCCGCGGGAAAAGATCCCTCTCTCAAAGTTGATCCGTCGCGTGTAGACCTAACCTTCGCCGGAGCGCCGGTGATGCGCCGGGGAAAAATAGTCGCGCACGACCGAGACAAGATCCGAAAACTGATGTCAGTGCGAGACGTTCCTATCCAGCTCAACCTCAATGTCGGCAAGGGAACGGCTCGAGCGTGGGGATGCGACCTGACGCACGGGTACGTCGACATCAACGTCAGCTACAATTAGGGAATTGTGACTGAGATCGATTGGCACAAAGTTCACACGGCCCGTCTCGCTGCCTGTTGCCAGCGAGCGGCGGCGGATCTGAATCTCTCGATCACAAGCCCATTTATCCTGAACGAAGGGGAGCCTCATGAACATCGATTTGTGGCCCTATTTCCCCGAATCGGCCAACACAACGGTATCGTGGTATGCCTCGCGTCTGACTGGGAACGCTTGAGTGAGGTAGCGCACGGTCACGGATATACGTGCGTCGGCGTCCTTCCCGAGAGCTGCGCGTCCTACGATCCCGCTCGGTGGGCCACCTTTATTAAGGAGTGGGACGCCCCTCAGGCTGATGCGTAAGGAATATATCTAGCGCCCCCGCTTAAAAATAATTATACCCCTACTGAGGAGTCCGTTTCCGGTTCTCCTCGGCACCCCACGAGCGCGCGAGCGCCGGGCTTTTTTGACAGGACTCCCTATGCGCCCCTCGTTAATCACGACGGTATTACTTGCCTCTCTCGCTACCTCATCGCTGCTCGGATGCGGCGGAGGAGGAGATGACTCCGGCGATTTCTCCGGGGCGGCCTACGTGAGCATGTCAGTTACCCCCTCTAACCTTGACTCAGGCGATAGGACCGTCGTGCGAGTAGAGGTGAGCGATGTGCATGAAAATGGCATAGCGCTGAAATTTCGATACCCTGCGGGGCTTGTGTACGTACCCAATTCAGGGACCATCATCGTAGATGAGAAAGAAACCTCTATTAAACCCCGAGTGAACGCGGTCACCGCTGATGACGAGTCCGTTTACCTTGTTTTCTACCTCCCCCAAAAACTCTTCCGACGATCGGGTCAGCAATACGCAGGGGAACCGGGAACCGTTGAACTTCAGCTCGTAGGCAAGTTGGCGGTACAGGATGGCCTCGTTGAGGTTGACGCCGATGTAGACGACCCTGGGGTCGCCGACACCCTGGAATTTAACATCTCAAAACCCGAGTTTTTGGCGGAAGACCAGCAGAGTATTACGGTCCAAGTAGCCGATTAAGCAAAGATTGCGACCTTTCGTCGCTTCGACTATCCTTTCCCCATCAGCGCCGCCCCTTGAGGGCCGAGTTACGCCTACTTACTATCGAAGAGAGCCTCCGTGGGACAACACCGCCAAATCTTGCTAGAGCACATACAGCAACCTGATCAACACACCCTCGCCGGATACGAGAGCCGTGGTGGCTATCAAGCGATCAAGAAAGCGCTGCCGATGGATCCCCTCGCCATTATTGAAGAGGTCAAAAAGTCAGGAATCCGCGGGCGTGGTGGCGCGGGCTTCTCAGCGGGCATGAAGTGGAGCTTCGTTCCTCGTAACACGGGCAAACCGACCTACATCATCTGCAACGCCGATGAGAGTGAGCCGGGAACATTCAAAGATCGACTCCTCATGGAGAAAAATCCCCACGCGGTTATCGAAGGGATGATGATCGCGGCGCTCGCCGTTCAGAGTAAGTGGATGTGTGCCTACATCCGTGGCGAGTACGCCTATCCGTACATCCAGCTCAAGAAAGCTGTGGACGAGTGTTACGCTAAGGGATACCTCGGCAAGAATATCTTCGGCAGCGGGTACGATTTAGACCTCGTCGTGCACCGTGGGGCGGGAGCATATATCTGCGGAGAGGAAACGGGTCTTATTGAGTCCCTTGAAGGTAAAAAAGGACAACCTCGTCTAAAACCACCCTACTTTCCCGCCGTGCTCGGCCTCTACAACAGCCCAACGATTGTTAATAACGTGGAAACCTTCGCCGCCGTTCCGTGGATCATCAACAACGGGGCGGATGCCTACGCCGCCATCGGCACGGAGAAGTCGAAAGGCACCAAGCTCATCTCAGCTTCAGGACACATCAACAAGCCAGGAGTTTACGAGATCGAGATGGGATATCCCTTCAAACGATTCCTTGAGGAGGAGTGCGGTGGGATGCTGAACGGCCGAAAGCTAAAAGCTGTTATCCCAGGCGGCTCATCAACTCCTATCCTCCGCGCTGAGGATATCGAGGACGCTGTAATGGATTACGAGGGATGGAACAAGCTCGGCACTTTCCTTGGGTCCGGTGGAGTTATCGTTCTCGACGAAACCGTGGATATGGTCGACGCGATCCAAAATCTCGCTCACTTCTACGCGCATGAGTCATGCGGTCAGTGCACTCCGTGTCGAGAGGGTGGTCACTGGGTTGAGAAGACCTTCCGTCGAATCAACAACGGAGAGGGAGCTCCAGGTGATGTGGAGATGATCAACTCCATCTGCAATCAGATCATGGGACATACGATCTGCCCACTCGGCGACGCTCTTGTCATGCCCGTTCGCAGTTTCCTCACGAAATTCAACGAGGAATTCAAGACAAAGATCGAGGACGCCCTCGAGGGGAAAGGGACCCCTACCAAGAGCCTCAACGCCTCTTTCGGAGACGCGCACTAGGACATCATGAAAGCGCCTCATTCGGTCGCGGTCCTTAGTTCCCTTCTCCGCTACGCGGTAGTCTTGATAGTCACCGTTATGTGGGGTGGACTCGTTTCAGCTCTCGCGCAACCCCTGCCCGAGCCCCTCGCCTGGGATAAGCTCAGTAGTGGTCTTGAGCAAACGAACTTTAAGATCAACGGAGATTCGATCATCTCATCATCCATCGCCATAGTGCGATCGGATATGCAGAGCCACCGGATCGCGACTATTCGAGCCTCAGAGTTCGGATGGAAGCACGCGACGGTGCAAGCCCTTTGCAAAGCGTCAGGAGCGGTAGCCTGCATCAACGCGAACTTTTTTGACGAGCAAGGCAAACCTCTTGGTCTCGTCATCAGTCGGGGAATCATTCATCAGAGGATTCATAAAGGAGGAGGCCTTCTCACTGGGATCCTCTTTGTTACCCCTAAATCAGTTGGGGTCGCCTTTCGGGACACCTTCTCCACTGACGGCGTTGTCGAGGCTGTTCAAGCCGGGCCACGGCTCGTGAGCAAGGGCGCGATCGTAGAGGGACTCAAAGAATCCGCTCGCTCATCAAATCTCTCCGGTATTTGCATAGACGCGCAACAACGAGTTTCCATCTTTCGCGTAACGTCGGGCGTTTTCGGTGGTTCGCTTCATCAGCTACAGAGCGTGCTTACTCAACCACAGATAGGATGCGTCGAAGCCCTCAACTTTGATGGTGGCGGATCGTCGAGCATGTATATCTCGGGGGAGATTCAGGGACACGCGGGGGCAGTTCGGGAAGAGAACTTCCCCGGAACAGATGAGGTTCCCGTGGCGATTGGGCTCTTCCCACTGGCAACCTCGCAAACTAACGTGGCCGCACAGCCGACGCCCTAAGACAGCCAGCCTGCCTGTTTCACTCGATTTACTACCCCATCAGCTCTGCCCTACTATCAGACGAGCCGCAGAATTCTCCACGCACTATATCCCTGATGGCGATTCCCTCCCACGCGCGACCCGGTAAAACAATACGGTTTTCAGCAACTTAACGTTCTAATCCGAAAAACTAATCCCCGATTAAAATTAGGCCGATACAAGTGACGTGGAGTACCACTAATGCCTAAGCAAGGGGACAAAACAACCACCAAGCAGGATCCAGGAGCTAAGCTGCTGAAGGAGCAATTTAGCGACCTTTCTACGTCTCGTAGCGCTTGGCGCTCAACGGGTGCGGCGATCTATAAAGAGAACAAACAACGGGTTCCGCCGGAACAAGCTAAAGACTATACCAAAGCAAAGAACGAGAACGTAAGCGCCGAAGCAAGGATAGCGCGGTTCCTCGAGCGGCTTGAGAGGGTCACTGCTCGGGAAGCCACGAAGAGCTCCCGTGATTCCGGATACGATCGACTTCAGCAAAAATTACTCGCGGCGGCAGTGATCGATACAACCGATGCGAACCTCGTAGAAAAGATCGCTCGCGGACTCTTCCAATCAGAGAAGCGCGCGGCACTTGAACGGGGACACGGACAAGGGGCTCAAGGACCAGATTTCGAACAGGTAAAGGATGACTACATAAGGCTCGTAGACGAGAAGCGCTCCGTGCAACTACGGTCGCTCCCAACCTGGACCGACTACCTCGCCAAGAACGATGCGCACTATCCTTCCTGGTTTAAGTACCTCGCTATTCGTAGTGTACTCAAGATGGGGGAATTCGATAGAGATACCCCAAAATTTGGGAAACGATCAAAGGATACGATCGCGGCGTTTCCTGAATTGAACTCAGAGGCGTTGGGGCTTGTGTATAAGGCGCTCTCCGATCCAGCTTCGGTAGCTCCAAAGACTGAAGCGCTCCTTGTGCCGTTTCGAGCAGCACTTACATCGAAAAGCTTCGCAGGCTTGTACGCCGTAGCGCTCGTTGAGTGTAACCAAACGATCGATCGCTCCCGCCTTGAAGGTGAGTGGCGAAAGTATGACCAAGGGTCTGATTACACCGTCTTAGAGAACGACCTCGCCAGTAAGGGAACTGGGTGGTGCACAGCAAGCGGATCCGCAAAAGCGCATATTGAAGGTGGCGACTTCTACGTCTACTACACGAAAGACGATCAAGGGCTATGCTCCGTCCCCCGAGTAGCCATTCGGATGGCGAACAACAAGATCGCCGAGATCCGAGGCATTGCACCGGGACAGGAGCTCGAGCCTGAGTTCGTTGATGTGGTTGAGGAGAAAGGCGGTACCCTTCCAGGATATGAGAAATTCAAAAAGGCATCCGCTGATATGAAGCTCCTTACCGCTATCGACCAGCGGTGCTGTAGGCGGGATGCGGAGGGGAAATTAGTCGAGCACCTTACTCCCGATCCACCCCTTACCATCGAAGAGCTTCGTTTTCTCTACGAGGTGGATTCGAAGATATCGAGCTTCGGATATGATAGAGACTCGCGAATAGATGAGATTAAAGGGGCACGTCCGAATGTGAAGGAGGACTATGCCACGGTATACGGCGTCGATAGCTCACAGGTTGCAATAGATAAGGGTATGATCACGGAAGATACGAGGGTGTATGCGGGAGGGCTTGAGCCGAATGATTACCGCATCCTTCAGGACCGGAGAGGTCCGCTCATTATCTGCGGAGAAGTGAATTTACGTGGAACTCCAATAAACTCAATTCCTCAAGGGGTGGTGTTTAATGGGTATACCGACTTTCGCTACTGCACCTCCCTAACCTCAATTCCTCAAGGGGTGGTCTTTAATGGGTATACCGACTTCGAAGGCTGCAACTCCCTAACCTCAATTCCTGAAGGGGTGGTGTTTGATGGAGTTGATTTCTACGGCTGCACCTCCCTAACCTCAATTGCTCAAGGGGTGGTGTTTAATGGAGAAGCCTTCTTCTCGGGCTGCACCTCCCTAACCTCAATTCCCCGAAATAGTATCTTTAAGGCTGGCGCCCATTTTTATGGCTGCACTGCTCTCGTCGAGATTGGCGAGGGAACCGAATTTCACGGGGAGTATGACTTTAGCTTATGTTACTCTCTCCGGTCACAACCCGATACTTTTAGGAAGGATTGACGCGAGTAGCCCCTAGAGGACCCCGCAGGGCAGAGTGGGTAACGGACATCTTACTTGCCTGGAGCCGCATAAGCGGAGGGGGACCTATCCGCTTGAAGCCACATGTAAAGCCCTTCTCTCCAGCTCTCGTACCCAGAAGCCAAAGACCAGGTCGCAAACAGCGCGCCCCCTGTGTCCACTCAGAGAGCTAACATGCCCATCGCAGCTACGAACATAAGCAGCGTAGTGAACCCTACAACCACGATTGATAATCGAGAGCTCGGCTGTCCTCGCATGATGTCTGTATCGGTCGCGATAGCGAGGATCCCGAGGAGAAGAAAGGGCGCGAGCACCCCGTTCATGACCGCGGTCCAGAAGAGCGCGTGCATCGGGTTCACATCGAGAAAGGTGAGCAACATGCCGATAACGATCGAGACCACGATGACGGCATAAAATCGTGGAGCCTCATGCAACTTCCGATCAAGCCCCTCCTCCCACCGAAAGGTCTCCGCGAGCGCGTACGCCGCGGAACCCGCGAGTGTTGGAATGGCGAGGGATCCCACTCCAAGGATTCCCACAGCGTACAGAGTCGACGCCAGCTCTCCCGC
The DNA here is from genome assembly GCA_044345405.1 of Bdellovibrionota bacterium. Taxonomy (GTDB): domain Bacteria; phylum Bdellovibrionota_C; class UBA2361; order UBA2361; family OMII01; genus OMII01. Next base: position 82,936 of record JBIJBE010000007.1, read on the forward strand.
AAGAGGACGAAGCGCGAGAGCCGCCTCCTTGGAGGAATCGATGTTGGTCACTCCCGCGCGATGAAGGGTCATCGCTGTCGTGAGGAGGATGAAAAACATGACGACATTTGAGAAAAAGGTTCCGATTCCTACATCGATAGCACGGTCGGTAATCCGCGATGACGGTATAGTGCTCCCGTTTATTTTCATTTCACCGAACGCCTTTGCGTCCTCAATCTCCTCTCCTGTCTGCCAGAAAAAGAGGTAGGGACTGATCGTGGTGCCGAGAAGCGCCACTAAAGCGGCCCAAGCGTTCGAGCTGTTAGGAAGAGAAGGAACGAACGTAGCGACGAGCACTTCGGACCAATCAATCGGTATCAGAAAGGCAGTGATGATGTAGACTACCAAAATACCGGCGAGCCACTTCAAAACATTTTCGATCTGGGTAAAACGTAAAAATATAGTTGCCCACATGATGCCAAATCCCATCGGCGCCACAAAAAACTGAGCGGAGATGCCGGTGAGCACCTCAAGCGCGTCCCCCATGCCAGCAAGATCGGAACCTATGTTAATGGTGTTCGCTATCAGAAGCGTCACACTCACTATCAAGACGACTCGACGGGAGAACTTTTTCTCAAGCGCTTCAGCGAGTCCCATCCCCGATACCATGCCGATGCGCGCGCACATCATCTGCACAAAGGCCATAAGGGGCCAGGTAAGAAAGGCGGTCCATAGGAGATGAGTGCCGAGCTGGGCGCCAGCAATCGAATAGGTGGCTATGCCAGAGGGATCATCATCCGCGGCGCCGGTTACAAAACCGGGGCCTACCGCTTTGATGAGACGGTTACCAATCTTCGATGAGATGGAATCTTTTCGGTCCACACATCCTTCGAAAAGCTCATAGCGTTACCATCATCACCCTTCGCGCCCTTAGGACCTGCGTCACCTTTAGGTCCTGCCACGCCTTGAGAAACAGGACCGGTCTTGTAACCGTCCTCACTTTTATGATTCTTGGCACCCGACAGACCCGGCTCTCCCTGCGGCTCAACCGGATTCCCTTTCTTTGATCAGCAACGCTAAGCGACTTCGACCTTCACACTCTCTGCGGTCGGTCATGGGGATAGCATGGGAAGGCAGCCCGTTCAGGGCACCGATGTGCCCTCCTCAAAAGATCTCTTGTCTCCTCCCTGTTCCCTTCTGTCATGATTAGAATTTAGCGTAGTGAAACCAGTCGCCTACTCTACTTTTACCGGCCCCAATGTAAGTTTGCAGATTGACACTACGGATGAGCTCACTGTAGCTTAGTTAAAGATGCTTGTAGTAACTTCCCGCTAGTACTCGTTGTACACGGCTGTTCAGAGGTCTTCGGATGAGTGTTCATATTTTAGATCGTGAGTTCACTGCCAAACAGGTCCAAGAGATCCTTCGGACCTTGACCGGCGGTGACGAAAAGATCGGTCTCGCTCTCCTCAACTACTACGCTCGGACTAATCTGGTTCCGACGACTGGTAAGACCAAGAGCCGAGGTCGCCCCAAGTATTCCTACCCCGACCTTATCCTTTTGTGCTGGCTCTTCCGTATGAAACGTGAGGGCCTCCCGGTTAATCGCTTCCGACGTGGTATCGATTATCTGCGCAAGAAGCTCCCGAAGCTCCATAAGAATCCAAGTGACATGGTGCTCTTGACGGATAGCAAGCAGCTCTTCATCAAGCATCGCATTCAAGATAAGGGCGAGATCGCCGAGGTACTCACCGGCAAGAAGGCTGGACAGTATGTTTGGGCATACGCCATCGGCTCTCTCATAGAAGAGGTCGATCGCATCATCCATGAGCTCAAGGAGACAGATGATGAAACGACGAACGCGGATCAAGTGGCCGCGTAACGCGCCGATACGCAAGGGGGCCTTTCGAGGCTCCCTTTTTTTATGCTATGAGTTCGTGGGCATTTAGCACGGGATTGGAGCGCGCATGAGCAAGTCAGGAACGGTACGTCAGATCTTTCAACTTATCTGGGAACGTAAAGCGTGGTGGCTCGTGCCGATGGTAGTGGTATTTCTGCTCGTCGGTCTCCTCATCGCGACAACGGCGGGCAATCCTCTTTCACCCTTCATCTACGCCCTCTTCTAGGGCCTCGTCGAGCAAAAAAGCGGCGGAGCGAACACCTTCCCTGGTATTCGCCCCGCCGCTTTTCCTTTACGCGAACTACAGTATCCTCGGTGCCTAATTGGAAGACACCACATCCTGCGCCACTGGCTGCGGTCGCTTCGCGGGTCTACCTCTCGGCTTCTTCACGACCCCCATCGCCCGCTCCTCTTTGAGGCGTTGAATCTCCTTGGGTAATCGCCACCCGCCTGGCTTCGGTGCGTCATCGTCGCTGAACAGGAGTTGATTTGAGCGCTCGTAATCCACCAGAGCCTCAACGAAATCTCTGGTCGCCCGCATGGCGTACTCATTCACAAAAAACTTAATCGAGCGGAACGAGTGCGCGACCGCTCTGCGCAGGTCACGATCAACTGGAAACATATTGTCGCCGTTGTCCTCAAACGCCACTCGAAACCGGTGCGCGAGCTCTTCGACGGTCGTGAGATCCTCCCACTCCATCATCTCAATGGCTCGATGCGCCTTCGTGCGCTTCCCCTCCCGCAACACAATAAAGCGCGCGACAAATGCGGTCCGCCGCGCACGTATGATCGCTCTATCCATCTCCTGTGGAGAAGATAGGTTCGTCTCAAGAACTTCCGTTTTCATTTTGACACCACTTCAGAACTGCTAGAACTACATGAAGAGCAAGCGAGCCAAATGGGGCTCCCTCGTTCAAATATAGTTTCGGAATGGCTGCGAGGTTTCTTGAGGACTATCGTACACGGCGCCAAACTAACGTATTTTCAAGTGGTTACAAAATGCTCTCACGGCCCCCGGCCCCACGAGCGGCCTGCGCCCCTACGAAAGTCCCCTTTCGTGACACTCAACAGGAAGTCTGCTGTAATCCCCTTCATGAGTCGGTTCTCTCACTTCCTGACAGCGTTTTCGCAGACCAAGCTCGCGATCCTCGTAGACGATTTAAGCGCCTCAAGAGCCGCTCTCATCGCTCCCGCGGAGGAGATAGACGCCTCACAGATAAATCGAATCCTCACCATCTCAGGTGGACTCACCTTTGTCGCCATATCACCAGAGCGAGCGACGGCATTCCTCCTCTCGAGTATGGCGCGCCCGTCAACATCCGAGCGCTCGTCCCTCCCAACCTCTCAGACTTCACAGTATGTGTCGGTTGAGGCGCGAGAGGGAATCACAACGGGCATCAGCGCCGCTGATAGAGCGAAAACCCTTCAGATCCTAGGAGCCCGGGTTGCCCAACCTCGCGCGCTCGTAAAACCAGGACACATCTTTCCAGTGGAGACACGCCCGGGAGGAGTGCTTGTCAAAACCGCAATCCCGGAAGGGGCGCTCGACATCGTGAAGATGATCGGAGCGACGGACGCGGCGCTCTTTGTCGATCTCCTTGATGAGAGCGGAGATATCATGAACGAAGCTCAAGCGGAGCAGTGCGCGCTCAAGGAGCAGCTCCCGCTCGTCACCCTATCGGAACTCATCCGCTACAGATTACAAAAGGAATCTCTTGTTCAGCGAGTGGCGGAAGCGATGCTTCCGACAACGCTCGCGGGTGAGGTGCGGGCCATCGTGTACCGTTCACAGATTAGCGACAGTGAGCACGTCGCTCTTGTGAAGGGAGATGTCAGCGGTGATACTCCAGTGTTGGTACGTGTTCAGGCGGAGCACACCATTCCGGATGTGTTCGGTGGGTCTTCGCCGGCGACCCGCGCGCACCTTCAAAACTCGCTCAAAGAGTTTGGCGAGCGTGGACGCGGCGTTCTGCTCTATCTACGACGACCGTTTATGGATCCGAAAGGAAACTCCATGCAGCGCCTCAAAGAACCCACCCCATCATCCTCCGCGACGATCATGCGCGAGTATGGGGTGGGAGCCCAGATCCTGCGAGATCTCGGGGTAACTCACGTGGAGCTCCTGACATCCTCGACACATCTCCTTGAGGGACTACCAAGCTTCGGCATAACAGTCGTCGCTCAACATCCGATTCCGCAACACCTTCCAACTTCAGGGCATACCGTATGAGTGACATCACATTCGCAGACGTCGTTCACCAATCCGTCTCGTTCTCAAAGAGCGACCCCGCTGAAAACCTGATCCTTCATCTGATGGACACCCGCTGGTTCCAACGGCTCCGTGACATCAGTCAAACCGCGAACACCAAGCTGGTGTACATGTTTTCCGAGCACTCTCGCTTCGGGCATTGCCTGGGGGTCGCGTACCTCGCGAAGCTCGCGCTCAGCAAGCTGAGCAAAAACTTCCCCGAGGATGTCGCGACGTATCGTCCGGGCATCCTTGTCGCCGCGCTCCTTCACGACATCGGACATCTCGCCCCAGGCTCACACACAGCCTTTAAGACCTGGTTCCCCGGTCAACCGGACGTGCACGAGGAGCTCGCCGAAACTGTCCTCACACAAGATCCAGAGATCTCCACACTCCTTCGAGAGTTCGATCCGAACCTCGGTCGGACAGTGCTGAATATCCTTGAGGAGTCGGACTCCGTTCCTCCGTGGACATGGCAGATCATCTCAGGTGGTGGGTGGAACGTAGACCGAGGGAACTGGTCAACGGTGGATAGCGTGCTCGCCGGTGTCAGCTACGGAAAGTACAACATTCCCGCCCTTGTTGATTCCATCCTTATCACCAAGGACAAGCAACTCGCTCTCATGGAGAACCGACTCGACGCGATGTTACACTTCATGGTGTCGCGGCACGCGATGTACCGACAGATCTATCAGCATCGAGTCCTGCTCGCGGCGGATATGCTCAATAAAGCGGTAGTGCAACGAGCTCGGGATCTAGGGTCTAAGCTAGAGTTCGCCGACGACGTCATGCAACAAGCGCTCGCCGCGAAGTCGGCCACAGATCTAACCCTCAACACGATGTTCGAGATGCGAGAATCGTGGTGGCGCTACCACATGGCGCGGTGGAGTCGTTCACACGACGTGATCCTAAGAGATCTCAGCGATCGAATCCTCCATCGAAGGCTCTTCAAGACGGTCCGCGTTATCGACTCGTCGACCCGAAGCCAGATGATCTCGGAGGCGACGAAGGCGCTTGAATCTCTCAAGATGGATCCGAAGTACTACCTCCATGAGATCACGACAGCGGATGTGCACTCAGGCGATTCTAAACAGTCGATGCTGGTGCAGCTCGACAATGGACAGGTCGTTACCTTAAGTGAGGCGGACTCTCTGATTCGTTCGATGTCCGCGAACTCGGTCCAATCACAACGCTCGTGGCTCGCGATGCCCGCTGAAGCAAAGCGACTTCTTTAGGATCCACACCCGTGAACGCCCAGCAAATACCTCGCTCCCTGTACATCGGCTCATGGGTCTTGGTCGCGTACACCGTTCTCATCATTCTGTGGGGCGCGTGGGTTCGGCTCTCAGGATCTGGCGATGGGTGTGGCGATCATTGGCCGTTGTGCAACGGAGAGGTAATTCCATTAGAACGTGTCGCGAAAACCTGGGTGGAATACTCTCATCGAATCTCCACCGCGCTGTACGGACTACTGATACTAGGCCAGATCTGGCTCTCTCGGAGATACTTCGCTCGACGCCATCCAGCTCGATTCTGGGCGCTCATGACCCTCGTGTTTACCATAACCGAGGCGCTCATCGGCCGCCAACTCGTTAAAGCAGGGCTCGTTAACGAGAGTACGGATCTCTCGCGACTCTTCGTTATGCCGCTCCACCTCGTTAACACCTCACTCCTTCTCTTCTCGGGAGTGATGACCGCCGAAAGCATCCGCTACGGAGATCTCCCGCGCCGGCTTCTCTCTCCTGAGATAAAGAATCGAGGCGCGTTGTACATCGGAGCTCTCACAATCATACTCATCACCGGAGCGATCGCGGCCCTCGGATCCCACCTTATGCCCTCGGAGTCACTCCTTCACGGGTTGACGCACGATCTCGCCGCGGATGCTCATCCAGCGGTGCGACTCCGTATTCTTCATCCACTCCTTGCGCTGGCTCTTCCCGTGGGGATGCTCCTCTTCGCGCAGCTTCCTCATGTCTCAGCACCCGAGTCCTCGCAAACTCTCTGGTTCAAGCGCCTCTCCATCGGCCTCGTCGTAGCCCTGCTCATAGGCGTTGCGACCCTCTCGCTCCTGGCTCCGGTGTGGCTCAAGTTAACCCATCTTCTTATGACCAATGTGTTGGTGATTCTTGCGTCACTGTGCGTGTTTCATTCACTCAGACCAGTGCCTACGCCCCGCAAAACGGAAACGACGGTTTAATATTAGACATTCTCGAGGATAATAGGCGCTCAACTCCCTATATCCCGGCCTTCCCGAACGCCATTCGCATCAAACTATCGTAGGGATCGTTGTGCCACCGCCAAGGGGGACCCGATTCCCGTCCAAACCAAGACACATGAGGTCGCTTTTGCTATCATTTGCCCAAACTTTTTAGAGAGTTGGCTTCATCGCTTATGAACGATCCAAAGCAAAACGGTACGCTCACCTCCATACTGACTCTCGCTCGGGCGACGTGGGAAGCGACCCACGGAGATCGTGTCCGATTCTTCGGCTTCATCATCCTCTCCGTTCTCGCCTACAGCATCGACCTCGTCGTCCCATGGGCGATCGGCTGGATCCTCAACGTGTTTGTCGCGCAAGGATTCACGCAAGCGGCATTTGATGAATCATTGAAGTACATGGCGGCGTACGTTGTGCTTCGGATGTCGATGACAACCTTCCACCACCTCGCTCGCTACCTTCAAGGCACCTGCGCGTACTCAGCTCGCTTTAACAAACTTGAGGAGGTATTCGGCGCGCTCGTGGCGTTCCCGCTCAAGTGGCACGTGCATCACCACTCCGGAGAGAACCTCAGCAGATTGAACCGATCCGTCGGCGCAATCGAAGGCGTTATCAATAACTACCTCTGGCAGATCGTTGACGGCATGGTGAAGTTCTTCTTCGCTACCTTCGCGCTCTTCACCCTTGATTTTGAGGTGGCGATTACGGTTCTGATCATGGGCTTTGTGACCGTCGCGATTATGCTCCTCTTCAATCGTCGACTCACCAAGAAATGGCGCAGCAACAATCGATTCTTCGATAAGCTGAACCGAACCTGCGTTGACTACCTCTCGAATATCATAACCGTGAAGACCCTGAGGCTTGAAAAGCCCGCCCTCACCTACTTGATGGATCAACGCAATGAGGGATACCGCCTCTGCCGAAAGATTTGGAAATACCAAGAGCTTAAGTGGGGAACGATCAGCGCGGGTTACAGCCTTGTAATGGGCAGCTCGCTCTTCATCTTCTTTCGAAACCATATCGGCGATAACGCGGCGTTCGATGTCGCGCAGGTGTACGTGTTGTTGAACTACCTTGATCGAATCTTTGGAGCGATCACCTCATTCACCGGCTACTATGGGGGCATTATTGAGGCATCGCTCGCCTACGATGACGCCTCATCCGTTCTGAACGAGTCGAACGAACTCAAGATTCCGCTACGCCCATCCACCCTTCCTCGTTCGTGGGACGCTCTCGGGTTAGAAGATGTGAAATTTTCATACGGCGGCGATACCCAGAATCTTCGGGATGTCTTCATGAGCCTTCGTAAAGGCGAGAAGGTAGCTCTTGTGGGACCGAGCGGTGGCGGCAAATCCACCTTGCTCAAAGTGCTCTCCGGCATGCTTGCGGCGAACTCAGGAACGGTGACATCCACTGATGGCCATCGCTACACCCTCGATGATATCGCCGACATCAGCCTCCTCGTTCCTCAAGAGCCCGAGGTATTCTCGGAATCGCTTCGGTACAACCTGAGCTTCAACCAAGATTTCTCGGACCAAGAGCTGATGAAAGCTCTTGAGTTATGCAAGATCGATCACCTCCTTCAAAAACTTCCGAGCGGCTTGGACAGCACATTGGAAGAGGCCGGTTTGAATATCTCAGGAGGAGAGCGTCAACGACTCGCGCTCGCTCGAGGCATCCTTCGAGTGCCGGGCAAAGATATTTTGCTCTTGGATGAGCCGACATCAAGTCTTGATCCACTCACTGAAAAACAGATCTTCGCGAATATCCTCAACGAATTTAAAGAACTCACCGTTGTGACGGCGTGCCATCGCCTTGCGCTCGTACCGTTGTTTGATACCGTTGTGTACATACGCGACGGTCGAGTGGAAGAGATCGGTTCATTCCCAGAGTTGCGCGCCGCGGGCAGAGGTTTCTCCGCGGCGTGGGCGGACTACGAACGCACCGTCGTAAAGGTTGAGCCACATGTTTAGTAGGTTGTAATGTCCACCCCGATTGATCGTAACGTCATTCGACGTTTCATCACCTTAGCGTCGCCGTTCTTTCGGTCCAACATGCGTTGGCGCGCTATCTCTATGGTTGGGCTCCTCTTAGGTCTCTCATTGACCATCAACGGGGTAGGTGTGGTCATGAGCTACATCGGTCGTGATTTCATGACCGCCCTACAAACCAAGGATTCGCCGCTCTTCTATTGGAAACTCAGCGAGTATCTCCTGGCGTTCGTCATCGCGACCCCGATCGTCGTATCTTACAGTTATACGGAACAACGGCTAAGTCTCTTGTGGCGACGGTGGCTCAGTCACCACATCCTCGCCCGATACTTCTCTGACCGAGCGTACTACAAATTGAATCTACGGGGAGACATTGACAACCCTGACCAACGTATCGAGGAGGATGTTCGTTCTTTCTGCGCGCAAAGCCTCACCTTCTGCCTTATCTTCTTTAACTCCACGGTGCAGCTCCTCCTCTACGTCTACGTGCTCGGTTCAATCTCGGTTTCTCTCCTCGTCGCGGCGGTCGCGTACTCCCTCATCGGGTCGGTCGTAACGTATTTCCTTGGACGCCCCCTTATCGGTCTCAACTTCACGCAACTTAAAAAGGAAGCGGACTACCGATACAAATTAATTAATGTCCGTGACAGCGCGGAGTCGATCGCGTTCTATGGCAGAGAGGCTCGCGAGTTCACACGAACTCGTCAGCGACTCAAGTCCGCCCTGAACAACCTTTTACAGGTGATTAACTGGAATCGTAATCTGCAGTTCTTCACGACCGGGTACAACTACATCCTCACCATCTTGCCCACAGTATTCGTGGCACCCCTCTTCTTCGCCGGCCAGATCGAGTTCGGCTCCGTCATTCAGGCCGGCGCGGCGTTCGGTTTCGTTATCAACGCGCTCTCCATCGTGGTCAACCACTTTGGTAACTTGAGCGTATTCGCGGCCGTCATCAATCGTCTCGGCACATTCTGGGAAGCCCTTGAAAAAGCGAATGAGCCCGTCTCTCCAGGCGAAAGGATTAAGGTAACGACTGGAAAGGACCTTATCTTCCGCAACGTCACGATCCTTACGCCTCGCCGGGAACAAGCACTGGTCAAGGGACTCTCGTTCACCTTCCATGGAAAGTCGCTCCTGCTGTCAGGCCCGAGCGGAAGCGGAAAGAGCTCTATCCTTCGCGCGGTCTCGGGTCTTTGGGAGACCGGCTCAGGGACGATTATTCGACCGGACCTCTCGAACGCGCTCTTCCTTCCACAACGCCCCTACATGGTGCTCGGTTCCCTTCGCTCCCAGCTCACCTACGGCATTAGGGGGCGAGTGCTCCTAGACCGAGAGCTTCTCTCGGCCCTTGAGTTGGTAAGACTCACCGAGATGTACAACCGAGTTGGAGGCCTCGACTCCGTCCTCGATTGGCCAAACATCCTGGGAACTGGAGAGCAACAACGACTTGCCTTCGCGCGACTTCTCCTCATCAAGCCGAACTTTGTGTTCCTTGATGAGGCCACAACGGCGATGGATAGAGCGATTGAACAAGAGCTCTATCGCATACTACCAAACTATGTGGAACGTTGGGTGAGCATCGGCAGCAACGCCGACTTGGCGGAGTTCCACGAACACACGCTACAACTGAAGGGGGACGGCTCATGGCAGTACGAGTAAGCCCTCTTGGCCGGATATGTGGCTCGATTCTTGGCGTAGGGGCGTTAGCGCTCGCGTTGAGCGGTATGATATCTACAGCACGCGCTCAAGACTCCAACATCCAGTCATACCTCTTTGAGGATTGCGAAAAAGCGACTGAAACGTTCGCCAAGCTTTCTCCAGAGGGAAAGTCGGGATTAGTCGATTATTTGACGCGTGTCGTAGCCCTGAATACTCAAGCACCCGCCGCTCCTGAAGCCTTCGCCGTCTTACCGAACGGCAAAGGCATGGAGCCCAATCCGCCGGCGTTGTGGCAAACAACAGACGCGAAGCGAGAGCTCCGCGGAAAGAGATGCGCCTTAGAGCTCTTAACCCTCGCGGGTCCTCTCGCGTTCAACGCCGCGCCCCAACTCACGTCGCTGTACAGCGAGCAGGCGTTGAGCGACGAAATCGCGGTTGGAATAGAGGAAACATCTGCGACTATCGCTGAGCAGGCGCACCGAAATGGGCAGGTTCCAAGCGACGCGATCATGGACAAACTTATCGGTTATCTGACGAGCGAGCGACCTCTCGTCACGCAAAACTTCTTGCATGAATACCTCTCCCTCTCGTTACCTCGGGTACTGACTTATCTCTCGACGCTCCAGCAAGAAGACGCCAACAAAGTTGCCGCCTTTTTACGAGACGCCGATCCGGATGGTAGTCGCGCGATGCGAGCGTTTGTTGAACTCGCGCCAAAATTAACTGTAGAGAACGCCAATCGGCTCGCGTCCTACCTTCCCTTTCCATCCAAAGAGGCGACCTCCCCTCTCGTAAACGACTTCGCCCGTCTCGCCTCGGAACCAACCAACGGCGCGAACGTGACCGCGCTCCTCGGTAAGAGTTGCGCGGCCCTCGGCGGAATTTTCATCGATCCCATGCTATCCGCGACCCTCGGCCGCAATCCTTCACTCTTGAGAAACTCCGCGATGCCTGAAGACGAGCAACGATGCCTGGTGAGCTCGGTATCATCGCTCGCGAACTCTCTTCTCTCGCTCCTCACGAGTTCGCAGGAAAACGATCAACGACGAGCCCTATCGCTTCTCCCTTCAGCGTTACCGCTCGTTGATAACGAGAGGAAGACAGCGCTATTCCTGAAAGTGAAGGAGCTGGCCTCAGATCCGTCAACTCCGATTCGGCCAGAAGCTCTGCGAGCCCTAAGCCTCTTCACGGAGAGACGTTCAGACGGTCACGCCATCTTGTTGGGCGTTCTGAAATCATCTCTTTCTGAAAAGCGAGACACACGAACCGACACCATCATCGACGCGACCTGTCAAAGCGCCGCAACCTTGAATACACCGAAAGAGTTGAGTCGCTACTCCGCTCTTGTGATGGAGGGGGTTAAAAAGGGAATAACCCTCCCGGGTGTGATGGCGCTCGCCGCGAAGATCGACTCGCTCCAGGGACCGCTCGTGGCGTTGATCGCTCCCTCGAATGTTGAAGTATCCAAAGCGATTATCGCAGGCTTGGAGACCAGAAAAACCCTTGCAAAGACCTCTTTAACGGTCATCGCGGAGGCTTTGCGCCATCCTCAACTCTCCGCCGCGGCGGAGGGCCTACTCATCAAACAGGGCACCTCCATCGTTCCATTACTTCGAAAGACCCTCCTCAAGAGTTCATCGACGCAACGTCTCGGCATCTTGGCCCTCCTTGAGGTATTCGGGGCGGCGTCCAAGACGGAACGAATCGAGCTGTTGAACACGTTGGTTGCGACGAATTCCTGCGAGGCTCTCCATGCTCGTCCCGTGGCGGTACAGAATCTCTTACAGAGTACCGATACCGACAAAGCTCTTCACGATCAATTCATCACTAAAGTTGTATCCTGCTTGTGCACCTTTGACAGCTCCGCGGGAACTTCACTTGTGCGAACGTCAGGGTCGATCCTTTTCTCGGATCCAAGTAACGTCACCTCCGTTCTGACCAACCGCAAGGAATGCGATCGCGTGCAACCTGATTTGATCGCGTTGACAGAGGCGCCATCCGCCCCTGAGCCAATTCGAGCCCACCTCATCACCAAGCTCGTGGAACTTGGAGATCGAAAGACGATCCAACAGGTCCTCTCCTCACTCTCTCGAAAACATCCCCTCGCAGAACAAGCCCTCCCCGCTGTGCGCTCGCTCGCGGAGTCGATTCGAAACGATCAGGAGCTCGCGTACCTCGCGGTGTTAGCGCTCGCGCGTTTGGGAGACACGCAATTTGACTGGGGTCGATTCGTCCATGACACCATCGACATGCCGGAGTCGACCCCTAACTTTCAAACCGCTCTAGAGATCATCAAGACACTTCCCCCAGAGATCGTTCTCGCCGAGGTAACACCAGCACTCGACTCGGACAAGCCGAGCCATGTCGCCGGGGCGTGTCGAGTTGGGGCGACCCTCGGCCCACTCGCGATTCCGATAGTATCCAAGGTTTGGAACCTGCGAGAGAGGAGGTCCCCGGAAATCAAGTACTCGGCTATTTTGGCTCTGTTGGAGATCAATCCCCTCACACCTGATCTCCATCAGGGACTTCGCGCGATCCTGGTCAATCGATACTACGCAGCCGCGCTATCCAGACCCATCAAATGGCCCCAGAGCGTCGCTGTCGTTGACCTCGACAAGTCTACCTTCGGGACCCTCCGAACGGTTCATTTAGAGCGCCTCCTGCTCAAATAGAGTCCCTAGAGAGCTCAACCCAAGCGCCAAAAAACACCCCCTCTTATTGTGTCGGAAGACCCTGTATTTGTGTATAGTTGGGCGGGAATCAGGGAGCCGTCTATCAGCCCCGTTTTTGGTTCCCCTGTGGGTATCCTCGAACCTCCTGAGACAAGGGTGGGGACGCAGGGCATCCCGCAATAACGATTGAACGCGTAGTCCCAGTAGGTGTAGCAGAGTGACAGCCCTTTCCCTTCACTTCCTTTCCCGCCTTCCTCGTTCCGTTTCAGCTCTCGCCGCGAAAGCTGGATTTAGCTCCACCGGTCAACAGGCCGAATCCCCGTGGAGAGCCGAGGTGCTCAGTCGAGAGGCACTCGCTGACCTCGCGCTCCAACTCGCCGAATCTCATCGGAGCACCTTTGGCCGTGGACGCTCCACTCGACTCCTCCAAACCTACAAGCACAATCGAGAGGTATTGAAACGCGTGTATCAGTGCCTCGCTGAGGCCGCTCACAATGGAGAAGCCCTCACGGCGGGCTCAGAGTGGATGCTCGATAACTATCACGTTGTTGAGCGTCACATCGCCGCGATCAAAAAGTATCTTCCATGGGGCTTCTACAAGACCCTTCCGATTTTTAAGAGCGGTGACCTGCAGGGTTTTCCGCGAATCTACAGTCTCGCGCTCGAATTTGTGGTTCACACGGACGCCGCCATGGACGCGAATCTCGCGGCGGTGTTCATCTCCTCGTATCAGCAGAAGCTTGAACTTTCATCGGGCGAGCTCTGGGCCTTCCCAATCATGCTGCGATTCGCGCTGTTCGAGAATCTCCGTCGACTTATGCGAGAGGCTGAAGCCGAACTGATCGCGCGGCGAGACGTATTCACCCTCGTCGACTCTGTTCTCGGCGATGAATCCAAGCCGGGCACCGAGATTATGAACGAGCTCGCTCGTCGTCTCGCGGAACGAGAGAGTTTCCTCCCGCACGGCGCGCTTGAGCTCATTAAGCGCCTTCGAGTGCGTGGCCGCAAAGCCTTCTTGGCCCTTCAGTTCATCGAGGAGACGCTCAGGGAGCGTGGGCTCGATCACGAGGAGCTTCAAAGAACACAGGACCACATCCAAGCGGCGCGACAGATCTCCGTTGGAAATACTCTGACCTCCCTTACGGCGATAGACCAGATGAACTGGCGTGATTGGTTCGAGGGGGTGAGTCTCGCGGACCAAATACTCAGAAACGACCCCGCTCGCACCTATCAGAAGTGCGACTTCCCCACGCGGGATCATATTCGTCATGAGATCGAACGGATCGCGAAACGTCTCGGGATTACAGACTCCGCTGTAGCGGCGGCCGCTCTCGCGTGCGCGCAATCCGCCGCGCACCACTTTCCTGAATTCGATAACGAATCACTGTGCCAAAAATACGTCGGATCTTTCTTCGTTAGCGATGGACGACACGCTCTTGAGGCGAAGCTCGGATATAAGCCAAGGCTCGTTACTCGACTCGTTCGCCTCCTTGAACACCATGCCTTCTTCACCTACTTCACCGCGATATCAGCGGTGACCCTCTGTCTCATGGGGTATATCCTTCTGATCTCAGAGTGGGCGGAGGTATCGGTATGGATGGCTCTGGCGACGCTCGCGATCGCGCTCCTTCCGATGTCCGAACTTGGCTCGAGCGTCATTCAATATCTGGTTACCCGCTGCGTACGCCCTCGCCCTCTTCCAAAACTCTCCTTTGAGGGGAAGGTTCCCGAGAGTCTGCAAACGCTCGTTACCATCCACACGATCTTTAACAGCACGAGCTCGATTCAGCGGGCCATCGATGGTCTTGAGGTCCGATTCCTCGCCAACGACGATGCCGCGTTTACCTATGTGCTCATGGCGGATCTTCCTGACGCGTCGAGTGAGCACATCCCTCTCGACGAGGAGATCATCGGTATCGCGCAGGACGGCATTAACACCCTCAATCTCCGACACGCCTCGAGTGGCCCTATTCGTTTCGCTCTCTTCTTCCGCGATAGGTTGTGGAACCCAAGCGAGGGGAAGTGGATGGCATGGGAACGCAAGCGTGGAAAAATTGAGGAGTTGAACCGATTCCTTCTTGGTGACGACTCAACAACGCTACGACTGATCGTCGGGGACTCAACCGCCCTTCGAAGCACGCGTTATATTATCACGCTCGATAGCGATACGGCGCTCAGCCGAGATGTCGCTAAGAAACTGGTGGCGACAATTCACCATCCACTCAACCAACCGGTCATCGATCCTACGCTCGGTCGAGTTGTGCGCGGTTACGGCTTGATTCAGCCCCGAGTCACCATTTCGCTTACCTCCGCCACTAGCAGCTGGTTCTCACAGCTGTTCTCAGGACAAGCGGGACTCGATCCGTATACCAACGTCGTCTCTGACGTCTACCAGGACCTTTTTGCCGAGGGTTCCTACGTTGGTAAGGGAATTTAC
Source organism: Bdellovibrionota bacterium (assembly GCA_044345405.1). Lineage (GTDB taxonomy): Bacteria > Bdellovibrionota_C > UBA2361 > UBA2361 > OMII01 > OMII01. Next base: position 98,043 of record JBIJBE010000007.1, read on the forward strand.
GATATCAAGGCGTTTGAGACCGTTATGGAAGGGAAGGTTCCCGAGAACACCCTTCTCAGCCACGACCTTTTTGAGGGCTCCTTCGCCCGAGTTGGACTAGCGTCGGATATTGAGCTCTACGACGACTTCCCGACACGCTACATGGCCTACTCGAAGCGTCTTCACCGGTGGGTACGTGGTGACTGGCAGCTTCTTCCGTGGCTCCTGCCACGACTGATAACCGGCAATCGAGTTCCCAAATCTCGTCTCTCTCCACTGCACAAGTGGAAGATGATCGACAATCTCCGCCGAAGCCTCCTCGCCCCAACGTGCCTGGCGGCGCTCGTTGGTGGATGGCTCTTCCTTCCGGGTGGACCACTCATGTGGACCGTACTCGTCTCGCTCGTGATCGCCTTCCCAGTGGTGACCGGTCTCGCCAGCGTGTTCGCGCTCCCAACGGTCGGCATATCTCTTGGTGGTTTCCTAGGTGATATCGGCGTCGACCTCTGGAGAAACGGGGCCCGCGCGTTCTGCGCCATCTGTTTCCTTCCGCACCAGGCGGCGCTCATGCTGAACGCCATCACCACCACACTTGGTCGAGTCTTTGTCACTCATCGACACCTGCTTGAGTGGGAACCAGCGGAACGCACCGAACGTCGAACAAAAAATGAGACACGGGACTTCATACGGCTCCTCACCCCTTATCTAACGGTCATCGCCGCCCTTGCCGCCTACGCGGCCTACAGGCAACCATCCACGTTGGCGTTCTCCTTACCCTTCATCGCGCTGTGGACCGCCTCGCCGTTTGTGGCGAAGCGGATCTCAACTCCGCTTGAGTCTGAGAGGCAGGCACTGACACCGAGCGACCTGCACTACCTGCGAGAGGCCGCGTTCGACACATGGCAGTTCTTCAACCACTACATACGTGAGGAGTACAACTACCTCATGCCGGACAATCTTCAGATGGTCCCGCACGAGGTGGTCGCTGAACGTACATCGCCAACGAATCTCTCGCTCTCTATCTTGAGCGTATTCTCGGCATACGACCTCGGCTTTGTACCATTTCATCGAGCGGTACACCGTTCATCGACAACGCTCAACACCATCTCGCGCATGGAGAAGTATCGAGGCCACCTCTTCAACTGGTACGCGATCCGCAACCTCGCGCCGTTAAGTCCTCGATACATCTCGACGGTGGATAGCGGAAATTTGCTCGGCCACCTCTACACCTTGCAAACTATCCTCGAGAGTTCACCGACCACTCCGCTCGCGACGGAACACCACAAGAACGCTCTCCTCGCTCGAATAGAAATGGTCCTTCGCGAACGGGATGGCGCCTCCCCAGAGGAGCTCGCCACCCTCGCGACACTCAATGCCGCTCTACGCGGATGCAAGTCAGGAGACACCCTTACCTGGCTCTCTATCCTTGAGGACCACTCACAGTTCCTGACCACGCTAGCTCAACGCCACTCGTACAGCGGCGAGGAGCGACATAAGCCCCTCGTGAAGCTTGGCGCGGTCGCGGAGGATGTGCTGCATCTCATCCCCCTTGTGTCCTGGGTCCATCCGCTTCAAAAGATCAGGCGCCACTGCGAGACCGCCGCGGTTAAGCACGCCGGTTCTCAACCGGGCGCGTTAACGCAACTCGCGACCAAGGTAACATCTATCCTTCAATCCGCGGGAAGAGCGACCTTTACGCCGAATTCGTTGATGATTCTCTTCACCCAAGTCGAGGAGTTGCTTCAGGAGGCAGCGCCAGAGCTCCCAGCGGACCTTCAGCATGAGGCGCTCGGGTCGATGGTCGCCGCTCGCGATGTGCTTCTTTCTTGCGAGCAAACGATCGGTGTGATGTACCAGCAGGTAACAGCTCTCATCGATGGAATGGATTTCTCGTTCCTTTATGATGAGTACCGTTCGCTCTTTACCATCGGATTCAACGCGGAACACGCGCGCAAAGACCAAAGCTTCTACGACCTCCTCGCCTCTGAGGCTCGACTCTTAAGCTTCCTCGCGGTTGCCCGTGGAGAGGTTCCTCAGAAGCACTGGTTCTCGCTGGGACGTTCATTGGCCAATACCCCAGGAGGCAAGGCTCTCGTGTCATGGAGCGGCACGATGTTCGAGTACCTCATGCCATTCCTGGTTATGCGGGACTTCCCTACAACCATCCTCGGTCGAACAGGCCGAGCGGTCGTTGAGGCGCAGATTCACTACGCGAAACGCCAATCGGTTCCGTGGGGAATCTCAGAATCAGCGTATAGTGGTGTGGATTTCGAGAAGACCTATCAGTACCGCGCGTTCGGTGTACCGGGACTTGGACTTAAGCGTGGACTCTCCGAGGACCTCGTGATCTCGCCATACTCGACCTTCCTCGCCCTTCCGTACTCGCCGTCGGTCGAAACCTGTATCTCAAACCTTCGACGGATAGAGCATGAGGGAGCGCGCGGTGTGTACGGATTCTATGAGTCTGTGGATTACACGCCCGGGCGAACGTTGAGAGCCGATGGGAAGCACATCGTGCAATCTTTCTTCGCGCATCACCAAGGAATGTCGCTCGTGAGCATCAACAACGTGCTCAATGACGCGGTCATGATCGATCGATTCCACGCGCAACCGGTCATTAAGTCAGCGGAGCTTCTTCTTCATGAGAAGTTCCCTGATCGCGTATCGGCAATCGTCCCTCACGAGCCTGAGCTGAAGACGATCATCGTCGAGGAGGCTCCAAAGGAGGAAGCGGGTCTTGAGGTGATTACATCTCCTCACACCGCCGCTCCTCGAGTTCGTGTCCTCTCGAACGGTCGGTACTCCGTCATGGTCGATTCATCGGGTGGCGGATTCAGCTTCTTCAACAAGACCGCGATGCTCACCCGGTGGCGAGATGATCCTACCACCACTCAGCACGGTTCGTTCATCTACATCAAAGATATCAAGGGTGGAAAGCTGTGGTCGGCCGCCTACCAACCTACCAAGGTTGAGCCCGAGTCATACGAGGCGATCTTCACGCCGGGGCGCGCCGAATTTAAGCGCTTCGACGATAAGATCTTCGTCCATACCGAGATCACCGTGGCACCAGAGGATGACGTTGAGCTTCGACGGGTAACTATCACCAACCTCGGCGATACGGAGCGAGAGCTTGAGGTAACAAGCTACCTTGAGCCGGTTCTCCTCTCTCGCCAAGGTGACTCAGCGCATCCAGCGTTCAGCAAACTCTTCATAGGGGCGGAGGTTTTGAAGGACGCGGACGCGATTCTATGCTCTCGTCGTCCACGCACGGAGCATGAGGAGGAGCTCTTCCTCTTCCACCGAGTGACCCTCAAGACGAGCTATGCGCCGATCCGCTTCGAGACATCCCGGGCTAACTTTATCGGACGCAGCGGCTCCATGCAGGAGCCTCTCCTCTTCACCCAAGAGTCAACCGAAAGCCGTAACCACGGTGGAAACATCGATCCTATCGCCTCGCTTGGATGTAAGGTTCGCCTTGCTCGGGGAGCGAGTGAAACGATCGTCTTCATCACTGGAGCCGCGCGCTCTCGCAAAGACGCGGTCGGGTTGGTGGACCGTTACCAAGAGTTACTCCACGTAAGCCGCGCCTTCGAGCTGTCATGGAGCAGAGCTCAGGTCGAGCTTCGTAGCCACGCCTATACAGCGGCACAAGCCGATCTCTTCCATCGTTTGGCGGGATGCCTCTTCTACAGCGAAGAGACCGTGCGCGGTTCCGCTGATTCCATACTCGCCAACAGGCTCCCGCAGTCTGGTCTGTGGCGATTCGGGATCTCAGGAGATCTTCCGATCGT
>JBIJBE010000008.1:0-100518 GCA_044345405.1 Bdellovibrionota bacterium
GGATCGATCGTCTCCTCTCCCTGCGTTACGAGATCCTTCAAGCCCTTGGTGATGCTCTCATCGCCGAAGTAGAAGGAACGAAGCTTCTCAAGGTTGTCCTTCTCTCCACGCGAAATGGCGTCGAGGTCATCCTCAAGGTTAGCGGTAAACTCGTAGTCAACGAGGTGCGAGAAATAGTTCTCTAGGAGCGAGGTCACGCCGATAGCGAGGAAGCTCGGTACGAGCGCGGTACCCTTCTTGAACGCGTAATCTCGAGAGAGTACGACATCCACGATCGTTGCCCACGTACTTGGTCGACCGATGCCGAGTTTCTCAAGCTCTTTAATAAGAGTTCCCTCGGTGTATCGAGCTGGTGGCTGGGTCGTATGTTTCAGAACATCATAGCCCATCGCGGAAACCTTATCGCCCTGTTTAAGTGGCGGAAGGTTACGTTCCTGCTCAGCGAGATCGCCCTCTGGATCATCTGATCCCTCAACATAGGCGCGCAGGAATCCAGCGAATGAGATAGTTTTTCCAGAGGCGCGGAAGGTGGCGTTGCCAACCTGAATCGCAACACCTACTCGGGTACCTTCAGCGTCCTTCATCTGACACGCGAGGGTTCGCTTCCAGATAAGCTCATACAACCGGAACGCTTCGAGTCCGAGCCGATCCTTTACGGTCGCTGGGGAGGTGAATTCAGCGCCAGCGGGACGAATCGCTTCGTGCGCTTCTTGCGCGTTCTTTACCTTGGTCTTGTAGATACGAGGTGCGCTTGGAAGGAACTCCGCGCCGAACTCTTTGCCGATCAGTGAGCGCGCGGCCGAGATCGCCTCATCGGAGAGGTTAGTCGAGTCGGTACGCATGTAGGTGATAAATCCGTTCTCGTAGAGTGTCTGCGCGATCGCCATCGTTCGTTTCGCGCCGAAGCCGAGCTTGCGGCTTCCCTCTTGTTGAAGGGTGCTTGTCGTGAAAGGAGCGTACGGTCGTTGAGTGAAAGGTTTACTCTCTACCTCGGCTACCTCTGGGGTGGCTGACGCGATAGACTTCTCAAGACGCTGAGCGGCTGCTTCATCAAGGAGGATGATCGAATCCTTCTCGTTCAGCTTTCCGGTTGTCTCATCGAAGTCACGACCACTCGCTACGCGCTTACCATCAACGTGGGTAAGGAGTCCCTCAAACGGAAGGGTCTTATCTGAAGCGGCTTCAAAGAGCGCCTTGAGGTCCCAGTAATCAGCTGATCTGAACCGCGCGCGCTCTCGCTCACGCTGAACGAGAAGTCGCATCGCCACGCTCTGTACACGACCCGCGCTTAGGCGTGGCACCATCTTCTTCCAGAGCAGGGGGCTGACTGAATAACCGTAGAGGCGGTCGATGATTCGGCGGGTTTCTTGAGCTCGGACGAGGTTTTGGTCGATCTCACGGGCGTTGCTGAGGCTCTCTTCGATAGCTTTCTTGGTAATTTCGTGGAAAACCAGACGCTTAACGGGAACTTTCGGGTCTAATACCTCAAGAAGGTGCCAGCTAATGGACTCTCCCTCTCTATCTTCGTCGGTCGCGAGATAGACTTCGGAGGCCTTCTTTACCGCGCGTTTGAGTTCATTGACCCGCTTCTCCTTATCACTCGGGATAATATAGAGAGGCGAGAAATCGCTATCGACGTTGATTCCCAATCGGGACCACTTCTGCTTTTTGACATCTGCCGGGATCTCGGCAGCGTTATTGGGAAGGTCTCGGACGTGACCATAGGAAGCTAACACCTCGAAATCCTTGCCTAAGAACTTCTCGATGGTGCGAGCTTTGGTGGGCGATTCTACTATGACAAGTCGTGTCGACATCTTTAATCCGGTGCCATTGTTACAAAGGATGTACCCCTTAGCGCAACCCTTTGGGACAATTTGTTACAAAACCCCTCGTTTTGATACGGTGTTTGGCCCGAGGGGGGCTTGTCCCGAGCCCGTCGAGGGATTGTCCCGAGCTAATGATGCGTCTGCTAGCCAAGGAGATTGCCTGAGCTGTCATGGTTATCGGGACGGCGTCTCGTTTGTTGCCACAAAAAAAGGCGGGCGCCACCCCGTTGATGGCACCCGCCTCGATCGTCATCCCTGTCCGCTTAATACTTCACAGAGCATCCGTACGGTTCAGTTGAACTGACCTCTACCGGTTTATTGGCGAGAAGGTTGGTCGCTGCGTCGATAACGTAATTCTTCGCCTTAGGGATATCATCAGCGTCTGTTGAGCTTTCGCTGTCGATAGCACCCGCATAGGCGAGCTTTCCATCCGCTGCGATGACGAACGTGTGCGGGGTTGTACGAGCGCCGTATGCTTTGCCGATCGCTCCGCTCTCATCGAGCACAAGCGCTGAAGACTTTAATCCGAGATCGACACGTGTGGCCTCCGCCTGTTCAGCGGAGAGGTGGCCGCTCTTTCCAGGCGCTGAAGAGGAGATGGTAAGCCATACCACACCTTTCGCCCCAAGATCCTGCTGGAATCGTTGCATATCACCATTTTTGTAGAACTTCTTCACGAAGGGGCAATTGGGGTTGAACCACTCCAGTACAACCACCTTTCCCTTGAAGCTGTTGAGGGAGATATCTTTTCCGGTGGAGTCCTTCGCGGTGAATTGCGGGGCTTGGTTTCCAACGACAGCTTCCGAAAGCGCCGTCTGAGGAGCGGTAGCGACCGCGCATAAGGCGAAGAGCGATATTCCGACCGACTTAATTACGTGCCGAACCGATTTCATAGAGAGCCTCCTAGGAATACTTAATGCGAGCTCGAGGCTACGATCTCTTTGTTTGAAACGCCATAACCGGGCTCGCGAAGCGGACTATCCCCTACAATCGCTCAAGCTCAGCGATAACGACGCCAGGCGTTAGGATATTAGGAAGCACGACAGCGGTCTCCTGCTTGCCCTTATTGATGATAACGTTAAGTGGTACACCGTTTCGTCCATACCGTCGAAGAGCCGCCGTGATGGAGGGGCTCTTCGTGGTCCAGTCGCCCTTCATGAGCGCGACGTTCTTCTGGACTATGAGCGCTCGAACCTCGCTTGAGCTAAACACGATCCGCTCATTAACCTGACAGGTGATGCACCACTCCGCGGTGAAATCGAGATACACCGAACGACCTTGAGCCGTCAGAGCGGCGAGGCGAGCCTCCGAATACGGTTCCCAGATCAAACCGAACGCGTCCGGTTCAGCGGTTGTAGCCTCATTCGCGAGGCAGGCTCGAGAGCGGGTGCCCTCTATCTCTTTCGATGATGGAAGTCCCTTGATGAATCCGACCACAAAAAGCACAAGCGCGAGCGCTCGGACTAAGCGCTGAGTGAGTGGCGATGATACCGCGCGAGCCCGAAGGATAAGCCAGAACGCGAATCCTATGGTGAGTAATCCCCATAACAGATCCGTCACCAAATCGAGACCAGCGGCTTCAAGCCCCATTTGTCGAGCAAACACACGAGTGAGCCAAACGACCGACGCGAACAGAGGAAACGCCATGAGTTGTTTAAAGCTCTCCATCCAGGCTCCTGGACGCGGGAGTCTTTGCAGTAGCGCGGGCCTGAAGGCGATGATCAAGTAAGGAATGCTCATGCCAACGCCGAGCGCGGTGAAGACAAAAAGATTCTCGAACGCTGAAAGGGTCAAGGTAGCCGCGAGCGCGGAGCCCATGAAGGGCCCAGTGCACGGTGTCGCGACGGCGGTCGCGAGCGCTCCGTTGAAGAATGAGCCGGCGTAGGTTGTTGAGATCTTCGCCTTGCCCGCGATGCGTTGAACCGAGCTCCCGAGCGCGATGTCGCTCAGAAAGAGGAAGCCGAGTCCGAACAGGGTAAATATCATTGTGGCGACGAACGCTGGGGATTGAAGTTGAAAGCCCCATCCGAGCTGCTCCCCACCGGCGCGAAGCGCGAGCAAGATGCCAGCGAAGATCCAAAACGAGACCACGACCCCCGCTGAAAACGCTATACCGTGAGCTTTAATCTTTCGTGGCTCATGTCCCGCCTGCTCAATGAAGCTCATAATCTTGATCGAAAGAACGGGGAAGACGCACGGCATGATGTTAAGGAGCAATCCGCCCAAAAGCGCGAAGAAGATCGCCGCGAAAAATCCGGCCTCGTCACCGCCAGGATAGGTTGGCGTGTTGTTTACGTTGCGCGTGGAGCGCTGCGCGTCGTCGTTTCCTTCGGGGTTAGTGTCGATCTCGATCGCCCTTGGCTCTCCGCTTTCAGACCACCCTTGCGCTGAGTAGAGAACGCCACGAAGTCGTTTGATGGTGTCTCGTCGATTAGGATCTCGTTTGAGCGATATGCGAAGTGCTCCACTGTCGAGTGAGACCTCTTGTGGCGCTGAGTTCGAAATGACGCGGGGATCTTCAGGGAAGAAGGTGATCGCCGCGGGAAAAAAGCGGGGCTCGAGAGGAATGAGGGCGACGATGATTCGATCTTGTTGCTCTTCTACCGCGATAGAAACACGCTCGAGAGCGGTTGGAATGTTTTTCTCGGCGATCGCGAAGAGGCGCTCATGTTCGGAGGGAGCGGAGGCTGTTTTAGAGATCGGTAATGTGAGCGCAAGTTGCGCTTCACCGGGAAGGCACTCATCCTTGCATACGAGGTATTGCATCGAGACGGTCACCGTTGTGCTTGTGGCACGTGGCGGCGGGGCGGAGAAGGTCGCCGGGAAGGGGAGAAGCACCTCGTCGTATCCGTAGTTCACGAGCGGACCAACCGCTATCTTCTTTGGATAGGGCCAGAGTGGGGCGTCTACCGCGATACCTCCGGAGGATTCCCACGCGAATCGTGGAGCGAGACCTGAGTCGCCGGGGTTCTTCCAGTAGATGTGCCAGCCCGGCTCAGGTTTAAAATGTACGCCGAGCCTAAATGTTGAGCCTGGTGTGAGAGCCTGTTGGTCAGCGATAAGCTTGACCTCGATATGGGGGCCTTTGCTGACACTCTTTTCTCCGCAGCCGGAGGCGATAAGCGATACGAGGATAGCTAATGAAAAAACACGGAGAGTCCGGAGAACGGTTGGCATGTGCAATTTCTAGCAGGAGCATGCCCCGAGAGAAACGATCGTTGTGGAACGATAGAGAACTTTAGGCCGCTTTCAAGCGAGCCCGCTCCTCAAGAGCTTTAAAGAGAAGAACGTTCTTGACGTTGGGAAGATTCGTCCCGTCAGCAACGCTTATGCCCCGGAAGATATCGGGCTGCTCGCGAAAGAGATCTCTAATGATTTGAGTGCGCGGACCGAAGGAATAGAACTCTAATCCAACTTGCAACACCGGAGCGACAAGCCGTCCGAGGTCCAACGGTTGTTGGCGATCATCCTGCCTTGAGTCTCTCGTCTGTTCGATCTGAGGTGTCATGCGCCTTCGGTACCTTGAGTTTGTGCTACGTCGTCACTCTTGGCCCGACCGTACCACGGGTATCCGCCTCAGCAAAGGTTTTTCGCCGTCGTGGGCATGCCTTAATCTGTTTGATAACAATCACTTGGACCCACTCCTGAGAACCGCTCGGACTGCAAACTTGCGTTTGTTTCAGTGGCGTCGTCGCGAGGAGGCGCGAGGGGATTCTCATCTCCTGCAGTAAGATGTTGATAATACATGACAATTAATCGCTGTCCGCCCCCCGTTCTCTGTTCTTAAAAGAAGCAAATCCGGATCCCACCTCATCGTAACCCTCATAGACGAGTAGTGCGGCCACGGCGCATATGGCCGGTACAGGGCAGGTGTGTCCGCGCACAACGGCGACGAACGAATGAATCGACCAATGTTCTCTATTATCACGGTGTCCCTAAATCAGGGTGCGTGCCTTCGTGGCGCGATCGAATCCGTGCTCGCGCAGGAACAGTGTGGATCGATCGAGCACATCATCGTTGAAGGGGGCTCCACGGATGAGACCGTGGAGATCCTTCACGAGTATCCTCACCTCAAGGTGATTCGTTCTCCATTCCTCTCCACCTCTCAAGCCCTCAACGTTGGATTCTCTGTCGCGTCTGGAGAGGTAGTCTCATGGCTTCATCCGAATGATCGATACGCGCGTGGCGCGTTCGCTGAGGTGATGGCGGAGATTAATCGTCACCCCGTGGTCATGGGAGCGTGCGGCGTAATCGATGAGGGTGGCGCTGTGGTGTCACGAATTGAGAACGTTGAGCGCTCGTGGTTTGACACGATTAAGTATTGGGTCGCCCAGGCGTTACCGACGCAACCGGGATTGTTTCTCAAGCGAAGCCTTCTCGATGAGTTGCGGATTGAGCCCAGTGAGGTTTTCGATGAGGGGCTCCATTTCGCGATGGACTTCGACCTCTGGCTTCGTGTTCAAGAGGCGTATCCGTTCTCGCTCAGAACTCCCGAGGTTCTCGCATATCGTCACCAACGTGATCTTATCGCCAGCGGGGCTAGCGCGTCCGCGCTTCAGGCGGAGATGTCTCGCGTGTTTCGTCGGCACGCGACCCGTCGCGTTCAGCCCGAACAGAGCGTTTCATTCGTGATTCCGGTGACTAACTCGCTGGAGGAGGTTATGCCGTTCCTACGTCAGCTCGGAGCGCAGACCTTGCCATCTCTTGAGGTGGTTATCGTTGGAGCGTCAGGCGATCATGAAACGAATCGTCGGATAGTGGAATCGGTGTGGGCGCACGGCGCGAAGAATAAAAACATCGCTCTTCAGTACGTCGCTTTGCCGCCCGATGGTGGGCTCTCTGGCGCGGCGGCGATCGACGCTGGCGTTCGAGCCGCGCGTTCCCATGTTGTGGCGTGCCTCTCCTCATCACGCGCTATTCCGGAGAGCTTCGCGTCCGATATCTTGAGACTTTTCTCGCGTGACGAGATCGGACTTGTTCTTCCGAGTCTCGACGAGGATCTTACTCAGAAGCTTTTTGTGACCAAGCATGGAACCCGTATGTTTAATCCGGCCGGGCCCTTCTCGCTTACCTCTGATGCTCATGTTGAGTGTGTGGTTCGAAAGCTCGCGTGGATCGATAGTGGCGGGTTTTCGCTGCACGATAGGTTTCCGGCCAGTGGCTTTAGCATGAAGCGTCTCATGATCATGCTCGCTCACAAAGCGTGGCGCATCGTGACGGAGCCTCTCATTGAGCCGCTGTCGGTCGCGTCCCGACCGCACGACGCTCCTTTTCGTCTCTATGAGAATTCTGTTGTCGTGGATGAGCTTGCGCGTGAACTACGACGCAATCCGTTCTCAATTATGCGGTCGAAGCACGGTTTCGGACTCGTGTTGCCCGACGATCTCTGGCAATGCGCGCAACTTGTGATGCAGCGAATTCCCAAGGATTCGCCGACCGTTCAGCCTCATCTGGCGAGTGAGACCTTACGAAGTATCGCGGAGAGAAATCCGGTCTACGGACCAGCGCTATTCTGTTTAGCTGAAGCTCTTGATCGAGAGGGCAGGGTTGAGGACGCGAATCGGGTTCGCTCTCAATGGCTAGAGGTGCACGAAGGGGAGAAGAACTCCCCCTTATTTGGAGGAGTGTCTCACTAAGAGCGGGCTCTCCCGTGGAGCGCGTGAAGGTGAGGTAAGGTGCCATGATCGATGTCGAGGAACAACGAGACGACAGTCAATCGCCCCTCGTTCTTGAGGACGATAGCCTCGTTGTGTGCAATGAGGCTCCCTCGCGTTTTTGGGAGCACTCCCGCTACAAAGATGAGGCGGTTCATAAGCTGTGCGGAGAGATCAATAACGAATGGATGTTTGCCATGGTTACGTTGCATGGCGGTGGAAAGCTCTCATTCTCGGTCAGCCAGAAAACGTGGGCTCGTCATGAAGGTCATTATCCAGTTGTCATGCAGCTCTTCAACGCGGTCGCGAAGGATCCCCGCCTCGCGCGTCTTCAAGGAAGCTTCGTGGTGTGGCTTGAGGATGGAATGTGGGACTGGTGTCAGAGTTACGCTCGACGCGTTCCGATCATGTCGTTTGGAAGAAGTATCGCGGATTCAAGTACCTTTCTTATCCCTGACCCCGCCTTTGTTGGGGCGCTGGGCTACGCGTTAGAGCGCAAACAATCCGTCAGGTTTGCCTCTCAGGTTCCGTGGCGACAAAGGCGTTCGACGATCTTTTGGCGAGGAGCCGCTACTGGAATCGGAGTAGAGGGACCAGACTGGCAACACACCGCGCGAGCGAAGCTCGTACTCGCCGCGAAGGAGATTGGAGATCCTCTTGTTGTCGACGCGAAGTTAACACGCGTTCAACATCTTCCTCAGCAACAGATCTTGCAGCTGGCGCGCGAGGGGCTCGTTCATGATGAAGTGCCCTTCGAGGAGTTCTTCAACTACAAGTACGTTGTTGACGCGGATGGATACCACAGCGCGTGGAAGTCGCTCTTCTTGAAGCTCATGATGGGCTCAGTGGTTCTCAAGATCGATAGTCCGTTTGAGCAATGGTATCACCGTAAGTTGATGCCGTGGCGTCACTACATCCCAGTGTCGCGCGACGTGAAGGAGTTGCGTGAGGTTCACCAATGGCTCGTCGCGCACGACCGAGCCGCGCGAGCCATCGCGCAAGAGGGAAGCGAGCTTATCGCTCGAGTCAATTTGGAATCCGCCCTCGATGGAGTGGTAATGACTATTGAGAAGATTCTTGCGGCTCGTGATGGGTGAGGATGTAGTGATGTGGTGGTAGTGCCGCGCTTGTCCTTCCTTTTCCCCTCATCCTCGTCCGTATCATCGTCCTCCTTCGAATCCTCATCCCCCTCGTTATCCTGCATCTGCACCTACCTCTTGGGCTTACTCCTGGTGTCCCAAAGGCCCTGGTCCGGGAACCGGGTATGGGCAGGAGGTAGGACTAGGTGCAGGATGAACAGAATTACGGCGATAAGGATAAGGAACATGAGGAGGTGAGTGGTGGGGGTGTGTAACAAGCTGGTATTGTTGGGTTTGCTGGCTCCCCAAAACCCGTCTTGCGCTCATTTTGCAGGCGGTACTATGCTGGCGGCCCCCGCGGTTGACCTGAGAGGTGAAAGCCTCTACTATTCCCGCCTCACGTAGTAGGTAGTTACACTATGAAACGCACGTATCAACCAAGCAAAAAGAGTCGCCAGACGACTCACGGCTTTAGAAAGAGAATGTCGACCAAGGGTGGCCGTAAGGTCCTTAACGCACGTCGTGCTCGTGGTCGCAAGAAGATCTCGGTAACCTCGCCGCGCAAGGGTCACTATCGATAGTTCACCGCTGAAGTACGGGCCTGAGGCCCGGCTTCGAAGACGATCTGATATAGACCGGTGCCAGCAACAGGGGAGTAAGCTTTACTCCAAACATTTTCTCCTGCTCGTAATTCCATCGGAAACGAAAGAGAGCAGGCTCGCCATAGCCGTTACAACAAAGATAGAGAAGCGAGCGAACGTTCGGAACAAGATAAAGCGCCGCTTGCGTGAACTATTCCGCGCTATCCGTCATAATCTGACAGAACCTCTTGATATGGTCGTGGTCGCGCGTCGTGGCATCCAGGACTGTGACTTCGATGACTATCGTCGCGAGGTCTTAGGGGCGCTACGCTCAAAGGGATATCTCCCCAAACATTCCTAGGACGCTCATCGTGTGTGAGTCTACCTCTCAGATTGTACGTCGGCGTCCAGTCGCCCGAGCTCTTCACTGGCTCTACAAAGCCGTGTTTTCGTGGATGTTCACTGGGGCGTGTCGCTTCTGTCCAACCTGTTCCGATTACGCGCTTCAAGCTATTGAGATACATGGGTGGATTCGTGGTCTCTGGCTCACAGCTCGGCGACTGGTGAGGTGCCATCCGTATAATCCAGGTGGATTCGACCCCGTGCCTTGACGGGGGGGAGGGGTTCCCCTACAAATGACGCCACTTCACAACGTTCCCAAGGAGTCTCCGTGACTGATAATTCTCAAGAATTTAACCAACGAGCAGTTCGAGCTGTTATCGTCTGTCTTTTGGTCGTGTTCACCTACACAAACTTCTTTCTCGCTCCTAAGAAGCAGTCTACGACCCCCGCACCCCAATCTCAGCAGGTAGCGCCGCAAGTTTCTCAGCCACCCGCTGGCGCACCAGCGCAGGCGAGCGCGCAACCGTCCGGTCCCGTTCAAGTTGTGGGACAGCAACAACCGAAACACCCGAGCGCGGCTGATGTCCAAGCCGCCGGCGTGACCTACATTCAATCGGGGATCTCGCGGGTCGGAATCTCGCACCTCGGCGCTCGCGTTCAGAGCTACGCACTGAATAACTATAAGTCCAAGCAAGGCGATGAAACTCCACTTGATATGATCGGGGATCTTCACGACTCCGCGCTTCCCCTTGGTGTGTACGTAGGCTCGGAGAACGACGAGAACGTTCGATATGTTCTCTCCGCTGTAAACGGCGCGCCCGCGACAGCTTCCCCCGCTAACTTGCAGATAGCACAGGGTGGAAATGTAACGCTCGATTTTACGGGAACGCTTCCGAGTGGAGTCCCTATCACTAAGACCATCACATTCACCGAGGGATCCTATCTCTTTACGGTTAACGTGACGCTTGGCCGCGCGGTCGCGCAGGGACAAGGCGTATGGCTAGAGTGGTTGCACCGGTTTCAGCAACAGACCTCAAGCAATACAGCGATTACGCACGTTACCTACCTCGATGGAGCCAACAAGATTCATCACGTAAGCGCCGACGAACTGAAAATCCAGCAGCGTGAGACATCACAGTGGGTCGCTCTTGGAGACCTCTACTTCATGGCGAGTCTAATTCCGCCTCTTGCTGAGAACAACGCCGCCCTTGCTCGCGACGGAGAGCTCTACATCGGCCGCGTCGCAGGTTCTGAGACCGGCGGAAAGTTCACCGTGTACGTGGGGCCAAAGATTTACACCCTGCTTGAAAAGCTCGGTTCGTTCCAACTTGAGCGAGCGATCGACCTTGGTTTCTTCTCCTTCTTGGCGCTCCCACTTCTGTGGATGCTCCACTATCTCTACCTGATCGTTCACAACTACGGCCTCGCTATTATCGCGTTGACCCTTATCATCAAGACGGCGCTCCTTCCGCTTTCGAAGGCGAGCTTCAAGTCGATGAAGGCGATGCAGGAGATTCAGCCTGAGATGAAGGCTCTTCGTGAGCGCGTTAAGGATCCGACGCAGTTGAACCAGGAGATGATGGCCCTCTACAAGCGTCGTGGTGTGAATCCGATGGGCGGGTGTTTCCCGATGCTCATTCAGATTCCCGTTTTCTTCGGACTCTACCAAGCGCTCCTCAACGCGATTGAGCTGCGTCACTCACCGTTCGCGTTGTGGGTCACCGACCTCTCTTCGCCTGAGAAGCTAGAGATATTTGGTATCGGGATTCCTGTGATGGTTCTTCTGATGGCGGCCAGTATGGTCATCCAGCAGTGGACCACGCCGAACCCCTCCGCGGACCCAACGCAGCAGAAGGTTATGATGTTCATGCCACTGGTTTTCGCGGGTATGTTCATCGTGTTTCCGATGCCGGCCGGTCTCGTACTCTACTGGCTTGTGAACAACATCATCTCAATCACGCAGCAGATGTACCTTCGAAAGACTGATCAAGGTGGCGTGTACTGGGGAACGTTTGTGGCAAGCGTCGCTATCTTCGGTGTTGGGTATATTCTGACACTTATTTAATAGGATACCCCTCGGGGTGAAGATTATACTCGCCATGAACGTCTTGAAGGTTACCAAAGCGTAACGATTAGTTGTAAGAGACCGACATGGAAGAGACGACCATTGCAGCGCTCGCGACCGCTCCCGTTCCGGCGGGGGTCGCGGTGATTCGTGTGAGTGGACCTCGAACGAGGCTCGCGCTCAAGGCGTTGTTTAAAGGCAAGAAGGATCCGCTTCGTCATCCCCGCACACTTGTGTTCGGTGATATTCTCGACTTTAAAACATCCTCGACCCTCGATAAGGGGCTCGCGGTGTTTATGCCTGGGCCCTGGAGTTTTACAGGAGAGGATGTAGCGGAGTTTCAATTCCACGGCAGTCCGGTGCTCGTGCAACAGGTGCTTCGCTCGCTGTACGCGTATGGAATTCTTCCCGCCGCCGGAGGTGAATTCACGAAGCGCGCGTTCTTGAACGGCAAAATGGACCTCGCGCAGGCGGAGGCGATCGCGGATGTCATTAACGCGAAAGGTGAAGAGGAGCTTCGTTTCGCCGGTGAGCAATTAAAGGGACGGCTCAGCCAAGCGGTCTCCGCTATCGGCGAACCACTTCGAGATGTTCTCGCCGAGCTTGAGGCCTCGATCGATTTCCCTGAAGAGGATATTGAGCCAGATCGAATCGACCAGATCGCCGCTCGCGCTGAAGTAGCGCGCGCAAAGGTATCGCAACTCCTCTCAACGTACGCCTTCGGTGCTCTTGTTAAAGAGGGCGTTCGAGTGCTCCTGTGCGGGCAGCCAAACGCCGGAAAATCGAGCCTTTTGAATCTCGTTCTCGGAAAGAAGCGAGCGATCGTATCTCCGATATCCGGCACCACTCGGGATCTTATCGAGGAGGAGGCCTCCCTTGCGGGTCAGAAGTTCGTGTTTTGTGACTCAGCGGGGATTCGTGAGACTACTGATGAGATCGAGAAGATCGGAGTTGAGCTCGCGAAGGAACGTATCCCGTGGGCTGACCTCGTGCTGCTTGTCGTTGACGCAACCGAAGAGGCCCTTAGCTGGCAATCCACCGCGGATCTCTTGCGAGAGAGCGGCAAGCGAGTGTGGCTCGTTGTGAACAAGATAGACCTCAATCCGAACGCGATGATAAAGGTCTTCTGTGATTCAAAGACCTGCCAGCAGAACTTTTACATCTCAGCAAAAACCGGTGCTGGTATCGGCGCGCTGATTGAGGCGCTCGTTGAAGATGTGAGTACCAATATGCCGGAGCGTGGTGATGTGGGTGAGGTCGTCACGAACGAGCGACACCGTGATTGCCTCCGTCGAGCGGAGGATTCCCTCGTGCGATTCGGTGATGCGGTCGCCTCAAAGACGCCAGCGCTTCCGATCCTTGTCGCCGATATTCGTGAAGCCCTCAACGCGCTCGATGAGATCGTGGGAAAGACCTACACCGAGGATATCCTTGGGCGAATCTTCTCGAAGTTTTGTATTGGGAAGTAGCCTTTTAAGAGTCGAAGCAAGGTGACGGTGGTTAGTAATCTGCCTGCCACCAGGAGGCCAATGACCGCCCCACCAATTGCAATCGATTGAAACCAAACATAAAAAATGATCCTCTGCAGATCCGGGATTCAAACCCTAATCTGCAAGTGCGATTACTAGAGCTTTCTCACCCCAATCTCGTGAGGCTATCTCTACAGTATCCCGTAGTTGCAACAGGTGGCCCTCGCCAGTCCGGCAAATCAATCTTATGCGTCAGTCAATTTTGTATCATGTGCACGGAAGGGGAAGCTTTCTCCGTTCATGATGTATCGGTCGTGCCGATCTCCGATATTTGCACGCTGTGACAGTTGCTACGGTAGCCTAGGCGCATCGTCGATCGTAATACAGCGATCAACGCTATGCTTCTTTAGTCGGCTCTATTGGTTATCGTGTTGGAACTTGTGAGTTTTTTGCCGCGTCAAAAAATGAGCGGTAAGCTTACTTGGGCTCGTGTATCTCCGACACAAGTAGATTACCTCGCACCTGATCTACGGTTCACCAACGGCGGAGACGAGCGCGGAATTTGTAACGCATGGGCTCGTTAACACAGCCCGCCACACGTACGCCTTAGGATTTCCACAGGGGATGGTCTTCCAAAGCTAAGCCCTCTCTGAACCTGGCACCCCACAACTCCGAACTCCTCAGTCGAGCTTTTTGTCTACCACACAGAATTGCGAAGGATATACCGTGGAGGGGCCCATGGGATTCGTGAGCACCAAGAGCAAGGAAGGTTTGGTAAGATTGTATCGCTGCGGTGGTCCCCACGACATGATCGTTACAACTTCGGCGAACGAATGCGAGACAGCTAGCTACGGAGCTGCGCTCCCCTTCGGTTAGGCGAAGAGCGCTGAGTAGTCGACTCAAGATCTTCCCGAGCTTCTAGCAGGTCCTAGCGAGCCGGAATCGGCGCCATCTGAAGGCTAGCGACTCATGACCCGGTTAGCCTCGCGAATACCCGACAGATACGCGCCGTGCACCGTTCCCGGATAGGTACGGTGCGTGGCTTCACCAGCAAAGAAAACGCGATCATCGATTGGTCGCGCGAGCGCATCGTAATATTCGGTTTTCGCGCCTACCGAAATGTAGGAGTACGACCCGTAACTAAACGGGTCGGAGCTCCAACGTGTCTGCATCACAGCCTCAGGCTCCGGAACCGATCTTCCAAAGATCTTTCTGAACGAATCCATAGTTGCCGCACTGATAGTAGGGATATCAAGTTGCTCAACCCGTCGAGCCTGAGCACCCGCCGTAAATCCAAATAAGATCGGCATCCCTACAGCTTGGTCTAATGTGTAGTATTCCGGAATCTGACGTGTCGATCGCGCTCCAACGTTACCGATGAATCCAACGGCGTCATCCCCTGTCTGCCAAAAAGCGGTCGGAAACTTGAAATACGTCTTATCAAGCGCTCCCATCCGAAGCTTAGAGATCGCTGTCTTTTTTGCCGCCGGAAGACCGGGAGAGAACTCTATATCTCCCCGTTTCAAAACACCAAGAGGGAGCGTTATGATAACCCTATCCGCATCAAAGACTCCGGTCGCGGTAGTGACACGGACACCTGATGAGGACCATGAGATTCCTCGTACTAACTGATTGAAGCGAATATCAAGCCCCTGAGAGAGCGCGTCAATCAGGCTCATATAGCCAGGTTTCAAAAGGAGGTCTGAGCCACTGAAATCCTCGTCTTCGTCGAAGTACTTGAGGGACATGAGATTGAGGTCCGCACCGAACTCTATTCCGATATCTGACTTCACTAAAAAGTTTACTACGTCGCCGATAGCTGCCCCTCGCCGCTGTCGAATTCGTTTGACGAGCGGGCCACTGACACTTCCTATAGATCTATCGTGACTCAGCCCGTTCTGAATCGCCAACAACCGCTTAACGAGAGCCCCGTACTCTCTCTCCGCTTGGTTCATCACCGATGTTGAAATGGACGCGCCCGCGGCGTTCACATAGAGGTCCTCCGTTTGATCCGTGTCGTACGTCGCGATCCCGTATCGATTCGCCAGTGCAACGAGGGGATTCCCTTTTGAGCCATGAATAAAGGAGGCTCCAAGATCGACCGGAGCTCCCAGTGAAGAATCAGTTCGAATACGTCCTCCGGCTACGTCGCGAGCCTCTAACACCGTAACGGAGAATCCCGTATCAGCAAGCACTCGCGCCGCCGAGATACCGGCCATCCCAGCACCAAGAACCAGAATCCGCTCGCCTCGCGCAAACGCATTATTGGCGGCGCCAAGCCCGGCGAGAAGGAGGAGAGAACCTGCGGAACGGAGAAATTGTCGCCGACTTAAGCCTGAAGTCATGTGCCCTCTAGAAATATGGGGACGAATACTTTTTTTTACTCTATACAGAGTTAGCACCGGTTACCCTACTTACGAAAGTCCACCAGAGGGAGTATGTCCTTTATATTTTTCACCCGATGGTTACTCGGCCTAAGCATCATCACTGCGACAACGGTGTCTCAGGCGGCTGAACCTCATTGCTCTCAAACGCGCCTTGATGGCACAAAGCCTCCCAAGACCCAATTCATGGTCTATCCCGCACACACCGTTGTCCCTTTCTATCAGTGGCAGAGCAATAACGGCTATTGCGGAGAGGTCTCTATGATCCAGGCAGGATTGAACCATGGGCAGTGGATGTCGCAGTACAACGCTCGTCTGGTTTGTGGAACGGGCTTATTGCAGTCAGGGCCCCGTGGATGGTGCAAAGACCACCGTAATCAGCCTCATCATAACGCGCAGCTTTTATTGGAAACTCCAGGAACAGGAGTAACCGGGGATTATGAATACGCCAACGCGCCTACATGTTTAACCAACGCGCGGCTAGCGGGAACAACATACCCCTACCTAACAGGTTTTAAGACCGCAAATGTAGGGATTACGGGCTACCGAGACTACCTCTCATGGATTAAGAGCGAGGTGATAGCGGGCCATCAAGTCACCATCGGTGTTCTGTTTCAAGGAGGCGATGATCCTCAGTATGACCACATCGTCTCCGTAACCGCCATCGGAACCAATCATTCGCCGTCGGACGACTCGTATTACGGAGATGACGTGTTGTATTTTGACGACCACGGTACATACAACCTCGATGGAGATTATCCAGCCGACGTTAATCCAGCGATCCCCTTGGGCGCTGGCCGGGACAAGACACGTTGCACACCTTATATCTTTGGATACACGTTCGACTCCCTGGCTCGAAGCAGGAAGGACGCCAACCGAAACTCGGCTCAAGCGTATTCAATAATAATCCCCGGTGTCTCACCAACGGAGACCATTAACGGGGGAGACGGTGAGAACAGTTCAGTTATCATCACTGGTCATAATTATGGATTCTCCGTGTCTGGCGCGATTGATACCTCAAGCGGAGGCCCCTACCTTGTCCCCATAAGGGTAACGATACCGAAAGCTACCTATACGCATGGAAAACCCAACCCTCGAGATCCAAAAGCTGGGTGGCAGTATGAAAACAGCATGATCGGGTCTGCCCAAGACGGTTCGAGCTGTACCAATACAGCGCCAAAATACAGCATGAAGCCCTTTACCCTCCAGGCGACACTTAGTGGGCTAACGCCTGGCGTGGCTTACAATCTGTACGAGTATACTTTGGGCGGCGTTACGGGGACCGGAACTGCCGCGGCTCTGGCCGTGCCCACCGAGAACTTTAACCAAAACGCGGCGATGGCAACCAGGAAAACTCAATTTACTGCGACAAAGACGACATACACGCATCGAGTTAGCAGAACGTCGAAACAGATCGTTGTGTTCAGAGCAGTGCCCGTGACGGCTCCGTAAGAAGGCTATCATTTAAGGATAGGACGATCGATCGCCTTTTTTGTAAGTAGCTGAGCTGTAGTAGTGGGCCGATGCTTGCTCCGCCGAGATGGATCAAGCGAGGGTCGAAATGGGTGATCTGTAGGGCCACGCTATGGTTTCAAGGCTCCAAAGAGAGCGTGGAAGAGCGAGCTAAGTCGCCAAAAAAGGCGTGAGACACGCACTCCTTCTTTTCCGTCACAGAGGAAACGGTTTTTAGAAGTCATCAGGCGACGGCTCAAAGGAGTTGTAGGAGGGGAGTTCATCGATAGCCTTCACGGCATCGATGAACTTAGGAATAGGTGGAGGTGCCTGGAAGTCCGGGATACCTTGGGACTTCATGATGTCTTTGATTGCCCGCCGTCGCTTCGCTTTGGCGAGGTGGCAGTGCTCGTCTTGGATGAAGGAGATAATGCCCATCTGTGCTTTGCACTTGGGGCACCCTAGGGGATCTATCTCGTAGATTCGCTTGATGCACGCGGCCCAACTGCTCTTACGGAACTCTCTTCGATAGTCACTCTCCGTTTCTTCAGCTTGAAGAGGAGCGAGCTTGGCGCGTTTGCCTCTGCGCCTAGATGAACCCCAGCGCTTCCGATTCTCGTCACTGATATTCGTGAAGCGCTGAGCGCGCTTGATGAGATCGTTGGACGCACCTATACCGAGGATATCCTTGGGCGCATCTTCTCGAAGTTTTGCATCGGCAAGTAGGCGTGGGCGATCCGCATTTTCTATTCGCGCTTTGAGGGGCGTAGACACTTCGCCCTACAGCTCATCAATCGGACTCACTACCCGTGGTACCGGTGACTTGGCGACGTGGGTGTAGATCATCGTGGTCTTCACATCGCTGTGCCCAAGGAGCTCCTGAATGAGACGAATATCTCGTCCGTTCTCAAGGAGATGTGTCGCGAAGGAGTGGCGAAAGGTGTGGCAGGTGATCCGTTTTGAGAGACCCGCCGCGAGCGCCGCCTGCTTCACAGCGTTGTCCATGAAGGTGTCGAATATGTGGTGGCGCTTAATATCGCCGCTGCGAGGGTCTCGCGATAGCTTCGTTGAGGGGAAGAGATACTGCCACGCCCATTCCCGGTCGGCGTTCGGGTACTTCTTCGACAAAGCAAACGGTAGGGACACCCGACCATATCCGGCCTTGATGTCAGCTTGATGAATACCCTCTGCAATTGAGAGCTGCTTTTGTAACGGAGCCTCCAACCTCTTTGGCAGTGGCACAATTCGATCTTTATCTCCTTTAGCATCGCGAATGGCTATGAATCCCTGGCCGAACTCGATATCCTTGACCCTAATATGGAGCGCCTCTGATAGCCGCAGGCCACATCCATACAGCAAACATCCGATGAGCCATTTCTGTGGATGGTGCTTCAGCGCTTGAAGTACGCGCGCTACCTCCTCCCTCGTCATGACCTCCGGGACCCTCCGCTTTCGCCGGGACCACATAACACCTTTAAACTCACCTACGTCTCGCTGAAGCACATGCCGAAAGAGAAAAACCAGGGCGTTGAGAGCTTGGTTCTGAGTGCCGGGTGAACAGTTCCGTTGAACCGCGAGGTCTGATAGGAACGCCACGATATGCTCCTCGCCCATCTCCTGCGGATGTCTCTTGCCATGAAAGAGAATGAATCTTCGAATCCACCCGATGTAGCTCTTCTCGGTCGTATAACTAAGATGCCGGAGTCGAATTCGTTCCCTTACGAGATCCAGAAATTTTTTGGGTCGTTCAAGTGATTCCATCCTAGGGGTATCGAAAAATCCGGAGAAAGGTTTCGCGACCCAGAACAACCGATCTGGTGATCTACACTCTCAGGTATGCATACCGGACTAGCCGAAAAGGTAGCTTTGCCGCTCTAATTGACGGAATCCATGATGGTTTATTTTTGATTGAGGGCGGGACGGCCGCTGGGATACGATGAAAACAATTAGTAAACGTGCTAGATCACCGGATCTGCACAATACCTATGTTCTGCATGAGGAAATTGATGTGACCAATAGGAAGATCATCTGTGGGCCGATTCTCGCATCGGATCACATTGCCAAAGAAAGACGCAAGGTGTGTTGGATGTTCCGGCAGATGCCAGAACACGAGCAGGACAGCGGCTGGCGTGTGTTCAGTGGAGACGAAACGCAGGAATACGCCGACGATGCGAGTCACCTTGCTTGGTATAATGCATCGACCATCGTGGCGATCGATCCGTCAATAGCACCGTACTTGGATGCACCGGTTGGATCAGCCTTTGAACGAGAATCCGGAGATGAAGAGTTCGTGGCAGTCAGCGACTTCGATACGTCTGACAACGAGTGACAATTTGCAGAACAACGTGTGCCATGCTAGCCTCGCAAAGCTCGGCAGCATGCACACGGGCGTTAGCTGGCTTTGAAGCATCACCCCAAAGGACATCTAATGGCAATGAAACGGGCGCCACTCGCTGTACTCACCTTCGGCTTCGCCCTGACCATTGGTGGTCTGGCGACGGCTCAGACTGCTGATCCGCTCCCATCCTGGAACAACGGCAAGGCGAAGAAGTCCATCATCGAATTCGTCGCGAAGGTGACGAAGAAAAGCTCGCCGCACTTCGTGCCGCCCTCCGAGCGCATTGCCACGTTCGATAACGATGGCACGCTGTGGGGCGAGCAGCCGATGTATTTCCAGCTCTTCTTCGCGCTGGACCGCGTCAAGGCGCTTAGCTCGCAACATCCGGAATGGAAGGACACGGAGCCGTTCGCCTCACTGCTCAAGGGCGACGTAAAGGGCGCGCTCGCCGGTGGTGAGCGGGCAATGCTGGAGATCGTCATGGCCACGCACGCGGGCATGACCTCGGATGAATTCGCGCAAATCGTCAAAGACTGGCTCGCCACCGCGAAGCACCCCGGAACCAAGCGGCCTTTTCCCGAGATGGTCTATCAGCCGATGCTTGAAGTGCTCTCCTATCTGCGCGCGAACGGCTTCAAGACCTTCATCGTTTCCGGCGGCGGCATCGAGTTCATGCGCCCGTGGACGGAAAAGGTCTACGGCATTCCGCCCGAGCAGGTCATCGGTAGCAGCATCAAAACAAATTTCGAATTGCGTGACGGCAAACCCGTGCTCGTGCGGCTGCCCGAGTTGAACTTCATCGACGACAAAGCCGGCAAGCCGGTCGGCATCAATCAGCATATCGGCTGCCGACCCATTGCCGCATTTGGCAATTCTGACGGCGACCTCGAGATGCTGCAATGGACCGCTGGCGGCACCGGTGCGCGCTTTGCCCTCATCGTTCATCACACCGATGCCGTGCGCGAATGGGCCTACGACCGCAAGTCCCATGTCGGTCAACTGGACAAGGCGCTCGACGAAGCACAGACGAAAGGCTGGACAGTTATTGACATGAAGCAGGACTGGAAGGTCATCTACCCGCCCGCGAAAAGGTGAAGCACGAGGCAGAGGTTGGCGCCGCCAGCTAACAATCCGTTGCTGCGGACGCTCCAGAAGCGGCGCGCCGCTGAACGGAAGCGTTATGCACCAATCCCTGCCCTACAACTCAACATCAGTGCGCGCCATTATCCTCCGTGGCGACAAGATTCTTGTTGAATGGCTTGAATCCAAGGGGATTGCGTTTTTGCCCGGTGGAACTGTCGAGTGCACAGAGGATCTTTTACAGGCGTTGAGCCGGGAGTTGCACGAAGAAATTAAGGACGCTGATTTCACGGTCGGTCGATATCGTGGCGCGATTGGACATAGCTGGCTTGAACCAAACGGAAGCAACAGTTGCCTGAATCACTTCTATGAGGTTGAGCTATCACCGCAGAGCAACCCCACTGCAAGAGAATCGGGTCGGTGCCTCAAGTGGATATCTCTCTCAGGTTCAGCAGTGCAGCGGCTTCAGCCCCCAAGTTTAATGGCGCGGCTAACTGAATCTAGCGAGGGGTTGTGGGATGAGTGCGATAGTGAGGGCTAAGCATCCGACCACTCATGAGAAGGGCATAAATCCCCTCGACGGTTCTCTTAACTAAATGTAATACTTTGGATGTGAATCCAACTATTTACTCCGAAGGTCCTTACCGTTTCTTCTTCTTTTCAAGAGAGGAGCCCAGACCTCATGTACATGTGATATCATCGAACGGAGAGGCGAAATTTTGGCTTGAGCCCGTCGTCGCTCTGGCTGACTCCGAGGGACTGAAGCCTCTTGAACTTCGGCGAATTCAAAAGATTGTGGAGCGTCAACGTGAAAAGTTCCGGAAAGCTTGGAAAGATTTTTTTGGGGTGTGAGGTAGCGAATATCTCACCATTCGGTGTCTGGGTACTCGTAAGCGGGCACGAGTATTTCCTCGATCACAAAAAATTTCCTTGGTTCAAGGGGGCCGCAGTTGAAGATGTTCTGAATGTAGAGAGCCCTAGGACAGGACATCTTAGGTGGCCAGCTCTTGATGTCGATTTGCACCTTGAGTCTATAAGTTCACCAGAGCAGTTTCCATTAGTAGCCAGCACCAAGGCGCATAACAAAAAGGCGGTGCGGAGGACTAAGCGTCCCCGCACGCACTGACGTTATGCCGGTGATGATTATGAAGATGAAAATCGGGAATACAGTCTTTCCCAAGCCGAGTGGGGAATTAAAGCACAGCTCTTTTAGTAATTCGTGGTCCCTTGATATCAGGACCGATTATCCCGAGGATGATGAGGCAGAGCTAGATTGTGGTGTACGCCTGTACACCGACGGAGAGCTTCCTAACTTGCTGGATCGTTCAAAGGAGCTGCAAGGCCAAAAAGCTCAATATGTTTGGAACGAAGAGGACGAACCGCAATTTTTTATCTGCTCCTATGAACATGATCCTGTGAAAGAACTAAACTTTGAGGTCGTCAAGGTTTCCGAAGATAGCAATGGAAAGTTAGTTAACTTAGAGGGAAAAGGTGTAGTGCTGTTGGAGGGCGAGCCAACTACCTTCGCTTTTGAGTGTAGTATCGATCTCACATTGATTGGTACGGTATAGCTTCCTCATTTCTTTCATAGATCGTGCGCAGGTACTCCGACCCACGATTCTCTCGTGTACCGCCAATGTCAACGTGATAGAACCCCCCTCATGAGTCTACTCTTCGAATGGGACGCCTCCAAAGCCCGCTCAAATGTTAGAAAGCACGGAATCTCCTTTGAAGAGGCTACCACCATCTTTGGAGATCCTAGAGCAATTACTATTGAATCCTCGGTAGTTAGCGGAGAGAAGAGGCTGGTTACTATCGGTCGGTCTGCAACCGGGCGCTTTGTGATAGTGGTAGTACACACCGATAGAAATGATAGAATAAGAATTATAAGTGCTCGGGCTGCCAGCCGAGCGGAGCGCAAGCAATACGAGGGTCGATAACATGAAGCAGGAATATGACTTTTCGAAAGGAGTGCGGGGCAAGTACTTCAAGCGCTATCAAGCAGGCTCGAATGTCGTCATCCTCGATCCTGAGATCGCTGCCGTGTTCAAAGATTCTGAGGCGGTAAACGATGCTCTTCGCTCGCTCATACGCGCCGCTGGGCATAACAAGACACTGCTCCGGACGCGCAAGGCGCGCCGCAGAGCGTAGCGTTATGCCGTTAATTCGTTCTAAAGAAGATTGGCTCGAACCTTGGTATCCGATAGAGGATGCTGCGAGGGCTGGTGCGCTGTTGAAGGAGCTTCGAGCAGAGCTAAGCAAGTCGCATGTTATCTACGGGATCGGAGCGCATGCAATTGGAGCTCGTCAAGATTGTGATGACGTAGTTTTCGAGCTGAGCGACGGAAAATTTGCTGTTGTCCACCTGACATACGCACAGCACCCCGAGAGCAACCCGGTATATCCATCGACAGAGATTCTTGAGAATTGGGAAAGTTTTGTTGCTACTCGCATGACGACCGATCATGACGATTGGACTGCTTAACCGATACCAGCTGCGGATCGGTCCCGCGGCCTGATTATTTTGAACTGCGGTGGCCGCTCGCAGTAGAAGAAGTTATGCCCGCTTCCTCACCTCACGTTCTATCGCTGCGCCCGTGTCAATACGAGCTGAGTCCAGGTCGTAGTCCATTTGAATTCCCAGCCAGAAATCCGCTGAGTTGCCAAAATAGGCCGATAAGCGGAGTGCCGTGTCAGCTGATATCCCCCTCTTCCCAAGAACGATTTCATTAATCCGACGAGCGGGGACACCTAGAGCTAAGGCAAGACGGTTCTGGCTTAGGCTCAAAGGCTTCAGAAATTCCTCATTGAGAATTTCCCCCGGATGAATAGGCACTAATTTCACTTTTTTCATAGCAGTTCTCACTAATGGTAATCCACTATTTCAACTCGAAACGCATGCCCATCATGCCATTCGAAGCAAATTCTCCACTGATCGTTCACTCTGATGCTCCATTGCCCACTTCTATTGCCCGACAACTTTTCGAGTCGATTGGCGGGAGGGATTTTCAAGTCCGCCACACTTGTCGAGCGATGCAACATGCGCAACTTCCTTAGGGCGATTTGCTGGATACCGGGAGGAATCTTCCTCGAGCTCTCTAAGTTGAAGATCTTCTCAGTTTCTTTACACTTAAAACTCTTAATCACCACATGATGATATCCCATAGCGCGTTTAACGGCAAGCGTTAAATTCAAGCCGGGCATAACCATGCGGTCGAGAAGATGTGCACCACCGCTAAGAAGCTGGTTTGACTGGCGCGGTGTGTGGTGCAACACTTTTCACCGAGACGTTATTCCCTAGAAGCCGACCCTCCTTTTCTTCTGTTCGGTCGGCTTCTCAAGTTGTGCGATTAGAAATCGAATCTCTTGCAACTCCTGCTCGTGCTCCGCGAACCCCTGAGCAAGTCGTTTCTCGATGTCTTGCAGTCGCCGCTTTAGCTCTCCGTGTTCGGCAAGCATCGTCCTCATGCGAATAAAGGTGCGTACCACGATAATACTCGCATGAATCGCGACCTTGCTGCTTAGCACGTTAGCGGCCATGACGGCGCCGTGCTCGGTGAACACATACGGTCGATAACGACGCCCTCCTCTCGGTCCATTTGAGGTCGCAATTTGCGACCTCAAACTCGCAACTTCTTGAAAGTCCAGTTGAAACATAAAGTCGTCAGGGAAGCGACCACGGTTTCGCTTAACCTGCTCATTGAGCCGCTTTGTTGAGACCCCATACAGTCGAGCAAGGTCTTGGTCGAGAATCACCCGCTGTCCTCGAATGGTGAGGATGGTGCCCTCAATACTGGTGAATGTGTTTTGTTCCATGGAGGTCTAATCGAGGGTGCTCGGTGGAAGTTGCGAGGTCACGGGCAAAGGGATAACAATTAAAGCCAGCCGAGCGCTCTGGACCCGCTGCTTATCACCGCTATCCTTTTCTACCGAATCCAATCGGTTTTTTTGAACTTGGCGGCGGTAGATCCATCAGTTGTTGAATCGCAAAGCGGACAGCTTGTAGTTCATCCTCAGTATCGTGAAATCCTCGAGCGACTCGCTCCTCCAGTCGTTCTAGTCGCAACTTCAACTCGCGATGTTCAGAGATAATCTCGCGAGCGTGACTGAAAGCTCTGACAACTAGGATGCTTGTCTCGATTGCAATCCTACTATTAAGAACCGTCGCGGCCATAATCGCTCCGTGCTCCGTTAAAGCAAGCGGTAAGATACTCGAAAATTTGAGCTTTTGAAGGTGGTCGCACTTTGCGACCACCTCGTCCGTTTCGGCTTTCGTTAATTGCAGGACGAAGTCAGTCGGAAAGCGCTCACTATTTCGCCTCACCTGCTCTTTGAGACGTTTTGTCTTTACGCCGTAAAGCTCCGCCAAATCTGAGTCAATTATTACTCTATGCCCACGAATCAGCATGATATGTGGGCGGGCGGATAAATGACTTTGTTGAACAATCTGATTTTGTGCTTTTGGTTTCTTGATAACTCTCTGGGGCTTCGTCCGGTTTTGAACATCTACCGGTCAGTCGCGCTAGAGGGGGTACGTCTGACATGACTGCGACAATTTCACGCACGCTCATATCTCAGGGGTGCCGCGTGCCATCGAAGCAGTGGAAACGGCGGATCCTGAGAAGATACCGGTTCTCGGTAGTGTAGCTAAGTTGCCGCAATCGAATCGCCAATCTAACAAAATCAAATAACACCTTAACCGGCTGTGTTGAGCCCATAGCTATATATCGATGTCTCTCGAGAGGAGTTGCGGCTAGTACTTTCGGCCCCTAGATGCGCGGATCGGCACATCTACGCTGATTTGGTGTAGATACCCAGGTCCTAAGATAAGGTCCTTTTCGTCCCTATCTCCCGATATTACTGATCAATCTTATAAGTTGAGCGGCAGAAGAGGGGGGTGATATCATTCTGGAGATAGGTCGATCGTCCTAGATGGGCGGATCGGCACAATGCTATGTTATGGCCAAAGCAATTCCGCACATAAGGAACTCCGATTTTTCCCTCGGCGATCTGCCATGTGCGACCGCTTCGCGATTCCGTCCAGAAGATTTGGTTTCCTTAGGCTTAACATTCCCCCACTCGCAGAAAGATGAAATTGAGCCCAACGTCCATGGAGTGCGTGATGTAAGCGCTGACTCGTCAGTCCGTGCTTTGCGAACAGCTCTGTTCGTCGAGTGGCGAAGGTGGAATCATTTTGGGACAGATATGCCCAGTGACGAGATGGAAAGAGTTAGAGCTGTTTACGGTTGGTTGCTAGACCAGACGGCACTCCATAACAAATAAGTGGTGTCGACGGACAAACCGCGGCACTATCAGTTGCTACTAATCATTATCATCACCAAACCCGATACTTCTCTTCTTAGGAGGCTGCGCGGGATTCATGATTTCCCTGATTGTGTCAAAAACCACCTTGAATTGGCGGTCGTATCGACTTTCGAGCTGGCTTAATTTTTCAGCAAGCTCAACGTGAGACTCAATCAAGGAACGAAGACGCACGAAGGCTCTCATGATCTCAATGTTGACTGCGATTGCTCGGGGGCTATTGAGTACGCCGGATAGCATGGCGATTCCCTGTTCTGTGAACACATAGGGCAAATATCCTCGACCGCCACGACCTGGTTTTGAGATGCCAATTTGGCATCTCAAAGCGCTGACCTCCTGTTCCGATAGCTGAAACATAAAGTCTTCGGGGAAGCGCTCGCGGTTTCTTTGAACTGCGCGGACAGGCGCACCGGTTTTGGTTCCATACAATCGGGCAAGATCCTCATCGAGCATGACTTTGTGTTTTCTGATCAAGTATATGCTTTGCTCGACCAATCGGCGATTCAATCCCTCTTCCATACGGAGCTTCAATTAAAGTATTCCCTCCTTTATATCGGGAAGATATGGGATAAGTTGCTAACACGCATGCCAAACGCCTGGTGTCGAGCGAGGGCGCCGGCACAGTCTTATCGTTATGGCCTCCGTGTGAGACTCGCACATGACCGAGCAGATTCACGGCGTCGTAGTTATTCTCGGATCGCCAAACGATGCGGCCGGAAATCTCTCGCAGATGGGCCGGGGCCTCGTGCGCCTCGGCTTCAAGACGTATCGGAGATTAGCAGCACAGGATTACCGTCTATTGTTGACCGGCGGGTACGGTAGCACTTCAATACAACACCTCCCCCCAACGCGTGCTATGCCCAAAGACTGTTGTTGGATATGGGAGTCCCAGCTGAGCATATCCTTAAGTTTGCCGAGAGCCGAACGCTCCATTCATTCACGTAAAGCTCAACGTGCTTCCAGAGCGCGTTATCGGCTAGCTCCATGGCATAGCGCCTCATCGTGAAAGAGTCTCTTGGCGATGAGCGTGGCGTGCTCAACTGACGCCTTGGCCACATCCGCAAATCGCTGACGAGTTTCAGTTGGCACACGCCGATTAGCCCCCACGCACCCGAGCGGAAGCCGGATTGCAAAGCGCTCTTCCCAGAGCGTCCCTAAATCCGCGACACACTCTAAACCGAAACTAGCATAGGTAAAGCTCCCCTCGTGAATCACGACACCGTCATCAGCGCTACCTGCTTGCGAGGCGGGCACTATCTCTGCGATACCTCTCCACCTTCAGGGTAGAAGTGCCGAAACGGAGCGTTTGCGGTCGTTGATTCACCCGGGCATAGCACCCTCGCTCCCATTTCAAGCGGCGGGGCACTCTTTCGCCTCACGGGCCTACACCATAGCGAAGTGCCGCGCCACGAGCGCCAAGCTCGTACGACTCCCCGGCGCGGAGAGCTGCTACGCTACTCGCCTTACAAAAATCATTGCGTTTAGCTTGCATCCTACGATTGAGCTCTTGGATGTCTCACAACGTGATGTCAAATTCCAAACCACGCAGATCGATCCTTCCCTCCAGAATGGCGTGGAACATAAAAGTGTCGTTTGGTGAGGTGGAGATCGCAAGCTAATAGACCATTCGCTACTCGTATTCCTCGCGCTTTGAAAAGACAATCTGGACAGTGACGCGGGCGAACAGGAGGACACAAAACTTAGGCACTATCGAGAACGTCGAGGGTGTTTCTATTCTGTGTCCAACAACCGGCATGCCTAGCGCTTATCGCACGAAGGCGGCGCGGTAGCACTCTCGGAAGGTCAGGAGGTGTACGCCTGACCAACCAAAAGCCAAGAGACAGAACCTGTTGACGCCAACTTGAGCGTCCACAAGTTCCATAGCTGCCGGACTGTAACAAACAAGCACGGCTAGAGCTGCCAGAAGGCAGCTCATCAGCCCAACCCCCATCCGAACTATCATGATGGTGTATCTCCCAGGTGTTATTGGACACACAAAACCTCCAGAAACCGCAGTGTCTGCGGAAACCTTCCCTTAAGTTTTTGTGTCCTCCCGTTCGTCCGCCTCTCAGTTATTTAGTCCCAGCTTCACTATGTGCTGTAAAGCACCCGCAAGAGGGCCATTGTGAGCTAAGTGTTTGATGGGAGGCTTTTGTTCCGCGCCGTTCAAGGATAGGACGATCGATCGCTTTTTTGTAAGTAGCTGAGCTGTAGTAGTGGGCCGGTACTTGCTGCGCCGAGATGGATCAAGCGAGGGTCGAAATAGGTGGTCTGTTGGTCCACGCTATGGTTTCAAGGCTCCAAAGAGAGCTTGGAAGGGCGAGCTGAGTCGCCAAAAAAGCGTGAGACACGCACTCCTTCTTTTCCGGAACAGAAGAAGCGGTTTTTAGAAGTCAGCAGGCGACGGCTCAAAAGAGTTACAGGAGGGGAGTTCATCGATAGCCTTCACGGCATCGATGAACCTAGGAATAGGTGGAGGTGCCTGGAAGTGCGGGATACCTTGAGCCTTCCTGATGTCCTTGATTGCCCGCCGTCGCTTCGCTTTGGCGAGGTGGCAGTGCTCGTCTTGGATGAAAGCGATAATACGCCCCCAGCGGGTGGAACACCCTATGTATGAACCCACCCCGAGGAGTCAAGGAAAAGTGGTTTGACGCAAAGAAAGGGAGGGATGCACGCATGTATCCGGCTTCTAATTGAGCCCTGATGCAATGTGAGCTCTTATTCCGCATTACTTTATCGGCTTTTACAAGCCTTAGGGTGTCCCAGGTTTAACAAGAGCCAGTCCGACCGATTCGCCATCAAATTATCTTATCCTTAGTACTCCGTGACTCTCATGCCGCGAGCGGAAACGACTTATACTCTTCGTCTTTAGCGATGAGTGCCCAGATGACCCTGGCATTCTTGTTTGCCATGGCTACAACTGTGCGGTTCGTTCCCTTTCGTTACATGAGATCAAGTGCCCAGCGGCTTCGTCTGTCGTTATGACGATGCGCGTATCGTAACGCGATGCGAGCTCCGTGAATGAGGAGGGTGCGAATATAGACATCTCCTCGTTTACTTATTCCATGAAGTCTCTGCTTGCCCCCTGTGGAGTGCTCTCGAGGTGTGAGTCCAAGCCAAGCCGCGAATTCTCGGCAATTCTTAAAAACCCCGATGTCACTAACTGCCGCTACGATTGCGCTCGCTGTAATATGCCCAACTCCTGGTATCGTCGTTAAGCGACGGCAGATGGGATGTGTAGCGCATAGAGTCTTCATCTTACGCTCAAGCTGATCAATTCGCTCATCCAGCGCTCGGTATTCATCGAGCAGATCATAAAATGTCCCTCTTGTGAGAGATGACAGTCTCTCGCCATGAGTCACAAGAAGCTCGGGCAAAAGCTTGGCGAAAACTCTTCTTCCTTGCGGAATGGTAATTCCATACTCATGCAGTAGTCCTCGCGCCTCATTTACGAGAGCGGTACGTGCGCCCACTAACCGTTGTCGGATCCGATGCAGGTTTTGTACATCTTGCTGCTCCACACTCTTGCGCGGCACAAACCGCATATGCGGTTGGCGAGCCGCAACACAGATAGCCTCGGCATCCTTCCAATCGGTCTTGTTCCGCTGAACAAAAGGCTTCACATACTGAGGCGCTATCAGTTGAGGTAGATGCCCCAAGCCCTCTATCGAACGTGCCCAATGGTTGGCTCCACTACACGCTTCCATCACCACCTGACAGGGGTTTACAGCCCGCAGCGACGCAAGGAGCTCATCCCGGTATACACGTTTTCGGAAAACCTCTCGCCCGTTCCCGTCAACCCCGTGAAGGTGAAACACATTCTTTGCCAAATCGATTCCAATTAGTTGTAATGTCATACGCTCCCCTGTTTTGTTTGAGAGTTTGCACCTTCAATCCTGCACCATTCGGGTACAGGTAAAAACAGGGTGGGTTCATTCCATTACTTTACACCCCTCCTCCTAGGCCCCCAAACACTTACCCCACACCAAAAAAGCAGCTTGACCGAGATTCGAAGTAACCTAATGTTTCTCATGGTCTACCAAACAACCGGGTGCGAAATGTCGCCTACACATGCGCGAGACTTTGGGCTTCGGCTACCTGTTTGTACCCTTGCAGCTCCCCCCCGCATCCTACACCTCGTGCGGCATTATAAGGCGAGACGTACCTGGTAGATCCTTAGGGGAGCGTAATGGACAGAGCTCGGTTGTTCACAGCAGGATTACTCACGGCCATTATCGCGCTCGGCGCACTCGGGGTCCGTTTCGCCGAGGGGCAGGAAAAAGCGCAGCGGCTGCTCACACTCAAAGATGAGACCGTGCGGGTTTCCCTGAGCGATCTTAACCTTGACCCAGCCACGACCTACGGTATCGATTACTACGACCTCTCAGACACCAGCTACTCCACACAAGCTGCTGATGTGCAGATGACGATTGGGAACCTCTGTCATGTGGGGCAGATCCCGCGCACCACGTATCAGATCTTGCACAGCTGTCCCGCTGAAAAGAATAAAGCAAATCGGCTCAAAGAGTGGCGAGAATTCGTTGCGGGGAAGGGGAGAGCTCCGATCCCAAAAAAGTCTGACCTCTATATTGTGAGAAATGGAAGAGAGATTGTGCCGCTCGTGGAGCGGGAATTAACCAAAGGCGATAATCTCAATTCGAAGAGCGCGATCGGGCTCTCGTTTTCACCAGCGTGCGCTTTTCGGAATCCGGCTCGGGGAGAGAAAGTTACCGAGCTGTGCGCGCAATCGCTTCCTGTTCGTCTTCCGCCGTTCGCCGCCACGATAACTGGTGGAGAGGTTGTGGTTACTCGATTAGCGTCGGGACCCGCCAGTGCATACCTTGTTTTTATCGCGCAAGGCCAAGAGGTGGGGCGGGTTACGGTGCGGGTAGAGGAGAAGGTAGTTACGCTCCCTGGTGGGTCGCAGCCGCAGGTGGCTTCTCCCCAAGCTCCTGGCAGAGTCTGTTCCTTTGGTGGAAGGAATTACGGGGCCGGGGAAACAGTTGTGGTGTTCCCATCGGCATCCGTTCCATTTGGGCAGAGGTGCGAGGGGGTAAGCTTCTTTTGCAGGCAGCCAGACCCAAAGAAACCGTTGGTATCGTGGCACCGAGCCGGCAATCGGAGAGCGGAGCCTCAAGGGGTACTCGACTGTCGAGTTGAGACTCCGCCATGCCTACCGGGGCAGAATTCGGTGAATTACAAGTATATCGACGGAGATGACGACGGGTATTTTGTGCCTGCTATCCCAGCGCCCGGTAAAGAGTTTGCGAGTGTATGTCTTCTCAAAGGAAAACGACTCCCTCATAGAGATCCGGTGACACGTAAGGCGTACGCGATGACTACCCTAATTGGTAGTGTGGAAGACGCTCGGTGTGATGGTGATGCTCTTAGGCACGTGTATGTTGATCTCCAGAGATATGTGGGTGACGGAGATGGTGACGGTTTCTACGCAGAATATCAGACGCCCCTCAAAGGGTGCATCAAACGACCCATAAATCCGGGGTATCTCGGCTACCTTGAGCGACCGCGCAAAGCGGATATGCCGATCATGGAAAAGGTCGCAGCGGGAAGAGCGGAGCCGCAAAGCACTGATGGGGATCCGACAAAGCCAGGACGTCCGAATCCCCCTGGACCTAATCCTCAAGGACCTAACCCTCGAGATCCCGATCCTCTGGAGCCCACTCTTTGTCGTGACCCTAACGCGTTAAACCACGGGCAGGAACTACCGTGTCTCTATCCTACATGCGGCGATGGCAAAGTAGAGGGCAACGAGGACTGCGACCCTCCGGATGATAAGACGTGCATAGAATGCTGCAGTTCCGATTCAACAAGACCTGAGTGTCAATGCGTACTACGGCCTGAACTATGTACTGAAAACCCTTGTGTAAGTAATCCCACCGGGCCGGGGTGCGACCCGTGTAAAGAGAATCCGGAGTTATGCCCTCGGTGCGGATGTCGGGAATTAACGAGCCACAGCTATCGAGTCCAGGTAAATATCACGACCTTTGGGGGACCATCGGACTCAGGGGTGACCTCGACCGAGCGCGGTAGCGTCGATGGATTGAGGCTTCGGTCGAGGGATCCAAAGAGTGAGCTCTATACCGCTTGGCCACTGCCGAGCGCGGAGAAGTTACTCGGCTTGCCCGATACAAGCGATTGCCTGGGTCCCGAGAAGGAGAGTTGGGAAGGGGAGAAGATCGCCGCAGCCAACGAGGCGTTGAAGGATTATCTGGTTCGGATAACGTACGTCGATCCAACAGGGGACTACCGAACCATCGAGGTGCCGATAAACGATCGCGGGCCCGGGAAGGCGACCCGATGGGATGCCTCGGAGCGGGTGTGGAGGGATCTTGGTGTATGGAAGAGCGATGAGGATGTGAAGAGCACCAACCCAAATGACCCGGCCCATATGGTGGAGCTTGAGATTCAATTGATACCTCGTAATGGAGTGTGTCCGTAATGGCCGTTACCGCGAGTGGCCTCTGGAATCGTCCCTTGTTCACTCGCGTACCACCGTGAGCCTCGCTACGAGGATCATCCGCCCGAGATCTCCTCCACTACCGACTGAACCGAGGGCACACCGGTATACATCGGAAGGCCATACCTTCCCAGCATCTCGAAATAGATCAGATCTACCCGAAATGTCTTCTCGAATGGAGCGAAATTTGTCTCGGTGTTAGCTGGCATGTGTTCGAGCCAGATGGTCTCATCCGCTGGAAGGTCGAATTTCTCTCTCACGAGTGAGGTGAGCGTCGAGAGGGTGTCGTTCAGGCTCCATCCCGATGGAGGAGCTGCCCGCATTTCGAGCACAACGATCGGTTGAACGGTGTCTTGCGATGACGGAGTGGTGTGGATCTCCACACCGACTGGAAGTGAGTGCCCGTCCAACACTACACCGATCTCTCGACGAAGCACGGCACCGACCGTGGTTGGTACACATTCCCGTTCCGGGTTCTCAAGAACTCCGTTTCGATTGAGGTTCGTTGTATTGGGAAGCGAGAGGGCGCTCAGGTCCCACGATGGGATGGTAATCTCTACCGGAGGAGTCTCCTCCCGCTGGTTGTGTTGGTTGTGGTGAGTCTCCTCGGCGGATGCGGGGTCATTGTCCTCGAAGCAAGGTCTAAGCACGGCATCTAAACGTTGTATAAAGGGCGCGCTAGCCGAGGTGTGCTCCAAAAATGCTGGAACGAGGATATCCGCAATCGGTTCCCGCATCTCCTTGTCACGTGCCCACGTCTCACCTATCTCGATGAAGGCCTCAAGTGCTCCCTCTCCAGGAATCTTTCCGAGCGCATGTGCTGCGGCAAGTGATGCGGGAAAGGTTTTTCTTAGAGCGAGTGCTTTGAGATCGTCTATAGCGGTCTCGGCTCTTTGTCCAAGTTCACCGAGGGCTTTGGCCGTTACAAAGAGAAGATCCTGGTTATCAAGTGCTAGAATAGAGCGTAGCACAGGAACGAGTGGAGCTAGGGAGCGTGTCGAAGCGTCAAGAAGTATAGTGCACGCCTTTTGCTCAGCTCCGCGCTCTCCTCTTCTGAGGCTAGCGAGCGCTCGCAAGAGCGGGGTTTCTATGTCAGGTTGAGTGGCTTGAGGACCCATGAAACCAGGATAAAAGCCATTCGGATGTTAGTCAAAGTTGTGCGCTTTGCAACGGTAGCGCGCTTCCTCTTCCTCTCGGCATCAATCACCCGGCGTGGGAATGCCTCGTGAGAGGCTTCGACGTGGGTAAGTTCTCTGACCGGAGGGAATTTCTAATTACATCTAGGACCGACCTGATAAGACTGATTCCGATTATGCTGAGTAGTCCTTCAGCTATGGTTGGTGCCTCGCCCTATCAGCAAGCCTATTATTACTTTACTTCCATCCCCCTGCCTTCTACGATTATCGCATATCCCCATTCGCGAGGTACTCAGTATGCCACCACTTCAGTCTACGGAACGTCACATCATTTCAAGTGCTCTGGGTATCGCTCCCGAAGATACGGCTATCGCGCAGCTCTCCTTAGTACTCGGAGGACTATCCACTATTTCCGCGCGAGAAAGTTCGATCACGATACCGATACCACCACACCTCGTGAGATCCGACATTACCGCGGCCTTCGATCACCTACCCCATATCCAGATCGGTGGTGACGCTACAAAGATCCTCGCGAGGCGTACAACCGAGCATGGGGCTGACGCGCTTGAGGGTTTGATCGTTCCACAAAGGGATTCGCTCCACGCTCGAGGAGAGACTAAGCTGGGCTCCTCAAAGCAGGAGACCTCCGTGCGGAAGGTGAGAACTCAGCCATCATCTCCAGTGGGAAGGCTCGGATTGAACCGAGCCTCTCAGGTTGCTACAGCGCTTGGTATCGCAATAGGGGAGATGCCGGACTATCCGACAGTCGTGCGTAAGTTGGGAGAGGCGCTGACCTGCGATCATCGCCAGTATAAGAATAGTAGAGCGGATGGCGCTCTCCATCTCGCAGTGCGTAGCCAGGGTGATGCCACAGCTCTTCTTGAGGGCCTTGGCTTTAACCGAAATGGGCGTGATAGTGGGAGTGTGTGGGGTGGGTTGCAGTATCAGAGGGTCTGTCAGCACACCGACACGAAATCCATCGCATCGCTCGCGTTGACTCCGAGTGGGTGCGATATCACTATCAGCCTTGGAGAGCCTTTGACTGAGTCTTGGTCTGCTACCCCGTACAGCTTTCAAAGACCCGTTAGAGGTTTGGAGAATTAGGAGGAAGCTAGGAGCCCTCCGCACTTGCATACTGGGTTGTTACATCCCGCTGCGCGATCGCCCGCATTCGCTAGAACATCCTGGTATCAACTAATACTTTGCACGCTTACACGTGGGGCACTGAAGAGGATCCACTGCCTAGATTCTTTTGATGCACGGCGCCCACGCGCCTTTGTGACACTCACACCGATAGTCGCTCTCTTAAAAAAGGAACGCTTTTCTTTCAGACGCGGTGAATCCGGAAAATGGGTAGGTGTCCCATGTATTCATATGGGGCAATCGGGAGGGTAGGGAACAGCTTACATGAGGTGCGGTAAGTAGTTGATGTCCTGCTTTTTTCCCAGAGCGCGGCAGATCGGCGATATTTCTGACACCAAAACCTTCAGCCGAACGCATGGACCGCCGACCCCCCAACTGGGGCGAAAGATGGATAGACTATGCAGGGTTGGTGAGGGATATGAGCGAGCGAACAGAGCTATGGCGCCGAATACATTCTAGGAACCGACGCCACCACCCCGTCCGTCATTTTTTGTCACTCTGCATAACGGCCTCTTTGGTGTCAGCCACACTACAACCGTTGCACGCCGCGGACAAAGACAGCCAAGCGGTGCTTCTTGAGCCGGAGCTCTTGAGTGAAAGCGATTTCCAAAACGAACGCCACACCATCTCTCTTATCGACAAGACGGGATCAGAGGAAGCTTCGTTTATTGACCTCACCGATGACAAA
This sequence comes from Bdellovibrionota bacterium, assembly GCA_044345405.1. Taxonomy (GTDB): domain Bacteria; phylum Bdellovibrionota_C; class UBA2361; order UBA2361; family OMII01; genus OMII01. The sequence continues at coordinate 35,038 of JBIJBE010000008.1, forward strand.
GGACTGAGCTACTCAGCATTCAGCAACTTCGTAGAGGGGTTCTCTCCGCGGGTAGTCCTTTTCTTATCCTCATCTCAGGCTATCGTTCAAACCAACACGGTGAACGGGGATGCCAGCCGTCGCATGGCGCGATGGAGGGAATTTCGCTCCTTTGTGCAACAACAAGCCGCTGCTGGGGTAAACTTTTTCGGAACTCCAAAGAGCCTGGATCCATGGCGGCAGGAGCTCGCTGAAACCAAGGAGAAGATCTATCTTTTTGATGGTACTCGATTGAGAGAGCTGTCACTCATTGACGCTGCTATCCTTATCTACCTGGAACAGATGAAGGTGAGCGCGCCACCGGCAAGTTATCCTGAGGTAGCGATGGTGCCACTCTCCCCGGCTTGCGGTATCACCGCGGCTTCGGAGGGCGAGGCTCTAGCTGATGTGTGCAAGGACTCTGTCGGAAACGAGCCCTTCCGCGCGGAACTCCAGAAGGGAACTTTAGTGCTCACTCGCCTCGGGGGCAAGGCAGGGGAGGCCTTCGTAGAGATACACACAGCTCGACCGAAAGAACCACAGCAGGTCCAAGCGAAGAGTGCTGTGAGATCAAAATTCAAGGTGAGCGTTCCCGCCTTAAGTCCTTACATCAATCCCGGTCCAGAGGTTTGCGACTGCTCAGGAACGGTCGCGATCAGCGAGCGATGTTTTGCGCAATGCAAAAATCAGTGCGACTACAACCTTCTCTCGTTTAGTAACAATAATTCCCGGTTGGTAGTGGGGGCGCTATCAAAAACCTCGTGCCTTACGGAAGTCTATAAGGCCTGTGGTGGTAACGGCTCCATGGGAGACCTGCATAACCTCGCCAGCTCTAATTTAGATGATTGTTTCTTTTACGCGCTGGCGCACTGGGGAGCGGTTCAAGCTGAGGAGTCGATGTATCGGTGTTACCTGCGCAATGAACCGAAGCGATTCATCAACCAAGAGGATCTCCGCTCTATCACTAGTGGCAAGGCTTCGGTAGATCGCGTAGGAGTGTCATACCTTCAACGCGAGTTTCCGGGGGGGCTTCAAGGTAGTCGACTCGGTGGTGCCAGTAACAAAAACCTGAAGCTTGACCCGAGGAAATGGCTGAAAGCGTGGTACTCCGGTGAGCGTCATTCTACAGTCATGAAAACACAGATGGAGGGGGGGGGATTTCGGCCGATATTTTCCGCTAGCGAAAACCCTGTCGCGCAGTTTTTTAGCGCAAGTGTGAATAACGAGTGCCGAAAGGAATCATCTTCATACGATTCATCGCCTCCTCCGACTGCTACGCGGTTCCGGGGAGCCTTCATGCCTAATTTTACAACTCCTCGCCGCGTTGTCTTTAACTCCAAGTGTCAAGTAATCGCGAATGATGAGAATGTAGACACCTCTCGCGTTTGCAGCACGAGCACCTATCGCACGTTGCTCACAGAGAGCCCGATATCACTACTGTGGAATGCTGAATCAGATCTCAACCGCGCAGTGACTTTGACCAGCTTTCCTCTGAATCCACGTATGCAGGGGAAAACCTATCACTGGAAGGCATCCGCTGAGACGCCCCTTTTGGTGTACGACCCTGAAGGAGCGGGTAAGATAACATCCGCGACGCAACTGTTCGGCAATTGGACCTTTGGCCACGCAGACAAGGTTCGACTCAAGAACGTAGGGATGGACCGATCCGACAAGCTCTCCAAGCCACTGTGGAAGAATGGCTATGAGGCGCTCGCGCTGCTGGACGACGATAATAACGGAGAGATTACCGGCACAGAGCGGCAGGGCCTTGCTCTTTGGTTTGATAGCAATCAAAACGGAATAAGTGAGGATGGCGAAGTTCGCAATCTGATTGCTAGTGGAGTTGAGCGAATATCAGTAAAACAGAGTGGGAAGGATGCCGAGGGAGATATCTACTCAACCGCTGGTTTCAGCCGTCGGTTACCGAATGGCGAACTTCTCACCAACCGCACGGTTGACTGGTTTAGCTCCTCGTTCGACTCGAAGCACGATGCGATTAACTCGCTCAGTCCTGCACCGGAGAAAAATAATGCGCTCCTTCAACCCCAACAATCGGAGATAGTCGGGGCAAGTGCATCTGTCGCTAGCTCACGATTCAACGGAACGTGGCGTTATACCCTCGAGGAGAAGGGGGCGGAGGGTTCATCCAAGGCTAGTACGCTTGGCTACAACTCCGGGCTCCTGCGATTGCAAGTGGAGGAATCAGGTGAGGTAAGCGGATTCACCCTGTCTGAGTCTCCGGTAAGCTCTACAAAAGAGCCGGCATCTAGTATCGCATTCTTTCAGCCGCTTAAAGGACGTCTCGTTGACGCCACCACCGTGGAGTTCTCGCTTCCAAGGATCGATGGGGCAGGGAACTTGGTAAGCCGGGTCAGCCTGCGCGATAACGGCGAGATTGTGGGCAAGACCTCCGTCCAGGCCTCTCGCGCTACTGGAGAGGCTAAAACCGTCTCGTACACGTGGCAGGGCGCACATTTCTAGGGGCCATCGAAGTTATCGATTGGGGAAGACGGGGGAGAGTTGCTTGGGACCAAGGAGCAGCCACTTGTGAGTAAAGCGCCACTCGCACGTAGGCCCCACACTGCTTCTGAGACTCTAGCGACTTCTCACTTTTGTATGAGGTCTATAGTTCCAGTTCTCAGGTTGAAGTTTGAGGCGTTCCGGCCTGCGCTCTCGCGAGCTATGGCCGGCAAGCCGCTTGCCTGTCCACCGTAGCTCGTAAGAGCGAAGGGTGAAGTCCTCTGGCTTTCGTTTCTCAAGTCCCCGTTAGTAGACGTCTCTTCCCTGAAATTCACCGATGGCCCCGAGGCTTGTCGTCTCTCATTTGAGCAAGTACTCGGCGCTATTATTTTACGGTCCTCAATGTCGACCGTAAAACAGCAAGCAACGCTATACCTATTAAGTCGGCTCTATTGGTTATACTGGTGGAACTAGTGGGTATTTAGCCGCGTCAAAAAATGAGCTCTAAGCTTAGTAGGGCTCGTGCATCTCCGACACAAGTAGTTTCCTCGTTTGTCGGTAGCTGGACTTATAGTCATCTCGCTGATTTTGACGTTTTGTCCAGGGTCGAAAATACGTTCGCTTTGACCTCGACTCGGACCCGCAGAGATAGCAACGGCGCGCTCCCGCATTTATCCCAGCGGTCGAATTCGGTGCCGCAGATGGTATGCTAGAGATAATACTCTTCACGTTACGCATCATCACGTGGGTGCGTAGTCGCCACATTATTCTTTGCCACATCTCCTATTCATAGCTACCCTCTGTTTAGCATATGGACGCCACCTTCACCCGCCCCAAACTCCGCTGGCCCCTCGACATCCGGATTCATAATCTTGGTGGACAGGACGCGCTCGTTATTCAGTGTCCGATCGGGATCTCCGCCGCGCCGCTCGCGCTCATGCCTCAGTTCGCTCCCGTTATCGTGCAGCTCGATGGTGTTCAGACGAGTGATGAGCTCGTCAGCAAGTTCTCGGCGCAGGGGCTTACGCCAGAGATTCTCCGAGAGCTTATTACGCGACTCGATGATCACCTCTTCATGGCGAACGCTCGGTACTTCGCAGCAGAGAAGCTCGCGAAGGACGCGTTTACCACCGCTCCTGTTCGCGCTCCAGCGCTTGCGGGTGGCGCGTATCCCGCAAGTAAAGAGGATCTTGCCGGAATGGTGCAAGGATACCTTCAAGAGTTTGACCCCACGGAAACAAGTCGGGAGGTTGGGTGTCTCATCGCTCCACATATCGATTATCGTCGGGGTGGCGCGTGTTACGGCGCAATCTATCCGCGACTCAAAGAATCGCGCGCAGATACCTACATTTTAATCGGCACTGCCCACCAGTACAGCAAGCGGATCTTTCACCTCTGCGCGAAGGATTTTCAATCCCCACTTGGAATACATCCATGTGATCAAATGTTCGTAACCGAGCTGGCGAATCGCTTCGGCGTTGAGCGAGCGTTCGCCGATCAGTACCTTCACCGTCGGGAGCACTCACTGGAATTGCAGCTACCCTTTCTCTCCGCGGTACATCCTGACGCCACGGTTGTTCCGATCCTTGTTGGAAGTTACCACCAGATGCTTGAGGCGATGCGGTATCCTCAGGAGTGGGAGGAGTACGAGACCTTCGCGGGCGCGCTCACAGAGATTATGAAGGAGCGAACCAAGCGGGGTGAGAAGGTCGCGTTCCTTGCCGGTGTCGATATGGCGCACATCGGGCGCTCCTTCGGTGATGAAGGCACGCTTTCGCCAGAGCGTATGCGAGAGATAGGATACCGCGATCAACAGTATCTTCGCGCGATCGAGGAGTGTAATCATAAGGCGCTGTTTGACCACATCGCCGAAGACCAAGACGCTCGTCGCGTGTGCGGCTTTCCAACGATGTACCTCGTGCTCGATGTGTTGAATCGCTTGGGCACGACAACGGAAGTTGATGTTGTCGCCTACGATCAGGCGGTGGACTACCCCAGTGATTGCGCGGTTACCTTCGCCGGAGTAGCCATGTATCGGAAAAACACCCCTGAAAATGCGATTATTACGTAGTGGTATAGGGGGTTTACGCATCCCGCGATGACGAAAAAAGGCGTGCGTAACGCCCTGATGTGATTTGGGTTTTTAACTTATTTGCCGCTGTTTCTGAATTGCCTGAAGCATCGTTTCCCCCGTAGCTGATATGGGGGTACACGTTGTGCTTCTTTGTGAGGTAGTAAGATGGAAAATCAAGACAAAGCTCCAAATCTGTTTGAGAAGTTCGGTTGCGAAGTAAAGTTCGGCGATGTTGAGGTTGGAAACACCTATCCGCTGTACGGAATGATCACAAAGATCCTTGATGATTCTCCAGGAAACGTGGTGGTTGAGATTAACTTCTCAATCAAGGCAAATATGTCCATCCCAGAGACTGAGAAGATTGAGCTCTTGAAGGAGCGCGCCTTTGAGCCAGGCATCTTCGTTTCGACCGTAACGAGCAAGGACCCTAAGATTGAGGTGGATTGCAGCACCGTAGTGTTCGGTAAGCGACAAGGATTTAGCGCTTAAGGGATCAACTCACGAGCACAACTAACAAGGCCCCAGCTACTCGGCGTAGCGGGGCCTTTTTTCATGCCCTTGGATGCCGCTCTGAGATTGACCCTAAGCCGCCCGGACGGCTATCCTTCTCCCGTTTGTCGGAAGGTCCCTCACGGGGACGAAAGGGCTCGGTATGTCGGAACAACAACAGTCTCCAGGGGTAGTAGCGGAGTTTTTCGCGTTCTTAAAGACGCTTGTTGTTATTCTCGGGCTCGCCCTCCTCATCCGTGTATACATCGTTGAGCCATTTAAGATCCCGTCGGGCTCGATGAAGCAGACCTTACAGATCGGGGACTACATCCTCGTTGTGAAGAGTTGGTATACCCTTCGTCGACCAACGTTCCACATGCCAGATATCCGAATGGAATCTGTTTTCGGCATACCGATGCCGATTGTGCACGATGTAGGAATATCTCTTAAGCCGTTCATCACCTGGCAACATCCCAAGCGCGGAGATGTCGTCGTATTTACGCGGCCCGATGATCCCGCGACACCGAACGAAGATGATTCGGCCATACATATCATTAAACGTGTAGTCGGACTTCCCGGTGAAACCTTGGAGGTGCGTGGCGCGCAGGTCTTCATTAACGGACAGCCACTCACCGAGCCGTACGCCCGATGGGTGCATGGTGGAGGCCCTGAGGGAAGTTTCGGTCCTCAGACGGTACCACCTGGGCACGTACTTCTTTTGGGAGACAATCGCGATGAGTCCAAGGACTCTCGATTCTGGACCGTTCCTTTCCTCGATGAGACTCGCATCAAGGGCAAGGCTGTTATTGTGTTCTGGTCGTGGGATAGTCTCACGCGGATAGGCAACCTTATTCGATAAGTGTGATGTGGTACCTGCAACCTTCATCGGTAGTTTTTAAGGTCACGGGAAAAGACGCCCGTCGATACCTCAACAATAGGCTCTCTCAAGATCTTCGTACCGTATCCGCCGGCGCGTCTCTTGTCGCGGGGGCATTGAGCCCTCAGGGGCGTGTCGAGGGGCTCTACACGGTCTATGTTCAAGGTGATGACCTCTTTTACCTTGTGAGTGATGGTGGAGAACGGCAGCCGTTGTTTGCGGCGCTTGGTCGGTACATCGTTGCGGACCGTGTTTCTATTGTTGATTGTTCCTCAGACGCGATTGTCGGTCACGTGAGCGGATCAGTTTTGCCAGACTTTCAAGATGACGTCACATGCCTTACGCATCATCAACGACGGATCGGTGAAGAGGGCGAGGATTTCGTGACTCTCAGTGGCAACCTCTCTGATATTCGTGCGACGTTGATGGCGCGTCTTGGATCTCCTATTTCGAAGGCCGACTACGATTTAAAGCGGTTCGCCGCGGGATTCCCGGAATATCCAACTGAGATCAACGATTCGCTCATTCTAACCGAAGGTGGTCTGCGAGAAGCCGTATCGTTTCAAAAGGGATGCTACGTGGGGCAGGAGGTCATCGAGCGAAGCGATGCCCTGGGTAAATTGCCGCGGCATCTTGAGCGAGTTGTATTTGAAGGTCACGAAGCGCTGCCCGCTCAAGCAAGCGTGCTGGGTAAAGAGTCAAAGCCGATCGGTAAGATCGTCTCGACGATCGTTGATACCGTGAATAATAAACTCTGCGCGTTCGTGCTCCTTAAAAACGGCGCATACGCGGCACATGAACAGGTTCAATGTGAGGGTAGGGTAGGGACGATTCTTTCATCGGAGGATATAAAGATATGACAACCACACAGCTAGATCGCGCAGCCGTCGTAGATTTCTTGATCCAGAGCAAGGTGCTCAAGTTCGGTGAATTCACCCTCAAATCTGGTCGAAAGGCGCCCTACTTCATTAACGCTGGTGGTTTTGACGACGGCGAGAAGATTACGAAGCTCTCGTCATTCTACGCGCAGAAGATCGTTGAGCTCGGGCTCGATAATGTGGATGTAATCTTTGGCCCAGCCTATAAGGGGATTCCCCTCTGCGTTTCAACGGCGATGAGCTTGCAGCAGAACTTTAAGAAAAACATCGGTTTTTGCTTCAACCGCAAAGAGGCGAAGACGCACGGCGATGGTGGAGAGTATGTTGGAAAGGCTCTCACCAAGGGGGCGCGAGTGGTTCTCGTTGAGGATGTTGTCACCGCGGGCTCTACCTTAAATGAGGTTGTTCCTGTTCTGCGAGAGAAGGTTGGTGTTGAGGTTGCAGGTGTCATTATCCTCGTTGACCGAGCGGAGAAGGGCTCGGGAACGTGCTCCGCTGTAGAGGAGGCCGAGGCGAAGCACTCGATCAAGATTCACCCTCTCGTCTCAATTCATGATATCATCTCGTATCTCTCTGGCGCGAACTCATCCGGTTTCCGAATCGATGATGAGCTCAAGGCGCGGATTGAAACCTATCGAGCGGAGTTTGGTGCACCATGCGCAGCAGCGTAACTAAGATACTCATCGCGTTTTGTCTCGGCCTCTCGGTGAGCGCCGCGTGCGCGGCTAGTCCTGATAGTCTGAAGGGGGAAGCGCTCGATCGGGAAGCTACTAACCTCTATCAGCAGGTGTTTAGTCCGTTTTGTCCCGGCCGCTCACTGAACGACTGTCCAAGTTCAAAAGCAGCTGAATTGAAGGATCAGATGCGCGCGGAGCTTGAGGCGGGTAAGGCTCCTGAGGTTATTCTCAATGAGGTCATTCAGAAGTTTGGTGAAGAGTACCGCGCCGTGCCGCGATTTACCGGCGTCGGAATGTTCGTGTGGCTCGTGCCGATGGGGTTCGTAGCCCTTGGGCTCCTGCTCGCCGTGGGTATCTCAATCCGACGAAAGCGAGGCGGGGTGTCTGAGTCTACTTCAAACGCCCCCACGCTCTCCGCGGACGATGAGCGGCGCATCCAGGACGAACTCTCTCGTCTTGAGTAGCTAAACGCCTAGCGCTTGAAATCATTGCGCGTCCGTAGGTGTTGGAATCAGTCTGGAGAAGGGTGGTTCTGTAGGGAGACGGGATCGGCCTCGGGATTTGCTTAGACTCGGTTCATGCCTCACGATAAGAAGAGGACGTTCGCCCGAGCTTGGTAAAGGGCGGCTTTCCACGGAAGGATGTTTCATGAAGCTGAGTGGTCACCAATCTCAGGCGTTTTTTGACCTCGCGCATGGCGTGCGGCGAGAGGCGCGGCGACAAGAGTTGCAAGCGCTTCTCGTGCGGCCTTTCCGGAAGATGGTTCGCGTTGGGATTCGTCTCGTCGTTGTCGCCGCTGTATTGGTCGGTTTCTCAAAAGCCTCGCTCGTGGAGGCTTTTTTTGTGCCGTCATCTTCGATGAATCCCACCCTGCGGGTGAGTGACTACATCTTAGTTCCAAAATTCCTATACGGACTTCGAATTCCCCTGGTTGATGACGTCGTCGTCTCGTGGGCAAAGCCAGCCCGTGGGGACGTGGTCGTATTTCATCAGCCCCGTGTTATCGGATCGGATGGGGCGACTGAAAACGAGGCGTTCGTGAAGAGGGTTATCGCCTTGGAGGGTGACGAGGTCGAGATCCGAGGGGCGCAAGTGTTCTTAAACGGCGCTCTTCTTGATGAGCCCTACGCACGGTGGGTCGATTCCACTAGCCAGCCTGACTACCACTTCGGTCCGGTGAAGGTGCCCCCTGGAAGCCTCTTTGTCTTGGGAGATAACCGCACAAATTCCCAGGATTCTCGCGATTGGCCCGAGCATTTCGTGGCTATCTCCCACGTTGTCGGCAAGGCCGTCATGGTGTACTGGTCCTCCGCCGAGGATAGTCGAGTCAGAACAGTTCTTTAGGTGAACTTTCTTTTACTCGCCGAAAGTTGACACGAGCCCCCTCTCTGCCTAAGATCGGATCTTCTATGCCACGTCTATTGCAAGCAAAAAACGAGAAGGTCTCGGCCTACGTCTGTCTGACGAAGCCGCGTATCTTGACCATGGTTCTCGTGATGAGCGCTGCCGGTTTCTTCCTCGGCGCCAAGAGCTTACAGCCGCTTGATACCTTTATTATTATGCTTCTTGGGACAGCGCTTAGTTCGGGCGGTGCCGCTGTTCTCAATCACTACATCGAGCGTGACGCGGATCTCATGATGCACCGCACCAAGACCCGACCAATTCCGCAAGGAATCATTACGCCGGGAGAGGCCCTCGAGTTTGGCATCACCCTGGTTTTGATGGGCGTGGGACTTCTTGCGTGGCAGGTTAATCTCCTTACCGGATTCCTCTCTCTCCTTACCGTGTTCCTCTACGTTTTGGTGTACACACCTCTCAAGCGTGTTACCTGGTGGAATACCGTTGTGGGCGCTATCCCGGGCGCGCTTCCACCGATGGGTGGATGGACGGCGGCGACAGGGCAGCTCGATGCCGGCGCTTGGATCCTCTTCCTTATCCTCTTTGTGTGGCAGCACCCGCACTTCTACGCGATCGCGTGGATGTACAAGGATGATTACCGACGTGGTGGCTTTAAGATGTTGCCCGTTGTTGAGCCGGATGGACTGAGCACCTTCCGACAGGTAATCGCCTTCTCGGTGGTGCTTATTCCTGTTTCCCTTCTTCCGGTTTTCTACGGCATGGCGGGACAGTTCTACGGTTGGGGAATCTTTATCCTCGGAATGGGGATGCTCTCTATCGGCGTGAACCTCTATCGTTCGCACTCCGTTCAGGACGCTAAAAAGCTCCTGCGGGCGTCAGTTATTTATCTGCCGCTCTTCTTCGCGTTGATCCTTGGGGACCGGTCGTTTTAATTTTCAAACGAGCATCCTGGGAGGGCGACCATTCCTGGTCGCCGTTTATCGCGCCTAAACACAAATCAAATGGGAGGCAAGCATTTCGGCGACCAGGAATGGTCGCCCTCCCGTGTGCCGGGCTGTTAATGCCAATCCTAAAACTCCCGCTTCAATGGCCGCGTCATCAACGCGTGCGCCATCTCCGTGGCGCGAATGTCGCCGTTCATGAGTCGAACGACGTGCTCGGTAATCGGCGCATCGATCCCGTGCTTCCGCGCCAAGTCGAGAACGAGAGGGGCGCTTGAAACGCCCTCCGCGGTTGCGCCGAGTGAGGCGATGACATCTGAGAGCTTCTCTCCCTTGCCAAGCCGTAATCCCACGGAACGGTTTCGGCTCTGATCCTCGGTCGCTGTCATGATGAGATCCCCAAGACCAGAGAGCCCCGCGAGCGTTCTCTCTTGAGCGCCGAGCGCGACCGCAAGCGTGGTCATCTCATAGAGCCCCCGAGAGATAACAGCGGCGCGCGCTGATGGTCCATATCCGAGTGAATCTGATACGCCGGCAACGATAGCGATGATGTTCTTTAAGATGCCACCGAGCTCAACGCCGAGAGGATCGGTTGATGTGTACACCCGAAGAGATGGCGAGGAGAGTGTGTTCGCGACGAGAGTCGAAAGGTCGCTGGATGTTGATCCGACGACGACCGAGATGGGCCGCTCAGCGACAAGGTCTGAGGCGAAGCTTGGGCCGGAAATAACCGCCAAAGAATCTCTCTGATAGCCACACCGCTCGTGAGCGAAGGAGAGGGGGGTGAGCCCGGTATCTTTCTCTAATCCCTTCGTCGCGCTGACCAACGCCTTTGCGGTAAGCTTCGGAAGCACCTCGCCCCACGCCCGTGCGGGCAATGCGATGATCGTGAACTCAGCGTCGCTCAGGTCGGCAAGGTTTGATGTTACTTTAAAATTATCGGGGATGTGAACCGATTGCCCAGCAACGCGGAGCTGCCGTGATGTCGTGCACTCTTGGGTGACCGCGGTGTCTCGGCTCCAACCAACGACTGCGTGTCCAAGTCGAGCGCAATGAAGCGCGAGCGCTGAGCCCCAGGCTCCGAGTCCAACAACTGCTATTTTCGTCGTAGTTTGGGTGTTCATAGGAGTCCTCATGAGCGTATACGACATTGTCGGCCCATAAAAGCTTCGTCACTACAGTGGGGAGCTTTTTACGCTGTTTTGTCCCGAGACAAATAAAAAAGCCCCTCCGCCATGTTCCCTTGAGAGGGGGCGGAGGGGCTTTCTTTGAAGGCGTTAGCTCGCCGAGCCCTCAGTTGGAGGTGTCTCCTCCGCTGGGGTCTCCTCAGAGCCGTTCGTATCGCCGGTTGCTTGCGCTACCGCTACGACCTTCTCCTCGGTGTCGAGATCAATCATCTTCACGCCACGGGTGTTTCGTCCGATGACTGAAACGTCCTTAGCGCTCGTGCGGATGATCTTACCACCCGAAGTGATGAGCATGATGCCGGTAGTGTTGTTTACCGCCATCGCTTCAACCACTGGACCGTTACGGCCCTCGGTCTGAATGTCGATAAGTCCCTTGCCGCCACGGTTTTGTGAGCGGTACTCAGAAACGACAGTTCGTTTACCGAATCCGTTCTCGCACACGGTGAGAAGGGTCATCTCCTCTTGTCCTTCCGCTACTGGAGCGCTGCCGCCCTGGATAACGGTCATGCTCACAACGGAATCGTCACCTTCGAAACGAATTCCGGTTACGCCGCGAGCCGAACGGCCCATCGGTCGAACCTGATCTTCGTTGAAGCGGATAGACATACCGTCGCGGGTCGCAAGGAGGATATCATCCTTGCCGCTCGTGATGGACGCGCCGATGAGTGTGTCTCCTTCCTCGAGGGTGCACGCCACGATGCCGCTACGACGAGAACGGGAGAACTCCTCGAGCGCTGTCTTCTTGATGATTCCCTGCTTGGTCGCGAGCGCGATGAAGCTGTTCTCGCTCCACTCACGAACCGGCAAGATGGTACAGAGCTTCTCATCCTCTTTGAGTTCAAGGAGGTTAACGAGCGCCCGCCCCTTTGAGGTACGGCCGGACTCAGGGATGCTGTACACCTTGAGCCAGTACATACGGCCCAAGCTCGTGAATACAAGGAGATCCGAGAGGGTCGAGGTAACGAAGAGGTGCTGAACGAAATCATCATCGTCCGAAGACGCTCCGATAATTCCCTTACCGCCACGTCGTTGCTCACGGTACTCAGATACCGAGGTTCGCTTGATGTAGCCTTTGTGCGTAACGCTCACGACCATCTGCTCGTCCTCGATGAGGTCGTGCATATCGATCTCGCCGCCGTCATCGACGATCTCGGTGCGACGAGCGTCGCCGTACTTCTCCTTAACAGCGAGAAGCTCAGAGCCGATGATCGAGTCGATACGCTTCGCGTCACCAAGGATATTCAAGAGGTCTTGGATTAACTTAGCGAGTTCATCGTACTCCTGCTCGATCGCCAATCGCTCCATGCCGGTAAGCTTTTGGAGGCGGAGATCGAGGATCGCTTGCGCTTGGATCGTTGAGAGGGTGTAGCGCGAGATAAGTTCGTCGCGCGCGTCCTTTGGAGTGCTCGCGCCACGAATGAGCTTGATGACGTCGTCGAGGTTGAGCAGCGCGATGCGGAAACCCTCTAAGAGGTGCATGCGCTCCTTAGCCTTCTTGAGATCGAACTCAGTTCGGCGAGTAACCACATCTCGTCGGTGGTTGAGGAAGTGGGTCAAAAGGTCGTGGAGTGAGCAGATGACCGGCTTTCCATCAACGATAGCGAGGTTCACGATACCGAAGCTCGATTGCATCGGTGTGAGCTTGTAGAGCTGATTAAGAACAACCTCTGGGGTCGCGTCACGCTTAAGCTCAACAACGATACGCATACCTTGGCGGTCGCTCTCGTCTCGAAGCTTCGAGATGCCCTCGATCTGCTTCTCATTCACGAGCTCCGCGATCTTCTCAAGGAGTCGGGACTTGTTGAGCTGGTACGGGATCTCGGTGATGACGATGATGTCGGCCTCTCGGCTCTTCGTCTTGAGCTTCTCGAACGAAGCTTTTGCGCGGACCTGAATGATACCGCGACCGTTTGAGTAGGCGCTGATGATCGCCCCACGTCCGTAGATCGTTCCACCAGTTGGGAAATCTGGACCTGGAATGAGTTGAAGGAGCTCTTGCAAAGATACGTTCGGATTATTGAGTACCGCGAGCGCTCCATCGATAACCTCAGTGAGGTTGTGCGGCGGAATGTGGGTCGCCATACCTACCGCGATTCCGTTCGCTCCGTTTACGAGGAGGTTCGGAATGACAGATGGAAGAACTTGTGGCTCCTGCGTGGAGTCATCGAAGTTTGGCGAGAAATCAACCGTCTCCTTCTCGATATCCTCAAGAAGTCGCTCAGCGAGGGAGGTCATACGACACTCGGTGTATCGGTATGCGGCGGGTGGATCTCCATCGACCGATCCAAAGTTACCCTGACCATCGATCAAGGTGTACCGAAGGTTCCACGGCTGAGCCAAACGGACGAGCGCCTCGTATACCGGCATATCACCGTGAGGGTGATAGCGCTTGAGCACCTCGCCCACGACTCCCGCGCACTTAGAGTGCTTGCGGTTCGAGACGAGACCCTCGTTCAACATAGCGTAGAGAACGCGGCGCTGTACCGGCTTAAGGCCGTCTCGGACGTCCGGGAGGGCGCGACCGACGATAACGGACATGGCGTAGTCGAGGTACGACTGACGCATCTCTGATTCAATGGCGATTGGGCTTACAGATGGTTGATTTTCCATTCGCGTACTCTAGGACGAGGGGGTGGTTTGTTCAAGGTAAAAAACGGCTCTAAGCCCTGAAAAAAGCACGGATTTGGGGCGGTTTTTGGGGTCGAAAAAAGGGCGTTCTTGGGCTCGGTGGAGACCTAACCATTTCGAGGTCTGAAAAGGGACGATTCGAGCTGATTGAGACAGCTGAAATGCCCCCGGTATTTGGTTCGGGGTGAGTGGCTTTCCCAGGCAGCCCCAAGGTGCCCCACATCGGACCGTGTGCCTGGATTTTCCGGGTCCCGGAGCGTACGGTAGGTACGAACTCTCCCTCGAAAGGAAACGGACCTATGAGACCAAAGGTAGCTAAGCTCGGCATCATGACCGCGATGGAGTCGGAGTTCCGACTTATCGCTCACGCCTTTGGCCTCACCACCTCCCGAGAGATCGGCCCGCGCTCGTTCCTTTCCGCCACCCACAACGACCTTGAGCTGACCCTCGTCGCGGCTCGGGTGGGAAAGGTAGCCGCCGCTGTCACGGCATCGCTGCTTATTCAAGAGTTCGGGGTGGACGCGATTGTGGTTGTTGGCGTAGCGGGCGCTACGGACACTACCGTTCGAATCGGCGACATCGTCATTGCTGACCGCTTGGTGCAGCACGACATGGATCTCAAGGGGGTATTGGGATATCAGCGCTTCGACATCCCACTCCTTGGCGTGCGAGAGATGCGAAGCTGCGATCGTCTCTTCGCTGTCGCCACTGAGGCCGCAAAGCGAACGGTAGCTTCACCATCGTACGTGAACGGGCTTCGAAATTTCTCCGAGGAATCGCCCCGAATGCACGCCGGTGTAATCGGGAGTGGTGATGTGTTCGTGTGCGATCCCGGTGAGCGTGAATCGCTCAGCGCCGCTATCTCAGACCTTAAATGCGTTGAGATGGAGGGCGCGGCCGTAGCGCAGGTGTGTGTTGAGCACGGGGTGCCGTTCGTTGTGACTCGAATCATCTCAGATGAAGCCTCGGGACACGCGGCGTCAGACTTCGGAGCCTTCATTGAACAGGCCGCATCGGTTGGCTCTGAGGCGTTCGTTCGAGAGTTTGTGCGTGGTTTGAGCGCTCAGGAATAAGGGAGCCATCGCAATAGGCTCAAGCTCTTCTCCGGCCTTTGTGTCCTTTGTGGTGAACATCCCTGTTTTCCTTTTGGATGAGAGGCCCAATAGGTTCGGCGTGACTCGTGAACTCAAGGCCGTGGAGCTGAGCCACCTCTTTTTAGCATTCTTGCGAGGGTTCTTTCGGGGTACTATCGACTCGATCCCACAGACTGCTTTTTCGGAGCCCCGCGCGCACGCCATGAGTAATGACCTTAAATCCTTCATCGCTGATATCCCTGATTTTCCAAAACCGGGGATAATGTTCCGGGATATCTCGCCGCTTTTGCGCGCTCCCACGGCGTTTCGTCACGTTGTTAATTTGATGGCGAAAGAGGTTTCAGATCTTAAAGTTGCTGGAATCGTCGCTGTCGAGTCGCGCGGGTTCCTTTTCGCCGCGCCGGTCGCGCACGAAGCGGGAGTGCCGCTTATTCTCGCAAGAAAGCCAGGAAAACTGCCAGGGGATCGCGTTCGGGTTGAGTACGGTTTGGAGTACGGCACCGATAGCTTGGAGTTAAAGCACGGCCTCGTCGACCCAGGCTCACGCATCGTGGTTATCGACGATGTGCTTGCGACCGGTGGCACCGCGCGCGCGGCTGGTGATTTAGTTCAAAAAGTCGGCGCCTCCGTCGCGTCGTACATCTTCCTTGTTGAACTTCTCGGGCTCGGCGGGCGAGAGAAGCTTAAAGATGGAGCTGTGTCTTCGTTGGTGCAGTATTGAACCAGCCTGTTGACATGCCTGTCACGCACAAAGCTGCCCCAGCGAGATTGAGGCATCTATCGCGTCGATAGGTGTAAGCGCTCTGTGGGCGGTAACACTTTCTCTGTTTTTTGATGCTGAAATGGTTCGGGTGTGCAAGCCTCATCCGTAACGAGTTTTTGCCAAGTCCCGTTTAGGAGATACCGTATGACCCCCGCCGAATCTGCCGCGCACTCTTTGTCGCGCGTATTCACCCAACTCGTGACGCCCGCGAATATACGTCGATTCGAGGTGTTTATCATTCGGATGGCGGTTCTATTTTTCCTCTGTCACCTTGCGCTCATCTTTCTCCTCAATAACGTGCCAGCGCTCTATCGCGGGCATACCTTCAACTATCTAAAAGCCATCTATACTCCGTTCAGCTTTATCCTCGTCTATGAGGTTTTTCTGCTCGTCATCATTCTGCCCGAGTCCATGACCGAGTTTATCGCCAAGCAGTTCGAGATCGTGACCCTTATTACCCTTCGGAGCTTTTTTCATGACATCGCGAGCGTGCCGCTGCACGCTCCCATTCATGCGTCGGATCCCGCTGTCGTAAGCCTGGGGTATGATCTCGTGGCTTCTCTGATTATGTTTACCTTGACTGTTGCGTTTCATCGACTTCATTCCCGCCACCGCGAGAGGGACAGTCAGGCGGATCTTCGCAGATTCATCGATTTCAAGAGGGCTGTTTCCGCTATCCTGATTGTGGTGCTGGTTGCAACGAGCCTCTACAGTATGTCCGCGTGGGCTTCGCACGCCTGGCTAGCTCTGGTCAACCGAACGGAGTTTCCCGATCCTGACACGTTCTTCTACGTCGATTTCTTTAACGTCATGATATACGCGGATGTTCTTCTGCTGATCATTTCCTTTCTCTATGACTCGTCATTCTTCACGGTGGTGAGAAACGCAAGCTTCATTATCTCCACGGTTCTGCTCCGCATCTCACTGAGCATGGAGCGACCCGCTAACCACGTTGTTGCGATTTGCGCCTTTACCTTCTCCGTAACCGTTATGGTGATTTTGCACCTGAGGCAGAAGCGCTGGGGGACCGCCCCGACAACGTAGGAGCCGAATCTCGCCCCCTTCAGGGGGCGGATGGCGGAGAGGAAGGGATTCGAACCCCCGTTACCCTTTCGGGTAAACCTGATTTCGAATCAGGCGCCTTCAGCCACTCGGCCACCTCTCCATTGGTCAGAGATGTTGGGGACTCCGACCAGGACCGGTAGGGTATGTAGCGGGGAGGAAAAAGTCAATTGATACTGGGGCGATTGAGGCCACGTGCGATCTGGTAAGTAATCGGACTCACACGAAAAGGAAACGGATTATCGTAAGCTTCGCTAGGAACCGGTCGCTTCTCGCCACAACTGCGCCGCACGAGCGGGAAGTCTGGCCCCTGACTGGCTTATGACCGTTGCCGCAAGCCGAGCGGCTCCTTTGGCGGCGGTCTCGATCGAACATCCGAGGGTGAGTCCACCAAGAAGAACACCGGTGAACGCGTCTCCGGCACCGGTTGTATCCACGATCTGAATGTTGTGCGTGTATGCCGGAACGTGCAGCTGCTTTCCTTCGTGTTGTATGAGCGCTCCATCTTTGCCGCACGTTACGATGACGGTAGGGCAGAGTGACGCGAGCGCCGCGAAGGCGGTTTGATGATCGCTCTTTTGCGCAAGTGCCATAGCCTCAGGCTCGTTGGCGATGATGAGATCGATCTGAGGGAGAAAGTGCGCGAGAACCTGCTCACGCTGCGTGAGCGCTGCGAACTCCGAGTTTATGTTGAGGGCAACCTTCGTGTTCCGCGCCTTCGCGACCTCGATCCCTTTTCGAAGCGCGCTGTTGTTTTTTTCTCCCGCGGTGAGGAGGTGTCCTTCAAGGAGGAGCCACTCGCTTGCGCCGATACTGTCCGCGTCGATGTGCGTGTGATCGAGCTCGGTTGCTACGCCGAGGTTGGTTCGCATCGTTCGTTCCCCGTCCGGTGTGATAAGCGAGAGACACACGCCTGTGCGAGCGTTACGCACCCGGGCGTTTGGAGATGACACTCCGACAGCCTCGAAATCGGCGTGATACATCCGTCCGTACGCATCGTCCCCGACAAGTCCGGCATAGGAGCAGGGGACCCCGATAAGGTTCGCGCACGCGATTGAGTTAGAGCCGGAGCCTCCGCTTGAGATAACCCGTTCGGCGGTAGTTGCTGAGAGCAGCGCGTCCTGTTCCACCGCGTCAACGATGGCGTAGCTGCCAGGTTTAAGATTTCGCTCAGAGATGAAGGCATGTTCAACCGGGACGATGACATCCACGAGTGGTTGGAGAATTGTTGAGAGCCCCTTCTTCAAAATCGCCTCGTATTTCTGAGGTTTTTGGTCGTTTCCGTTCTCAGTGTGGTCGCCGGTCAGATCCTTGTCAAGTTCGCAGCGAGCTGAAGAATTCCTTTAAAAGAGCCTGACATTCCCCCGCTTTAACATTTCGAATGACGCGCGGCGGAGTACCGAGCCTGTCATCGAGGCTGAGGTCGTAGAGCGACCCAACAGCGCCCTGCGCGGAATCGCCCGCTCCAAAGATGATGACCGGAATGCGCGCGAGTCGAATGGCGCCGAGACACATCGTGCACGGTTCAAGGGTGACGCACATGACGCACTCGTTGAGCCTCCACGAACCAAGCTTCTTTGACGCTTCCCGGATGGCGTGGATCTCGGCGTGCGCGATGACGGATTGATCCTCTTCGGTTGTGTTGCGTCCCGTTCCAATGATCGTGTTGTTGTGCGCGATAACGGCGCCGACGGGAACTTCACCGGCTCTGGCGGCGCTCTTCGCGTGACCGATCGCTTCGGTCATGAGGTGGTCGATGAATTCGGGGGTGGGTGGGGTGTGCATGGTAATTTCAGAGAGAATTTACGCCTGGCACGAGAGGATTGAGAAAAAATGGCGGACCGCCCCCTCAAGGGGGCGAGTCTCGCCACTTATTATGTCATCAATGATGACATAATAAGTGGCGGAGAGAGGGGGATTCGAACCCCCGATAGGGGATTAGCCTATACACGCTTTCCAAGCGTGCGCCTTCAGCCACTCGGCCATCTCTCCGCACGGGTATCATTCACCAAATTGTACTTCGCCGCGGCGGACCGTCTTGTAAACAGGACGAGTCTCGCCAATCTCGCCCCCTTTAGAGGACGGATGGCGGAAGGGAAGGGATTCGAACCCCCGATACCCTTTCAGGTATTCCGGTTTTCAAGACCGGCGCCATCAACCACTCGGCCACCCTTCCGCTTGACGAGGTCGTAAGGTATCTCGGATTATTCCCAATAATCAATGGGCTCAACGAGTTGTTTTATGGGGTGAGGGGCCTCACCTGTCGCCAACAGTTGTTATAAGGGGTTAAGCCCCTACTTTAAGTTCCCCGTCACTTGAAAAATTTCCCAAATTTGGTACCTTGCTCCCCCTTGTGCGCGCTCTTAGCTCAGCTGGATAGAGCATCTGACTACGAATCAGAAGGCCGGTGGTTCGAATCCTCCAGAGCGCACCATCTTTTCTCCTTCAAAACCCACATTTAATGAGTCGTTAAAGAATGGGTTTTAGGTGAGGATGGAGCACAGATAGTTCCCAACCCGCGGAGAGATGGCCGAGTGGCTGAAGGCGGCGGTTTGCTAAATCGTTATACGGCCCAAAAGCTGTATCGGGGGTTCGAATCCCCCTCTCTCCGCCACTGTTTTTCCCGCTCGGCGCTCTGGCCCTTCGCAGGGTGCTATTCCTCGCTTTGCTCGGGCACCGGCGAACCAGGGGCAGGCCCCTGGCCCCCCAGACAATTCCTATCAGATAGATTTGTTTTTTCCGCTGGGCACTTCCGCCGCTCTTGCTCGCTATAGCCCGCGTCACCCCGCTGGGTGGTTCGAATTTCTGCCCGCGTTCAGTTGCTCCGATCGCAATTTCCGCCGCACAACCCCATACGTCACACAAAACCCAACAGCAGCGCCTCCCATATGAGCCGTTGAGCTCACCTCGGGCACCATCATGTCGAACACCGCTTGAAGGAGAACGATCTGAGTCATGGTGTTCAGTTGCGCTTTGGCAACCATACTGCCGGTGTGTCGGTACGCCAAAAGGGAGATGGCGGCTTGGGTTCCGACCAGTCCCATAACGCTCGCCGATGCTCCAAGTAGAATAATCGGATGGGGATCGGCAGAGAGTTGAGACGCTGTCCAGGCGATTAACATCCCGCCCGCGCCACAAATGAGATAGAGCAGGATGTACCGCCAAAAACCGATCATCGCCTCGACCGTTCGTCCCAAGAGCCAGAGGCCCATCATGTTGAACGCAAGGTGCATGATCCCCCAATGAAGGAACTGCGCGGTGAATATCCGCCACCACTCACCTTCAGAGAGGAGCGGAGTGAAGACAGCCCCCATCTCCACGAATTCAGCGGCGTCGTTTGTCGCTCCTCGACTTACTTGAAGGAGGAAAACCGCGACATTAACGCCGATCAAAAGCTTTGTGGCGAGGCTGGGAAGGTGAGGTGAGGGCGCTCGCTTTCGCGAGTACATCTTGATGGCTATCACGTATACCGCGAGGATCCCGATCGCGATGTATCCGCATATGTCAGGCATAAACAGCCATGCGCTCGCGCATCCAGCTAGCCCACACAGATTGGCCCACGTGATCCAGGTAGGAAGTCGCTCTCTGAACTTGATGACGTTGAGCAGATCGGCGGAAAGATTGAGGACCGCGACGAGAAGGAGGACGAAGTTGATATCCATGATGTGCCCGGAAAGACTACCCCCGCCGGGATGTTCTAGCAACGATGGCGATCGACTCAAAATCGCATAAAGTCGTTGTGCTAGAGTGGTCTAGGCGTGTAAAAAAGGGAGCTGACGCCCCCGGCGCCGTGCGGCGCTTCAAGTAAACGTAGGGACGCTCGTTCATCAGGTGATTCATGACTCAAAATCCTTTCAACGCTCGCAAAGAATTCACGACCGGATCCGGTAAGACCGCGCACTACTTCTCCCTCCCTGAGTTAGAGAAAGCGGGGCTTGGAAAGGTCTCCCGACTTCCGGTCTCAATCCGAATCGTCCTTGAGTCGGTGCTTCGAAATTGCGATGGCGCTCGAGTTGAGGAGCGAAACGTGCGCGAGCTCGCGGCGTGGCAGCCAAACGGCGAGAGAACCTCGGAGGTTCCATTCGTGGTGGCGCGAGTTCTTCTTCAAGATTTCACCGGAGTTCCTCTGGGCGTTGACCTCGCCGCGATGCGTTCGGCGGTGAAGAGCCTTCAAAAATCTCCAGGCATGATTGAGCCGCTTGTTCCGGTCGACCTTGTCATCGATCACTCAGTGCAAGTCGATTTCAATAATCGAAACAACGCCCTTCAGCTCAACATGGAGACCGAGTTCGAGCGTAACGAGTCGCGCTACCAGTTCTTGAAGTGGTGCAAGCAGGCCTTCAAATCGTTCAGCGTTGTTCCTCCAGGGTTCGGTATCTGTCACCAGGTAAACCTTGAGTATCTCGCACAGGGGACCCTTGAGCGAGATGGCGTCTACTTCCCAGATACACTCGTGGGAACCGATTCTCACACGACGATGATTAACGGTCTCGGTGTTGTGGGGTGGGGCGTTGGAGGAATTGAGGCGGAAGCGGCGATGCTTGGACAGCCGGTGTACTTCCTTACCCCTGATGTCGTTGGATTCCATCTTCACGGCAAGCTCTCGCCAGGTGTTACCGCGACCGATCTCGTTCTTCACATCACGAATGTGCTTCGTAAGGCGAAGGTGGTTGGTAAGTTTGTTGAGTTCTTTGGTGAAGGCGCTGAGAGCATTCCTGTTACGGATCGCGCGACGATCGCGAACATGGCCCCTGAGTACGGCGCGACGATGGGCTTCTTCCCTGTGGATGAGCGCACCTGTGAGTACCTCCTCGCGACCGGGCGTTCCCCAGAGCGTGTTGAGACCTTCCGCAACTACTATAAGGCGCAGGGGCTCTTCGGCATTCCGAAGAAGGGGGATTGTGATTACTCACAGCTCTTGGATCTCGACCTCTCAACCGTGCAGCCAAGTGTGGCCGGACCGAAGCGTCCGCAGGACAAGATCGCGTTGTCCGATGTGAAGAAGGCGTTCGGCGATCTGCTTACGCAAGGTCTCCCTGAGGGCGGATATGGAAAGACCCCGGCGGATCTGACGAAGAAGGTCTCGGTAACCGTTCCAGCGACAGGGGTAGGAAGCGTCGATGGCGCTACTATCAACACAGATGTTGGAAATGGTGAGGTGTTTATCGCCTCGATCACCTCATGCACCAATACTTCGAATCCAAGCGTAATGCTTGGCGCGGGACTTCTCGCGAAGAAAGCGGTTGAGAAGGGGCTTAAAGTTAAGCCGTTCGTAAAGACCTCACTTGCTCCAGGATCTCGCGCCGTGTCGGAATACCTCGCGAAGGCTGGATTGCAGACCTACCTTGATCAACTTGGGTTCCAGGTTGTCGGATACGGGTGTACGACCTGTATCGGAAACTCAGGACCGCTCGATGGCAAGGTTGAGGAGTGCATCGTGAAGAACGATCTCGTTGGCGCCGCCGTGCTTTCTGGAAACAGAAATTTCGAGGCTCGTGTGCATCAGAACATCAAGGCGAACTTCCTGATGAGTCCACCCCTTGTTGTAGCGTTCGCGCTCGCGGGCACTGTGAATATCGATCTCACGAAGGAGGCTCTCGGTAACGATGCATCAGGGAAGCCCGTGTTCCTGAAGGATATCTGGCCAACCACAGAGGAGATCAACGCCCTCATGCCTCAGGCGTTCAACCCTGAGATGTACCAACGCCTCTACCGTGATGTAACCGCTGAGAATCCCCTCTGGGATAAGGTTCCAACCAGCACCGGAGTTGTGTACGAGTGGGACAAGAATTCCACCTACATTCAAGAGCCTCCATACTTCGAGGGCTTTTCGCTCACTCCGAACGGGGGAGAACAGATCTCGAAGGCTCGAGCGCTCGCAATCTTTGGGGATTCCGTAACGACCGACCATATCAGCCCCGCCGGTTCGATTAAGAAGGATTCTCCAGCTGGTAAGTACCTCATCAGCCGCGGCGTTGATGTGAAGGACTTCAACAGCTACGGCGCGCGACGTGGTACGCACGATGTGATGGTGCGTGGAACGTTCGCTAACGTTCGTATCAAGAACCTGATGGTTCCTGGTGTTGAAGGTGGCGTTACAAAGTATCAACCAAGTGGGGAGACGATGCCGATCTTCGACGCCGCGATGAAGTACGCTGAGAGCTCAACTCCTCTCGTTATATTCGCTGGTCAGGAGTACGGAACTGGAAGTTCGCGTGACTGGGCCGCCAAGGGAACACGACTTCTTGGCGTCAAAGCTGTTGTCGCCGAGAGCTTCGAGCGAATTCACCGCAGCAACTTGATCGGTATGGGAGTGCTTCCATTCCAGTTCATCAACGGACAGACCGCGAAGTCAATTGGACTTACCGGAACCGAGGAGTTCTCGATCCGAGGTCTTGAGAGCGCTGACAGCATTCGACCTGGCAAGGATGTGACACTCGTCGTTACCCGCGCCGATGGATCGAGCGTCGACGTGCCGGTTCGTCTCCGCATCGATACGAACATCGAAGTTGAGTACTATAAGCACGGTGGCATCTTGCCGTACGTGTTGCGGCAGTTGGTGTCGAGGAATTAGAACGACCCGAGATCCGGAGGGCGACCATTCCTGGTCGCCGAACTATCGAGCGTCGCAAACGGTACACGCTAATCGCAACGCGGCGACCAGGAATGGTCGCCCTCCGGGGTTGCGGGCTCGTTTTAAGGTGCAAAAATCACTGGTAAATCCCTGAACTTTCAGGGAGCGTAGGCCACCTGCCTCGTTCGAATTCCCCTTCAAGTTCCCGCCCATTCCTGCCGACTAACTCCCTGGGATCACAGGGTGTGATCCAGCGATTGGCAGGATGGAACTTATGGAGACGATCCTCGTTATCGAAGACGATGCCTCGTTGCGTGAGGTGCTGTGCGCCGTACTGCAAACGAGTGGATTCGATGTCGTGAGCGCGGCAAGCGCTGAGGACTCACTTCCTATCTTCTCATCGAAGCATATCGATTGCGTGCTCGCGGACTTCAAGCTTCCGCAAATGAACGGCATCGAGCTTCTGCGGCGGGTTCGTGAGTTCCTGCCCCACGTCCCGTATGTGCTGATGACAGCGTTCGGATCGGTTGCGGTCGCGGTCGAGGCGATGAAGTGCGGCGCCACCGATTACATCGCGAAGCCGTTCGAGCCGGCGTCCCTCGCGGTGATGTTGCGAGATGTAATTAAGCACAATCGCATCCTGGATCGCGACGCGGCGGAGCGGGCTAAAAAGCAACGCGCGTTCCTTACCACCTCTCCTCAGATGGAGAAGATTCTGGCCCAGGCTCGCCATGTAGCCAAGGTCGATAGCTCTGTTCTTATTCTCGGCGAGAGTGGTACCGGCAAAGAGGTTCTGGCGCGATACCTGCATGATCACAGCCCTCGTCATGATAAGCCGTTTATCGCGGTGAACTGCGCGGCGATTCCGCCAGATCTTCTCGAGAGTGAATTTTTCGGGCACGAATCGGGCGCCTTCACGGGCGCAACGCAATCTCGTGTTGGGGTTCTTGAACTTGCTTCAGCGGGAACCGTGTTCCTCGATGAGGTTGGGGACATGCCGCCGCTCCTCCAGGTAAAGCTCCTGCGCGCTCTGCAAGAACATGAGATCCGTAGAGTCGGAGGGAATAAGCAGATTCGAGTTAACCCACGTGTCATCGCGGCGACCAACCGCGATGTTGAGGCGGAGATGCTCTCGGGTGAGATGCGTGATGACTTCTACTATCGGCTCGCCGTGATTACGTTTAACTTACCACCACTTCGTGAGCGTAAAGAGGACATCATGCCTTTTGTGGAGCGAAGCGTGAAGCACTTCGCGGCGCTTATGGGTAAGGAGGGTGTTGCGATCGATCCCGTCGCGCAAGATATGCTCCTGACCTACGCGTGGCCCGGAAACGTTCGTGAGCTTGAGAACGTTGTCGAGCGAGCGGTGATCATGTGCGATCAAGAGATTCGACCAGAGCACCTCGGTATCTACGTGCGTCTTGATATCGCGGCCATCGAAGAGTCGATTCGCACCCTTCCTGAGATCGCGTCGCAGGCGGTCCGGCAAGCAGAGGTTGAGGCGATTGAGCGCGCGCTGCACATTACCGGCGGCAATAAATCAAAAGCCGCTGAGATTCTCGGCGTGAGCTACAAGACCCTGCTCAATAAGGTCAAAGAGTATTCAATTGTGTGTGGGGAGCACCACGACCACAAGGATCTCGAGGCCTGAGGGTATGCTTATCTGTGGGTGACGTCTCTTGACGATGAGGATGCTCGACGACGCTAAAACGTAAACCGAAAACCGTCGACACGTACCGTGATAGGTCACACGGCAACGTCATCGCTTCCCCCTTCGCTAAAGCTTCGAGGGATAAGCCGGGCGACGACTCTCTATCGCCCATCGCTCGGGAAGTGTATGCCCTTCAAAAAGTCGCTAATCAACAATCGCAGCCGCAACCACTCAGCCTGACCCAACGACGCCTCATCAATAATCAGATGCTCTTTGAACGGAAACTGTGAGCTTTCCGGACGAACCATCTCGATTCGCCACGAGGGGCTTAGTTTATGGCGCTCGATCCATCGAGACATCCTCTCAGGAGAGACGATTTCATCGGCTTCATTAAGAACAACCAAGGTGGGGATCGCGGAAAAGCGGTTGAGATCGTCGCGACTCTCCATCTCACGATAGAGTGCGAGTGTGTTGGAGTACCAGAAGAGGGGGGTGTAATCGTATCGACGGTATTCCTGAGGGGCGAGGTTGGGAAACGCCCACGTGATCGGCGGGGGGAGATGCAGAGCTGTGAGTGCGTCGAGCGCGCCTCGAAGGGAGATCGCTGGCGCTAAGAGAACCATCGCTCGTGGATAGTCCGTCGAAGGAACCGACTCAAGCATTCGCACGAGCGTCAGCCCGCCGAGTGAATATCCCATCACATAGGTTGGCAGTGAGGGAAATCTGGTTCGAATCTCTTGATACGATTGAGCGACATCGGTAAGCCACACCTTCTCATCAAAGAGTTGAGCCGTCCTTCCGTTGTGTCCGTGAAGGGTGATTCGGTGAACGTGATAGCCGTTGGCTGCAAGGGTCTCGGCGAGGGGATCCATCGCGCTCGGGCGCAAGTTAAGACCGTGCACAACGAGGAAGACACCCTTTGGTGGATGTTCGTTGGCGAGAAACCATCGAGAGGATTCTTGCGGTGCGGGTGGGCTCGCGGGGAGAGTCGCGCTACACCCACTCATGACAAAAAATATGAATGCTACGAGCAGGATGCGCATAACGGTGATTTGAGCACACGTTTCACTTTATTGCGAGATAGCCGTGACGGAGAGCAGGTCACTCTATTCAAGAAGAACGGTGTGAGTTGTTACGCAAGGTCGCGCAATATAGAGACCGCGACCTGGTCCTGATTAGGTTTGTACGATCCGCTCTTCACCTGTTGCTTGAGCTGATCAACTTTGGCTGCTCTGGCGGATTCAGCGTCCTGAAGAGGAACTCGATTCATCGAGACGATTGCAGCATCGGTGGATACTTGTGACGCGTTTTGCGCAGGAGCGGATTGAGGCGTAACGGCCTTTGAGGGCGTAACCGCCGGAACCGCGTCGACGTTAGCGGCGAAGAGATTGCTAATCTTTGTGATTCCCATGTTCTTCTTCCATGACACATACGACAGATGGAGCTGTGACCAAGAGCGCTCACCGTGAGGGTCTTGATCTCGAGCTCGCCATCCATGGCTGAAGTAGACACAGAGTCCTTTCCGTACGCCCTATGTGTCGACCGGTTCCCGCAAAAACTTTATAGGAATTTCAAAAAATTAAAGTCAGCCAAAACAGGTGGTTATGGCCCTAGAGGCCCGGCGACTCGATCCCTCCCCATCAAAGTCAGCCATTTCAACGGCTTGTGGTATAGAAGCCCGATACCAAGTTGCGAGCGTGAGTTATGAAGATAGTGGTTCTCAGTGTTGGAAGGGTTCGTCAGCGATTCGTGCTGGACGCTGAAGGGGAGTACCTCCAGCGCATCAAGGGAAGTTTTCAGGTCGAGCTGGTGGAGCTCGGCATGGAGTCTCCTGAGTCGATGAAGCCGGCGGAGGTTCAGGCGCGCGAGGCTGAGGAAGTTTTGAAGAAGACAAAGAACTACGATTATCTCGTTGTGCTCGATGAGAGAGGTAAAGAGATGAGTTCAAAGGCGCTCAGTGAATTCGTTCAGACGCGCATGAACTCAGGCGTAAAGAGTGTATGTTTCGTGATCGGTGGCGCGTACGGCTTCGCCGAAAAGGTTAGACAGGAAGCCGACCTTATCCTATCGTTATCGGCGCTCACATTTCCCCATCAACTGACGAGGATGCTTCTTGTGGAGCAGCTCTACAGGTCTCACACCTTGATCAAGGGAATCAGTTATCACAAGTAAACGGTGCGTTCATGGGCAAGATTAAAAAGTTCGCCGAACTCAATATTCGAAAGATTACAGGCGGGAAAGATCCCGTTCGTGTTGTAGAGGATTTCCTTTCGCGTAAGGGTTTTGATCCCGAGAAGTGTCAAAAGGAGAGAACTCCCGATCTCGCTCGATGGATGGTTCAAATTAAAGGGGAAGAGGAACTTGAGATCCTTCTTGAGGGGATTCGCAAGCCCGCTGACTCAACGCTCTACATGGGGCTCAATATTATCACCGTTCCGATTCGTGGGGCGCACGACATGCTGGCCGCCGCGCTTGAGATCGCGGATGGACTCGTCGGTATCAAGGTAAGCCTCGTTGGTCACTACCTCGTGTTGAGTTCGAGTTTGAGCGCGACCGGGTTGACCCTCGAAGAGTTGGATTACAACTACCGCCTCATTGAGGTTCAAGAGGGATGGTTCCGAGAGACCCTCGCGTCCGAGCTTCAATGGGAAGATGTTGTGGTGGAGTAGCGTTCGTCCTCGACGTACGTTACAAACCCAATTCGTCGGAAACCGCTTAGGGCACAAGCTAATTCAAACCGTAACGAACAATCGCGAACACCGCTCAATGACATTCCACCAGCGGGCGCCCTCTGAAACGATTGCAATACGTAGTTACTGACCGAAGGAGATAGTATAATCGGGAAAGCGTCGTGCGCCTCGAGCGCCGCGACACATACATCCCCGTAGGAAGTGCCATGTTACATCCCTTGAATCCCAGTGGTTCTACGCTCGTCCAGGCTCCCGCAAACGAAGTAATTACGGTGCACCGAGCTGCTTTCGGTGAACGTTGGAACTCCTCCTTCTCAACCCTCCGAAACGATCGTCGTGATTGCGTAAAGCCAAACGAGGATCGAGCGATGCTCGACCCCTTCCGCCAAACTATCGTTGTTGCCGATGGCATCACGCGTAGCAAGCAAGCCGATGGCTCGTATCCTACCCCGAGCCCGTCAGCGCGAGCCGCTGAGGTTTTTTGTGCGAGTGTGATTGCGCAGGCCTCCGTTACTCCTGAACTCACACGTGAACAGTTCAAGACTATTATTGAAAACGCGAACGCCGCTATCGCTGAGCTAAATCGGGAACTCTTTCCCGAGTATGATTTCGCCGAACGAGATAGAGCTGGAGTCGCCGCTGTTGTAGGCGTCATTGACGGTGAGAGTATGTGGCTCGCCTCGATCGCTGATTGTTGGTGTGTTGGCGCCAAGGGAGACGAGACAACTCGGTTAGCGTGGGAAAAGACATCGCATTCGCGAGCTACGTACGTGCGGCTCGGAGAGGTAAACGCTCGAGAGCAGCTTCGGAATAAACCTGGGAACCCACTTTCCTATGGCGCGTTTACGGGCGAGCCCGAAGCGCTCCATTTCGTTGAGTACGCCAAGATCGATCTTCGTGACTATGACCGACTTGTGTTCGCTACCGACGGTCTCCTCGCAATCCCGAAGGAAGATCCGCTCTCTGTCGCCACGATGCCGGCGATTCAGTTGATGCGATACGGCCTTCTTATGGATAAGACCCATCAAGAGACCGATGACAAGACGATCGTCGTCCTAGAGCGAAAGTAGTTTCAGCCTCGACTTTTGTGGCTACTTACCCTGTTCCGCTTGCGCCTCAAGCACATCGCTAAAATTTGAGATCGATTGGCCCTTAACCGCCGCGATCGAGACGAAGAGTTTCTTCGCGTTCTCAACGTCTCGAATGAGGTAGCGGTATACGGGTCCGTACTCTGGATCGTTTACCTCTCGGATATCGCTTGAGGAGATCGTGACCTCCTTGGTGAGCGCGTCTGGAGAGATGCCATATCGAATAATAAATCCATCAACCGGCTCGCTCGGGGTTTCCCACGTCACCTCAATCCCTTGCTTCGGAGCTTCGGGGGCGTGCTGCGCCTCTACGAGTGCCTTCTCCTCAAGGACCTTGGCGGATTCTGACGTAGGAGATGATGACTGAAAGAGCGAGCACCCGGAAGCGAACAGAAGGGAGATCGACAGGGCGAGAGAGGGGAGCTTCTTTGTCATGTTCTGTCCGTGAACGTACCGCATAAGGAGATCAAATCCTGGAGAGCTTCCCAGAAGATCGGTCGGAACGCCAGCCGCTAGAAAGATGCTAGGAGCAGCCGATGAGGCCGCCTTTGGTGCTATCCCAGGTACAGCTCTTTGACGCCTTGGAGTGACGAGCGGTTGCGACAAAGCCACTTGGGCTGACCTGCATCGTGAGAGATACCCCTTTTGAGAGGTTTGTGACCCCGGGGAGGTTCTTTATCTCGCACTTCACGCCACTCGCCACGTTAGCACACTGTTCGATAGCCTTGTAGCTTTGATGGTCGGCGAAGAATGACTCCTGTGCCGCGGCTATATTTTTCAGGTCGCTAATGGCGGTCTGATTGTAGGCGCGCTCGCGGTAGTTTGAGTACTGGGGCACAGCAATCGCGGCCAGGATGCCGAGGATCGCTAGGACCACTGAGAACTCGATAAATGTGAAGCCGTCGGAGTGTTTCATGTTCTGTCTAGTATGTGATGCTCGCGGCTCTCGGAACGAGTGCGGCAATTGGGTGTTTTAAAGTAAAAAAACGTCCATCATGAGGAGCGTGCGCAGCCACCTCGTGCGCCCCTCTTCCTACGCCTCTCCTGGTATGCAAGTGAGGTGCCAAGGGGTTAGCCGCCAACTGGGAATAGCGAAGTCGTGAATACAGGGGGTTAAGAGGTCGCGGGTAGACCACCCACGAGTAAAAAGTTCCGCCGCTATCGCCGCTAGGTAAAGAGCTCACCCATGGAGAGAATCGGGAGATACATGGCGACCACGAGCGTGCCTACCACAATTCCGATAATAACGACGAGGGCTGGTTCCGCCATGCGCATCGTGGTGTCGAGTGACTGGGAGACCTCCCCTTCGAGGTGATCGGCGATATTTTCTAACATAGTGACGACCGAGCCGGTTCGTTCCCCTAATGCGAGCATCTCTATACTGGTTGATGAAAAGAGTTTTGAAGCGTTGAGAGAGTGAGAGATACTGGTTCCCTCAGCGATATCTGAACGAGCCTTCGCGAATTTTTGCTGAATGACACGGTTACCAGCCGCTTGAGCGCTAGCCTCAAGCGCCGACAGGACCGGTAGACCTGCGTCGAGGGTAGTACTCAAGGTTCGACACGCTCTGGCGAGCGCTGATTTGTTACTGATATCGCCGATAAATGGAACGAGAAGTAGGTAGCGGTCGACAACATCTCTACCCCTCGTAGAATAGAAAAAGCGAGACATCATGAAACAGAATAACGAAAAAGCGATCAACAAAAACGGTGCCCATCTAACGCTGGTCTCCGATACTCCGATCACGATACGGGTGAGCCATGGAAGAGGGGTCTCTAGGTCTGAGAAGAGTTCCTTGAAAGATGGAATTATGAAGATGACCAAGAGGCTGCTTACCAGCGCGGCTGTGGAGATAACGCACAACGGATAGATAGTCGCCGCGGTAATCTTGCGACGAAGCTCCTGCCCGCGCTCGAGGTGATCCTTTGCTCGCTTGAGAGCGTCGGGGAGTCTGCCGCTCATCTCTCCAGCTTGAATCAACGTAACGTAGAGCGCGCTGAATGAAGTGGGAGAACGCGTCATCCCCTCAGAGAGCGAACCTCCGTCCTCGATAGTTTGAACGATCCTATCGTTCGCGGCGCGAAGCTCCCTACTACCCTCCATATTTCGCAACACCTTGATGAGGTCCTGCGTCGAGAGGCCCGCGTTCATCATGCGAGCTAGGAATCCTAGGAGCCGCGAGAGTTCGTGAGATCTGATTTTTTTCTGAGGGACTTTCATCGCTAGCAACGGGTTGTTAGTCCTTCAGCTATTCGTTGTGTTGAACCAAAAGTTTCGGGGCTGAACATATCCTGTGGATTTCGTTCGCCTCCCCAGTTGGGAGGGGTCTTCATCAGCATGGAGGGCGCAGATGCCGTACGAAAATCTCTTGGCGAAGGCTTATCGTACCGCTAACGTCTTGATTATTCGCGGGAAGGACGCCGGCGCTTTTACTTCGAGAAAAGCTGAACGTCCCCCGGTCCAATTTGATAAACTGAGACTCGCAAGCGCGGTAAAGAGAGAGCTCTATGAAAGGCGTTCGGTCGGTACGGTATCTCGCGGTAACTCTCCTTGTAGTAGGGGTTACGCTGGGGCTGGCCCTCTGCGAATTCGTGTCCTTGGTGGGAGCACAAGACGCTCTGGTCGCTCAGGGGGAGGAGCCTTCCGGTGTCATACGAAGCCCTGAGGAGTTCTCGGGGGGCACTGTTAGTTTCTGTAGTTATGATGGTCAAAGAATCGCGGTTGGTCAGGCATGCGGTTCGCCCAGAGACGTCTCAGAGTGCTCCTACGCTCAGGAGATCTGCGCGGTCGTGGGAGTGGAGGCGGTCTGTGTCGAGAGCCGACGCGATCATCGGGCCGGTAAGGCATGCTCCAACCTTTCAAATGGCTCATTGAGAACCAGCGCATGCTCTCCTCCTCCTCGCTGTGATGGTAGCGGCCGTTGCGTACAAGATTCCGATCTTAATTGCTCGCTTCGAGACACTGAATGCATTACGTACCAATGCGACCCTGCTATGCCTGGATTGGGCTGCAAAGCAACGGACAAGCCCGCGGTAGACTGTGTCGTTAGTGACTGGCGTTACACCAACAATCCTATCGTCTGTGGCAAGGAGTTTGTGGCGGAGCGTACCGTTGTGGTCTCTCCGGCGTGTAAAGGAAAACTGTGCCCAGTTCTCAGGGAAACGGGGATCTTTATGTGCACCCCGACACCGACAGCTACCCCAACCCCTCGGCCAACAAATACGCCAACACGGCCCCCCACTCTTACGCCAACGGCAACGCCGACAGTCACTCAAACAGCAACCGCAA
This sequence comes from Bdellovibrionota bacterium, assembly GCA_044345405.1. Taxonomy (GTDB): domain Bacteria; phylum Bdellovibrionota_C; class UBA2361; order UBA2361; family OMII01; genus OMII01. Next base: position 66,836 of record JBIJBE010000008.1, read on the forward strand.
CTCGAACTCCAACGAGTACCCCTACCGCGACGCCCACTCCTCCGCCAGATGGCAGTGACGGCCAGCCGCCTTGCGTGGTTACAGGCTGTCCCGCTGGCGAGAGCTTCAATACGCAATCGTGCAAATGTGAGCCTTTGTGCGGTAACGGTCGACTCGATCCCGGCGAAGAGTGTGATGCCTCCGCCGGAGTTAAAGGAAACTGCCAAGGGTACGGATGTGTGAATTGTAAGATTGATCTCTCCGCGCGGTGTGAAAGTCTATTCACCTCAGAGTGCACGGAGGACGGAAGCAAATTAACCATCACCTGGGGGCCTAATATTATTTTCGAACATGGAGACAAGATGTACAGGTGTCATAGCGATCCGACATGTTGTCCACCGACATCGCCGCCTGGAAATACGACCTCCCTCCCGGGACCTTGTAAGGAAGCCCCTAACGCTACCTTCGCCAACAAGCATGACATCGGCTCCGCGTGTCCGCATAGCGCGCTCGTGCAGCCCCCTGAGTACACCGTAAGTTGTAGCTGCGCGGTGACGGATACGAAGCGGAAGTGCCTCGATGCAAAGAATGGGGTGGTTGAGATATGGGATGAGGTCCAGTAATAAATAAAGACGCCAAAGCAAATCCGCCCAGGTTCGCGGACGATTAGCTCTTCATTGCTTACGGATTCCCGTCCTTAGTTCTTGGAAAGTTCAAGCCCTGAGAGGTTAGACCGAATTCCCAACGCTCGTGCGTTGCGCGGGTCGCTCAGGTTGAAATTCGATACCTCGCTGGAGGTCATGATTATGGACAAGACCTGAAGAGCGCTCGGCGCGAGTGAGCCGTCGCCACTGATTGCCGTATCCCGAACAGCGACGGGATTTTCTTGATCTCGATATCCTCTGCGTATTCGCTCTTCGAGCGCCCAAAGATTGCCGTGAACGGTTCGAGCCCAAGCGCGTACGTGAGAAGGAACTGAGTCGTTTTGTGGCGACGGCACTCGCTGAGTTCGATTTTTGAACTCGGGGAATTTTTGCTCCAAGGCGACTCGAGCGCTCGCGGCCGCTTGTTGCACTGCCATGAGCTGGCGGGTCGCGACGATAGGAAGTTTGTTACGGGATCCCTCTTTGAGTCGCTCCACTAACGGGTCGATAGAGGGAGCGATGGCTCGGAGGGTATCGATCATCGTGACGTCCACGTCGCTGGACGGCTGCGCTACTCGAGGAGCGGGGCGGGGAACAGAGTTTTGAACAGCGGAACTCATAACTACTGGTACATTCTCAAAGGAGACCGTTCAGTCTAGCGAAGCGAGCCGTGAAAAAACAAGGGTTGTAGAACGATTTTTGTCGTCTTTACGTCCCATTGATACAACAATCAGTTGGATACCTTACTTGCACATTCTTGCCCTCTAGCCGAGCCTAATCAAATTAATCTGACTTCTCGTCTGTTTATTGAGCGGTGAAGGCTGTAAGTAATTGAAAATATGAGGGTAGTTCCCGTGCCGTGACCTGGGAAAGAGATTTGGATTGTGAGTCTTGGTGTGCGATCCGCTCAATGGATCTATGGTCGCCCAGTGGTGTAGACTCAGAGGATCTCCGCAACAGCTAAGGACTTTGTAACTTGTCGAAATCACGATTAAAAAAAACTCAGATACGACAGAAGACCGATTCGAGCGCTGAAGAGCCCGTTGAGGTTCTTGAGGCTGAGGTTTTACCTGTCGAGTCCGGAGAGCCTGACGAGGGCGGCGAAGAGATCCCTGAGGTTATCGATCTCTCCGAGGACGGTGCCACCGGTGGTGATGAGTCCGCCGCTAGCGACGATGAGCGAGCGAACTCCCTCGTCCCGTACAGCGCGCTCGATGCCTATTTGGCGGAAATTCGCCGATTCAGTCCCCTTTCACGCGAGGAGGAGCACGCGGTCGCGCTTGAGTATCAGAAGACCAACAGCCCGGAGGCCGCCAAGAAGTTGGTGTTCGGTTCCTTGTGGCTTGTGGTTAAGATCGCCCGTGATTACGAGAAGGTCGCGCGAAACGTGCTCGATCTTATTCAAGAGGGAAATATCGGGCTCATGGAGGCGGTTCAAAACTTCGATCCCTATCGTGGGGTGCGCTTTCCCTCGTACGCGGTGTGGTGGATTCGGGCCTATATTATCCGCTATATCATCGCAAATTGGCGTTTGGTGAAGATCGGCACCACGCAGGCCCAGCGGAAGCTTTTCTTCAATTTAAAAAAGGAGAGCGAGCGGTTAGAGCGTGAGGGGATCTATCCCTCCACAAAGCTCTTAGCTGACCGACTGAACGTCCGGGAGGGTGATGTGATCGAGATGTCGCAACGTCTCGGCGGTCCCGATATGAGCGTCGACGCTCCCCTTCAAGAGGAGTCTGAGGCGAGCCTCCTCTCCCTCCTTCCAAGTGGTGAGGAATCGGCCGAGGAGGTTCTCGCGAAGAGGGAGTTGCATCAGGCGCTCCGGGGAGCCATTACGGCGTTCAAAGAGACCCTTAACCCTAAGGAGGGGCGGATCTTTCAGGGAAGGGTGCTCGATGAGGATCGTTTGACCCTTCAAGACCTCTCCGATGAGCTTTCGATCAGCAAGGAGCGGGTCCGTCAGATTGAGAATCGACTCCGTGACAAGCTCAAGGACTTCGTCTCTAGCCGACTCGGATCTGAGCTAAAAGAGTGGGTAAGCCCCGAGGAAGTCGATTAAAAGGCACAAAGCCTAAGGGGGCGCCCCTCATAGCCCCTGATTTGACCCGGTTCCATGGCTAAACCGAGATCCCTGGTATATGATTCCTGACGGCGAAGTTTGAGTTTAGATTCGTATGGGTAAAGTATTTATCAGCCTCGTTATCGCGTTCATCGTGTGTGGTGGTGCGCTCGTGTATCAAGCTACGCGAGGTACGAGCTCCCTTGTACTCTCCCCCTCAGAAGTTCTCTCAAAGGGTACCTCGCGCGATCTCAAGCGAATCAGAGTGGGTGGCCGGGTGGTGGACCCGATCAACTATCAAACGGAACCCAACATGGTGCTCTCCTTCAGCGTTAAAAACCCAGCGGGAGGAGAGGGGACGGTGCCCGTTGTCTATCGTGGATTGAAGCCCGATATGTTCGCGGCTGGTCGTGATGTCTTGATTGACGGTGATTACATTGGTGGGACCATTCAGGCCGCGAAGCTTCAGACGCAGTGTCCTTCAAAGTATGAGCCAGCTGTTCCAGGTGCCGCTTCCGCTGAGGGAGCTCAACCTGCTCAGATGATGAGTCAGTAGTGTCCGTTCGCGTTTAGTAAGGAGTTCGCGTGATCGAATTTGGTCAATTCGCCTTGTGCATAGCGTGGTTGCTCTCAGTCGCCGTTGTTGTCGGCGGAGCTTTTGTTGGTTCCGGCGCCCGAGCGCTCCCGTCTCGCCTTGAGGCGCTTCGTCGGGGAACCATCTTCATCGCGGTGACGCTTGGGCTCTCTCTCGTTGCGCTTGGATACGCCTTCGTAACAAACGACTACACCGTTCAATACGTGTGGCAGTACTCGAATCGAGACATGCCGTGGATCTATAAGATAACCGCGATCTGGGGCGGCATGGACGGCTCGATGTTGTTGTGGTGCTTTCTTGTGGCGGCCTTTTCGGCGAGTGTCGCGCTTCGCTCCGTGGTGTATCCACGCGGACTTGTAGCGTGGCTCTTTAGCTTCTCAAGCTCCTCCACACTCTTTTTCACTTCGATAACGCTCTTCCTAACCAATCCGTTTCGGTATCTCAAATCTCCCGTGGCGATGCCTGACGGAAATGGGCTCAACCCGCTTCTTCAAAATGAGTACATGGCGATTCATCCTCCGATGCTCTATCTCGGGTTCACGGGGCTCGCCGTTCCATACGCGTTCTGTATGGCCGCGCTCGCGTCGGGACATATGTCGAATGAGTGGATCCGTCTGACCCGTCGTTGGACCTTGATCGGATGGACCTTCCTCACAGCCGGCATCGTGCTCGGTGGACACTGGGCCTACCTTGAGCTTGGATGGGGAGGGTTCTGGGCGTGGGATCCTGTCGAAAACGCATCGTTCCTTCCATGGCTCACTGCGACCGCGTTCCTCCATTCCGTGATGGTGCAGGAGCGAAAGGGGATGTTGAAGATCTGGAACGTGTTCCTGATCGTTCTCACCTACGCGTTGACCGTGTTCGGAACCTTCCTCACTCGCTCGGGTATCGTCCAGAGCGTGCACGCCTTTGCCTCGACCGATATCGGGTGGACCTTCCTCCTCTATCTCGCGACGATCATACTTGTCGCGATTGGGCTGTCTATCTATCGCCGCGCTGAGCTGAAACCGGAGCGAGCGATTGAGAGCTTCTTCTCCCGTGAGGCTGTCTTCCTTCTTAACAACCTGGTGCTCCTGAGTATCTGCTTCGCTGTGTTGTGGGGTGTGATGTTCCCAGTGTTCTCCGAAGCTGTTACGGGGGTGAAGCAAACGGTGGGAATCCCATTTTTCAATGCCGTGAACGTTCCGCTCTTCTTGGCTCTTGTCTTCCTCATGGCCGTTGGGCCATCCATCGCGTGGAAGCGCTCGTCGGTGCCGCAACTCGCCCGTTTATTCGTTGTTCCGTTCATTTCAGCTTTCGTGGTCGCCGTTGCGCTCGTCTTCGCCGGTATCGTTGAGTTTTATCCGGTGTTGGCGTACGCGCTTTGCTTCTTCGGGCTCATGACGATCCTTGGCGAGGTACAGCGTGGGCTTGCCGCGCAGAAGAGCATCACGCACGCGAGCACCTGGTCGCCCTCGAATGTAACGACACTGTGGCGTCGACAACGCATTAAGTACGGGGCGCACGTAATTCATTTCGGTGTTCTTCTCATGACGGTCGCCATCACGGCTTCCATGGCGCACAAGATCGAGCGGGAGTTTACCCTCGCTCCAGGGGAGCGTTTCAATGTTGGGCGATTCTCTCTGGAGCTCAACGAATTTCACGATGAGCGTCAGGCGAACTACGACGCTATTCAGGCGCATGTTACGCTGCGCGCGCTAACCGATGAGAAGCCGCTCGATGTCCTTGTCCCCGAGCTTCGTTTCTACCGTAAGAACAAAGAGACAACGACTGAGGTCGCTCTCAGAATGGGACAACGTGAGGATGTCTACCTAGTTCTCGCCGGTGTCGACGAGACGGGGGCGAAGGCTTCCATGAAGATATTTATCAATCCGTTTCAAGTATGGCTCTGGTATGGGGCTGTCATAATGATTCTCGGCGGTGTAATCGTTGCGATACCAGCTCCCCGTGGAGCGCAGGTTCGTGAGTCTCAATCTACGAAGGTCGCGCAGTCTGTATGAGTATCGGCATCATCGCATCTCTCATCCTCTCTCTTGTGGTCGTGTGGTTCGTCCTTAGCCCACTTTTTGAGACGACCGTTCCAAACTACGGCGCGGCGGTTCAGCCTGGAGCGCTTGGGCCCCTGCTCGACGCTAAAGAGCGAGCTCTCCGTTCATTGAAGGATCTTGAGCTGGACCTTTCGATGGGAAAGCTTTCCCAGGATGATTTTGAGCAATCGAAGCGGATGCTCACGAGTGAGGTCGCCGTAATCCTCGCTGAGATTCGAAAGCATGGAGGCGAGGCGTAGGGTGCTTGAGGTAAAGGACGTTACGAAGACGTTCGGCGCAGTCTCGGTCCTCAAGCGACTCTCTCTCTCATGTGGTCCCGGTGACGTAGCTCTCCTCGTTGGCGCCAACGGCGCTGGTAAATCAACCCTTCTTCGCATTATAGCGGGTCTCTCTCGACCTGATTCTGGTTCGGTGGTCCGGTCAACTGACCGAATCGGATTTCTCTCCCACCATCTCTTTCTGTACGGAAAGCTCTCGGTGCGCGAGAACGTCCAGCTCTTCGGGTCGGTGCGGGGCCTGCCGCGCTCTGAAGAGTTGATTGAGCGTCTTGAGCTCTCGAAGGTAGTAGAACGTCCCCTCTGTGAGCTCTCCAAGGGGATGCAGGCTCGCGTTGGTATCGCTCGCGCCTTTCTCGGGCATCCGGAGCTCGTGCTCTTGGATGAACCAACCAGTAACCTCGATGAGAGAGGCACCGCGCTTCTTCTTGCTGAGATTCAACGCCGACAGTTCGAAACTGACGGACGATGCGTGACCCTGATTGCGACGCATGACCTTCACCGTATGGCGTCGATCGCCACCAGGGTGGTTGTGCTCGCTGATGGAAAGTTGTTCGCGGATTCCGGTTCAGGAGCTTCGGCTGAGAGTATCGCGCAGGTACTCGACCGATATCGGGAGGTGAACCGATGATTCGATGGGTGGAAATGCTTGGGATCTTAATTCACAAAGAGTGGCGTCTTGAGTGGCGCAGCAAGGAGCTCTTTACACTGCTTGCGTGTAACGCCGTGCTCTTTTCGGTGTTAGTCGGCGCCGGTGTAAGCTCAGCGGTACTCGATGCCGCTACAGCTGAGAAGATATACCCGATGTTGTTATGGGTTGTGTTTATGCTCTCAACAACAACTGCGGTTTCTCGTTTTAACGAGCAGGAGCTTGAGGGTAGGGGATTTGAGGGATTGCTGCTAAGTGGAGTGTCCGGCGCTCAGATGTACCTCGCGAAGGTGGTCGTTATGACCATTTTCTTCTCTGTTAGCTTTGTATTCTTGGCGTTCCTGCTTGCGCTCACCCTCGACAACGACGTGAGTGAACTCTTGGGATCGCTATGCTTTGTTGGGATAGGGGCTTCAAGCGCGCTCGCCGCTCTCTTGGCACTTCTCGCGGCTGTCGCCAGTACCTCAAAACTAAAAGGTATACTTCTTCCGATCATCTCGATTCCCGTTCTCTTCCCCGTGTTTCTCTGTGGCATGGAGATGACGACTGAGCTTGTTCTCAACGGCGCTCTCGCGGAGGGATCCCCGTGGCCCCTTGTTCTTTTGTGCGCCGAGACGCTTTACTTGGTGGCCGGGATCAATCTTTTTGAGATCGCGGTGAGGGAGTAGTTTCGGCGAAGTAGTGACGCAATCACTAAACCCTCAGTGATAGTCCACTGTAGCCCAGCGGTGTCCCCACGCGCTAACGCGCACCCTGAGGGCTACGATCTCTTGCGTGGGTATTTAATTTTATTTCTCCGCCGCGTTTGGACTCCATGCCCCAAACGCTCGACGCGGTCTCACTTTGTCCTGCATGTCTGGATATAGTCTTCCAACGACGACGGCGTCGGGGACGTTGTGCGCTAGGAGTTTAAAGTCTTGGCCGTCTGACCAGTAAAGAAATTGCTCGTCAGGCACCTTGTGAGCTCGAGGATCTTGGGGAAGCTTTTCGATGTAATGCGGGACGAGGCCAGGGATCCAGTCCTCAGTGCTTTTGCCCCAGGACGAGTAGAGTCCATCCCAGCGCCCTTCCGTGGAGGGATAGTGCCCGTGGTCGTGTTTGAATTTGTTAAGCGCCTCACTGAGCCTCCTTATGTCGGCAATGCGCTGGCTGGTTTGCGGTTCCACCGTCGTTGAAAGCCAGTCGCGGTATGTAGAGAGTGCCCACAATCCACACAGGATGAGTATCGTAGGAATACCCACCCAGAGAGCTGCCTTCTTCACCATTCGGGCGACAAGTTCTGTTTCGCTTGCTTCCGCCCGCCGAATCCTCTTTGAGACGGAGCGCAAGAGCCGCAAGCTTCTCCACGCGTAATCGGAAAAGTTCCTGCTAGAAGTAGTTGTTTCGCACCGTTCACGGGACATCTGTTCCAGATAGTCCGCGACGTCTGAGATCTCATTTTTGAATGAGTAATTCGAGTTGCTCACTCGACGAAGCTCCTCGATGGCATTGTGGGGCGAAGAGACCGGCAGAGAGGTATCGTTTGTGATAAGTAGGGCGAGCTCGCAGAGTGATCGGAGGAGCGGATCCGCGAGATATGCCATCCCTTCGAGCAAATGATCGGTCCTCAAGACCTCGAAGGCGGTATAGAGCTGTCGCGTGTGTAAGAGGGACGCGTCGATGCGCTCCCATCTGTCACTTTCGGTCGTTTGGGTACTTCTTGATTCGTCCATGTTATCTGAGAGCATGGGGCGCAAGCCTCGTATGCTACGGGACAAAGATATTCGTAAGGAATGCTTTAGGAAATACCTCTTGGTGGGGGAGTGTCCCCTCAGAGAGTGGGCACATCAAAGGGCACCTTGGTAACCCATTATCCGACCCGACGGGCATTGGTATTCTTTATTGGTGGCCAAACCGTTTGTCGATGGCTTGATCGTGGTCCGATATCCCTGAAAGAAGGGGGCGCATAACTTGATTTGCCTCCTCTATCGTTCGTGGCGTGGTGCCATTCTTCTTCCACGAGGTGACGGCGTCCTCGATGCTCCTTACGACTCCCTCAACGTGGTGAGCTTCGTGGGTGCGGAGATGTCGATAGAAGTCTTGCCATTGAGTCATCTCGTGCTTCCGAGAGATCCTACCTTCATCCGCGGCTGGTGGCCCCTTCCACTCCGGCATGACGACGAAAGCCGCCCACCGAATCGAGAGTTCAGGCTGTCCATTGGCATGAGGAGACAACGACCATTCTACACGCCACGAGGTATGTCCCGCTGGCCGACTGTTGAGCCGCAAGCCGGCGCCGTTCTCAGAGAAATGACCGCGTTGACGAGCGCTCTCGATCGCCTCAAACGCGGTAGAGCCAAAGACCTCAAAGTGAGCGACGGTTACCTGGGGGAGGGCGAGAATCTTGTCCGCGCGTTCGTGTGGGAGAACCAGCGCTGAGCGGGATAGCTCGATGGTTGGCGACGTGAAGGTGACCGTCGCGGGCTTGCCGTCTTTCCCTTTGAGCACGAGACCCTGAGGGGGAGGCGACGTCGTATCCTCTCGGTTCGCGGCGGATGCGGGAGCGGATTTCTCGCAACTCGCTACCAAGAGGCTCAGGCTGAGGCTTAGCGTGGCGAGCGTTGCTCGTGCGTGGTCAGAATGTGGAGGGGGATTCATAGCCTCCCCAGGGTATCGCATGGTAGAGGGCTACTCAAACGTGGTGTCCTAAACTGGCATGTTCTGGTTCGAACAGGAGGCTAGGATTTGGGTTGCTAAGGGTTTTGACGTGGCTAACCCCCCGCAGTTGTCTCCTGTCGCTAATGGTTGGTATAACCTCGCCACGACTATGATCTCGACACTCTTTCCAGCTTTGGCGGTTGTTACCCTCGTACTCCTTGGAGTGGCGCAGTACTTCATCTTTATGGTTGTGCCGAACGAGCAGATTATGGGAGCGGTTCAGCGAGTGTTCTACTTCCATGTCGCCGCCGCGCTCGCCTGTTACGCCGCCTTCTTCGTGGTCTTCGTCGCGAGTGTGAGTTACCTCACCTCGCGTAACAAGAAGCATGACATCCTCTCCGTCGCCGCCGGCGAAGTTGGTTTTGTATTGTGTACGATCGTGCTGATCACGGGAATGATCTGGGGACATAGCGCTTGGAACACATGGTTCCGTTGGGAGGAGCCACGGCTGGTGACCTTCCTCGTTCTCTGGCTTATCTTTCTCTCCTTTACCGTTTTGAGAAATTTCGGAGATCCTAGCAAGACGGCGGTGCACGGCTCTATCTTAGGTATTATCGGAGCCGCTTCGGTGCCACTCGTCTATCTTTCAATCAAGCTGTTGCCGCAGAGCGCTCGACTTCATCCGGAAGTTGTTGAGCACGGAGGTCTTCGTGACCCCTCGTATTGGCAGGCGTTCGGTATCTCGGTGGTCGGAATGCTATTCCTTTGCGCCCTCTTGGTTTGGGTTCGCTATCGAATTGGATGCGCTGAGGACAGGGCGCGACTTCGCGCTCTTGAGGAGATGAACTATGACGCCTGATACCTTTCCCTCTTTATTTTGGTCCTACACCGTCGTGTGGGTCATTTTGGCCGTGTATATCGTTACCCTCGGTGTGCGGCTTTCTCGCCTAGAGAAGCGATTGTCCGCAAATCAGGAAGGGTCGAATGAGCGAAAGTAGCGACCTTCTCCACATTAAGCACGCCGAGTTTCTCTTCGGCGCGCCGACCCTCGCTGATATTCGGAGACAGACGGCTCCAGAGGTGGCGATTATCGGACGTTCGAACGTTGGGAAATCTACCTTCGTCAATCGACTTTGCGGGCGCAGAGTCGCTCGAGTCAGTGGTCGTCCAGGGTGCACCCAGCAGCTAAACTTCTATCACGTGGATGGGGTTGTAGAGGGTGTGGAGTTCGATCTCAATGTGGTCGACATGCCCGGCTTCGGATTCGCGCGCCTCTCAAAAGAAGAGCGAGAGGAGATCTCGCGCCTAACCGTTGATTATCTTCGAAACCGAAAGCAGTTGCGCACGGTGATCCTTCTCAATGATTGCCGCCGCCGCCCCGAGGTCGACGAGGTCGCGATTCAAAAGATCTGTATCGAAGCAGGGGTGCATTGTCTTATCGTCGCGACGAAACTCGACAAAGAGAAGCGCAGTCAGCACGAGCGTCTCCTCAAGGACGTCGCGACCGGATTCGGGCTTGAGCGTGGCGATATTTTGGGGACCGGAGAGAGCATGTCGCCAGCGGCGATTTGGAGCCGTGTTATTTCGCTCCTGTAAGTGAGGATGGGATGTTTACTGGAATAGTTCAGGCGCAGGCGCTCGTTCAGAGGGTTGAGCGAAGGGGAGACATCGTCACGATCGCCTTGAAGTTTCAGGGGGATTACCTCAAGGGCATCGCGATTGGGGCGAGCGTGTCGGTTCACGGGTGCTGCTTGACGGTGACCTCATTCACTCAAACTGAAGCGACCTTTGATATGGTTCCTGAGACGATATCCCGAACATCCTTTAAGAATCTTCATGAGGGTGATTTCGTGAATGTTGAGAGGTCGCTCAAGTTCGGCGATGAGGTCGGAGGTCACATCCTTTCTGGCCACGTTGATGTCGTTGCCTCGATCGCGAAGATCGAGAAACTCGAACAGAGTCAAATTATGACATTCCAGCTTCCCACTGCGTGGACGAAATATGTGTTCGAGAAGGGGTACGTGGCGTTGAATGGCGCAAGTCTTACGATTACGCGCGTCGATAGAGACTCCTCGCGCTTTACGATCTCACTTATCCCCGAGACATTGGCGAAGACTACCTTTGGTGTCGCCAAAGAAGGAGACGATGTGAATGTCGAGATAGATCGCTCCACGCAAGCGATCGTGGACACCGTAGAGCGTGTCTTAGCCCAGCGATTGCGAGAGGGGAGTTAGACCTCTTCGAAGATAGGGATCGGGCGATTGCCACTATCGACCGCCACCATGACAACTTCGGCGGTTGTTACCTGCGAAGTGTGTAGTTGATCAATGCCTCTCGTAGCCTCCACGTCCACTTGGATCGTTATTGAGGTACGGCCTGTTTTTGTCGTGGAGCAGTAGAAGCTCACCGAATCTCCCACATAGACCGGCGCGATGAACTGAACCTCTCGCATGATCTTGGTGACGTATTTCTTTGGCGCGACGGAACGAGCGTGCTGAGCGGCCGCTAAGTCGATAAGGCTCAAAATGTGACCTCCGAAGATACTTCCCAACGCGTTGGTGTCGCGAGGCATCATGATAGAGCGGATAGCGGGATTTCGTTCGGTTGACATGTGGTTGCCTGTAAAACTTTGGCGAGTTGGTCTTTTGTAGCTGAGAAAGGAGTTCGGGAAAACCTTAAATAGAGAAGGGCCAGGGGAAAGAAGCACCAAGGCGGCGGTAAAGCGAGGGCGACCGTCCCCGGTCGCCCTCCCGTGCCTCGGGTCGGGGATTCCAGCTTGCATCCAATTTGGCAACACCCCCCTCCCTCCGCTATGCTCCCACCCATGACACCTCTAACCGACACCGCCTCATATTGGGTCTCCGCACTCTCGCTCTCTCCTCATCCTGAGGGAGGTTTTTTCAAGGAGACCTATCGCGCGTCAGATATCATTCCCGCCGGCGTCTTTGGTGAGCGATTCAAGGGGCCCCGTAACGCCGCGACCGGTATCTATTATTTACTTGAAGCGGGTGACTTCTCGGCGTTCCACCGAATTCGATCCGATGAGATGTGGCATTTTTACGCGGGAGGATCGCTTGAGCTTCACATCCTTCATGAGGGACGTCATCACGCGGTGCGAATAGGTCGACACGTTCATGATGGAGAGGTGCTTCAGTATGTCGTGCCCGCCGGCGCTTGGTTCGCCGCGACACCTTTCAAGGGGGCGCCCTACTCCCTTCTTGGATGTACGGTTAGCCCCGGCTTTGATTTCGCTGACTTCGAGATGGCGAACTCGACGGAGCTGACGCGCGAATATCCCGCTTTCGCCACCGTAATCTCCACGTTCACTCGCTAGCGCGCGAACTCCTACGTCCGTGATAACCCTCATGGAGACAGGCTGTGTCTCCGCGTTACGGTCGTCGCTACGAATAAGTTACATTCACGTAACGGAGCGAGGAGAGATCCATGACACAGCAGAGCGAAATGAATCAACCAGAGAGCAAGTCAACGATGGCGCGAGGGGACGAGGAGTGTGGCGCGGAGCCGCGGCGAGAGGAGGGACGCCAGAAGTACGTTAACTCCGCGGTGGAGCAAACCGGGAAAATACTCCGCAATTTAAGCCAAAAGGTTCGGTCGGTGGCGGAGTCCCTTCGAGAGGAGCAGGGGCCGCAGCAGCGGGTGGGTCGCACCGTGGAGCGGGTAGCCAAGAAACTTGAATCAAGCGCTGACTACCTTTCGGGAGCTTCGTCCACTGAATTACGAGATGACATGTCGAGCGTGATCAAGCGCTATCCGATTCGTTCCCTTGGCGTATTTTTCGGAGTGGGGCTCTTGCTTGGCGCGGTGCTCCGTCGTCGAGGAGTGTAGCCATGATGGAGGATTTTAGGCGGGAATTTGAGTCAACCATGACTCCGCTGTTGAGGGGGATCTTGGATGACACTCAGAAGCTCCTTCGACAGGAGATAGCGTTGGCTCGTGTGGAGGTAACAGAGGACGCCATCCGCGCGCGGGACGCTGTCGTTGGGATCTCCGTGGGCGCGATGATGGGATATATAGCCTTTATCTTCGCCTGTTTCGCGGCGGTATATCTCTTGGTTGCGTATCAGCCTACACTTCCAGTTTGGGGCGCGTACGCCGTCGTTTCTGTGGTGCTGGCGGTGGTGAGTTGGATCTTCACCTCCCGTGGAGTGCGACGGGCGAGGGAGATTCGAGGTGTTCCGCAGCAAACGATTGACTCAATACAACAAGGATTCCAATGGATGCAGAGACGGGCATAGGGCGTGAGTCCTCTTCCCAGTTGCGGGAGCGGATTCAACAGACACAGGCTGATTTGGGCACCAAGATAGGGGCTTTAGAAGGGGAGGTACGAAGCGTGGCAACACAAGCAAAGGAGCGAGTACGTGAGAGAGTTAACGCGGTTCAGGATGTTATCGATGTGCGGAGGTACGTCGAGAGACGACCTGCTTTGGCGAGCGCAATCGCGCTTGGCGCTGGGGTAGTTATCGGAATGAGACGTCCTCGGATTGAGCGACCACGTCGAGTAGGGCGGATGGTCTCCGTGAGAGGTCCCCGAGGGGGCCGGTTGTGGAGCGCAATATCTCCTGAGATAGCGACCCTTCGGGCGCTGTTGGTGGGAAGAGCCCTTGGTTTCGTGGGTGAAATGGTACGGGATCGCATGAGAGGGGAGTACTATCCCGAAGGGCGCCAGGCTGAGGCGAGGCCTTCCGCCCCTATTCAGTAGAGCGCGTAACGTGAATCCCCCCCGCCGCGGCGAGACGCAAGCTCCCGGCGGGGGCGCGCAGCAAGAGATTGCGTGTGTCTCGAGTCGGGGTATGACTGCCTTTTTGGGGCCTGGGAGCCCGCGACCAGATCGCTATCTTTTCGCACGGTAAGCTTTTTAGGTGGTTACCCGGGACCCTTAGGGGGGCATGGTGCTCCACCGGTCTCAGGGGCTTTTTACGGCCTGATTTTCAGCGGGTTCCGATAAACTGGGTCGGTGCTCAGAGGGTAAAAAGACCAGTGTTCCTCTGTTATTAAACGGCGCTTTGGCCTAATCTGTCCTCGCTCTTTTTATCTCTTCATGGAATAGTCTGAGCTTCTTACGTTGTACCCACGGGCGACCGGATTGTCGCCAGGACGCCAAAGCGAACTATGTTAGTGTACCTCGCCAAAAAGATATTCGGGACCCGAAACGACCGCATCCTTAAAGCTCTTCGTCCAGTCGTTATGAGGATTAACGACCTGGAGTCCCGGTATCAGGCGATGTCAGACGCCGATCTTCGTGATCAGACCGCTCGGTTCAAGGAGAGGATCGAGCTCGGAGAGTCCCTCGATAGCCTCCTGCCGGAGGCCTTCGCCGTTGTTCGAGAGGCGGGCAAGCGCGTTGTGGGCATGCGCCATTTCGATGTTCAGCTTATCGGAGGATCGATCCTTCACAACAAGATGATCGCTGAAATGCGGACCGGAGAGGGAAAAACGCTCGTCGCTACCCTTCCATCATACCTTAACGCGCTCACCGGCAAGGGGGTGCACGTTGTGACGGTGAACGATTACCTCGCTCGACGTGACGCCGAGTGGATGGGCCGCATTCATACCTTTCTTGGGCTCTCTGTTGGTTGTGTCTACCACGGTGTAAGCGAGGAGGCGCGTCGCGACGCGTATCAAGCCGATATCACCTACGGACAGAACAATGAGTTCGGATTCGACTACCTCCGTGACAACATGAAGTTCTCCGCCGGAGAGATGGTACAACGCGGACACTACTTCGCGATCGTGGACGAGGTCGACTCAATTCTCATTGACGAGGCCCGAACGCCACTGATTATCTCTGGCCCCGCTGAAGAGTCCACCGATAAGTATCTCATCATCAATAAGGTCGTTCCGCATCTCCAGCGCGAGAAGGATTTCGAGGTCGACTTGAAGTCCAAGCAGCCTTCCCTCACCGACTCTGGTATCAAGCGTGTGGAGTCCCTCCTTAACGTAGAGAACCTCTTCGATCCAGGAAATGTGGAGCTCGTTCACCACGTGCAGCAGGCGCTCCGCGCGCATACAACGTTCGAGCGAGATGTCGATTACGTCGTGCAAAACGGGCAGGTGGTTATCGTTGATGAGTTCACCGGACGGCTCATGCCAGGTCGACGATGGTCGAACGGTTTGCATCAAGCGATCGAGGCGAAAGAGGGCGTTACCGTGGCTCGCGAAAATCAAACGCTCGCCTCTATCACCTTCCAGAACTACTTCCGTATGTACGAGAAGCTCGGTGGTATGACCGGTACCGCTGACACCGAGGCTTCGGAGTTTAAACAGATTTACGGACTGGAGGTCGCTCTCATCCCGACCAATAATCCGATGGTCCGAAAAGATAACGTGGACCTCGTCTATCGCACACGGCGCGAGAAGTACGACGCGGTTGTTAACGATATCGAGGAGATCCATGCCAAGGGGCAGCCTGTTCTCGTCGGAACGATCAGCATCGACCAGAGCGAGCACCTCTCGAAGTTGCTCAAGGAGAAGGGTGTCCCTCATAACGTTCTTAACGCTAAGCACCACGAGCGTGAGGCCGAGATTATCGCGCAAGCCGGTCGCATGGGTGCCGTCACCATCTCAACAAACATGGCGGGTCGCGGAACGGATATCTTACTCGGCGGAAACGCTGAGTTCCTCGCGGCCGCTGAGGCGGATACTCGCGATCCTCAGGATCCTAATTTTCAAGCGGCCCTCGCTAAGTACAAGGCGGAGTGCTCGGCGGAGCATCAAAATGTCGTAGAGGCCGGTGGCCTCTACGTGATGGGAACTGAGCGCCATGAGTCTCGCCGTATCGACAATCAGCTCCGAGGTCGCGCCGGGCGACAAGGAGACCCAGGACAATCGCGCTTCTATATCTCGCTTGAGGACGACCTCATGGTTCGTTTCCAAGGGGAGCGTCTCCAGGTGATCATGCAACGCATGGGCTGGGAGGAGGGAATGGCTCTCGACAATCCGATGATGAGCCGCACCATTGAGAGCGCTCAGAAACGTGTCGAGGCGATGCATTTCGAGAGTCGCAAGCACGTCACCGAGTACGATGACGTGATGAATAAGCAGCGACAGGTTATCTATAACCTTCGATCTCGAATCCTTCGAAATGAGCGCATTCGCGAAGAGGCTTTCGATATCATCGACGATATCTTTGAGTCGGCGGTCACCGCGGTATGTGATGAGCGAGTGAAGCCGATCGAGTGGGACCTTTCGAAGCTTGTCGAGAAGTTCACCTACATTACCGGGCGTGAGTTCTCGTTTCCCGAGAATATGCAGCTTGATCACCAAGAGGTCTTTGATGCTCTTCGTCACTCGGCTCGCGCAATCTATACAGCGCATGCCGATGAACAGAGCGGGAAGCTCGCGGGCCTGAAGGAGATCGGCGTATCTCCTCAGCTTAATCGTGGAGTCATTGGCGAGGGAGCCCCGGTTGGGTTCGAGTTGATCGAACAGGACGCGATGCTTGAGGCGGTCGACTATTTCTGGCGCCACCACCTTCAAGAGATGGACTATCTCCGAGAGGGTATTGGACTTCGAGGGTACGCGCAGAAGAATCCACTGTACGAATACCAGCGCGAGGGCTTTATCCTCTTCCAGCAGATGCTGGAGGAGATGAAGGAGAGCGTGCTTCGGCGGCTCTTCTACCACGCCGTTCCATCTCCCGAGGAGATCATTAAGCACATCGAAGAGGAGCGTCGCCGTCACGCTGAACTTGAGCGGCAGATGCAACTGACGCACGGCGAGGAGATTGAAGGTGGGTCTGATGAGACATCCACCGGAGATAAAACTCTCGATGACGAGCGTTCCCGACTGGAAGCCCAGAAGAAAGCGCGGCGCAAAGCAGCGAAGCGATGACGCTCGATCCATTCGCGCTGTATCTTCACGTTCCCTTTTGCGCGCAGAAGTGCCCGTACTGTGATTTTAACACATACGCGACGCCTAAGGTTCCGGAGGCGGAGTACATAGCTGCGCTTCGCAAGGAGCTGCGGATGTACGCCGAGGATCCCCGTTTCGTTGGCAGGAAGATATATACCGTGTTTTGGGGCGGAGGCACTCCATCATTACTTTCTCCGGACGGTATCGCCTTGGTGCATCAAGAAGCTCGACAGCTGTTCGGTATTGAGGATGGCGCTGAGGTGACGCTGGAGGCTAATCCTTCCGAGCCCTCAAGGGAGAGATACGCCGGTTACCGCGATGCCGGCGTAAATCGTATTAGTTTTGGGGTGCAGTCCTTCTCGCCAAAGCGTTTGCAGATGCTTGGGCGCGATCACTCAGGTGATGACGCGCGGCGCGCGGTTAACCTCTGCGTTGAGGCGGGCATTCCTAATGTCAGTCTGGATATCATCTTTGGTGTGGCCGAGCAGACCGTGGAGGATCTTGAGTTTGATCTTCAAGCGGCGAGCGAATTGCCGATCCAACATATCTCCACCTACGCGTTGACGATTGAGCCGGGCACCCCGTTCTTCCAACGGCAGGAGCGAGGGCTGCTCAAGATGCCGACGGACGCTCTTGTAGCTTCGATGCTCGAGCGTATACCGACCTATCTCGCGGCCCGCGGCTTCTCGCGATATGAGATCAGCAATTATAGTAGGGATGGCGCGCGAAGCCGCCATAACGAAGCGTATTGGATCGGCTCAGACTATCTCGGTATCGGCGCGGGCGCGCACAGCTATGTGGCTCAGTACGATGGTGAGCGAAGAATCGCGGGTTCTCGGTGGAGTACGCTCGCGCTTCCCGCTACCTACATGAAGGCCTCGGGGACCGTATCATCGGTTTCATGGCGCGAGGAGCTATCCATCGAGTCTCTTCAATTCGAATTCTTCTATCTTGGGCTTCGACGGATGGTCGGTGTGTCGTCGAGAGATTTTGAAAAGTTTTTTCGGGTCGCGGCCCGCTCGATCTACGGAGACGCGCTTAGAGAGCTCTCCGATGAGGGGTTTATCTCTGATGACGGTGACCGCATCTCATTGACCACCACTGGAATCGCTCTTGCTGATTCGGTGTACGAGCGATTTCTGAGGTAGAACGAAGCGTCAGTGGTCGTCACCGATTACATCGAGGCCATTCACGTGTTGGGGGCCGATGTTCGAAATATTCTATGACGCGCTGTGCGCCTCCAGGAATTCAATCGCGCGACGCTCGGCCCATGTACCACCTAGATCGAGTGTATCCCAGAATCCAACGTGCCCACCGTGGCGAGGGGTTTCTAGGTGAATCGATTGGTGGGTTCGAGCGAGCTCGTGTGGATAGCAGGAGGGGGAGAGAAAGGGATCGTCGAGAGCGCTGAGAGCGAGCGTGGGAATTGAGATGGTGGGGAGAAAGCGGAGCGAGCTACTTGAGTTCCAGTATTCCTGAACGCTCTCGAAGCCGTGGAATGGTGCGGTGAAGCGACGATCAAACTCGTGAAAGGTGGTTATTCGCGAGAGACCCTCAATGTTGAAGAGCTTCGGAAAGCGCGCTTTTTTTTCGCGCATCCTTCGGCGCAGGGGGCGGAGAAGGTACTGCATATACATCGCGTTTGAGGGTCGGGCCAGAACATCCGCCGAGCCCGCGAGATCCATCGGTACCGACACAACGACGCTAGATTTGAGTGTGCTCGGCAATCTTTCGGATTCTTCCCCGAGGTACTTAAGGGTAATATTGCCTCCCACACTGAACCCGATTAGGGAGATCTGATCGTAGGGCAGGGTGATGGCGTGTTGAACGATCCGTTTGAGGTCATCACTTTTTCCGCTGTGGTACCAGGAGACGAGGCGATTGGGCATGTCACCGCACCCCCTCATGTTCCATGTAAGAACGTCCCACCCGGAGGAGAGGAGCGAGTTCCTCATTCCCAGAACGTAGGAGCTATCGAACGATCCTTCGAGCCCGTGTGATATGATCGCGAGCCTTTTGCAGCCATGTTGATGAAGACGATAGAGGAGGATGTCTCCATCCGGTGTTTCGAGAGAGTGGGTAGCGGTGAAGTTGGTCTTAGGATTTCGGAATAGCGCTGGCACGATCGTTTGAGTGTGCGGAGAGCGAAAGAGGAACGCCGGGGAAAATGATGGAGTGATGAGCGGCATGTGGGTGATTATGACGTTCCGCTCTTTCGTTGGCTACAGGATGGCGAATGTCTCCCGGCGGCGCGGATGAGAGGCCAGGTCGCAAAGGAGCGTTAAAGAACGCGCGCGGAGCCTGGCCGAGTCGAGTTGGGACGACTCACATGATGTCCTTCGCTGTATTAGTTAGCGACGGACGTTCCCGCGGAGATCACCATCTTCACCGCAGAGGCGAGGATAGAGATTGCGAGGGCCAAAATAAAAGCGCCAACCCAGCGCTCGAACGCGTACAGGAGAGGATCGTTCCAAAATTTGGCGACCTCAGCCTTTACGAACTCTTTCACACCCCGGGTGGGCGTGTTTTTCTGGTTGTCCATAAAACCTCCCGTAGTGAGAACCATCGAAACCAAGAAAGCAACGTGCCTCCCTGGTGAGATAGCTCTTCACCAAAACCGAGATAAAACCGTGAGCTCCTTTGCGACAGGCTGGCACACCATAGCGAATGTGACAGTGGTTGCAATAGAACGGCGATTTGATTTTATGCTTTTGGTTGAAATCACTGATCTTATTTGGAACGACTTGAAAGTGTAGCAGTGCGTTACGGTTTATCTATTTGAATTTGTTAACTCCTTAGTTCGTAAAACGCCCCGTGCGCATCAGACTTACGTAGCCGTGGATCTGTCGAGAATACGCCGTTCTGAAACGGGTCGTTTCGAGAACGCCAAGATGTTGGTTCGAGTCCGCGGAGCGTGCCGAGGGAAAAGGGGGTGGCGCCTCAAAAAGTCCTTCGGTACGAATGAATTATCGACAGTTTAGTTTGAGAGCAGTGTAGCCGTGGATTCACTTGGTTTTTTTGACCTCATCATTTGGCTCATCGTCATTCAGTCGTTGAGCTTCGCGGTTCTTCCGTTCACGGCATGGATCGCTCCGAACGCTCCCGATAGGGGATACTCCCTCTCCAAGGTCACAGGATTTTTTCTCTTCGCGTCGACCTGTTGGATTCTCACCGTGTGCGGACTCATCACGGAGAGCGAATCCATCATAAAGGTTGTCTACGTCGTGATTCTCGCGCTGGGGTGGTGGGGCTATAAAAATCTCTTCTCGGTGCGCGAGCTCCGAGGGCTTCTCAGAAAATACGGGTGGAGCGTTGAGGGTATCTTTTTGGGTCTTACCTTCTTCTACCTCGGTATTCGATTCCTCAATCCCGAGATCTTTTGGGGTGAGAAGCCGATGGACCTAACCTTCCTCGGTTTCTTTGTGCGCAACCACGAACTTCCGCCGCAGGATCCATGGGCAGCTGGAAATCCGATGAGTTACTACTATGTCGGTATATATTTTGTGGCGTCGGTTCTTAAGCTGACCGGCATTCCTGTTCCGATTGGCTATAACATCGCGATCTCAATGGTCGCTGGATGGATTGCGGTATCTCTGTATGGACTCTTCCTTCTCATAACTGGACGGGTCTGGTTCGCGGTCGCGGCATCAGTTCTCCTGCTCTTCGCGAATGATCCAGAGCTTCTTCGGCTCGTTTTCTTTGAGGGAAAGATCGTCGACTTTAATACCTTTTGGGCGGCGACCCGTGTCTTTGTGACGCCTGGCTTCTTTGAGTATACCTCGTGGTCTTTGCTCTTCGCGGACCTTCACGCGCATGTTATCGCGATCCCTTTCACGATCGTTGTTACCACGCTCGCGACCCTTCTCTTCTTGGGAACAGGTGAGCGATTCACAGTTCACGGGGCCGCTCTGAGAATTCTACTTGGCGCGATGCATGGCTCTCTCTTCGGTATCAACACCTGGGACTTCATCACATTCGGTGGTGTTGTTGGTCTTCTTATCCTCTTCGCTCGGGTTAAACCGTTCTGGGAAGCTCCCAAGAATGGGGACGGAAGCGATAATATCGGAGAGGTGGTACTTGTAACCGTATTTACCCGTTTCATCGCGCTAGCCTGGGATGTTCTCCTCATTGGCGCGAGCGCCGGCGCTATGGCGTGGCTTTACCAACGAGGCGTGAGCTTCAAGCAGGTAGCTGGATGGGGATGGGTCTATGACCGTGAGTTTAACAAGACTCATATGTTCATTCGAACACTTGGTTACTGGATGATTCCTACGGTGATCTGTCTCGCGGTTCTCGGCGCTCGAAAAGTTCGTGTATTGCGAGAGCGCGCAGTTCTTGGCTTCGTGGCGTCCGTTGGTGTAGCGGCGCTCGCCGCGCTTCCGTACCTCGCGAGTCTCGCGCAAGGTATTCAT
Organism: Bdellovibrionota bacterium; assembly: GCA_044345405.1. Taxonomy (GTDB): domain Bacteria; phylum Bdellovibrionota_C; class UBA2361; order UBA2361; family OMII01; genus OMII01. The sequence goes on from JBIJBE010000008.1 coordinate 88,006, forward strand.
CGCCAGCCGATCGGGCTCATGGTGTACTGCGCCCTTGTGGTCGGAGCGGCTTACTTTGTTCTCTGGTCGTGCAAAGAAACCCCTGAGCGCCGAATCTCCGCGCTCTTTGTCGTGATGCCGGCCGTCCTCATGATGATCGTGGAGCTATTCTTCCTGATTGATCGAATGAACACGATCTTTAAGGGATATATGGCGGTGTGGATTCTGAGCGGTATCTCTACGATGCTGCTCATCTACTTCGTTGGGCTACAGGTTTGGCAGGTGGGCGGAAAGAAAGTACGGTATACCTTTGTAAGCTTGCTGGCGTTTTTTGTTTCACTCCAGATTGTGGGGGCCGCACTGAATATCTACGCGACGGTTACGCTTCAGCGAGTTCCGGTTCGATTTTATACCCTCAATGGAACCGCGTTCCTTCCCGAGATGCCGCAAGCTCGCGAGGACGCTCAGGTAGTTGCTTGGCTCAACACGAATGTCTCTGGAATGGCGACGATTCTTGAGGCGCATGGGGACGCGTACCGAGAGTTTACTCGAATCTCCATGAATACCGGGCTTCCAACAGTCCTCGGATGGGAGCACCACATCAAGCAGCGAGGCTTAACGGAGCGAGCGCTGCTTGAGCGAAAGAGAGCTATTCGGGCTATCTACTCCAGCGACGACCTCGCGCTCACCAAGGACCTTCTCGCTAAGTACAACATCGATTACATCGTCATTGGACAGTTGGAGCGGAGCAATAATCGGCCGTTCTATCCTGAGAAGTTCGATGATCATCCAGAGCTCTTCACAAAGGTAGCGAGTTTCGGCAACACGCATATCTACGTAACCTATTTTTCTAAATTCAATCCCAACTACAAGGGTGGTTCGAAATCATGACACTTTTACTTCTTGTCGCTCTCCTTACGGTGGTGGGCACTGCTATCGCCGCGCCTCTTTTTGAGTTTGTCTTTGGCACTTTGCTGTTGATTCCGGTCGGGAGATATCTCCTTGGATGGTGTCTCTTGCAAGCGGGTTACGACGCGTCAAGTGGCATCGTATCAGCATCGCTCTACCTGATCTCTTTTGGCGCTGTCGCCGCATTCGCGTACAAGGTTTTCGGCAAACGCGCTGGTCGTGTCGAGAAGAGCGACTTCTATCCGATCGTATTCTTCGGCGTGGCGTTCTGTATCGCTTACGGGATGTGCATGTTGTGGCCGGACTTCATCGACCTTGGGGAGAGGCTTCGAGACTACTCCATGCTCGCTTCTTCTATCGATTCGCCGGTGACGCCGAAGGAGCCGTGGATGGAGGGCATCAAGCTCAATTACTACGTGTATTGGTACCGGTTCGGTAACCTTTTGAGCACCGTCCTTGGTATGCAGACCTGGGAAGCTTACCACGCGTTGGTTTCGCTCTCGATCTCACTCTACGCCGCCGTGATATTCCAGATCGTTCGCGTCATTCTCCGTGGCGGAGTTGGTGTCGCCACCTTGGCCGGCTTGTGTATCCCATTTGGAGCGAACGTCGCTGGCGTTCTGTTCGTAAAGCGCAAGGAACAAGGATTTGGATGGGAGCCTGATAACGGATGGTGGGGGCCATCGCGCGTTCTCCAGGGCGCTATCGATGAATTCCCATCATGGTCATTTGTGCTTGGAGACGCGCATCCTCACTTTCTCAATATCGCGGCCCTGCCGTTCTTTGTTCTCATTTTGTATCGGATCGTTACGAGCGGTACACGTCCTCTCTTTAGGTTCTCTCAAGCTACGCTCTTCGTTATCGGTGCAGCCCTCTTCCTCAAGGCGAGCAACGCGTGGGAGGTGCCCATGTGGATCGGAACGGTCGCGTGCGTCGCGGTGCTTGGCTTCTTTTTCTTCTTCGAGCGGCGAACTTTTGGTGACTCCCCCGGTGTGATGAGTTTAAAGCCATTTGAGATCGTAAAGGCGGGCCTTGGATTCGTGGTTCTGCTCGCGTCCCTCTGGGCCGTGTTTAGATATCACGATCCGGAGAGTCCGTTGGTTAGCGTCGTTGTGTTCGTTGTTGGAGCTGGATTTTTCGCATTGAGCTTCCCGCGTGTCGCATTGCCAGCGGGCATGGGGTCTCAGGTCGCGAAGATTCGACCGAATTGGATGTGGGTCGCCTTCTGGGGAATCCTTTTCGCTACGCTGTGGGTCTCTGGTCGACATATCGTGCCACCGGAAAATATACCGGCGCGGCTTGTTCGACAACCAACGCAGGTAACAACAACGGCTGAGCTTTTCATGCATTGGGGAATTCAGTTGAGCTTCCTCGCGGTCGGCTCGCTCCTTCTGTTACGTCTTTCGACACAGACCGTTGTCTTGTTCGGCTTTCTTGGGCTCTCTCTTCTCTACGATAAGGCAGCTCTCTTCATCTACTGTGTGGTGGCGTTGCAGGTAGTGCGGTGTATCGCCGATAAGGAGAGCTCAAAAGAGTCGCAATGGGGTAGGGTGTTCGAGGATGGGCTTATTGTGGCCGGCCTCGTACTGATCCTTACTCCGGAGATCGTCTTCCTTGATGACTCATACGGTCCTGAGATCGATCGTATGAACACTATCTTCAAGCTCTACACTACAGCCTGGGGCCTCTTAGGTCTGGGAGCGGTGAGTGTAATGCTCCGTTCGATGAAGAAATATGAACACCTCGTAGCTGACTATGGTAGGGCGTTCCCTATCGCGGTTGGAGGGGTGATCGCTGTTGGTTTGTTCTACAGCTTTAGCAAATTCTACTTCCACATCGTTCCTATGCGAATGAACGGAACGCTTGATCCAACCTTTGAAGCCAGACTGGAGGGGCTCGGGGAGGCAAATCGGTGGCACCGGGGTTCCGCTGACGTTATTAGGGCTTTGCGGAAGCTTCCAAAGGGGCGCGTTCTTGAGGCACAGGGACGCGCTTACAGCTATACCGGCTTCGTGTCGACCCTGGCGTCTCAACCGTGTTATCTCGGATGGGCTAACCACATCAACCTTCTTAACAAGGTGTATGGTGAAGTGAGTCGTCGAGAGTCAGTCACCAAGGAGTTCTATAATGAGAACGATTGCGCGGCTCGAAAGGAGATCGCGCGACGAGAGAAGATACGGTACGTCGTTGTCGGTACGCTTGAGGAGAAGGCGTATCCGGGGGCTGGCGCTAAAGATTACTCGTGCTTCGCCCCGGTCATTAAGAGTGGAGATTACTGGCTCTACCAGATTCCGCTCACCGATTAGGTTACGGACCGCACTCGCAAACGATAAAAAGAGCCTATATTCAGTTGGTTAGGGTCGCGCATTACCTTTGGTACAGGTTCTTTCATATAAAGACACATGTGATTCGGGGGTCTCCATAACGCATGGGTATGGAGAGGCCTCGCCACCAATCGCCACTCGCTGACCTTTGTCGCCCGTCGTCTACGTCGGTGGGAGATTCCTGGCCGAAGAACGCCTGTCTGCCAGATCGTTCACGTGATAGGCCACTCCTACGAGCCGACGCCGACATCGCTGTTGAAGCGACTCCCTTGGAGTTGCGATCGATCATGGATCGAGTGGCCCTGATCGCCGCCAAGTGGACGTGTGGAGACATCGTGTTTCCATTAAGCGTGAGCGGCCCCTCAGTGATCGCTTTGGCAGCCGAGTGGAGACAACAAGGCGCTCTCAGTGTGGCTAGAAACTCGCTCGGTGAGTTCCTGATAAAGTCGGAGAGGGCGCCTGGATCCGCGGCAGGGCATTTTGCAATCGTGTCTCGACACCATGTTCCCTTGGTCGCGGGAATTTACACCGATAGACCCCTAGAGCGAGAATGGCCATTCGCGTGGCGTGATTACGGCGATTGCCAGGATAAACGAGTTCTTGATCACTGTTGTGGAGGCGGATCCAAAGTTGCCGCGCTCAGGGAACGTGGGATAGATGCCCACGGTGTTGATGTTTGCAATTTTGGGCCGAACACACCAGCCTTTCTCCATTACGGTCGAGCTGAGCGACTCCCCTTTGTTGATGGCGCGTTCGACCGAGTTGAAAGTCGAATGGGGACGCTTGTTTTGAGCCAAGATCACAAGCACGTTTGTCGTGAGGCGTTTGCGGAGATGATACGGGTTACCGCCGATGGAGGGACGATCCGAATCGTGCCAGTAAATGAGCGACTTTTGCGGGACTTGGTGGCTGAACGACGGGACGTTTTCTTCAAAGAGCACACGCTAGCTGATTACGGTGTGTTTGAGTTGGTTGTTCGTCGAAATTCGGCCCATAGCTAAAGAAAAAGGGCGTCGTGGCGCACTGCCCCGACGCCCTTATCACTAAGGCTCTCTCGTGAAAGCTCTTACTGTTTAAACCGACTCCGATCTTTCGCCATCAGGAGCGTGGTATACGTGAATCCTGAAGGACTCCACGGATAATGATTGATCGAATATCGTAGGAACTTCTTCAGGGTCATCTGTTTAAATTCGGGAACCCACCATCCACGTAAGTTCACTTTCCGAGCGGTATATCCCTCTGGGATATCCCCGGGCTCGCGTTGGTCTTTCCAGTCGATGAAGAGGTAGGTGAAATTGCTACGCTCCTCCGGCTTCGCGGTGAACTTGTATTCCTCCTTCAGATGTCGGAAGTACCACGCGAGTGGCCAGGTCGCCTCGCCGGTTGCGAATACCATAGGCTTGTAGCCATGCCGCTGGTTTTTAACGTCATCGATAATACCGAGAACGATCTCTTGTAGCTCATCCGTAGTATGAACCTGCGAGAGGTATTCCGTCTCACGTCCGGCGTAGAGGAAGTTCGTCTGCACGGACGCTCGCAGGGAAAACAACATCGTCCCGATGACGATCCACCTTCCAACATTGAACCTTCCGAGGTATCGACCGTAGTGATCGAACAGGGCGATTAGAATGAGGAGCGCTCCAGTGCACAGGAAGAGGATGTCCTCGTTGGTCTTTGGGTCGTTAGGTTTGCGCTCGACGATGAAGATGAGCCCCAACACGGCGAGCGTAGAACCCCCGTAGAGTAACGCGCGCTTGACAGGGTAGTGCTTATAGTCGATCGGGTACTTCTTGAAGTAATCCTGATAGAAGAGTGTAAGATATGGCAACATGAATACCAGCGGATATACCGAGAGCCACGGCACCTTCTCGCCGAGGTAGCTGTACACGAAGAACGTTGCTGTTCCGAAATATCCGGTCGCGGCGAGTCCGTCCTCACGTTTCAGAAGGTGATGAATGGTCACAAGTGGCGAGTGGCAGAGAAGGACAAGTAGTCCCACGATATCCAGGTTATCTTTGAGTTTGAATGGCTTCCACAGAGCGTTCTTCTCAATCGTCGTTGGGTCTGTGATAACACACGCCAGGACAATGAGAGCGACGACAAAGAGTCCCGCGTATCGTATTTCACTCGTGGTCCGTCGGTAAAAGAGAACAAGGTGAGTTAAAAAAGCTACGAAAACAGGGAGCTCGTACCATCCAAGGACATAGATGTGGAAATTGAACGGCCCCTTAATACGCTCCATGGCGTGGTGAGCGGACCAGTATTCATAGGCCTTCCATCCAAGACCGTCCTTGATGCCTTGGAAGTACCGGAAGCCAGCGCCGTAGAACCACGCGTAGATGTACGCGCACATCACGATCGATATGGCGACATTCCATGGATTGTTTTTTATGTAGTTCCAGATTCGCTCGGCGAGCGTGTTCCACTCTTTGAGGACGAAGATCTTAAAGAACGCCTCGAAGATGATATAGCCGAAGAGGACCGCAAGCGAAACGATGGCGCTCTCCTTGGTGCACCATTGAATTGTGATGCCGAATAGCACAAAGAACGCCCGCCAAGGGTTGGAGGCGATGGTGAATCCGATCAGGGTGAAGACGATACCCGCCATTACCCAAGAATCCTCTCGAAGGAATCGGGCCCAGTACGCGAGGGTTGGTGAAAGCGCTACGGCGGCTGTGAGAATCAGAACAGAGGACTTCAGGAAATAGCGCCGGAATAAAAACGGCAGGACCATGAAGAGGGAGCCCATGATGCAGGTAGGCGTGCGAGCCGCCCACAAAGAGTCACCAAACCAGGCGTAGATGAATCGCATGCTATTGTAGAGCATGGGGCCGTGAAGCATCGGGTCGTACTTGTAGTAGTTGGCGTCTGGAAAGTCATAGAAGTACCTTCCGTACATGCCGTGCAGCGACTCATCGTGATGGTAGGGACGCGCGTCGAGAAGGGTCCAGCGAAGGATGAGTCCCACCACGATAATGATTCCGTAGGCGAGCCATTGTGATGCTGTGAAGAAGGATTTCCAACATTCCTGCTTCTGGCAATCAGTCGCGCATGCCTCTGACGTTACCTCTTTCTGTGTCATACGTAGCTCCATCATCGGTTTGCTTTCAAGCGCACACCGACGTACTTATACAAGGTGAGCGCCACCTTCGCCTTCGCGAAAGGGGGCTCTCACGTTACTCTGATACCGCTTGTCCCACGATTCGTCCCAACGATTCCGTTTCTCCTTGGACCGAGGGCACGCTCGCGATAATCTCGCGCGCGACCTTGCGTCCGTACCGAACGGCGTAATTCGTTCCTCTATCTTCCGGATAGATCTGAGCCATCGTGTTCAACCACAGCGACTTGATCGGGGTCTGGAAGTCAGGGATGTTCTTCGAATAGTGCTTAGTGATAACTGGTTGGCTGTAGCGAGCTTTCCAGACGTGGAAGCCGTTTACCCAGGAGCGATTGAAATCAGGGAAGATTCGCTGAATGAACGGCTCGCAATACTCATAGGTCTCCTCCGCGGTCATCGCGAAAAGAGGCTCGGTTGTTGGGAGGTACTTGGAGAGGTACACGATGTGTTCCCCGTTGTAGTTCTCTTTCGCGTCGAGGTTCGTGTGTTCGATGATTCCAACGAATGGGAACGAAGGATCGGCGACGTTGAGCCAATAGGTGCTTGAGAGTGAACGGTTAAGCCGCAATACCAGGCAGGTATTCCCGAGGAACCGGATCTGTTGGCACTTATCGACATATGACGCCGGTAGTCCAGGGGTCATCTCTAGGAATTGAGGAAGCGGCGCGGTACAGAGAACGATGTCAGCCGCGTGGCGCCCCGCCGATGTGTCGACTCCCACAGCGCGACCATTGTCTACCACGATCGATTTCACAGTGGTCGAGGTCTTGATGGTAACTCCCTCTCGCTCAAGCGCGGAGCGAATTCCCTCGCTAAGGGCTCCAAAGCTGCCACCAAAGTAGACGAGACTTTCGCCCCCCTTGTTATTACGACTTGAGCCCCGCAACTTAAGTTTGTTCCAGATCCAAACCGCTGACACATTTTTAGCCTCGGCTCCGAACTTGCCCTGCATGAGCGGAGACCACATAACGTCGTAGGCTTTCTTGCCACCATACTTAATGAGCCAATCCTCAGCGGAGATGTCCTCAAGCTCCCGCCATGAGTTAATTCGTCGCGCGATGAGCGCCATAAAGCCGGTCCGAACACGGTCAAGAAGGGGGATCGCGCGGAATTTTAAAAGATCGAGCGGGCTGGCGAGCCGAAAAATTGAGTTCGCGTAGTAGAGACCTGTGTTGGAGGATACGTATCGTTTGAGGTGCGAAAGCCCGAGCTCATCAATTAGATTCAACACATCAACGTCAGAGGTGAACCAATGGTGGTAGAACTTCTCGACGCGAGTTCCAGGGGTAAGCTCGAAGGTGCCCGCTAGCCCACCGATATCAGCGTCGTGCTCAAAGATTGTCACGTCAAAGCCCGCCTTGCTGAGATCATACGCCGCGGAGAGTCCTGTGAATCCTCCGCCAACTATCGCGATTCTGGGTTTAGTCATGACTGCCTCTTGTTCTGAAATGATTTCTATCTAGTTAGCCGTGCGCGTGTCGTGAGGGAGGAGCTGTATGCGCGAGTGGCTCGCCCTGCACTTGATCCACTAAGTAGAGAGGTCGTTGTTGTCCCTGCTCGAAGATTCGACCCACGTATTCCCCAAGAATGCCTAAGACGGTGAGTTGTACTCCGCCGAGCAAGAGAATCGCGGCCATGATAGAGGTATAACCTGGAAAGCTTATGCCCACGAGTTTGAGCGCCACAACCACTACGATGTAGAGGAACGCGAGCGCGGAGGTCGTGAGACCGAGATACGAGGCGAGTCTAAGGGGCGCGTACGTGAATGAGGTAATCGCGTCAATCGCGAGGAAGAGCGATTTTCTGAACGGATACTTGGTGACTCCCGCGAATCGCTCAGGACGATCATACTGCACCGCTTTTTGGTGATAACCGATCCACGATACCATCCCCCGCACAAAGCGGTGTCGCTCGCGAAGAGATTGAAGAGCGTCAACCGCTCTTCGATCCATGAGTCGGAAGTCGCCCGTGTCGCGCGGTACTTTAAGACCAGCGATCTTCTCAAAGATCCTATAGAACGCGAACGCGAAAAATTTCTTTGATGCGGACTCGCCCGCTCGTTTGCGACGCTGTCCGTATACAACGTCGTATCCGTCGCTCCATTCCTTGAGCATCTCAGGGATCAGCTCGGGGGGATCTTGAAGGTCGGCGTCGAGAATCACGACAACTTCACCCCGAGTTTGATCGAGGCCACATGTGATAGCGGTCTGATGTCCGAAGTTTCTCGCTAACCGAACGGCCTTAACAAACCCATCCTCCTGGGCGTAGCTGTCGATGAGTGGCCACGTATTGTCTTTGCTGCCGTCGTCGATCAGGACGACCTCGATTGGGAAGGAATACTTGGAGACAAGCTCTTTGAGTCGCCGACGAAGCTCCGGAAGCACATCCTCCTCGTTGTAGCAGGGAATGACCAGGGACATGCTCAGAGGAGCTCGGTTTCGAGGTGTTCTGATGGTGTACTGAGGGGTCGAGTTGTTCACATCAATCCTTGAAAAAACCTGGCCAAGGCCTAAATATCACGGGAGTTTTCGGGCGACAATTGATTAACCGCCCGACCTTGATCCCGTGGGAAGCGGTGTTCGGTCCGCTTCCTCACGCCTCGCCGCAACGCGCTTCCGGCGCGTTTGGTGGTTCGGCCAAGAGGGTCCTTAAAAACTCTACGGATCCTCTGACCTTACTTACTAAGTGATGCATACTCGAAGCTTCCCGGTGCAAAGCTGGATCTTTGACGCGATATAGTTGATCATCTCCCCCGTAACCGTTGGAGAAAACAGATGAGTTTGAATATAACAGTGTGTTCGCGGTGTAGTGGGCCAGTTACTGAGGCGATGCGGTTTTGTCCCTCCTGTGGGAAGCGTCTCGCGCAGCGTAGCAAGAGGTTTACTCTAGTGCTTGGCACCTCAGCGGTCGCTCTCTTTGGCCTAGGATTCGCGCTTCAAAGTTATCTCATCCCGCCGAAAAACGAGCCCCTCGCAAAACGGCATTCTGAGGAGCCGGTTCAGGCCACGCCAGAGGATCCTCAAGTGGCTATTTTGCGTGAGGAGTTGGAGAAGGACCCTCAGAATATCGAAAAGCTGAAGGTGATGGCGGGTATTCTTGGCGACAAGTTGCGAAACGATCCGCACAGTTCAAACACGACGGTGTTCGAGGCTATCGACGTGTTAAGTCGAATTTTAGCGATGGCTCCCAATGATCCGGCCGCTTTGGTGATGATGGCTGATGTTTCCTTTGATCAAAAAGCTTTCACAAAAGCTCAGGAATTCTATGAGCGGTATCTGAAGTTAGAGCCTGATAATCACGGCGCTCGAGCGAGATACGCCAGCACACTCACCTTCCTGGGTCAGTATGACAAATCGATCACCGAGTTGAATTCGGTGCTCAAACAAGATCCGAAGAATTTCCCAGCGATGGCGTATCTCTCAATTACCTACGCGCAGCAGGGAGAGCTCTCAAAAGCGAAGGAAACAGGGAGCGCCGCGCTGAACATCGCGCCATCGGATGAGGCTCGCGCTAGGTTCTCGGCGTTTATGACAACGCTTGAGGCTCAAGGGGGGGCGTCTCCCGTTCGTGGGAATATTCCAAGTGCTCAGGACGCGCCAGCGTCGCCTCCGGTAGCCGCTGGTGTGACAGGTTTTGTCGCGCAGATAAAGGCGAATCCGATCGCGGGCCCAAAGTTTGTAGGGCATGAAGAGGTAAAGGATGAGATCCGTTTGACTTTCAAAGATTTTCCGATGAGTCAGATGCCACCATTCGCGAAGGAGAAATTCTTCGGTTCGCTCAAGAAAGCGGCGCAAGGTGCAAATCTCTCTCATGTGAAGACTCTTTCCTTCATAGACCTCGCCTCTGGAACGGTCATGGAGCAGATCTCTCTGGCTAAGTAGATGAACCTAGCCTACCCTCGTTATCGAATGTGAGGTTCTTGGGGGGATGATGAAGAGCTTGATTGTTTCGGGAATGTTCGCGGTAGCGTTGTGCGCTTTTTCTCTGAGGGCTCACGCGGAGGGCTCTTTGTACGATCTCTCCGCTACACGAATAGATGGCTCCAAGACGAGTCTGGCGGAGTTTAAAGGTAAGGTTGTTCTCGTTGTGAACACCGCGTCGGAGTGTGGCTTTACACCGCAGTATGCGGAACTGCAGAAGCTGTATCTTCGTTTTAAGGACCGAGGCTTTGTAGTACTCGGCTTCCCGAGTAACGATTTCGGTGGGCAGGAGCCGGGGTCAAACTCAGAGATTCAACACTTTTGCTCATCGAAGTTCGGAGTATCGTTCCCTCTCTTCTCTAAAACTAAAGTAGTCGGGGAGGGGAAGGACGCCGTGTATCTCTTTCTAACCACAGCCACCGGAGGTCGGGAGGTGGGATGGAACTTTGAGAAGTTTCTTGTCGGAAAGGATGGGCTCGTGATCGAGCGCTACCCATCGTCCGTCACCCCAATGAGTCCGGATGTACTTAGCGCCATAGAGCGAGCGATAGCGAAGTAGTGACCGACCTCTCCTCGTATCAGATACCTAACACACTGAACTCTTTACAGTGCCCGGACTCTTGGTCCCGGTTCCGCAATGCCTGCCAAGGCGCAAATTGCCCTTAAAATGGCGTTCTGAAGCATAATTCACTAGGTGACAAGGTTAAAACAGTGCTAAATAAGCATAAAACTAACCTTGCTTATCTTAAGGGTGTATGGAGATACAATTACGCAACTTCTTAGAGATTCCTTACGACGAACTTGAACAGCTCAATTTAGAGGCTAAGGAGCGGGTCGCAAAGCGCTCCTCTGAGGATGAGCTGCGGGAGCACTACCTTCGGTATCTCCATGAGGAGAAGCGCATCAAAGCGGTGACGGTATGCTTCACCGATATTGAGGGCCGTCTCCACATGCTCGATTACGACAAGAAGTTCCTCATTAAGTCGTACGACAATCTCACGTTCGACGGCTCGTCGATTCGAGGATTCTCCGTTGTAAAGGAATCCGATCTCCGTCTCGCTATCGACTGGGGGTCTTTCCGTTGGTTGCCGAGCGATGTGTTCGGGCCTGGAAAGGTGCTCGTGTTCGGCCTCATCAAAGATCGCGACGGCCGCGGGTATAGCTCTGACATGCGTGGTCGTCTGAAGGAATTCGTTGATGAGCTCTATCAACGAGAGAAGATTACGGCGCAGATCTCTGTAGAGTGTGAGGGCTTCCTCTTCGAGGGGCGCGACGCTGAGCAGACATTCTCTGATAGTGTTGGCTTCAAGTTGGTTTCGAGTGGTGGATACTACAACTCCTTGCCAAAGGACCCGTTGAAGATCTTTATCGACTCGCTCGCGGAGGCGCAGCGCGCCATGGCGTTTGAGAACGAGAAGGATCACCCAGAGGTCGCTCCATCTCAATTTGAGTTGAACTACACCTACTGCGACGCGCTTCTCGCCGCCGATCAGGTTCAGCTGTACAAACTGACCGCGCGGCAGATCGCGGCTAATTCTGGACTTACCGCGTGCTTCCTTCCGAAGCCCATTGCTGGAATCAATGGAAGTGGGATGCATACCAATCTGTCGTTGTCGAAGGGTGGCAAGAACCTTTTCTTCGACGCTTCAGGTGAGGACGGATTGTCCCCGGCAGCGTGGGACTTTATCGATCGCCTGCTGAACAACGCGAACGACATGTGTTTGCTCATCAACTCAAGCGTCAATTCGTACCGTCGACTTGATCCGCACTTCGAGGCGCCCAACCAGATCCGTTCATCGGCCGTTGATCGCACTTCGATGATTCGAATTCCGCTCGGCAACGAAAAGTCGGCTCGTATCGAGGTGAGAACGGTGGCCCCAGACGCGAATCCGTACCTAACCTTCCTCTCAATTCTCTACACGGGATTGCGAGGACCGAAGAACGAGCAGCAGGTGACAGAGAATCGCCGTTCTCGGACCCGTGTTCTTCCAGGGAACATCTACGACGCGATCCGCTTATGCAAGTCGAGTGAGTTCGTTTCGGAGATGCTCGGAGAGCTTGCCAAGGAAAAGTTCATTGAGCGTAAGGTCGCCGCGGCTGATAGATGTCCGCGTGAGCTTGGAAACTCGGTGAAGACGGGTGAGGTTCGTTTCCACCACGAGGTGACGAATCAGCACATCTGGAACAATTTTTAATTAGTAGACTCCTGACTAATTATCTCCTGGGCCGGAGCGGGAAACCGCTCCGGCTTTTTTGTTTGGAG
>JBIJBE010000034.1:0-40736 GCA_044345405.1 Bdellovibrionota bacterium
GCGCAACATTCCGGCGACCAGGAATGGTAGCCCTCTCGTGTGCGACCCGTGATCACGGAGGGCGGTCATTCCTGACCGCCGTGTTGGGTGAGGCGAAGGTTGTTTCAGGAGCGCAACATTCCGGCGACCAGGAATGGTAGCCCTCTCGTGTGCGACCCGTGATCACGGAGGGCGGTCATTCCTGACCGCCGTGTTGGGTGAGGCGAAGGCGGTTACAGGAGCGCAACATTGCGGCGACCAGGAATGGTCGCCCTCCGGTGGTGCGACCCGTGATCACGGAGGGCGGTCATTCCTGACCGCCGTGTTGGGTGAGGCGAAGGTTGTTTCAGGAGCGCAACATTCCGGCGACCGTGGGCGGTCGTCCTCGACCGCCGCGTTACGAGGGCTAAGACCATTTGACCTCCCCCCGCCCGTATCATACCCTTTCCAAACCATGAAAGTTCTTCTGATAGCCGATAGTCCTGATTTTGATTCCGCCTATATTACGCGTCACGCGCCGAGTATGGATTCGATCATCGTGACTGATGGGGCGTTGGAAAAACTGCCACCCTCAGTCACGCCGACTATTGTATGCGGGGACTTCGACGCGCTCGTGGTTCCTGAGGCGCGAGCTAAGTACGTTCAGACCGAATTCATCCCTCTCCCTGATCAGAATCAAAACGATCTCGAGAAAGCGCTCATGCTCGCGATCTCACGTGGCGCCTCCGAGATAACGATCGCCTCGGCCTTCGGTGGACGGATGGATATCTCCATCGCGAACCTCTCGGTGCTGATACGGCACCACACGGAGTGCTCCCTGTCGATGATTCACGGAGCCATGATGAGTCGGGTGCTCTCGGATAGAGGGGCGGGCGCTGATGCGTTAGTTTTTGAGGCTCGAGCGGGTTCTCCGCTCTCCTGTATCCCGTTGGACGGGGACGCCGTGGTCACGCTCTCGAATGTAGAGTGGCCCCTCACTGAGGAGGTTCTTCGAGCGGGCTCTCACGGCGTTGGCAATCACGCCCTAGGTGGGCCTGTGGGCGTTAAGGTTCATCGAGGAGTGGTTGTTGTGGGCTACGAGATCCCACATTCCTAACTACCGAGCGCCAGCCTTGCGTGGCCCGCCCGCTGGTGGGCGTTGTTTTTGCGCGAGCGCCTTCACCTGATCAATCGTTTTACAATAGGTCTGCCGGGAGTGTTTGATGCACTGCTCCGCGTAGTTCTCCTTGTCTGAGAGGTGCTTGAGGTCGATGGTGCGTCCTGAGAAAGAATCCTGGACCTGACCATCGATACTCATCTTTAAGTAGAACTCCCGAAGGGGAAGATTCAGGAGGTCCTCGTCTCCGGAGAGGGGTTTAAATTCTTGCGCCATAATTCCGGCGTCGTCCGCTCCTACGCCGAACGAGATGAGGTTCGCGACATTTCCGAAGACGGTTTGCCGCACCGCGGAGGGAAGTTGTCCGAGATATTGGTTGGCGAAGGTGAGCGCGAGGTTGTACTTGCGGGATTCGCTCAAGATCTCGGTAAAGGACTCCGTCGCGAAGTTTTGGAACTCATCGACGTAGAGGAAGAAGTCCTTGCGGCTTTCGGCCGGCATATCAGCGCGAGACATCGCCGCCTCATAGATCTTCCAGATGAGCAGGGTGCCAAGGAGTGTGGCGTTCTCAGAACCGAGAACGCCCTTGGAGATCTTGATGAGCACGATCTTTCCGGAATCCATGAATGAGCGGAAGTTAAAGGCGTTCTCGGACTGCCCCAAGATATTTCGAATGTTCTCGGAGGAGAGCAATTCGTCGAGGCGGTTGAGAAGCCGCGACATCGGCCCCTCCTCAAACTCCTGTCGTCGAGCCATAAAGTCACGGAGCCAAAACCGTTTCACGGACTCATCGCTCGCTCGTCGAACGATCTCTCCGCGGAATTGTTCGTCAGAGAGCATTCGACGAAGGCTCAAAATATTCGAGCCAGGAACGGCGAGGAGACCAAGCATCGCGTATCGAAGCACGTGGTCCATCTTCTCGGACCAATCGTTCCCAAAAACCCGCTTGAAGGCGTCGAGGAAGCTCAGGGCGACACGCACTCGGAGTTCAGGGCGTACCGGATCCATCGGATTAAAACTTGGCGAGAAGTTAACGTCCGATGGGTCGAAGATAACGACATCCTTCACTCGGTGCTGTGGTACGAGCTTGACGATGTCGTCTATGAGGTCCCCGTGAGGGTCTATCACAGCGCATCCCAGACCCCGTTCCATATCGTTTCGAACGAGGAGCTGGAGCAGGCACGATTTCCCGCTGCCTGATTTACCAACTACGTAGAGATGCCGTCGTCGATCGAAGGTTTTGATTCCAAACTTTGTGGAGAGGTCCCGATAATTCACGGTACCAAAGGTGCAGATCTCGGGATCCGTCGCGGCTGTTGGGAGATTTCTGGGGGGTGGACCCTTTCGGGATACCACCATCGCGGTGTTTGGAAGGGTCGATAGCATCGGCACGTGGAATAACGAGGTCAACTCCATCGATGACACCAGGAAAGGTTTGTGAAACTGGCGTTGGATCAGTCGGGACACGAAGCTTTTGCTCGAATCTATCTTACCCGTCACTAACCGATTCTCATCCGTTGTGTTGAAGGCTTTGAGCGCGCTTCCTACCGTGCTGACGTTGGAGGTGAGACGGGAGACTACCGCGTTTTTCTCGCTCTTAGACGCGTTGGGGGGCAGATCGGTGAAGCTCGCGATGCGGATAGTGATCGAGGCGAGATTGCTCGAGCACTTAGTTTTAATCAGCTGTTCACTGTTGGTCGCCAGGTCCTTTTTGAGCAAGTTCCGAGCTCGGAATTTCCTGGTAAAATTCTCTTCCGCCCGTTTGAGCAACAGTTTGAGTTGAAGGGGCGCGGTGTCTCGTAATGGACGAACGATGATTTGGTAGAGGAAGTGGTCCTGCTCAGCAATCTGAGAGAGTGGGGTTACAATAGGCGCCATCGAATCAGTGGCGATAGCCCTGTAGTCCTTCAAGGGATAGATATCGGGCCGCCACAACTTCATCTCGGCGCCGACAACGAGGGTAGAGGGCCGGATCGATTGCGTGTAGTCCTCGACATCTCGGACCTCCGCGTCAGGCATCCACGAGTAGACCCCCGTTGAGAGGATGTCGAGCATCGTGTCGCTTCCCGCCATGCACACGTACACCATCTTGTTCGTCGCGTAGAACTCGAAGGCGAAGGGCTCCCAGATACTCTCGATAATGTCATCTATTTGGTGAAGGAACTGGCGGGCAGGGACCACGTCCCATTGGGTATCCATAACGGCGCCGACGTCACTCGGGCCTCGTCTAGGGATATGAACACAAACTACACGCATTGGATCCGTTGTCTCGTACTCGTAACTATTCCGGGCCTTCCCATAGTAGCCTTGGAGCCTCCCTTACTGAAGGGGCGACGTTAGGTATATGACGGTATTTCGGACTCTAAGCCTGAGATAATGCCTCATAATACCACGGCCAGGTCCCGGGGCCTGTGGAGATAGGCTTGCTAACCCGCCGTTGTGAGGAGGTTTTATCCTCGCTACGTAACTTCAGTAGGTTGACTCCCCTGAAAGGGAGTCCTATCGTCTTCGCCACGCATGAACGCAGTCCTTCAAGACACCCCAGACCTCCATTCTCCGATCGGCCTCGTCGCCGGAAACGGACAGTTCCCTTTAGAATTCGCCGAGAACGCCCGGGCTCGGGGGCTCTCCGTCGTCACCGTAGCTCTCAAGGGCGAGGCGGATAAACGTATTGAAGAGCTCTCGGAGAGCACGACATGGGTGAGTGTGGGTCAGCTGGGGAAGCTCATTAGATCGCTTAGACGGGCTGGATGCCGACAGGTAGCCTTCGCCGGTGGCGTCACTCGGGTTAATTTCGTCGATGGTTTCCGGATCGACTGGGTCGGCTTGCGGATGTTATCGAAGCTCCGGTCGTTTAACGATGACTCGATAATGCGAGGGATTATCGCCGCCGTTGAGAACGGGGGCATTCAGGTTATCGGTGCGAGCACGCTTCTTGAGAAAAGCGTTCCTAAAGCGGGAATCATGACGAAGCGTGGCTTAACGCGCGACGAGCTTGAAAACGCCAAGATCGGATGGGAGGCCGCTCGCACGACGGGCGCCCTCGATATCGGACAGTCTATCGTCATGCGCAACAAGACCATTATCGCGGTGGAGGCGGTTGAAGGAACCGACGCTACTATTAAACGAGCCGCCGCGGTGCGAGGTGAGGGGGGCGTTTTGGTAAAGCTCGCCAAGCCTATTCAGGATCTCCGTATCGACCTGCCAGCTATCGGAGTTCGTACGATCGAATTGATGCATGAAAACCGTATCACCGCTCTGGTGGTGGAAGCGGGCAAGGCGATTATGCTGGATCCTCAAGGGATCCTCGAAGCCGCGCATCGGCTCGATATCGCGATAGTTGCGGCTGAGGATATTTCGCAGCTTGAGGGATAGTATTAGACGGGTAACCCGTTGACGGATACCGTCTCACGTCTCACGTCTCACGTCTCACGTCTCACGTCTCACGTCGTGCGTCTATGTCGTCGCTCCTCATTCGAGAACCTACGCGTGAGAAGTTTGGAGCAGGGGACAGGTTGTAGAGAGAAAGTCCCCACCGAGTGAGACACATTCAAAAAATCTTGAGCCCAAAATGATGCTCTCCCTCACTTTTTTCGACGAGTCATCGCGAAAGGTGTGTCCTTTTAGTGGGTTGGCGCTCTCGGGCCATCTGCCCAAAAAAGCCCCCATTCGTTAATCAAAGGTCATTTTCGGTCGTTTGCTTCTCCTTGAGGGGAATAATTCCTTTCAGCGGCTCCTGCCGCGTATTTCACAAGGATGTGTATGTTTCTGTGGACTGACCCATTTAAGCAAAATACCGAACCAGAGGTGAGTTCCGAGCACGACCAGGCCGCTGGCCTCGTTTCAGCTCGATGGCTCGCTCTCGACGCGATTCTACGATCGTTGATCCTGGACCCCGAGGGGCCGGAGATGCGAGCTATGATGAGGCACGACCTTCGCATCATGTACGCGAGCGGTCGAGTTCAGGAGTGTGACACTCAGACGTTTGATGCCTACCAAGAGGCCGCCGGAGTGATGACTACCTGGAAGAAAGCGCTCTCATAACGTACGTAGGGTCCGCGGGCTCGCAGGGAGGCGAGGCTGAAGGTCAAGGATGACCGCCGCGGATCTTTTTCTCTCGATTCCTTAGCGAACCGCCAACATTCTATCGAGCGCGGTCTTCGCGCGAACTCGGATATCTTCGGGTACCTCGATCACCGTTTCATTGTTCACAAGACAGTTGAGAGTATCCTCAAGGGTGATCTCGTTCATGTGAGGGCACCGGATACTGCACATACGGAGTACGTCTTTGTCCGGATTTTCAGCGATAATATTGTCCGCCATGCTGCACTCAGTAAGAAGCAGGAAGTGCGGCGCTGAGGACTTTTTCACGAAATCAACCATACGTGAGGTGCTCTGCGAATAGTCAGATGCCGCCACTACCTCGGGGCTGCACTCCGGATGCGCGAGCACCTGCACCTCTGGGAACTGTTTGCGAATGTTCTGGATATCCTCAACGGAGAACTGCTCGTGCACCTCGCACCGACCGCGCCATCCGATCATGACCGGTTCAGAAGGCATCGGCTCTCCCTTTTTCGGGAAGAGGATCTTTTTTCCGGTCTCCTGCGCGACGTTGCTCGCGAGGAACTCGTCCGGAAGAAAGATAATCGTGTCGGAGTTGATCGATTGCACCAGTCGGGCCGCGTTGCCTGAGGTGCAGATATAATCCGACTCAGCTTTCACATCGGCGTAGGTGTTGATGTACGAGACGACCGGTACCCCAGGGTACTGCTTCTTGAGTTGTCGGACATCCTCCGCTGTGATGCTTGACGCGAGGGAGCATCCCGCTACCTTCGCGGGGAGGAGAACGGTCTTGTTCGGATTAAGTATCTTCGCCGTCTCCGCCATGAAGCGAACTCCGCAGAAGATGATCGGATCCGCGTCCGTCTCGGCGGCTTTGCGGGAGAGTTCGAGTGAGTCGCCCACGACGTCGGCTACGGTGTGGTAGAGCGCCGCCTCCATGTAGTTGTGACCGAGGATGATCGCTCCGCGCTCTTTCTTTCGACGGTTAATTTCGTACACCAACTCCGCTTTGATGCGGAGCTCAACATCAGGGATAAGCTTCGAGAGCTTAGCCTGCATTAATCTGAACGTTTCTTGTACGGTAGCAGCTTCTATACCCATGCGGGCATGGTATCGCGGAACGGGGTATGGGGTCAAAATGGGGTAAGATCAGCCCAGAATCCAGGAGATAGGTTGGTAAACTCTGGCCGAGGTCTACCGACGCCACTGCATCAGGATGAGCGCGAGCCGTTCCTTGAGGGTTTGCACCGCCCCCTCAGCGTCGGCGGGATTTCTACCGTAACTGTACACCTCGATATCATCGAGCAGGGCGCTGACGGAAAGCGCCAGATTCTTATCGGGCAGAGCGGCGGCGACACGAGAGCGTAGTTCGTCCATCGTGCTGTTCTCTGAGACGCGCGGAAGTTTTGAGGCGATAGCATGGCGAACGAACGCCTCAAGATCTTTCATGGAGGTGATGTCGTGGAGGTCCGCGGTTGAGATCTCCTTCATGTCGCGGGTTGGCTTTTTATAGGTCGAGACGAGCGCGATACATCCGATTCCGCACACCGTGGCGAGTACGAGGAGCGCGAATTGAACACTGACGTAACGCGATACGCGCTCGATGAGGCTGGGCTCTTCATAGTCAAGCGTTGGAGCGATAGGGAGGGGGCCCATAGTGGGAACCGCGGCGGTGTCACGATTCTCGTCGGTTACGCGCTGCGCCGGGGCTGGCTGCGCGGTACGCGCGGAGAGGTCTTCTCCTCGCACCGGAAAGGCGATATCCGAGGTCGAGACGATCTCGTAGGAGTTCGTTTGCGGATTGAAGTAGGTGAGCTTCGCGCCGGGAATACGGGTGAGCCCCGGTGAGAGGGAGAGGAGGGAGTACGTGAAGGTTTTTCTGGTTATGAGCTTCCCGTTTCGTCGTTCGGTTTTAACTTCAGGTCGCTCCTCGTATACCTTGAAGCGAGGGGGAACGTTGAGCGGAATCGTTTTAAGGGTGTTGAGATTTCCCTCGCTTGTGACCTCGATGGAGATCGTCTTGTTCTCCCCGGTGTTCACGGCGTCGAGGGGGTAGTCGACTCGAAGTGATGTCGGCCCTACGATCGGGACTGGTGGCGCCGACCTTCGTTGCTCCTCAGTCATAGCGGGAAGGGGTTTAACCTCCAGGGTGAGTTCGTTCGACGTAACCGAAACCGGTTTGAGTTCCGTTCGATTGAGGAACTGCTGCAAGAACTGATCGCTAAAGGGATCGAAGGTGAATGAGTTATCGAGAGCCCGCTGATCCGGTATCTTTCCTTTCAGTTTCCGGGCGGGGATCGTGATCGTACCGGAGCGGAGTGGAAAGAGCGCTTTAATGGAGTCGACCGTTGTGTACTCAATCCGATTTACGTTGCGGATCGATCGTTGGTTGTCAGCGATCGTTTCTTGCCACACGCCGTCATTCGTTGGCTCCTCAAAGGAGAGCTCGCTAAGATCCACGCGGGTGTAGAGGCTGAGTGTGTGTACCACCTGTTGTCCCTCGTAGGCCGAGGTAGGGCTAATCGTTTGTCGTAAGAAGAGGAGGTCTCCGCCGTCACGATGGGTCGTATTGGTAGCGCCGTGGTTCGCTCCGACAGGAACCTCAAGGGGCGTAACGGTCATCGTCTTTCCGTCTATCGCCACCGTCGCCTTTGGAGTGCGCAGGGATCCCTCTCGACGGGGAGAGAGGTGATAGACGTACGAGATGCGGGAGTTCATCACGCCGTTCACTATTGAGATACTGGTTCGGGGCCCAAGGAGGGTAACCTCAAAGTCCGAGTCGTCGCTCAGAACGGGTGGTGGCGCGTTCCGGGCCCCCGAGACCGTTACGGTAAAGAGGAAGAGGTCGTCTACGTGTCCTGACTTGGGAGAGATCTCTGATGTCACCGATACCTCCGCCATCCCCGTCGTGGCGCAGAGAAGGAATACGATCGTAGTGAAGAGCGTGAGAAGTGCCCGGGACGCTACGGTATAGATGGGTCTGACAACGTTCATAGTTAGTGGAAGTCCCTGGAATTACTACCTGCGGCTCCAGGGAGTTTCAAGGTGGCACCTATATGATGCCAGAACACGGTACGAGGTGTACCGACTTAGCGGGGCATTTACCATGTTTGTCCTCCCTTCGCCGGACGCCCCCGTTCTCTTCTGATGAGAAGGGGGGATTCTGGAAGCGATTCAAGCCACGCCTCGGCCTCCTTTTGGGATGGGCTGCGCGTATCGATCTCGGGTGTTTTTGAGCTGATGTTCTGTTCGGCCGGGGGTTCCTGATCCCGATCCTCCTTGAGCCGATCGTCCTTCTTCTCCTCTTCCCCCGGATTCGCGGTAGGGGTTCCATCGGCGGGGGAGGGTTGTGGTGAGGCTATGGCGCTCGGGTCGGGAGAGGGGGAACCCGCCGGCCGGTTATCAGAGGATGATGAGGGCTGAGGACTTGGGGTCGCGGCGTTGTCAGAGGATGGCGACTGCTCCGGTTGAGGTGAACCGCTCGGGCTAGCTGCCGGCGAGGGGGATGGAGAGCCTTGTTGTTGGTCCTGCTGCTCGTTGTTGTCTTGCTTCTCCTGCTCAGGCGACCCCTGTGGTGACGGGGATGGTTGAGGGGATTGGTTCGGGTCCTTTGTTGGAGTCGGTGTTGGGGTGGGTTTGTTTTTCTCCTCCTTGAGGAGCGCCTTCGCCACGGCTTTGTTATGGAGCGCCCGCTCGTCATCGGGCTTCACATCGAGCGCTTTCGTAAAGGCGTCGATCGCCTCTTGGTACCGCTTGAGCGCGAGTAATGCGTTCCCCTCGTTATACGTATTCTCGAAGTAGTCCTTTCCGTTGGTGGCTTGCGAGGCGAGGGAGTTAAAGATCTGCTGCGCCTCTCGGTAGTTGCCGTTCTTGAAGAGCGCGGAGGCGTATCCCTGTCGTAACGCGGGATCGTTCGGAGTCGCCTCGAGCGCTGACTTAAACGCCTCGGCGGACTCCTTGAACTTGCCTTCGGAGTACAGGTCATAGGCCACGCGAGCGTTTGCTGGAGAGGTGAGGGGGCTTGCGGACGCGGTGTTTGTGAGCGCCACGATGAGGGCAACACTACGCAATAGCGCGCCGGCTCGTGGGATGGCGGCGATCACGATCAAGGTCAATAACGCTCCGAGCGCGAGCCACGAGCCGAGCTCATCGTAGGTTCGGATCGTTCTCGTCCCCTGATTCGCGCCACCTTTCAGGGAGAGGGAAGCCTTGGCCAGCTCCAGAATATCTCGATCATCCACGGTGGCGCGGACGTACACCCCGCCACCCGCTTCCGCTATCGCTTGCAGGGATTTCTCTCCGAGCTTTGAGTGAACCACTGATCCCGCGGAATCTCGCAGGAAGCTTCCATCCTCGAGCTCGATCGGTGTTCCCATCGTGGTTCCAACGCCAAGAACGTCGACCCGCACCTTCTTGGAGCGGATGAGATCGAGTACACGAGTGAGGCTCAATTGGTCGTCCTCACCATCAGATACCAGAAGGATTCGGGCGTTCTGCGTATTGGTATCGGTGAATCGACCGAGCGCGGTGGTCATCCCTGCCTCAAGATTAGAGCCGAGACTAGTGACCATCTCAGGGGAGATCTCCGAGATGAACTGTTTCACGACCGAGGTGTCATCGGTGATCGGGCAGAGGAGGTAGCTATACCCCGCGAAGAGTGTGATGCCGTATCGATGGGGAGTTCCCTCCCGCATGAACTCATCGATGAGGTCTTTAAGTTTCCGCTTCGCGAGCTCCATTCGGGATGGGGGGATGTCCTTGGCGAACATGCTTCGGCTCACGTCTACCACGAACATGTAATCATCGTTGGAGGCGGGGACAGTTACATCCGTTGACCCGGCGTAGGGACGCAAAAGGGCGAGGAGCATGAGGGCAGCCGGAATCACGGTGAAGAGAAGTGCCTTCCACGAGCTCCCGGTGGGCGTGATACCCAGCCGCGCTCTCCTCGCTTCTCGCTTCTTGTTCTGCATGACAACAAACGCGAGCACGAGTGCGAGAAGGGGAATGGTCAACGAGGCTAGTGGGTTAAGAATGCCGGTCACGGAAGGGTTATAACAGGGTGGTGAAGGGTTCTTCCACGAGTTTTACAAAATATGGACGAGTCGACCAGTGAGCATTTTGCGTAAGAGGGCGGGCAATTTTAGGTCTTAAAAGTATGAGCCCGCGGTGCTAAGATACTGAACGCGCTCCACGTGCCCGCTATCACCCTTTAGATGTGGTTCTTTCCGATGGACATGTCGTTCCACCATAGCTCCTCTCGTAAGACCGCGCCGGACGCGATCGTGGATCTGATCGAACGACGACAGGATGGCGAGGCGCGCCGTCTCATTCAGGTCTCGCCTCCCGTCGTGCAAGCGGAGGCGATTCGAGAGTTGTTGTGGCGGGGAGATTCCGCCGGGTTTTTGTTAGCCAAAGAGATGTTGGACCTCGTTCGGTTGCCTCATGATGATCTGCGGACGGTTTTCGCGACCGCTGCTGAGGTGGGGCAGATCCCGATGTTGCGTGGCATTCTCAAAACCTCAGGTGACGCGGTCGACTCACGGACGCTACGACTGGCGTTCGAAGCGGCCCTCCACGAGAAGCGCGCGGAGGTCATCACCTTTCTCGGCGAAACGAAGCTGCTCTCACCAGAAACAAAATATAGGGCGATCCGACCTTCTATCTATCAAGCAGCCTCGGGTCCCGACCATACGGGAACTCCGCGGTGTGAGATGGGAACGGTCGAGGTCGTAATCACGGCCGCCTATCGAAACGAGATCGCGGATCGACGGGAGCGGCGATCAAAGGAGATTACACGTGGAAGCGAGACGGACGCCCAAAAACGTGAGTGGCGAGTTGAGAGAAAATATAACCGATTAATCGCTGAGAGCGCGAAGAGGATACAGCTCTCGCTCCCGCCGATCGGGATCGATAGCCCCCTTCATGAGGTTGAACACCGTCGGGAAGTTAAGGAGCTTCTCATCGCGCAGTGTACACGGGAGTTGCATCGACAGAAGGCGCTCTCACTTCTTCGAGTGAAGAAGCACTCGGGGGGCGTCGCTTCGAAGCGGATTCGTCAGGTATCCGAGTGGCGAGCAACAAATCCGACATCGCACCGCGAGAGCCCCTCATTCGCCGAAATACTGGAGGATGTTTTTGACCGTAATCGGGTTGCCCCGAGCGGAAAGCAGAACACATTTTCCGACCTTATCGATACGGTGCTCGGAGCGTGGGGGAGAGGCAGGGCGCCACTCTCTCGGGAAGGGCTGTGTCAGTGGATCAAGACGATTCATCCAGAGGGGAGAACACTCTCTAACGAAGTGATGTACTCGTGGAAAAATCATCCCGAGCATGGTCCGAATCAGGCTTCGGTGCAAACCTTGGTCGAAGCTTTTAAGCTCGATAAAACTCACGAGCTCATGATATGGCGAATCGCGCGGGGGGAACCACCCCTTGAGCGGGAGGGCTTGATCGATGAAGCGGAGCGAACGATTCGCACCCCCGAGGAGCGGGAGTCTCGCGCCCGTTTGTTCTCAACGTTAATTGAAAGCTCCGGTATTCCCCTTGTTCGATTTCAGGAGCTCCTTGGGGTGTGTCAGATATCGCTCTGGAAGCGTGGACAGAGTATCGCTGACCCTGATGTGTGCGCGCGGTTCGTTCGCCTCGTGAATCCCCCCGCCCTGTACCGTGCTCATGAGCGCGAGTCGGTCCAATCCGTTAATAAACGAATGGAGGCGTTTCTCGGCGCTCGACCATCGACGATCTTTGACGCGGTGTTCGCGGCCGAAAGGGCGGGTACCGTGAATCCCAGCGGAACCCTTCTGGAGCTCCTTACCGGTAGGAGAGGTATACGGCCCATGAAGTACGCGCAAGGCGCGACCCTTATCGGGGTGACTGAGTCGACGTTTCGCCATATGCGGGCCTCCTCAGATCGGCGTGGTGCCTCCATTAGCGAGGAACAAGCAACGAAAATCACGGATTGGGCCCAGCGAGTCACTCCGGAGACGAGGAGCCTTTTAAGCGTCGTGGAGCGAGCGGAGCGTAGAGTCGCCATTGATCATCTTACCGGGATCCCCTCACCGATAGCTCTTTTGGTTAAGCTTCGTCAGGGTGAGTTAGCTCACGCTGGAGAGGTCGTCCGACTCACACGTGTGCGTCGCGGCGCCTATCAGTGGCAGGGGTTGAGTGACTTCGAGTTGGGAAAAGCTCACGTCTCGATTCCGGTCGCGCAAAAACTCGCCGATTGGCTCGGCTTTGTGGGCCCTGATCATTTCGAGGCGCGACGAACCTTCATCTGTTTCGCGACAGGAGTCGATCAATCTCAAACCGCCGATCAGATATTCGATCAGGTGTTGAAGGGCGAAATTCCTCGGTACATCGCTCTGCGCAGACTCTTCGATCTCACGGGGAAAACGAGGGACCAGATATCGAAGACCCTATCGTTTTCAAAAACGAGCGCTCGCATTATGGGCACCGAGTCCTCTGATGGGCGGATCTCCCCGTCTCGTCGCGCGATAGCTGTGGCGCGTGAGGTGGGGTTGTTGCATCGGAGTGATCAGTTTGTGGAGGTCTTTACTCCTCGGGGGTGGGATCCCTAGGACTTGGGAGCGGAGGCCGGTTGTAGCCCGGCATGCATACCGAAGAAGGGGAGCGGTAATTCCCGGAGCTTACCTCCGAAAAGAGGCGTTATTAACTGCGCAACCCGTGTGTATGCGAGTTGTGCCCTCTGATCATCGCGATTTCAATAACTCATCCAGCACAGGTACGAATCTCAGAGCGCGAGCGATAACGAAGCCGATCGTGCGCATGATGACGGGCCAATATATGCGCTAAGGTGCTGAAAGCAGTGTGAATGTAGAAAGATCTTGACAATGCCCCGCCCCAAAGGTGATTATACTGTAATAAACCGACAGTAAATAGCCGAGGGAGATTTCACCATGAAAACCGCTACAGGCGTCGCGAAGATAGCTAATAAAAAATTGGCAGGGGTTATACGTTCGTCGGTCCGCGTACTCTTCGCCTCAGTTGTAATGGGAGGCGTTGCTGTTGGATTCACAGCATGCGGAGGAGGGAACAGCGATGAGGCTCGTGTTCGTGTTTTTCACGCGTCTCCTGACGCTCCCAATGTTGATGTTTTGATTGATGGTGGGCGGGTCTTAGAAAACGTACCATATTCAGCGGCATCTGATTTCCTTGGTATCGACGCGGGGGATCGGAGAGTTCAGGTGAATGTAGCCGGTACTGATATCTCAGCTATAGATACTCACGCGGCATTCACCGAAGATACCGATTACGTCATCGTTGCTGCGGATAAGGTAGCGAAGATCTCCCCTCTAGTATTTACCGCCGATCGAACAACACCAGAGAGTGGCTCAGCTCGGGTGCGTGTGCTGCACTCAGCGGCAAGCGCTCCGGCAGTAGACGTCTATGTAACAGCGGCAGACGCTGGGATAAGTAATGCGCAGCCGACACTTTCGGGGGTACCATTTAAGGCTATCTCTGAGTATCTCACGGTTCCTGCCGGAACCTACGATGTCTTCGTAACGGTCGCTGGAACCAAGAATATCGCCATCCAGGCGAAGGGTCTTGTGATCGCCGACCAGCTGGTCGCTACCGTTGCGGCGCTCGACGCCAAGGGAGGAGGAGCACCGTTCACGTTGCAGGTTCTTGACGAGAGATAAAGAGGTGTAACCAGGACACGGAGGAACGGCCACTTTTCCCTCATGTCGATCAGGAAGTTAATGGGCGAATCGTTGGTAATTTCGCTTAAAAGGGACAGACGCATTATGAAAAATAAAAACCTAGCTCTTTATTGTGCCGCTCTAGCTGCACTCTGCGCTGTCGGTAACACCTCATACGCGGATGAGTACTCACGCGGTCGTGCGCAAGCTCGCCGCGAGTTGGAGCCTTATTTCAGAAAACAGGTGGTCATTCAAGGCACGCTGGAGAGCGCTTCGGGACCAGAGTGGAGCGAGAAGTTTTTCGGCACAAGGTTGTTTGGGTGCCCTGCTGAGGCGGCGGCTCCTGTAGAGGAGACAAAAGCGCTCTCATTTCGAACAGCAGGCCCTGGACCATGGGCAGGGGGTATCGATGGAATAAATATCTCCATCACCGCGCCTGATGGTACAGAAGGAGGGAGCTTGGCTGTTCCGTCCAATTCCACCGCTAGGCTCCCTGGGGAAGGTCGTGGGCCAGAGCTTCAGTTCTTCTTTGATCCCACTTTGAATGTGAGGCGCGCTTTGGTCGATGCTGCTGCCGCTGAGTTTGACCGGTGCTTTAGCCGTCTTGGGCCCGGAAGATATTCGCCTGGTGAATTGGAGCGGCTCTGCCCATACCGCCCCGTATCGCGTTCTGAGCAGAAGCAGACATGTGTAGTTGGCACGGACGGAACCATTGGGGCTCCGTTGCCAGATGGTAGTGGATTTGAGGTTAAACTGCGCGAATCCACCATGTGTGATTTCGTTGGCTACGGAAAGAGTGGCGATACGAACACCAGTTACACCACCTGTTTTTACAACGAGTACAAAGGTGTGGCTACGATCTCCTCGGAAGTTCTCGCGGCGACAGCGAGCCAGCGGCGGCTTCGGTCGGTTAAGAGCCTTATGACTAAGATGTGCGCCAAATCTAAGTCCGGGCGACGGATGCGCGGAGTTCAGGTAAAAGCTTGCGTTATGCGTCAGATGGCAAAGGTTATGGCGACCAAATAGGCTGAAGGTGATGTAACCTACAAGGAGCAGTGAAGGAGTATGAAAATGGTCGAGATGCGCAACCGCCGATGTAGTTTTGCGCAGATGTCCATTTTCAGACCCGCAACTGCTTTTTTGTTGAACAAACTGTTACGTCCCGGTGCCCCCGTTGAGGGCCAGAACCTGGAACGCTCTACTTTTTGGCACAACGTGCCTTGTTCATTTGCGAAAAGTGGATAGGCCCCGAGCAAATCGCGCCTTCTCAGAAAATACCATCTACAAGCGCAATCCTCGGACGCGGGAGATCCTGCCCATGGCTCTAACCAAAACAGCTCATGAGAAAAAGCTCGGAATCCTTGGAAGAACTCAACGAGGTAGGAAGATGGAACTCTGTCACGTTGTTGACATGAACAACCATAGCCACACCGTAGCAGTATCCAATCGGTGCGAGACCCTTAGTAAGTTCTTCATGGAGCTTCAAAAGAGGACGACCGACGCCGGTAAAGCACTTCTTGGACAATGCTCCCTCTCTTTATGGGAGGATTGTCCCACGGTCGCCGAAGTCGCTACTTTACAGGACGCGATTAAACGCATGGTATATATCCACAGTAACCCTTCAAGCGCATCGCTCTGCTCCGATGTCGGCCCATCCCTTCGTCCCGATCCTGCTTCGACCCGTATGAAAGGCTCATAATTCCACTTAAAGAAGAAACGTGAGGTTTGTTTTTGACGCCCGGGGAATCCTTGTGCGAGGGTGATGACCTTAAAACAAAGGCCCAGACTGCACGAAGGGCAGTCATGTTAGGAGCTCAGGTGACCATGGATGTAACCCCGAGTGAAGGCCCAAGGCCAGCCGTTTCCCCAACGCCCGATGAAGCCGGTGTTTCGAATCCCCAGCTATCATTGAAAGAGGCGACGCTACCGACAAGTCGACGCCATTTCTTTCGTAACCTAGCGTGTGATGGTGTTACGGCTGTTAGTACAGCGTACCTCGCAAGAGCTGCCGCGGCGTGTGTGAAAGTATCGGCTCCTGAGGTCGAAGGTGAGCAAGAAGCAGGTCCCGCGCCGTATCCCCATACGAACACTCGCACCACCTTTCCTTCGGGGCTCTCATTTCACAATCTTGGTGTGCAGCATACCGGACTGCAGTTCATGATGGTGCGGGACACTATCGAGCGGGCTATCCGTAGCAATGACGTCGTGCTTCTAGAGGGATGGGCGGGGCAGACCTACTTTGATTTCGTGTCCGCGATCGCGCACCAACGGGGGAAGGTAGTTCTTCGATTGGAGTCGGGAAAATCACTGTTCCATGATGTGGGGATGTCGACGTCCGCCGTGCTTGCGGTATACGCCGCAGTTGGCAACATCTGGCATTTCCTGAAGCGGGGCCTTTCGGCTCTTCGAGATGTCGCGCCCTCAATCCGTAATCGTGGATATGGGGGTGGCTCGGCAGATGGTGATGAGGATGAGTTCGTTCAATATAACGGTCCATCGTCAGCTCGGACTCTCTTCACCGTGGGTGTCGCGCTCAACCACTATGCGTTCGGGTTTAGTGAGTCCGTTCGCCGATTTGATCTGAAGACGGGCGAGTATCCGATTGAAGACAGCTCCTACACGATGGACGGTCGTACCGTTCTCATGCTCAAGGATATTGAAGGGTGCGTGACTGAATTTTCTAATCTTCGTGTTCTCGCGATAACTGGTGATCTTCATGCCCGCGGATTTAGCTACTATACCAGTAGCCCGGAGCGGTATGCGGTCTATCAACACCGAACTACGTGGTATGAAACTCTCTATAGATCCTGGCTCGGCGGTAAGCCAAAGATAGAGTTCGATCCCGCGCTTACCGGGCGGGAGACGTCGCATGGAACGTAGATCGTCAGCGTAAGAGGTTATCTCCCATCTGCATCGTCGGTGGGACCCTTGTCAGGATCCTTCCGGTCATCTTCATTGTTCCCAAGCTCAGGGAGCTTGGCACGCATCGCCCTCAAGCGCTCTCCGAGGACCGTGGCGTCGTGCCAACAGAAGGAGAGATCCGGATTGTTCGCGAAGCGGCGCATCGTTTGTAAGGCTTCTCCGAAACTAGCGTCATCAAAGACAAAGAGGTAACGCTCCCCCCCTCTCATAATACCGAGGACAGTAGCTTTGTTCTCCCCTTCGGGTGTTGCGCCGGTCATAATGTAGACTCCTCTGAGGGAAGTACGGTGAAAGCGTTCTCACTTCGTTGCCGGGGGGAGGGCGACTGGCTCGATGTTGGACGTTATAGAGGGGTACTGTGGTAAAAATCAATTGCAAAATCGCGTCCCTCGGGGCGCTACCGTAAGAGGGCGTAGGCGATCGCCTCTCCGATCTCCGCCATCTCCGGATGTGGCGAGGCGCTTAGCTCGACAGCGAGGTTTCGGAGCACCTGACTGTAGCTGAGAACTACGCTCGCGCGGTTTTCGTCGAACTGGTGCGCCGCGCCGGGACGATGCGGCTGTTCGAAGCGGAGTAAGGTATCGGCGATCATCATACGCACCTCAATGGGCCGAGGTTCCGAATTCGCGTCGAAATAGATCGCCGCGAGCTTTCGCTCAAAGGTCGAAAGTTCGAGAGTTTTAAAAGGACCTTCGAGAGCCTCGTCGTAGGTCGATGAAAGGTCTCGCACCGTACCGGCCGCCGCGAGGCGTTCTACGTTGACGTGTGGGAGGGAGTATCGTGGATGTCTCGCCGCGCTGCCGAGGTCGAGGAGCATGTCGAGCTCCGGGTATGCAAAGGAGGCGCCGGACCACGCATCGTGGTTAGGCCTATGGCTGTCAGGCGTGACGTTGTTGTGAGCCTTCGTCATGAGGAACGATAGTAAAAGCTCGCACTCGGATTCTCAACAAAAATCTAAACCCAGCTCCTCGCATTGGTAGGGCCCGACTCCTGGCGGGCCGTATGATAACGCCCTTTCAGATGAAAAAGCGATGTTGATCGAATGACACGGCTCGCCAGGAGTCGGGTCCTACCGGGGTCTATTAGGAGACCTTCATGAAGTAGGTCGCCGCCAGTATCGTGCCGAGGAGGTAGGCCACAAGTGCCACCAAGACGAAGGGCGCGTAAAGCTCCTCAACGATCGTCTTATCCGGCTGCTCCTCCTCGGTTTCTGTCAGCTTCTCGATCTCTTTATACACCTGTTGGATACCCTCTTGGCTGCTCGCGTTGAAGTAGGAACCGCCCGTCATCGAAGCGATCTCTTTGAGGGTTTTCTCGTCGAAGTCAGCCATTGGGCCAAGAGGGGCTCCGAGCATCCCTCCAAGAGGTTGGTTAAAGATAGGGGCCGCCCCAACTCCGATACCGATCGTATGGATCTGAATGCCGAGATCCTTCGCGATGTGCGCGGCCTTGATAGGGCTTACCTGTCCCGCGGTGTTCACTCCATCGGTCATAAGGATGATCGCTTTTGTTCCCTCTTTCACCTCTCGCAATCGTTTGAGGGCGAGTCCAAGACCATCACCGATGGCTGTGCCGTCTCCGGCCATCCGGGGTTGAATCGATTTGACCAACTCCTCGACGAGCGCCGTGTCGCTTGTGAGTGGGCTTTGGAGGTACGCGGTGTTGCCGAATACGACGAGCGCGAGTCGGTCTCGCGAGCGAGAACGCGCGTATTCCGCCACGGTGGCTTTCAATCCCTCCATGCGGGTCGTTTGTCCGAGCGAGGTCGGGAAGTCTCGAGCGGACATACTGTTCGAGGCGTCAACGACGAGCACGATATTTCGACTCGCTCGCTCCTGTTGAACGACCATAATCTTTTGGGGGCGTGCGGCAGCGATTGAGAGCCCCGCGATAGCGACAAAGATAAGTGTGTTGAGCACGGGCGCCCGGAGCTTCTGTCGCGCGCTCTTGGGCAGCGCTGCGAGGAACGAGGCGCTTGGGAACGATACCGTTGATTTCGGTTCTCGTCGAAGGAACCGAATCGCGAGGTAGAGGAGTGGGGCCACTAAGAGCCAAGGATACGCGAAGGTCATCGAGCCCTCATCTGATTTCGGTACTCATCAATGAGGCTCGCGAGGGTCGCCGTCAGTTCGCGAGCGGCGGTGTCCCGTTGAGGTGACGATGGCGAATAGCCCAGCTCTTCGAACGACGCGACCGCTTCGATTACTCGTCGCAGGATCTGCGGAGTTTCTTCCTTGATAGAAGCGCGGAGTTCATCGCCGGTGAGCTCAAGCACGTTGCGTCCCGAGATGTGCGAGACGATACGGCGGGCGAGTCGAGAAGCCCGTTCGAGACTCATCTCGCCACGCATGTTCGTCGTGGTTTTAAGCTCCGCGATAAGTTTGTCGACGATCTTTAGGTCGCCCTTACTTCCTCGAGGAGTATTCCTTCTCCATATCGCCGCCGCCACAAGCGCGAGTATCACAAGGAGCGCCCCCCAGGTGGTTAGCCCCGGCACCCACGCGATGTGGGGGATATCGGTGATATCGTACGGTTCGGGTATCGGGGTCATCGGGCTGTCCTTCGAGTTCGTTCTCGCATCAATCGAACTAACGGGCGGATCACGCTATCGGAGATAACGATATGGTCCGCCCGACACGATCGAGCCGTGTCGCGTATCCGTAATCGTTGCGCCTCCAGCGCCTCGTTCCACTTCTGTCGAACCATCTGGCTTGAGGTGTCAACGACCACCTGCTCACCCGTCTCCGCGTCCGTAAATGTAACGAGTCCGAGCGCCTCTCCCTCCTTGAGCGGGGATTCGATCTGCACGAGCACCACATCGTGGATCGTTGAGAGCGTTCGAAGCTCTGTCTCAAAGGAGGGACAAAGGAAGTCGGAGAGAACGAAGATAATGCTCGGCTTGCGAAGGGTCAGGGATATCTCTTTCAGCGCCGCGGCGAGATCGGTGCCCTGATACGAGCCCTGCTCGTTCATGAGCGTGGCGAGGATCTGGTGGGTCCGCTTCGCTCCAGATTTTGGTTGGAGGTAGGTGAGGGGTTTATCGGCGAAGAGGGAGAGCCCGATCAGATCGTTACCTCGTTGCGTGAGCGCGCTGACCGTAGCCACAAACTCAAGGGCCTTCGTGTATCCGGAGTTCTGGTTGAGCGCCCGCATCGAGGCGCTCATATCAACAGCGACCAACACTCGAAGTTGTCGGTCCTCTTCGTACGATTTGACGAAGACCTTTCCCGTTCGAGCGGTCGCCTTCCAGTGGATGTGCTTCACATCATCCCCCGGTTGGTACTCTCGAATATCGGTGAACACGAGCCCCGTTCCGCGAAACGCTGAGCGGTACTGTCCCATCAGGTCCCCGGTCACAAGCCGCCGAGATCGCAGCTGTATCCTGCGGAGCTCCGCGGTTCTCGGCATGGTACGTGGGGAGGCTGGCGCGTCCATGGGCAAACGTTACCGAGTGGTCCTTTACGGGATAGTTACACTGGAGAGAAGGGTTTTGATGATCTGATCGCTATCGATCCCTCGAGCCTCAGCTTCAAAGGTAACGAGGATGCGGTGGCGAAGAACGTCAGGAGCTATCTCCTTCACATCATCCGGTGTCACGAACCGTTTGCCCTTGAGGAATGCAAGCGCTCGCGCGCACACTCGCAGCGCGATACTCGCGCGAGGGGAGCCTCCCCATTCAATCATCCCCTTGAGGCCATAGGCGTCACCGTTTCGAGTCGCGTGGACGAGGGAGACGATGTAGCGGTCGATCTTCGGATCGATGTACACCTCATCGCACTGCGCGCGGAGGTTGCTGAGCTCGCTCAGCGGAAGGATCTTAGAGAGGGTCGTGTTGTTCGCGGCTTTGCTCGACGCGAGATCGATAATCGCGACCTCTTCATCGAAGGTTGGATAGCCGACCTTAATCTTCATGAGAAATCGATCGACCTGCGCCTCTGGGAGGGCGTAGGTGCCCTCCTGCTCAAGTGGATTTTGGGTCGCGAGGACTAAGAAGGGGTGGGGGAGCTTGAAGGTCTCCTCTCCGATGGTGACCTCCCGTTCCTGCATCGCTTGGAGGAGCGCTGACTGTACCTTCGCTGGCGCGCGATTGATCTCGTCGGCGAGGAGGAGGTTCGTAAAGACCGGTCCCTTTCGAATAACGAAGTCTCCACTCTGGGGGCGGTATACTTCAGTTCCGACTACATCCGATGGGAGGATGTCGGGGGTGAATTGGATACGGGTCATCTTGGCGTCGAGCACCTTGGTGAGCGCCATCAGGGTACGGGTCTTGGCGAGGCCCGGAACTCCCTCAAGGAGGACGTGGCCATCGGCGAGAAGGGCGATAAGGAGTCTATCGAGGAGTTTGTCCTGACCGATGATCTCTCGGTGGAGCTCCCCCTTAATTCGGTGGAATAGCTCGCTAAAGGATGTTTCGTTGTGCGTATCCATGGTTGGGCCTTGCTCTGTTAACGGTGAGTTGCCGGTATCACTTATTCCGTTGTCGTAAGGAACGAGTCGTCCTATTCTCTATTCACTGAGCGGCGCATCCTGGTAAACCCCGGGACCGCTTCGTGAACGGTGTGACAAAGATAGTTGTACTCGTTTCAAGACCGAACCAAAAGGTAGAAGTATCAACGGCTTCAATTTGGTGCCCGGTCAGGTTGGGTGCTGGTCCCTATACCTAGAGCTACGGCATTTCTTTCGAAGGAGGTTACATGGCAATTAAGATCAACGAACCGATCGGACGGAACGTGTGGGCTCCATTTTTGATCCGTCTCGCCCTTGGTGGGTATTTCGTCATGGCTGGGCTCGGCAAGCTTGAAGTGCTCGCCGCATTCATCGAACAGGTGAAGGGCTTCGGCATCCTGCCGTCAAACGTGGCGGCGCTCTACGCGACCCTCTTGCCGTACGGTGAGGTAGCGTTAGGGGGACTTATGATTGCGGGGTTGTGGACGACCCTGACCGGAATCATCTCAGGCCTCTTGCTCATCTCGTTCGTGTTCGCCTTCGGTTTCTTTCCCGGTGGTCACGACATCTTTAACAAGGACCTTATTCTGTGCGCGGCGGCGTGCTCGCTCCTCTTTAGCGGTCCAGGGGTATACGCCCTCGACAATATCCGTCGGGTCGCTCCGGCTACGTAACTGAGGGAGTTGTCATGACCGGGAACATCGTACCGTGGCGTTGGAAGAAGAAGACAGTTCCTGTTGGAGGACAGCAGGACGCGGTCTCCAATTTGCAACGTCAGGTGAACCGTCTCTTTAATGAGGTTGTGTCCGGTTCTTCGATACTCCCCGATTTCATGTCCGAGCCGCTTGCGCAACTTGGAGAGCGACTTACAACCTACGCCCCAAACGTGAACGTGAGAAAAACCGAGGCGGCGGTGATCGTCGCGGTGGAGCTTCCAGGGATGGATGAGCGGGATGTCGAGATATCGCTTACGACCGATGGTCTCGCGATTCGAGGTGAGCGAAAGCCAGACGCTGACGCGTTGGAAGAGGGGGAGTGGAATTATTCGGAATCGGCATACGGCCCCTTTGAGCGGATCGTTCCGCTTGCTGGGCTTCGAATTCAGGAAGATCGAGTCGACGCCACCGCCTCAAAGGGGATCGTGACGATCACCTTGCCGTTACAGGGCGAGGAGGAGACCCCGGTTAAGAAGGTGCAGATTCGGCCGTCGTAGGGTCGGTATAGGTCTCTGAGTACAAAACGGTGAGCTGTCAGACTCCAGCCGCTAATCTTAAAAAGCGCCGTCTCATGGCAGCATGATATTCTTTTAGATCTGCGTGAAGCGTGGCTTTCAGCGCATCCTCAAATTCAAACATATCTTGCATGTCTCGGCCATAAACGACCAGTCGATAGTCCCAGCTTCCGCAGCTCACTAAAAGCGATGAGACATGGCGCTGAGCCTGGCAAAAGGAGAGGACTCGCTGGTGAGCGACTTTCGATCGTGAAGCGAGTTTAAGGAAAATACATCCCTTCGGGACTGGATTGAAACTCTCGATGAGCAGGTAGAGATCTTCGGATATGACGCCAGCGTTTCGTAGCTTCGTTAGCCTATGTTGAAGGGTAGATTCGGGAGTTCCCATGCGTCGAGACAGAGCCGCGGCTGAGGTGTCTTCTACTTCGCGGTAGGTTCTTAAGATTCGAGTGTCTAGTTCGTCGGCTTCAAATGAATTAGTTCTTTTAAAGATTAGAGGTTTGGAAGCAGCTGGCTGAGGCAGGAAAATTCTGAAGCCCCAGTCGTACATGTCCTCTTCGTACGCCATCATGTAATCCAGAAGGCTCTCACCGGTCTTCTCCGCTAATTCGGTCATGAAATCAATGACGTCGGCAGGGCTTTTTACCACTAAAGCCATTTCGAATTCCCGGATCCCACTGTTTTGGGTGAGCCACGAGACACATCGTTGGCTCTGTAAAAACCGGAGGACGGAGGGTTGGTGTTGAGGAGAGAGGTTGAACAGAACTGTGCAGATAGTATATCCCAGTTTCCTTTGGTCCATTAGCACAGTTCGACGTAGACTGCCGCTCTTGAGTAGCTGATTGAGGTGGTACCTGACGATGTGAGGCCGAACCTTTATCTCTTTGGCAAGCGCCTCGGCGCTGATATTTCCTCGCATGGAGATCTCCCCGAGGATTCGCTTCTGAATATCCGCTGTGTTGTTCATTGCCACTTGTATAGTCGCATGTTCCGGAGTTTCGCCAGTCCTCTCTTAGATTGAGGTTGTTCAGCCTTGCTTTCAAGAGGTTTGTAGCTGGGAGCCAAGCTAGCTCCGAAGCGCCACAGACACCTTCTTCTTCATGCCTAACAACTGGCTATGAAGGTTTTGAAAATCTCGGATACCCTCAAGACACTTAACGGGTCTACCCACTCGTGCGGCGTGTGGCTACCAGCTCCTGTCGGACCTATGGTGAGCGTCGGAATCCCAAGAACCGCCACACGATTCTCATCTGCGACAGAGCGGCCAATCGAAAAAGAGGAGCTTCGTGTTTGCGACTTAATAGCCTTAAGGAGAAGATCGATCTCCGATCCCTCAAGGGGCGTTATGTAAGGCAAGCAGGCAGGGGTCGGTCGGTCCTTCGTCGACACGGTGATGCGAGCGCGCGAGTCAACTTCGCCGGAGCTCTGCAGAGCGGTGACCACAGCTGTAAGCCTCGTCAGTTCTGCCTCGGGGCTCTCGTCCGGGAGAAAAGTGCGATCCAATACAAAGGAAGCCGTATCAGGAATGCTTAAGGTCGGCGATCCTCCCAGGTGGCAACTAATGAAAGCGGAGTTGAAACTTACAGCGCCGTGCTGCTCAAACTTGCGTTTTTGAGCAGCACAGTCCTGTATCAGCGCTCCTTGTAGTTTAACTGACTCATGCACCGCATTAACCGCCGTCGCAGAAACGAACGCATCCGCCCCATGACAAGCTCTTCCGGTAATTTTGAAGTCATATTCGACACGGCCAGTCCGGCCGAGCCCAATAGATTGATGGTCCTTTGGTTCGTGAGGCGCTTCTTCTCCATCTCCTATCTCTGGAG
Organism: Bdellovibrionota bacterium; assembly: GCA_044345405.1. GTDB lineage: Bacteria > Bdellovibrionota_C > UBA2361 > UBA2361 > OMII01 > OMII01. Next base: position 24,220 of record JBIJBE010000034.1, read on the forward strand.
CGATCGCTAAGACCACGTCTTTCATGAAATCGGATTCGCAGAGCACATGAGCCCCAAAGGAATAGAACTCTTCATCGACCACGAAGGCCACTTTTATTGCGTATTGATTTGGGGAGACAGACGATATTGCATCTACAATAGCTGCAAGTCCGCCTTTCATGTCGTTAGCGCCTAATCCGTACCAGCGCTCTCTCCCGTCCTCGGTCTTTTTGGTTATCGAAAATGGATCTGATTGCCAGTTCTGCTTTACCTCTACGGTGTCAGTGTGGCCAAAGAACAAAATTGATTTTCCGTTCCACGAGCCCGAGGGATAACGGACACCGAGAACGTTCCATCGCGCAGGGGCCTCTACAGGGCCCGTAGGAGTCATGACCGTCGTCTTCGGATGCAAGAGTTGCCTGGACACCTCAAAGCCCGCCTTTCTCAGGAGGTCCTCTATGAAGTTATTCACCTGCTCCTCCGCACCCATTCCGATGTAGCCACCGTTCGCACCAGCGAAGTACTTGAATGGGTTGACCGAGGGGATTGAGACCAAAGTTTCGAGTAGATGTAGCGCGTTCACACATCGTCCTTGTAATCGGAGCTGGCGAACCTATATTGGGCGCGTCGAGAACTCGTACCGGCCCGGTACGCCAACGAATGTAGCTGAGATATCGCCTACGTGAATGTCACGCCACCAGTTTTACGTCAACAGCGCGCTTTTCAGAATTAAATTCGGGTCAGGACACAACGTCAAGTAGAGCTCCCGTTGTGATTCCGCCGCCACTCCCGGGTAGTCTCCGACCTTGCCCAGCATATCGACCATGATTTGAAAGTGCAGGTGAGGGGGCCAATCTCCATTTATGGGCGGCGCCCCGAGCGTTCCGATTCGCTCTCCCTTTGCGATGACGGCGCCGGGCGTTTTTCCTGGTAAGGATTCTCGAGAGAGGTGTCCGTACAGGGTGTAAAAAGTCACTCCATCCAGTGTGTGAGTTAAGATGATGGTTGGTCCGTAGTCTCCGAAGAGGGCGTTGTCTTGCGCGCTGTGAACAACCGCGTCGTACGCCGCGTAGACCGGCTCGCCCGCAGGGGCCCATATGTCCACGCCGAGATGGATCGAACGTACCTCTTCGCCGTTGGAGAACTGCTCGCCGCGGGCATACCAGCCTCGCTTCTCGTCGTATCCGCCAATACCGTGGGTGGCACCTGATTCGCGAAGGACCGCTTCGAGGAGAGCGCTGATGTCTTTGTTGTCTTTGCAGTCGGTGGATGCGACGAGCGGATTGCTAAGGGAGAGATCGAGTTTAGCTGTCGTGGGCGATCGAAGCGCGACATCCATTACCTTCCCGGGCGCGCTGCGGCGGATAGCCGCGACTACCTGCTCATGCAGGGTATGGAATGCGGAGAGTGAGTTCATATATCCAGCTCCAAGAAAAAGGTCGTATGCTTCCGCGAGAAACCTTGTCGTTCCCAAAAGCGCTCCGCCGAATCGTTTCCGGGCGTTGTCATCAGGTGGACGACCCGAGCGCCCCCTTCGTAGAGCGCCGAGAGGGAACTATCGCTCAAAGCTCTTCCTAATCGGTGGTTCCGATGCTCTGGCGCCACCCAGGTATGGGATATGGTGCCACGCTCTCCATGCGAACCTCCAACGGAGATTCCCACGATAGAGCCCTCGTGTTCAATAACTTTAAAGAACCGGTCTGAGCGAGCAAGCTCTCGGCCGATGAGGAGCTTCTCCCAGCCGTGAAATGCGAGCTCTGGGACATGGGTCAACTCGTTGCTGATCTTGAGAAGGTCTTCCAGCGTGCCATCTCTGAGCGTAAATGACTCCGGCAGGGAACGGGTGGCGGTAGGAGGGCATGCGACCTCTCTTTGAAAGAGGGTTTCACCGGGACATGGGCCGAATCCAACGTCGCGTGCCGCCATCTCCAGCGTGTCTCCCGGGTCAAGGATCGTGTGCACCCGTCTGACCCCTTGCTCGCGCAGTGACTGGAGCGCCTCTCGCAATGCTTGAACGCGATCCTCATGATGCGCGCCGCGAACATCTAAGATGAAGCCTCTTACTCCGAGAGATCCGGCCGCCGCAAATCCCGCTCGTGTCGTAAGGCGAAGGAACGAATCGTCGACGTGCGCTATCGGAGAGGCACCGCTTCTCTGAAATGTTTCTTGGGCTTTTTCTTTCGGTGTGGTTTCTAGTGATGACATAAAAATAAAAGTACGTGCCGATGCGGGTAACGGAAGAACCGGATGCTACGGGGGCATCCGCGGTTAAGGTTTTATACCGGGAGAGGGAAGTGGGCGTGTGGCCGACCACGCTTGGGATGCATGCGGTCGTACCCCGAATACGTTCTCGAGGTGGAGTGCGAGCAATTGATTTAAAAGGTGATGAGGGATAGCCATATAATAAACAACTGTTAGGCTGTCTATTGTGCCTATTTCCAAATTCTAGCGCACCCCTTCCCGTTGCCTTTTTCACCCTTACTACAAAATGTAACAAGTCATACATTTCCAGGAGAGGTGGTACCAATCGTTCTCGCCCGGTTAAAGATCGGATGTGTTTTAAACGGCGTCATCCCTATTGTGGGTAATCGCTCCTGGACTAACTGCCGCCGCGTGTCTACGATAGTCTGATGTTGCGCAATAAGGGACTGAACGAAAAAGAGTTGGCAACCCTGGCGGCCCTCGGTGCGGTGGGAGTGACGTCGGTCACCGCCCTTGCTGACGCGGCGAGCCTTAAAATGCCAACCGTTCGATATGCTCTGCAAAGCCTCTTGGAGCGCCGTCTCATCTCTCCTTTCTGCTCGATAGATCCAGCTGCGGTCGGATTTCGTTCCTATATAGTATATATTTCTCTCTCCCCAGGGGCGTCTTCGAGCGTTGAGAGCGCTCTACAGGCTCTTGCCTCTCACCAAAATGTCTCTTGGGTGGGAGAGCTCTCGGGTGCCTTCCAATATGGGTGTACGATATGTGCGAGGGACACGTTTCACTTTATGTCGCTTCTTGAGCGGATAGCCGTAGACATGGGCGTGCGGTGGGAGCGAAAGAGCGTGACGGAGCGCACTCACCTCACGTTCTGGCCGTTAAAATTTTTCAGCGAAAATCCGGAGACAAGTCTCTCAATCTCCCATTCTTCGCATCCTGTTCGGCATGAGATCGATTTGCTCGATCACACTGTACTGAAACTTAAGAGTGAGGACCCGACCCTTTCAAATAGTGAGATAGCTCGATTGTCGAAGAGTCCTGTCTCGACAATAGTTCACCGCGTTGAGCAGCTGTCGAAGAAAAAAATACTCCTAGGCAGCTGGTACGCGCCGAATTGGAACAATTTAGGCATAGGGCACTCTGAGGTGTCCCTTGTGTTGCGCGATGTTTCGTCCTCTTTGATCGAGGAGCTTGTTAGGCTTGGGGGCCGAACCAGAAGTTGCCACTATGTGGTGGCTGGTGCGGGAAGTTGGGATTTTCAGTTCAATATCCTCTCCTCGCATCCGACTGAGCTGCAGAGATTTACCCGAGAACTATGGGAGACCTTCGGTAGCAGGATTGAGACGATCAACGTCAGCGCATATACGCGACTTCTCAAATACTCTACCTATCCGTTTCAGAAGCTTCATGGGGCGCCCTGAGAGCTGGCCAGGAACTAACCTCGGTCTTTTTAATCGTATACGACAAAGGTGGCGAGCGAGCTACATCCAAAAGCCCGGAGAGCTGGGGCAGCCATGACGTTCGCCCAGGTTCCCTCAGGCCTACGAGAATCCCACATTTTCCGGCGATAGCCCGAACCGGTTGTCGGTTTATGTCACAATGTGTTCGAGAGAGCTCATATTAAATAAAGGTCGTTTTTTGGTTTTCGCGTAGTCGTTTTCATGGTTGCACTGGCTCCTCCCAAGAATAACCCTCAAGCCACTCCCGCTGAGCAGCGTGTGAGTGACGCTCCCGTAGCACCGAGCGTTGACCGTGCTCATATGTTTGAGCGGATGCGCGCCGCCTCTGAAAACGTGGGAACGACTCTTCCGACCTCTCAATCCAATCCGTCAACTCCAGCGCAACAACCGGTAAGTCCTGAACGGGCCCTCGAGATCGAGAAGCGAGCTCAGGAGCTCTATCGATCGATGCATGGAGGGCTTACGGGATGGGGTACCGAGGAAGAGGCGCTCCTCTCAGCTTTGAAGGACCTATCTCCCGCAGAAACTCGACTCCTGAAAGAGGTGTACGCGACACGTTTCAATACTCAGCTTGAGAAGGATATTAGGTCCGAACTCTCTGGCTCTGATTTGACGCAAGCGCTTGCCGCGCTTCAAGGGGACCGAGCCGTTGAGAAAGCAGCTGCCCTCCATCGAGCGATGGATGGCATTGGCACCGATGAGGCTGCGATTGTAGCGACGCTCTCCTCGCTGAACGCCGAGGAACAGGTAAAGGTCGCGCACGAGTACAAACAGGCCTACGGTGTGGAGCTCGACACAGCTCTTCGTAGTGAGTTGAGTGGAGACGATCTCGGTCGTGTAACCGCTCTTCGGGAAGGTAAACCCCTTACCGCGGCGGCTGTCGAGCTTCATCAAGCGATGGATGGTGTGGGCACTGACCAGGCCGCGATTAACGCCGTCATCAAGCGCCTCTCTCCCGAGCAGATGCAAGCCGTCGCCGGGGAGTATCATCAACTATATGGCGCTTCCCTGGAAAGCGCACTTCGGTCTGAGCTCTCCGGTCACGAGCTGAGTGAGACTATTGCCCGCATGTCTGGAAACGGTACCGCCGCGAAGGTCGCTCAACTGCGGGGTGCTATGGAGGGCATGGGAACATCCGAGGAGACGATCTTCTCAGCTCTTGATGGTACCACCGACGTGGAGCGCGAGCATCTCAAGAGCGAATTTCTGGCGCAGACGGGAAGCTCTCTCGATGACGCCCTGAGGAGTGAGCTGTCGGGGACCGACCTTGAGAGAGCGAACGCTCTTCTCGCGCACGGTAAGCTATCTGATGTAGAAAAACTCCGCTTCGCAGTTCAAGGTTTCGGAACCGATGAGGCTACGATTAAAGAGGTCCTGCGAAACCGATCAAAAGAGGATCTCGCTCTCCTCAAAACTGAGTACGAGGCTCGATACCATGAGAGTCTAGAGGCTCGCCTCACCGACGAACTCGGGGGTAGCGACCAGTTCAGGGCCCTTCAAGCGTTAAAGGGACGGCCGACGACGGTAGATGAGGCGCTACAAAACATGCAGGAGCTTGATGCCTTTGAGCGCTCGGGGATCCTCTCCGGAGTTATCGGGGCGTTCTCCAAGGAGGATGATCGGATTCAGGAACAGTTAGTGATCGCGCGCTTCGATATTGAAGCCGCCAAGAAGGATGGTGTGATCACCGCCGAAGAGCGAGCCTCAATTGAACGAACACTCCGGTTCGCCGAGGGTAACATCGATGTGCATGTTGAGACCCGGGACGCCATCGCTGACACGGGAGCGACCGTTGCCGCTGTGGCCGCTTCCACCGCCGTCGTGGTTGGAACGGGTGGTCTCGCCACACCCGGTGTCATCGCAATGGCCGCCGCCACGGGTGGCGTTTCGTACGCGGGTACTAAATACGCCGTGCAGGGACAGGGATATGATGGTGAGAATCTCGCCTCCGATATCGGTATCGGCGCGGTCGAGGGAACGGTCACCGCGCTTACAGCTGGAACCGCGGCAGCGGTGAAGAATGCCGCGCAACAAGGCGCTAAGCAGGTTGTCGCAACGGGCTCGAAGGCCGCGGTCCGTGAGACCGTTGTGGAGAGCGCCGGGTCGACCGTTCAAGACGCGATTCGACCGGACACGTGGGCGGGTGGTGCAGCCGCTGGGGTCGCCACACTTGCGGCTTCCGCTGTTACGACTGCGGTCACGAGTGGCGCGCTCAATCGAGTGGGGCACGTCAAAGCTGAAGGTGTGGATGTTGGTGCGCCGCACGGCGCTCATGTGGATGACGTGCACACCCCAGCCCCTCAACCCTCACTCGAGCGCCCCGTGCCTGAAATTCGCTCTCCACATGTTGCTGCCGAACCGCAGGTAGCAGAGGAGCTGCCAGCAGAGGCGGCGCTTGTCGCGCGTCACCGTGTAGAGGCTCCTCCCGTTTCCACTGAGCAGTTCCGATTCGCCACAAAGAACCCAAAGGAGTGGGCTCTCGAGCAGGCGACATCCGCGGAGCATCGCGTGGCCAACATGCCCTCTGAGCTCCACGAGGTTCGGCTCGGCATTCCAGGTCGTGTTCGAACCGCGGCCGAGCTCTCAGACGCCCAGGTCGCGAAGGTGCTCAACGCCCAGCTTAATCACGTTACCGAAAAGGAGATCGGAGATCTCCTCTCATCCTTTGGCCCTGAGCGAAGAGGGCTCGCCGGAGAGGTTTTGGGTGTTCTATCGCGTACCGGTAATCTCGATGCATTTAGCGATGTGGCCCAAGAGCTTAGCCGCATCAAGTATGGAGGAACCCCTCTCTACGTCCCTAAGAATGGCGGACTAGCTGACTCGTTAACATACCTCGCCAATTGTAAGGGAGTGCTACGAGCGCAGGTTTCGCAGACGACCTCCTCTGATATCACGCCGAGGGCAATTGTGCTGCTCGATAGGGAGATTATGGAGCGTCTGAAAACGGATGCGTCGTTCGTCAAGCAGCTGTTGAACAACAAGGTAACGCTTGTGCATCCCGTTGGATTCATCGACGGTATTAACCCATTCAACGCGCCTACACTTGGAGATGTCCGCGATAAAATGACTCACGTTATGACACGGCTAGAGTCGCTTCGCGCGGCCCATCCCAATTCATCTACAGAGGAGCTGATAGGTCTAGTCCTCCGCCAGAATGTGATTAGGGACCTTAAAGGCATAGACGAAGAATTGCTCCAGCGGATTGATTTCCTTTCGCCGACTATCTCAAAGTCAGGTGGTGATATCTCGGCGATCGTTGCCAATTTGAACGGATCTCCCGGAATGACAGAGGCGGACGTGACAGAGGTTCTTTCGAAGCTTCATGAGTCGTGGCGGCCGTTAGCGCGCGAGGCTGTCGCGCAATTGAGTGAGGTGCAGAGTCACCGTTCCATGGCGGCTTTGGCTCGAGAGCAATTCGATAAGATCGTGTCGTACGCTCGCTCCGAGGGGGTCGCCCCTGAAGATATTATTTTTGCGGTTCAGAAAGGTCACCAAAAGAGCTATGGCCTAGCGAACTATATCTTTAAAGAGGCTAACGCCGGTAAGCTTAGCCCTGGACAGTTCGTGTCCATGGATAATCTAGCGCAGGCCGCGGGGAAGCATGGGGGACGCAAGACCCTTGTTGTGGCTCTTGATGATTTTTCGGGATCTGGGGTTAGTTTACTCTCCATCACAGATGTTCGTGGAGCTATTCGAACGGCCGTGGGGCCAACGGTGCCGATTGTGTGCGCGCCATACGTGGCAACTACGAAGGCTTTTGAATTCCTCGAGAATGCGAGGGCAACTGACCCTCAGGTCACCATGATTCCAGGTCGTGTGGTAGCGAGCGCTCATCAATCGCAGCTCGCTGAAGTGGATAATGGGGCGCTGAAGCCGGCTCTCGATCTGGTCATGGGGTTCAATGGTTTCTCCGGAACAGGAAGTTTCGTTTCATTACCATACATGGGGCCGGATAATAATTGCTCTCTTTTCGGACAGGAATATTTCAACCCGTACTTCATCCTGAATAAAAATAAGGGAGCGGTTAAGACAATCGGTCAGATGGATTGGCATCCAGGGAGCAACAGCGTGTTCGCCGATGTTGTAGAGCGAGAAATAGGGTTTGCTCGTGGGGACCTCGACAAGGTAGCAGCGATGTCCCCCCACGAGGGGCTCCGTATGCTTAAGCGGATTGAGGCGCTCACCGTCGCGGCTGAAAAGGTTGGTATCCTCGACGCTTCGCAAGTTAAGATTCAGGCGTTAGCAAATGATCTCGCGGCGAAGTGTCGAGGCGAGGTGCGTCGAGCGGCGGAGGCGGTTCGAAACGCGCCCAGGGAGGGCGTTTCGCCGCAGTTGCTCTCCGATCTTGAGGCGGCTCGCGAGCTATCTCGCCGCTTAACGCTTGACGAAATTGAAGAAGCTCCTCGTCACGTAAAAGTCGCTTCAGCAAATAACCTGGGAGGTGTATTATGAAACCCACAACTCAACAGGCCAAAGATACCTGGAAGGATGACAGTATGAAACTTGTAACCGGAAACCGATTTGACGCTGTCGTGGATCAGATCAAGGCCGCGTCTTCTTATAAGGAAGTTGATGCCGTATTGGCGCCGTTTCGGCCGGGGCCTGAGAATGTGTCAGTGGTAGGAGAGTACCGTCTCGAGTTCGGCACCTTAACCAATTTGCAACGGGAGTACGACGGTCTCATGAGAGTGCAACCTCTGAATCTCAGTTCGGCGCCGCGGGTTGTTGAGCTGCTTAAAAAAGATGAGTGGTACGGTGTCTTGATAACGAAACTTGATGGTGTTCGTGACGCGGAGCTTCGTAATGAGGCGTTCGGCGCGGGCACACCCCTCACAACCGACGAGGTTCGAGCGGCGCTCAGATCGGACGTGGCGAAGCTTCGGAGCGCTGGTATGTGGAATCATGCCTTCGAGCGAGGGGGATGTTGGTATTTAAACCCCGAGACGAAGAGGGTGGTGATCTCACCGTGGTTCCCCGTTGCCGCAACGGATCCAAAAACGCTCGACGAGGGATGTGAGCAGGTGTTGAGGATGATCGATCATGCCTAATCCGAAATCCGAGGAGCCTTCCAACATTCCGCCTTCTCTCCAACCGGAGGCATCGCTCGATAACGTGCACGCGGAGGAGCGTCGCCTCGCCACCGCTGGAAGCTCGATGATGGTAGGTCTCGCGCTCGGAGACGCTCTTGGATGGCCGACTGAATTTAAAAGCATGCGCGATATTCACGCCCGGTTTGGCGCGCTCGGAATTCAGGAGCCTCCCGACCCAGCGATATTCACTGACGATACGCAAATGACGATCGCCGTTGCCCGCGCCGTGATCGCTCATCCACGCGCCGATGTGGCGGTTCTCATGGAGCGGATGGCTAAGGAGTTCGTGGAGTGGGGATTAAGTGAGGACAACAATCGAGCCCCTGGCCTCAGCTGTATGGGCGGGGTTCGACAATTGGCTCGTGGTGTCTCATGGGAGCGCTCCGGAGGTCTTGACGCGCAAGGGTGTGGCTCTGCGATGCGGGTTGCGCCGATCGGATTTGTCTATCAGGACGATCCGCAGCGACTTCGCGCGGTAGCTATCGCCTCATCGTTGCCAACCCACAGACACGCCTCAGCGATCGCTTCCGCCGTTGCTGCCGCCTACCTTGTTAAGCTCGCCCTCGATGGCGTTGATCCGGCAGAGATGTCTGCGCGGTTGGCGTCCTTTGTTGGTGGTATGTCCACCGAATTTGATACGACGCTCGCTACTATGAATTCGGTCCTCGACTGGAAGGATGAGGTCGCCGCTATGGATAGGATTGGCGCCGGGTGGGTAGGATATGAGGCCGTTCCCCTTGCGCTCTATTGCGTCATCAAGAATCCCGAGAGTTGGGTCGATACCGTCCGACGTGGCGCCAACTTCGCGGGAGATAGCGATTCCATCGCCTCGATAGCGGGGGGGATTCAAGCGTTGCGACTCGGCGCAGACTCGATCCCCCGGGACTGGATCTCGCGGTTGGAGCGTCGAACGGAGCTCGAGCACCTTGGTTCTCAACTCGCCGAGGTAAGGTCGGTTGCGTAACGTCGTGACTGATGCTGAGGTATCCCCACAAATTTGAGCATGTAATCGTTTCGACTGCCTCGACCTTGAAGTTCAATTAATTGGAAGGGCCCGACTCCAGGCGGGCCGTATCATTCCCGAACAACGACATCTCATCAAAAGGGGCGTTATCATACGGCCCGCCTGGAGTCGGGCCCTACGGGTACGCTACGGTAAAAAATGCGCGACATGTGAATCGTTTATCTGCACCGCTATGTATAACTCGCACCAACAATTGAGAATTATCCGATAGTTTGTGGGGATACCTCAGTGACTGACACGAGTTTTATGCGGTATGTTTCCGTTCATGGCCCGCCGTCGACAATCAATTATCACAACCCTGAAGCAACGGATCCCCAAAGGGGAGCGGGTGCTGGTCGCGTTATCCGGCGGCAAGGACTCATCGGTACTCTTGCACGGGCTCCTCAAGGTACGAAGGCTCCTCGATATCCATGTCGAGGCGTGTCACGTTGACCACGGCCTCCGAAAAGAGAGTGGAGAGGATGCCGCGTTTGTCAGTCAGATGTGCGAGAAGCTCGGCGTGGTATGCCACGTCGTTCGGCTCGGGAAGCGTCCCGCGCAGTCTAATATGGAAGCGTGGGCGAGGGCGGAGCGGTATCGAGCGCTGAAAGAGGTGATGGAGCGGGAGAGCTTGAGCCTCCTTGTGACCGCGCATAACGCCAACGACGTCGCCGAAACCCTTCTCATGAGGCTCTTCGCGAATAAGGAGCTCACCACTATTGAGGAGAGCGACCGGCGTCGTCGGTGCCTCCGACCCCTGCTTGGGGTGTCACGCGAGCAGATTGAGGAGTTTGTGACCGAGAACAGGGTACCCTTCGTTGAGGATCCATCCAACGCGGACACCGCCATGGTTCGCAACCGAGTTCGAAAAAAGGTACTCCCCCTCCTTGAGCGTGAGTTCGACCCCTCAATGGTATGGATCCTATCCGAGCGAGCGCAGTCGATCGCGGCGGATTGTGAGGCGCTCCAATACGTTGCGGAAGGTGTGGTCGACCGTATCGGAGGGGTGGTCTTCAAGGATAGGGCGTGGCTTGAGCGGTGCCGGAAGGAGTTGGCTCCTCTCCCTTATGCAATTAAGTGGCGGGTAGCCCAGGTGCTCTTTACCCCTATTCTTGGTCACACCGTCGGGGAACCCCGTGCCCGCGCGCTCGTGCTGTTCCTTGAGGGGGCTCAGCAGAGCCTTGACCTTGGGGGTGGTACGGTACTTGTCACAGCCAAAGGGGCACCGGGAATTAACCTTCGATCCTAAGGTTGTCGGAAGCCCTATACTGAGTAATAATAGAGCGACTTTATTGCGATTTCCGCACAGCAAGGTTTGGAGATTGAGCGGTGACAAGAAACGGTGTCTTTTGGCTCGGAATTATTCTTCTCGTTTTCACAGTCTACAGTGTAGCCAAGAACAAGTCTGATCTAACTACGGAGTTGTCCTACAGCGAGTTCCTTCAGGAGGTCGATAAGCACAATGTGCGGACCGTCCGGATTGAGGGCACGACTCTTTTTGGCGAGTATCGGGTTAAGGACTCGCAGTTTGAGCGGTTCCACACGACCCTTCCAAAGGATGATACCCTCATCCCTAACCTCGTAAAAAACGGGGTTGATATTAAGGTGAACGAGCCGGCGGATCAGTCCTCCTACCTCTTTTTCTTAATGAACGCGTTACCGATGATCCTCTTACTGGTTATCGGTTTCACCTTCTGGCGCCAGATGCAGATGGGGGCTGGCAAGGGGATGAGCTTCGGTAAGTCGAGAGCGAAACTTCTCACCGAGAGTCAGCAGAAGGTTACCTTCGCCGATGTCGCGGGTATCGATGAGGCTCGCTCAGAGCTTGAGGAGATCATCGAATTCCTTAAAGACCCCAAGAAGTTTACCCGTCTCGGTGGACGTATCCCGAAGGGAGTGCTCCTCGTTGGCTCTCCTGGAACAGGAAAGACCCTCCTGGCGAAAGCTATCGCTGGTGAGGCCGGCGTTCCGTTCTTCAGTATCTCCGGTTCCGATTTCGTGGAGATGTTCGTTGGTGTGGGCGCGTCCCGTGTTCGAGACCTCTTCATCCAAGGAAAGAAGAACGCTCCATGTATCATCTTCATCGATGAGATCGACGCCGTCGGTCGCCACCGTGGCGCCGGCATGGGTGGCGGTCACGACGAGCGAGAGCAGACCCTCAACCAACTTCTTGTGGAGATGGACGGGTTTGAGAGCAACGAGGGCGTTATCCTTATCGCCGCCACCAACCGTCCAGACGTGCTCGACCCGGCGCTCATGCGTCCAGGTCGTTTCGACCGACGTGTTGTTGTGTCCCGTCCCGACCTCAACGGTCGTCTCGGAATCCTCAAGGTTCATACCAAGAAGGTTCCGCTCGCGGACGATGTTGATCTCAACGTGGTGGCTCGTGGAACCCCAGGGTTCTCCGGAGCGGATCTTGAGATCTTAGTGAACGAGGCAGCGCTGTACGCCGCTCGGCACAACAAGTCGCTCGTTGGTCGCTCCGATTTTGAGTACGCCAAGGACAAGGTGATGATGGGGGCGGAGCGTCGCTCGATGCTCCTCTCAGAGAAAGAGAAGCTCACAACGGCGTACCATGAATCCGGTCATGCGCTTGTGGCGAAGAAGCTCGCGCACGCCGACCCCGTTCACAAGTTGACGATCGTGCCACGTGGTATGGCGCTCGGCTTGATGCAGCAACTTCCAGAGAACGATCGACACACCTACTCGCGATCGTATTGGATGGATCAGCTCGCGGTGTTCTTCGGTGGACGTGTGGCTGAAGAGCTCGTCTTCCAAGAGATGAATACGGGCGCAAGTTCCGATATTCAGCGCGCCACAGACATCGCTCGCCGCATGGTATGTGAGTGGGGTATGAGCGACAAGCTCGGACCGATTCACTACAACAGCAAAGAGGAACACGTATTCCTCGGCCGAGAGATCGGTAAGCCTCGCGAGCACTCCGAGGCCGTGCAGTGTGAGATCGATGAGGAGGTGAAGCGCATTCTCTCTGGTCAGTACGAGGTGGCGAAGAAGGTCATCACTGAGAATCTCGAGACACTTCACTCCCTCGCTAAGGCGGTGGTTGAGAAGGAGACCCTCGACGCCGACGATATTGACCGCATCTTGCGAGGCGAGGGGTTCTCTCCCGGACCGCAAGGTGGTCCAGGTGGACCTCAAGGGTCTGAGGGTGGGTCCGAGTCCTCAGGTTCCGGAGTCTCGGTAGCGGCGTAGCCACACGGCCTCACCGCGTTGATAGGAGTTTTCAGTAGAGCGGACGCCTCGCGTCCGCTCTCACATTTGTGAAGCTATGAGTTTTCCGTCATTGGGGATATCGTCGGGGGTGGTGATCCAAGCGTTGGACATCCTGATCGTGTCTATCCTGATGTATCGGGCGCTCTTGGTAATCCGCGGTACTCGCGCGCTCCCGATGCTCCTTGGGCTTCTCGCGGTCGCGGCAGTCTACTTCATCGCTAAAGAGGTTGGTTTCGTAACCCTTGCGTGGTTGATCGATAGCCTTTTTAACTCCTTCATCCTTCTTGTAGTGGTTATCTTCCAAGATGACATTCGTCGCGCGCTTACCAAGGTAGGGTCGCAATCCTTTCTCTTTAAACAGGGCAAGGCGGTCTCTCATCAAGTTCTCGATGAGATAGCGTTATCAGCGCACAAACTCTCGAAAGCGAAGCTCGGCAGCCTCATGGTCATTCAGCGGGAGGTGGGTCTTGAGGAGTTTATGGAGGATGGGGTTCAACTTGACGCTCAGGTGAGCCCGAAGATCGTGATGAGTATCTTCACGAAGGAGTCCCCCCTTCATGATGGCGCCGTTATCATCCAGGGTGGAAAGATAAAGGCCGCCGGGTGCGTTTTGCCGCTTAGTTTTAATCCTGATCTCGATCCCAACCTCGGCACTCGCCACCGAGCGGCGCTCGGTATGACTGAGCGATCCGACGCGATGGTGGTGGTGACCTCTGAGGAGACCGGTGGGATAACGCTCTTCATCGATGGAACGCTTCACCGAAATCTCGACGCTCATTCGTTGAAGGATCTCCTCCAAAAAAACTCGATGAACGCAGGGCGCTCACGAAGGGGAATTTCCAAGAGCATGGAGGTCGCCGATGGTGAAGGATAACCTCCTGCTGAAGCTCGTCTCTCTTCTGGCGGCGATCCTTCTCGCGTATTCGGTTCAAAGCGATCGAAATACGAGCGTGCTGAGCTTCAATGTGCCGATTGAGATTAAGAATCCACCCGACGATAAGGTGCTCGTAAAGCCAACGCGTCGGTTGGCGCAGGTGACCGTTCGTGGTCCCTCGTTCCTCGTCGGCCCACTTGTTTCATCCCCTCCGCCCCTCAAGGTCATGGTGCCCGACGATGTTGGGGAGCGGTTGCAGGTCTCCCTCAAGAACGCGGATCTCTCGGTTCCATCTATGATCGAGGTCATCGGTGTTGAGCCCACAGAGATGGAGTTGGTGTTTGAGCCCGTAGAGCGGAAGGACTTCAAGGTGGAGGTTCCTCGGGTAGGGCAATTACCCAAGGAGCTCACCCTCTCAAAGGTTGATGTAGAGCCGAAGGTCGCGACGGTGAAAGGACCACGCTCGGAGCTGAAGCAGCTTCGCTTTATCGAGTCAGAGCCGATCGACCTAGGCGATCTTACCAAGACACAGACTCTGACCCTCAATTTGCGAAGTCCGGGTAATCAAAGCAGCTTGATCACGAGAAGCGTTTCGGTTCGAGTCGCGATCAACGAGGTCCCCCGCCAACGAACGTTTGAGAGGCGCCCGGTCGAGCTGCGAACATCGCCAAACGTATCCGATATCGCTATAGAGCCGACCGAGGTGACCGTCATACTCGAAGGCCCTCCGGCCCTCATAGCTGAGGTCGATCCTGGATTGATCCTTCCGTATGTGCGAGTCAAGGAGCCCCCGCCACCTGAGGGACGGGTCGTTGACATCAATGTTGAGGTACCCGAGGGGTGCACTGTGGCGAGGATAGAACCGGCGAATGTGCTTGTGTTCAAGGAGAGCGCGCGCAAGGTCGCGAGTAAGGGTAAGGGCGAAAAGAATTCAAAGAGGTCTTCGCGATAGGCGAGTATCCTCGAAGGAACGTATATGGCAAATGGACGAAAATACTTTGGAACTGATGGCATTCGTGGCGTCGCAGGGGTCTCCCCCCTTGATCCTGAAACCCTGGTGCGACTCGGTAAAGCGGTCGCGAAGGTTTTCCTTAAAGATCAGCGCAAGCACCGCATCCTGATCGGAAAAGATACCCGTTTGTCTGGGTACATGATTGAGAGCTCGCTCGCGGCTGGTATCACCGCGATGGGGGCTGACCTCATGTTGTGCGGACCGGTCCCAACACCGGGTGTGGCGTACCTTACCCGCAGTATGAGAGCTGACGCTGGTATCATGATATCGGCCTCGCACAATCCCTTTGAGGATAACGGGATTAAGATCTTTGGATCGGATGGCTACAAGCTTCCAGACGAGCTCGAGGCGGAGATAGAACAGCTGCTTGAGCCAGGTGTGCTCGACGTGAGTTCGATCGATTCAACGCAGATCGGTAAGGCGACCCGCATCAACGACGCTGTCGGTCGGTACACCGTGTTTCTGAAGAGCGCTTTTCCGAGAGAAATTTCCCTTGAAGGTCTTAAGATCGGTTTGGATTGCGCCAACGGCGCCGCGTACGTTGTCGGGCCGCAGACCTGCGCGGAGCTGGGGGCGGATGTGGTTTCTCGAGGGGTGAGCCCGAGTGGACGTAACATCAACGCCGGGTTCGGTAGCCTCTACCCAGAGGTTGTGGGCAAGCTTGTTACGGAGCAGAACCTCAATATCGGTATCGCCCTCGATGGTGACGCCGATCGGTGTATCCTTGTAGATGAGAAGGGGCGGGTTCTTGATGGTGATATCGCGTTGGCGATCTGCGCCATCGACATGAAGGAGCGAGGGCTCCTTACGATCCCCCGCGTTGTCGCGACTCAGATGTCGAACCTCGGACTTGAAAAGTTGTTGAGCGCGCACGGTATTGAGGTTGTGCGTACGGGGGTAGGGGACCGCGCCGTTCTTGAAGAGATGACCCGTCAAGGATTGCAGATCGGTGGGGAGCAGTCAGGCCACACGATCTTCGCCGATCACGCCACAACCGGTGACGGGCTTCTGACCGCGCTTAAGGTTATGTCGGTGATGTGTCGTAAGGAGCGACCGCTCTCCGAACTCGCCGCGGCGTTCGTCTCGTTCCCCCAGAAATTAGTGAACATAAAGGTTTCATCCCGTCCGGAGCTCTCAACGATCGAGCCGCTTGTGAAAGCGATTGAGCAGAAAGAGAAGGAACTCGGGACCACCGGCCGTGTACTCGTTCGGTATTCGGGCACTGAGAATAAGGCCCGTGTTATGGTTGAGTGCGAGGACGAGGACGCCTGTAAGCGTCACGCAAATGACCTCGCGGAGATCCTTGAGCGCGAGATCGGAGCGGCGTGAAGAGCTATTCACTCGGTAGTTTCGGTTCCCTAACCGTTCTTGATGAGTCACCCTCGTCTTGGTGGGCCCCGTCAAGCGCCGAGATGGCTCGCGTGGACGGTGAAACGATCCGCTCCGGTGTGAGCTCCATAGAGTTGATGGAACGCGCTGGTGGTGTTGTCGTTGACGCGATTCGCGAGCTTTTGAGCGGTCAGCAGGGGGCAGTTTCCTCTGTTCTCATCCTCTGTGGCCCCGGCAATAACGGGGGTGATGGATTGGTGATAGCTCGTCGGCTCGCTGATGAGGGTGTTCGTGTTACGGCCGTTGTCGCGGACGCGACTCGGTATTCCCCCGA
>JBIJBE010000063.1:0-13874 GCA_044345405.1 Bdellovibrionota bacterium
GAAACCATAGCGTGGAGCCACAGACAACTGATTTCGACCCTCGCTTGACCCATCTCGGCGGTACAAGTAGCGGCTGCCTACTACAGTTCAGCTACTTACAAAAAAGCGATCGATCATCCTATCCTTCGCAGGGGCCTTGAGCGCTCTGTCGTCGTTATCGTGGTCGTGGTGGTGGTGCTCGTAAGAGCAGGGTGCGGTCCTATGCTGTAAAAAGTATAGGTAGAGGCGATAAAGCCCCCGCACCCGTAAAACGGTGCGGGGGCTTTTTTTATATGTATATAGGAAAGGTTTCCGATGAGTACGGCTCACATTATCACCCACGAAACAAGCACTCCTGATGCTCAGGAGTATACTGGCTCCCGACTTCTTCTCGAACTTTTGAAGCGAGAGAATGTCGACACGATATTTGGGTATCCGGGCGGAGCAATTATGCCGGTGTACGACGCGCTCTACGATTTCCGGGAGGATATTCAGCACATCCTGGTGCGGCATGAGCAGGGCGCTGCGCACGCCGCTGAGGGGTATGCTCGAGCCAGTGGGCGAGTTGGCGTGTGCATGGCGACCTCTGGCCCCGGGGCCACCAATCTTGTCACAGGCATCGCGGACGCGATGCTCGATTCCGTTCCTGTGGTGTGCATCACCGGCCAGGTCGCTCGATCCTTCCTGGGAACCGACGCTTTTCAGGAGACGGATATCATCGGCATCACCGTGCCGATTACGAAGTGGAACTGTCAGGTGACGAGCGCGGAGGAGCTTCTCACGGCGATTCCAAAAGCGTTCGCTGTCGCGCGATCTGGGCGGCCAGGGCCGGTTCTTATCGACATCACGAAGAATGCGCAGTTTGAGAAGGTAACGGTAGACCTCTCCAAGGCGCCTAAGGGGCGTTCGTTCGAATGTGAACATATCGTTGAGCTCTCAGGCTTACGTGAGGCGGCTCGTCTCATAAACGAAGCGAAACGTCCGCTCATGTTTGTTGGTCACGGATGTCTCATCTCCAACGCTCACGAGGAGGTTCGGGCGTTCGTGGAGAAGGCGCAGATTCCGGTTGCTTCTACCCTTCTTGGACTAACCACACTTCCGACCGAACATCCTCTCTATGTGGGAATGCTCGGCATGCACGGAAATTACGGACCGAACGTGCTGACTAATAAAGCAGATGTTATTATTGCGGTAGGTATGCGCTTCGACGATCGAGTAACGGGGAAGCTCTCGGAGTATGCCCGTGACTCCAAGATCATCCACATTGATATCGACCCAGCCGAGTTGAATAAAAATGTCCAGATCGCTGTAGGGATCGTGTGTGACGCGAAGCAGGCGTTGCGCGCTCTTACTCCTCTCATCAAGCGTGAGCCAACCAAGGAGTGGTTCGAAGAGTTCACTGTCTGCCATGAGCGTGAGCACGAGAAGGTTATCTCTCGTGACCTCGCTCCTCGAGATGGATTGCCGACTATGAGCAAAGTTATCGGGGATCTCGGAATCGTAACGAAGGGAGAGGCGATCCTCGTGACCGATGTAGGGCAACACCAAATGGCAGCAGCTCGGTACTATCCCTTTAAGAATCCGAATACGCTCCTCACCTCTGGTGGCCTCGGTACCATGGGATACGCCCTTCCCGCGGCGATGGGAGCGGCGGTCGGTGTGCCACATCAACGTGTCCTCGCGGTTATCGGCGATGGTGGATTTCAGATGACCCTGCAAGAGCTTGGAACGATCGCGCAGTGGAAGTTGCCGGTGAAGATCGTCATCCTGAACAACAACTTTCTTGGTATGGTGCGGCAGTGGCAGCAGCTCTTCTTTGATAAGCGGTATTCGTCAGTGGAGATGGAGAATCCCGACTTCGTCAAATTGGCCGAGGCCTACCGAATTCCGAGTAAGCAGGTCGCGCGGTGTTGTGACGTGCGGTCGGCGGTAACCGAGATGTGGGAGACCCCTGGTCCCTACCTCCTTGAGGTCGTGTGCGAAAAGGAGGAGAACGTATTTCCGATGATTCCAGCCGGCGCGTCGATCGCTGATATCCGTTTAGAGTAGCAGAGGGAGTGTTTTATGAATCAGCCAATAACGTTTCTTGTATGGACCGACAACAGTCCCGGAGTTCTTCTTCGACTGACCACCCTTTTTACTCGACGAAAGATCAATGTCGAGAGCCTCACGGTTTCAGCGACCGAGCAGGAGGGGGTCTCGCGCTTTACGGTTGCCATCTCCACTGATCCGATCATTGCGGCAACGATTGGACGTCAAATTGAGCGAATGATTGAGGTTCGTCGGGTATTCGTCTTTGCGGAGCCTGACATCGTTCACCGAGAGGTTGCTCTGGTACGTGCTCGCCTTGATGAAGACGCGGAGAGCGCGTTGCCAAAGCTTTTTGTTGATTGCAAGATCGTGGAGCGCGGACAGCGTGGAACGCTCGTACAGTTCACGGGTACGGAGGGTGAGATATCATCGCTTCTTTCGCACCTTGAGCCGCACGGGATCACTGAGTTCGTTCGCTCAGGGCGAATCGCGGTTACCCTTGCTGGAGAGTATGACAACGATCTTACAAAGTCGTTGCACGATCTACGGCCTGGTGCGTCGGAGGGACCGGAGGTGTAGGTGCGCTTATCCCGTGTATCGAAGTAGGACTATCGCGCTGGAATGTCTCACATGGCGAAGCCCTACTTCGATACACGACATGGCGACCGTCCTCGGTCGCCGACCTAATAACGTTTCACGGATGACCGAGACGTTGGACGAGTAAACTGCCCTTCCTTGACTAGTACAGCCCAACTATCGCATACCCAACCATCGGTAGCGTCTGACGAGCGGGTCCGTCGCGGAAATAAATCAGACGAGATGTTTTACGTGGAGCTCTATTGAGCATTGACGTAACGAGAGGAACCCAACGCGACGTAAGGGCTGCCACTCGATGTTTATACTGGTACTCGCCTGGATTTTTCTAGCATTAAGGAATAACCGCTCCCATCACCGGATTAGTTGGCGTGCTCAAGAGTGTTAGATAGCGTTACACAACCGGGGGATCGGCGGCTTGAAACATTCTGCAGGCCACGGGACATCCTGGTGCCCTTGCTTCGTAAGTCGATAACATTCAGCGCACCGCCTGATGAACGCCCGAAAAGTCTCTAAAAACGCCAAGCGAATTTTCTTGCAGGAGCCGTACATAAAGACCTTTCTCTCCTTGTTCTTAGGCACATGTCTATCATCGACGATGAACCCCTCAATGTAGCGTGAGGGCTCTTTCTTTGGTGCGAGGCGTGCCTCCTCATGCCGAACCTGAGCGATGATCCTCTGGTGTATCTTCTCGATCTTGATGGGGTCTACGATGTTGAAAGCTTCAAGCCACTTAAGGGGCATAACACGGATTGTGTTACGCTCTCTGACGAATGATTTCTGTTGAAGCGATTGAATTAGGGTTCGCTCTTCAGACAGTCCCGGATTCTCCTGAGAGAGGGAAGTAATGTCAGTTGCAAGAATCCACGCAACCTCCTTTTCAACCACGGCGTTTACATCGGCGGGAACAGATATGAATTCCTTCCAGGTGTTACATCCAGCATACGCATCAATAGAGCGAACGAGTCCTGCTTGCACGGGATTGAGGTAGGTGTACACCACTCGATCAATAGCAGCCTCTAGGTCGAGCACCTCACCGATCGTAGTTCTGGTATCCCACAGACGAAGCTGGGGAAGATTGAGAAGGCGCTTTAGTAAATCAGTGAGGCGTTTCTTAAGCTGCTCATGGAAGCGGGTGAGAGCCGAACAGTCTAGGGAAAAGAGCTGTGTGTGCAGATGGTTGCTCATCCAGACGTACCCGCACACAATCACAGCCTCAGAAAGAAGAATTCGTCCCATCGTGCTTTCAATCAGAAGCGCTGTTAGCGCCCGTGCCGGGAGAGGTAGTCCCTGAAGGGACCGAAAGCACAGGTCGTACATTTTCTTACTTCGAAGCATTCGTCGTCGGCGCATGATGATTCATACATCGAGATTATGCTGTGAGTGTTGTGTCATCTTCGATGAAAAAGTTGGCCTGTACTAGAGATGAAGGGTGTCGAGA
The DNA here is from genome assembly GCA_044345405.1 of Bdellovibrionota bacterium. Lineage (GTDB taxonomy): Bacteria > Bdellovibrionota_C > UBA2361 > UBA2361 > OMII01 > OMII01. Next base: position 4,046 of record JBIJBE010000063.1, read on the forward strand.
GACATGCGTCACGAACTAGCTTCGCGAGGATCCTTCGGTCCGGAGGCCCTGTGTCCGTATAGGGCGGTCAGGCCCTACGGATAGGGGCTCTCCGACGTCCGTTCACGTTCGTAGCGCCGCGATCGGCAACGAAGCCCTCCCGAAGTCGCTTTGGAGGATCTATCCAAGCTCGCCGTGTAGGGCCGATCTCACAGCGCCACAGATAATCCGGCTTGCGAGCGCCAAAAAAACCGGCATCATCGGCGAGGGGATTCTCTGACCCACTAGTATCGACCTGAAGGGTCGCACAGGTCTAAAGTCGTTTCGGTATGTTGATCCTAACAATCATAACCATTCTTTTTGGCATAGCGGTTCGAGTGGCGCTGTCGATGCATGCCTGCGGGTCTTTTGATATCGCCCAAACGTTCTTTTGGGGAACCCTCATATGTGAGCGTGGATTTGTCGAAACGTACGCCACGGTGTCCCCGTATCCATCGCACGCACCTTTGGGATTTGCGCTGCAGGGGTTATTTGCGTTCTTGGCCGGAGGGGTTGAAGAGAGATTTGGAGTAGTGTTTCGTCTCATCACCTCCGCAAGCGATCTGCTAACCCTAGGTATTCTCGCCCGAATTTTTTGGCGGAGAGATAGAAGAATCTCGATGTGGCTCGTCATGGCTTGGGCAGTTATGCCCTACATCGTCATTCAGGCATCTTTTCACACGAATTTGGATCCTCTCGTGGGGCTCTTGTTACTAGTGTCGGCTCTGCTCGATCGCAAAAGACCTGGGTTCTCCGGAGCGGTCCTAGGATTCGCGGCGTGCATAAAGATACCTGCTCTTTTTCCTCTTGCTGCTCTTGCCGCATATCATTGTGCTCGAGGGAGAGATGAGGGGTATCGCTTCTGCTGCGGAGCCTCGATTCCTATAGTGCTGTTCCTCCTTTCTCCGATATTCTTTATTCCTAATTATGTATCAATTCTCTTTTTGCGCTATCGGGGAATTCAGGATTCGTACGGGCTGTGGGCTGTATTTCCTGGTCTTGAGGAGGTTAATTGGCTTTCCACGATACTCCCTCTAGGACTTATGGTGCTCGCCGCATTCATCGCTTGCTGGAGGGTACGCCACGGGCAGGGGGTAGAGTCCGCAGAGTTGATGATGTGCGCTCTTATGCCGGTGATGTTCGCTAGCAGGGGGTTCGGTATTCAGTACTTCTATTGGATCGTACCTTTGTTGGCGTTAGCCTCGGGTCCACTATGGGCATACGGAGTGGCGTTACTCATTTCCCTATCTCTCCTCAATCTTTCAATGATTTGGGAGCTCTTGAATGCCGAGCGTTGCATGGGACCTCTCGGATACCGGCATCTAGACTGGCTAGGTGTCGTCTCTGGTGGAGATATAACGACCGAGGCGGAGGTTCTTTTAGCCGCGGCCGTTTGGGTTCTTTGTACTACTCTTTGGGCAAAGCTACTCTTGAGAATGTGACCGGCGCCGGCAAGTCGATAATTTTGAACGCCCTTGAATTCATCCTTGGCGGCAAGGGCTCTCCCTCATTAATTCGTACCGGTGCGGAGAGCTTGGAGGTTCAGGCTCTCTTTGACTTGGCGGTGTTACCTCCAGAGGTTCGCTCTGAACTCCCCGAGATAGTAGAAGACCCCGGTTGTCAGCGCCTCTGCTTTTGTGGCGCCGGACGCGTGGATCATCGGAGACACCACCATCGGCGATAACGTCTCGATCTTTTTTAACGCCGTACTTCGAGGCGACATCCAAGCTATCAAGGTAGGTCGCGGCACAAACCTGCAGGAGCACACCCTCGTACACACAAGCCACGGGATGTCCACTGCCCTCATCGGTGAAGATGTAACCGTTGGACACCGAGCCATCATCCACGGTTGCTCGATCGGCGATCGGTGTCTTATCGGAATGGGAGCGACCGTTCTTGATAACGCTGAGGTTGGAGAGGAGTGCATTATCGGCGCACACACTCTCGTCCCTAAAGGGATGAAGATACCATCGCGAAGTTTAGTGATTGGTACACCGGCGAAGGTGGTGCGATCTCTTACAGAGGATGAGATCAAGAGCCTCACAGACTCCGCGCGTGGATATCAAACTCTCGGCGCGACGTATACCTCCATCTTCTCTGCACTCGGGAATTCAGGACTATCCTAGCCTCCGCACCATCTTAGTATTCGTTGAGGAGCTCCATCTGAGCACGCTCTGAACCAACTCCTGAATGCCCCACATCTATTCTGCCCGCATCTAACACACACCATCCCCTCCCCCTCCCGAATCAGCCTGCATGCTCAGGCGCTACATATGGGAGAAGGCAAAGGAGAAGCTCCAACACTACAGGAGGCGTACACCGGAAGCCTCGGTGCTCTACCAGATCGTCTACCACTCCAGGGATGACCTCCAGCTCCATTGGGAATCCAGGCTCCAGCACCAGTATGGGTGCTTACGCGACGAGGTGATGAAAACCTTCGACGAGTACCTGAATTGCGGCATCCTCGCGCACGGCGCCGCACGAGTGTATTGCGATGGATGCAAGCACTCGCTCCTTATCGCCTTCTCCTGCAAGCGCAGAGGGGTGTGTCCCTCATGCGGGGCAAAGAGAGCGGTAAAGTTCGCTGAGCACATCTATAGCGAAGTCATCGACGACGTCCCTCATCGCCATACCGTCTTTACCATCCCGAAACGCTTGCGAGTCTTCTTTAAGTATGACCGTAAGCTTAATACCATCCTCTTTCGAGCCGCTTGGGGAACACTATCTCAGGTCCTCGGCATTGACGAGCGTGAACTCGCCGCTATCTTTACCGTACAAACTGCTGGGGAATCATTAAACTATCATCCACACCTTCACGGACTTCTAGCTGACGGATTCTGGAAGGACGGCGTCTTCACTAGGTTTTCAGAGGTAGACCTCAAGGTAATCGAGGAAGCATTCGCCGAACGAGTACTTGCGCAGCTCCACAAACAAGAGCTTATCTCTGACGATGATGTGGCGCAGATCTTGTCGCAAGAACACACGGGGTTCGGCGTACCTGTCCCCCGTAGCCTTGTGCGAAGGGGGATGGCTCGGAGACCCATTCCACGACAAAGAGAGTAAACAATTCGTCGCTCGCTACATCGAACGCGCTCCACTATCTCTTGAGAAACTCTCAATACAAGATGACATCGTTACCTACACCACTAAGGACGGCGCGGCTCATGCCTGTCCCGCCGTAGCCTTGCGCGAAGGCGGAAGTTTGACGCTCTGGAGTTTTTGGCGGCGCTTTCGTGTCATGTACCGAAGACCTATGAATCAATCACAAGATACTACGGTCGCTACTCCTGTAGGCGACGGGGCGAACGCGCTAAACTCTCCCCTCCCCCAGACGATGAAACACAAAGCGACTATAGGAGAGAGTTCACGAGGAGCTGTTGGGCCGCGTGCATCAAGAGAATCTACGAAGTTGATCCTCTCGAGTGCCCCAAGTGCAAAGCGCAGATGCGTATTATCTCCTTCCTTCAGGATGCGCATTCAATCAAGGACATCATGAAATCTCAGGGGATCGCTGACTTCCGAGCACCTCCTCCCATCCCAAAGTTCATCGATACCTCTCACGCTATCGATGAAATAGCCTCCTACGACTCCTTTGAGCCGTCGCCTGATGATTTCTAAAACCCGCTTCCTCTGTGACGGAGCCGGTGGAGTGTCGATAAAATGCTACTTTTCGCGACTTAGCTCACCCTTGCCCACTCCGCTTGAACTCTAGAAAACCTAGCTTGGCGCCACTAACCACGCATCCCGGCCCTTCTTTGACCAATCGCCCCGGAGACATCAACAGTCCGCCACAGCAGTTCAACTACTTACAAAAAAGCGATTGGTTTTCCTATCCTTAACAACAGGGCTGCTCCTAGTGTGCCGTTAAGGATCGCAAATTCCCGCGGAGCGCCTCCCAAGAGGATAGGCTGCGTGAGAGAGCGATGGACCGGAACTCTGAATCCTTCCATCTGAAGCCCTTACCAACCAAACAGGACGGGAGCCCAGGTAGAAGCGCCGATCGCTACCGCCCCACCAAACGTGGCCGCCATCGCTCTCCGGAAGAAGGAGCCTGCCTCTCCGACACACAGTGCCAGGCCAGCGATAACTATTGCTCCGATGATAATGGCCTGAGCCGTCGGGCCTTGTAGGCTTGCAAGTAATTGTCGCAGGGGATTCTCCCAAGGCATCGCCTGGGCGTGCGCCTCAGTGGTAACGGTCAAATAAGCGAGCGCGAAGCAGGTTATCGCGAATCGAAAGTCACGGTTGATTCGTTTTTTTTGCATAGCTTTTGTTCCCTCTGTATGCGCACACAGTGCGTTGTTAGGGGGAACAATAGCTGAGCTCGGCTCAGGGATAGTGGGCACCTGAATGAGGCAGCGTGAAAACGTCCCATATGAAATAGCTGCCCTGTTGCATTGTGAGGGCATCTTATCTGCGGGTAAGAACGCCCCAACTCGTGGGATGGTGTACCTCCAATCGAGCCGTGATTCGACTTTCGAGCAGACCGTCGAGCACTCGCCTGGCGATAGGATAGGCGCGTGTCGTAAGTGTCAAAGACTGGTAGCACGAAGCTTGCAGATTTCGGTACTTTCTATTATGTGCGGGCCAGCCTAGCCACGACCCGGATAACCTACGAGATGAAGGCTAATGCAAGCACGAATGGGTAAAACTATGAGACATACAAAGAGCAAAGTCGCATCTAATGAAACCAAAAGCTCAAAAATAAAAACTGAGATGTCGCCATCGAAAACAAACCAAAGCTTGGGTGGACTGCTATTTGCGCACCGGCCATTCTCAGAAGCCACTGACTCCAAGAGTATCTGCATCCAGCAGCTTCTCTAGTTTTGTCACCTGCTCCCAACATTCGCTTTTAAAGAGTTTGTGATAAGCGTCGATGGGGTGAGTAGAGCGATGCGCAATTTCGCCCGCCTTTTGCAAGTCAGCCGCACGCATATAGTAAATTAAATAATCCCCATCCGATAGACTCAGCAAAAAAGCTGACTCAACAAGAACACCTTCATCTTCGAGGGTCAAAACCACTTCCGCTTTTCTATCGGACAGTGTTCGCGCCCATTCTCGAGCTCGTTCTAACGAACCTAGACGAAGCTTTATTAAGAAACATGAAACCTGCATGTGTTGTCTACAATGATTCAATAGTAATTAAGAGGACTCCGCCAAACAAATGACTCTTCTACCAATAACAAAGGTTACTGTCCGAAAACGGACCCTTGTAAGTCAAGGTAGGATTTGTACCTTTGCAGTTTGGAGCATTCGGCCTCCAACCAGCTCCACAAATACTCTAGACCGCCACAATTCTAAGTGTCTGGGGGATGCCCCTCACTACCTGAAACCTGTTTCTGACTAGCGATGCACCGATTTCATGGCTGTGGTGGTTAGCGCTCCCCTCCACCTGCTAAGAAACCATTAAAGGCGAAACGAATTGGTAGCTCGTCGTTCTCCCTGTAGCAATTGAATACCTCCCTCACCTCAAGGTCTATCTGCGCGGCGTGTTTTGACCAAGGTACGTATGAGAAAGAATGCGTAAGGTCAAGGAATCGAGACTCGGAATACGGGATAGTAATGTATTCATGCCAATGCTTGAACCCTGAGGACACAAAGAAGCAGTCAAGGTTCTGGGTTTTGACGAAATCAGGTTCTATAAGATTGCCTGTTTCCTTGGTGTACTTGGCTAGGGTCGCATCAAAGTCTCGCATGAATGGATTTTCTGTTGCAAAAGCGTACCAGGTGAGAAAGACATGACCATTGGGGTTCAATATTCGATCAAATTCCCGACGGGTAGCCGCTTGCTCAAAAAAATGAAACGATTGTGCTGCCGTAATAAGATCAACACTGCCATCTGGTAAACCTGTCGATTCCGCCGACCCCTTCAAGGCCTTAAGGCCATCCCTGTGGATCAAGGAACGCATGTCGTCTCCGGGCTCTATAAAGGACACATCGGCTCCGCGATGCACTAAGTGGCGGCCCAACTTTCCAGTACCAGCACCGACATCCGCAACACGCTTTCCCGCAAAAGCTCCGGTTTCCCCCTCAAGCCAATCAATAAGCTCCCTGGGGTAGTCAGGGCGAGCATCATGGTAGAATTCTTGCCTACCATTGAAGCTCTCCACAGGATGAGCTGTTCCAGAATAGCCCCTTCCAGGTTTAATATCTTGTGCGAAATGAGCCATATGCTGTCTCGTTTGATAGTCGTTGTATTGTTAAACAAATGTTACGAAATACTCATTAGCACAGCGGAACGAGGATGAGAGCGACGAATACTCGCTATTCTGTTGTTGGTCGCTTCCCATGTCATCCCCAAGAACCACTACAGCCTTTAGAAGAACGGATCGATTTGGTTGTTATGGCGCTCCCGAAAATCAGCCGGTTTTAAGCTCGATTCGCAGAAGGCAGACACAACCGAGAAATCCGAACGACTTATTATAGGCGCAATGAACAATTGCCTCGCACCCTCTCCTAAGACGCGAAGAACGGTGACATCCACTGGGTCTTCTCGCTCTAGGTCGAGGTTACTCTGCGGGATTTGTCTTGTTACCTTTCCCAAGAACTGCTCTTCGGCCTTGGCGAAGCCACCTGCAACGTAGCGCTCGTATCTACCATTTCCCGCATCTGAGTTGTAAGCAGGGGCCTGGTTTCGCGACATTGAGTCAAACACCATGACGGCCTCTAGGAATGCCTTGTCAGCAGCCCTTCCAAGCGTACGCGCCATTGCGGACCCAACACACCAAAGCGACCCCTTCCCCTTAAGCGTTACGAGACAGAAGGGAACGGAAGGCTCCTCGTCCACTGTATAGTATTCTGCGACTATTCCTTCACCTGCTAGGCGCTCAGTCTTAAAGAGTCGGAGATGCACATCGTCTTCCCACCAGAATCTGGCGAGGACGTGACGTTCGCAAAGTTCCAGGACGGCTCTTTCCGATGCGTCATCGATACTTACTCCGTACGCCAATCCAGTCGCATCACTTTTTGAACCCTTTTCCCTGAAACCCAACATCACTGAACTAGCCGCAATTGTGATTTGTTTTGAAAGATCGGGCCACGCAAAGGCCGGAAGCATCGACTTCGGATCGACCATGCCACTGCACGCGGGATAGAACGACCAGAACCTTTCGAGGAACTCAAAATGCGCAATGCGTTTAGCTTTAGAAGCATCATCAGACAAACCAAAGCCGATGATGTTGAGGCTCTCGCCACTGTCGCGCGACAGGGAGAGCCCTTCCTTTGCTATAAAGTAACCATGAGGTCTGGCCGTTACCGAGACTGCGGTCGTAGCTGGTAGATCAGTTGGGAGGCGGTTCATTGCGGCTCCATGAGTGCAGCTTGGCGCAAAGTGGCGACAACTTTCTTACCCGCTTCCGTGAGCCGGGCATGCCTCGCTACCGTTTCATAGCCCCTCTCAAATCGAGACAATGCCTTCTCGTATTCGGTATGAGCAACGTCTAGCCCTGACGCCTCATTCCACTTTCTGAAAACTCTGGCCATCCTACTTAGGACAAACGTAGCATGGAATATTCCGTACATTGGCCTAAGATCCGCACGAATTGGTGCGGGAAAGCGCTCCTCGTCGGAATTCAAAACGAGTCGGTCATGCATCATTATGCCATGTAAGTGGAGGTGTGCTCCTTCGTGAACTATGTGTTCGATGTAGTAGGCAACCTTCTCCTCTTCACTCAAATCTTGCTCGGGGATCCTAATATAGATCTTTCCAAACGCTCTCATGCTGGTGATACCAACTAGAACGAGTCCATCGAAGAGAACTATGTGGCTTGTATATTCCTGTATTTCTTCGTAGGAGCCCTCATCGACTTCCTTGATGATACGTAAAGCCTCTTCAACATACTTGGATTGAACGTCCACCTCAATTTCACTAAGCGGGTGGACTGTTGGCATCTCACCTTGCTTCGACCGAGGCCCCTCCGAGCTCAATACATAATCCAATATGGAGCTATCGGAAGGAGCCGACTCATCAAAAGTTGTAATTGCGAACGAAGAAACTGCAAGCTGCTCCTCCGGATAACGGGACAGGTCTACCAGCGCCTTCTTGAGGCCGGCACCGTCGCCGCTAGCAAGGGCTCTGAGTAGCTTTGCGTGAAAACCATACACGTCAGGGCTTAGTGCATCGTTAGAGCTCTGCAGTCTACTTAGTTTGTCAGAAATTTCGTGTAACGGAACACCTATGATGTCCTGCGCTCGCTCCACCAATCCAAGGAGCTCGTTCACAAGACTCCGTTGCAAATGAGTGTGCAAGATGTGTGACATTCCAGGGGTTGGTAGTGATGAATATATGTCTTGGTTCATGAATGCCCGTTAAAAAGCTACGGGGGCAAGCCCCCGTAGAGTTGGAGTAGTCCCAAAATCAAGCCATTTGGATGTTGGTTGTTTGACAAGTAGCAGCGACCGCAGCGAGATAAGACTTACTGAGCTCTCTAACGTCAGCCGCCTTAAAGTCTCTAGGGTTATGATTGGCTAAAGCATCGGATAAGGTTTGCTTCCCGCTCCCAACATTCATAGAAGCCGAGCGCGACCCATTTCCATTAAACATTTCACCACTCAGTTTCGGTCCTTGTTGTCTTCCTGTAAGCGTTGCGTGTGACATATGTCGATTATCTCCGTTTCTATCGGATCCTTAAGCAGATCCTCACTTAGGTTCGCTGAGTAACAAGGACTGATACCGCAATCAAGCGGAAACTGCTTTTCTGATTTCATCACTGAAGAGGGGATGGATTAACTTATGGCAACACCACCATACACGTTGTCGATGCTACCGGTCCCATGAGGCCTTTCACTGGGTAAATATCTCTCCCCATTTAAGCTGTGATTGAGGTTTGAAACGATAGCTGCAAATCCTTGCAGGCGAAAGTCCTCTGCGACTGATACCAATGGTCGCCATCGAAAGAGGATCGAGTGTCTCGTAACACCCAAGCTGTTCGACGAGAGAGATTCGCAACGCTCGCGTTGCTGGAACTAAAAGTAGAGTGCGACAGTTTTTTGCTCTTCCTGATCTGCTCACTTCCAAGGATCTTCCGATTCCATTTGGTCTGCTCCATTCAATGGAGCTTAATTGCCGTATAAAGACGATCGGATAGGTTATTAGAATAAATTCATTTCAAGAGAACCTTTGATGCTAGAAGCACCATGGCTATGGCATAAGCTGGCAACTCTGAATTAGCGATGATCGATCCCAGTGGAGCATCATAACTCAGACCCGAAAAGCTACGGATCTATGACTCATCCACACCTAAAAGTTACTAATTCATAGGCTTCAATAATCCTCCGCGACCGTTCAGTTGCGAATGCGTGAATGTTAGGGTCAAGCTGTGCAACCTTGTCTGGATGATTTACCTGCAAAAGCTGCCGGTATCTGGCATTGAGTTCGGCCTCCGTGGCATCTCGGCTAATCCCAAGAACATGATAGGGATCGTTTGGATCCTCTGTAGGTTCGGCGTGATTTTCTTCTCCTCTTTGAGACTCTTCCTTACGCGAGGTTCGGAACGCATCGATCAAGGCTGCACAGACGCGATAGATTCTACGAACACGTACAAACACCGCTCGAAGCACGGTGCCTAGGAGCCCAAGCGCCGCCGACCCGACGATAAGGGCTATCACTCCCACAAAGAGGTAGGGGAGTACCGTGCCAAAAAACGCACGGTACTTGATAACGATGCCAAGTGGCCAAAACAGGAGCAGGAAGTGCGAGCTATCTGCGGATAACGCGAACACTCATAGAAAAAAGCGAGGCGCTGATATGCCGGTTATTCCCTTCAAAGAGAAGACCCCGGTTGTCAGCGCCTCTGCTTTTGTGGCGCCGGAC
>JBIJBE010000035.1:0-40484 GCA_044345405.1 Bdellovibrionota bacterium
TAAAGCACAGATGCGCATTATCTCCTTCATCCAAGACCAGCACTCAATCAAGGACATCATGAAGGCTCAAGGAATCCCGGACTTCCAGGCGCCCCCGCACATCCCTAAGTTCATCGATGCTTCTCACGCTATCGATGAACTACCCTCCTACGACTCATTTGAGCCGTCGCTTGATGACTTCTAGACTCCGCTTCCTCTGCGACGGGACGGTGGAGTGTGGATAAAATGCTACTTTTCGCGACTTGGGTCGCCCTTCCACGCTCTCTTTGGAGGATTGAAACCATAGCGTGGAGCCACAGACAACTGATTTCGACCCTCGCTTGACCCATCTCGGCGGTACAAGTAGCGGCTGCCTACTACAGTCTACTTACAAAAAAGCGATCGATCATCCTATCCTTCTCGTACTACTTCTGCGCGTGTAGCGACTTATCACTTTTATACGAGGCTTATGATTTCAGTTCTCAGTCTGAAGCTTGAGGCGTTCCGCTTGAGTCTTCTGGCCTTCGTTTCTCAAGTCTCCGTTAGTATACGTCTCGTCCCTGAAATGTACCGATGGCCCCGGAGCTTGTCGTCTCTCGTTCGAGCGAGTACTCGACGCTATTATTTCACGGTCCTCAGAGCGGATCGTAACACAGCGATTAACGCTATGCTTCTTTAGTCGGATGTATTGGTTATACTGGTGGAACTTGTGAGTATTTTGCTTTGTCAAAAAACTGGGCTGTAAGCTTGATGGGGCTCGTGTTTCTTCGACACAAGTAGATTCCTTTGGGAGCGACGTTAATCAAAGGGTTTGCGGGGTGGTGGGACAGGTGCGAACAGCAGCGAACTCAAGAGCACTGAGCTAATAATCGGAGGGCGACCATTCCTCCCCCGTCGCTAAAGCTATGGGGGACAGGTCGGTCGCCGGAAGGTGGCGTGTCACAAACGACCTTCGCCTCGCGCAACACGGCTTGTGCCCCATAGCTTTAGCGTCGGGGCACGGTCAGGATCCCACTTCGCTTCGCTACGAGGGACAAGCTGACCGCCCTCCGAGGTCACGGGTCTACGAAATGGGGTACATGCCACAAACAAAAAAAGGCCGCCCTCTCGGACGACCTCTTTTCGCGAAGAAGGGAATTCCCTACCCCTTCATCTTATCCAAGAACTCCTTGTTGCTCTTGGTTCCGTCCATCTTGCTGACGAGGAACTCCATAGCCTCAACGGAGTTGAGTGGGTTGAGCACCCGTCGGAGCGCCCAGACCTTCTGCATGACGTCGTTCTCAAGGAGGAGGTCCTCTTTACGAGTTCCAGAAGCCTTGATGTCCATCGCTGGGTACACACGTCGCTCAGCGAGCTTACGATCGAGCACGATCTCGCTGTTACCGGTTCCCTTGAACTCCTCGAAGATAACTTCATCCATTCGGCTTCCGGTCTCGATGAGCGCGGTACCGATGATGGTGAGGCTTCCGCCCTCTTCAACGTTACGAGCTGCACCGAAGAAACGCTTCGGCTTGTGGAGCGCGTTAGCGTCAACACCTCCCGAGAGGATCTTGCCGCTTGGTGGAACGACCGTGTTGTACGCGCGCGCGAGACGGGTAATAGAATCAAGAAGGATCACCACATCACGCTTGTGCTCAACGAGACGCTTCGCCTTCTCGATCACCATATCAGCGACCTGTACGTGACGCTGTGCTGGCTCGTCGAAGGTTGAGCTCACGACCTCGCCCTTTACGGAGCGGGCCATGTCGGTAACTTCCTCAGGACGCTCGTCGATGAGGAGAACCAAGAGAATGATCTCAGGATGATTCTCGGTGATCGCGTTCGCGATGTTCTGCAAGAGGATCGTCTTACCGGTACGTGGAGGAGCGACGATCAACGCGCGCTGTCCCTTACCAACTGGGCAGAAGAGCTCCATGATGCGGGTCGAAAGAGCGCCGCTCTTGGTCTCAAGCTTGATACGCTCATCTGGGTAGAGCGCTGTAAGGTTGTCGAAGTGGATCTTCGTCTTAAGAACCTCGGGTGGATCGTAGTTAACCGAGTTAACCTTCAAGAGCGCGAAGTATCTCTCGCCTTCCTTCTCACGAGGGGAACGGATCTGACCTTCGATAGAATCTCCAGTCTTCAATCCGAACCGTCGTATCTGAGCTGGCGATACGTAGACGTCGTCTGGACCTGGAAGGTAGTTGTAATCTGGAGAACGAAGGAATCCGAATCCATCGGGAAGGCACTCGAGAACGCCGCTCGCGTAGATGCTTCCGTTCGCGTCAGCCTGCGCCGCGAGGATCGCGAAGATCAACTCTTGGCGTCTCATGTTATTAGCGCCTTCGATATCGAATTCGGCGGCCAACTTCATGAGCTCTTCGGTCTTTTGGCGTTTTAGTTCATTGAGGTTCATGGTGTAACACTCGATTTATTGTTTCTACACACTACTCGTTCAGCGCTCGCCCGCACACTCGTGGTTGCCTCTCTCTTCGGAGCGACACCGCTACACATGTGACCTACTTGCCTTTGAGTTTTTTGTTCTTGGAGTCAATCGTTACAGATGTCCGGATACGTGTATCCGACAAAGTTGTTATTGAGTACGTATCTCTCGAACAGCCGCGATTCCCCTTCCCCTTGGGCTCTCCACAACACCTCGGTCCACAACATCACTGAAAAAGCGATGCTTAGAGGAACCCGATGCGAGGGATGAAAAGGGGCGCTAGCATTACCGACGAAGGATACTAAAAGAAGCGCCGGAGGCCGTCGAAAGACGTCTCCCTAACGCTTTCGTAGCAAGGAGTTGACGGTGCGTCAAGCCCCCTGCTTTCGCTCCTCAATCGTTTTCGCGGCCACCGCCCTGAGGTAAGTCGGCTCCAGGGCAGCGATTTCCCCTAGGTCAAAGGTTTTTGCCCCACCACCATCGAGCGTTAAAAGTCCCTTGGCGATGTCAGGTTCTCCCGCTAAGGGCACTCCCGGAAGGGTAAAATCACGCTGAGGGGTCACCCAACGCGTCCCCTCCTTAGCCCACAACGCCCCATTGAGATCCGCCACCGGCACGATACAGGGAGGCACCTCCTCAACCACAGGAGAGCCCCGAGTATACGCCGCGGCGAACACCTCATCACGACGGGCATCAGCGAGCACGACGACGCGAGAAAGGGAGCTGTCCCGCGACATGGCTGCCGCGGCCGCCCCTGCAAGAGAGGAACAACCGACGAGGGGCACCCGAAGGGACCACGCCAATCCTTTGACGAAGCTCATCCCGATACGGAGTCCGGTGAACGACCCCGGACCTATCCCGATACGAATGGAGAGAATATCAGCGGTACCCATCCCCGCGTCGGCGCAGACACGCCCTACCAAGAGCGGAAGCTGCTCGAAGTGATCCCCCGAACCCGCCGAGGACACAGCGGTGCACACACCGGAACCGTTTACGACCGCGACGCTACAGAACGAGCCACTCGTATCGATCGCTAAAACGTTCTCACACACTACCGCCATCGGACCCAGCTACTAAAAGAGGGACCACGGAATAATTCGCCGAATATCGTTCCCGATTGCGAACACCATGAGGAGAAGAAGAACGGTCATCCCTACCCGCATCGCGTATTCCTGGAACCGCATACTGAGCGGTCGCCCACGGAGGAACTCAAGGGTAAAGAGCACAAGGTGACCACCATCCAATACCGGGATCGGGAGGAGGTTCATGACACCGAGCGTTACGTTCAGGAAGATCATCATCGAGATAATCGCGAGCCATCCCTCGCTAGCGCTCGCCGCGGTTTGCTTAATAATCTCGATCGGCCCGCCGATCGCTTTCTGCGGATTAATGAGACCGGTGAGGAGCCCTTTCAACACCCGAAGGGTCTGCAGCGACAGCCCAACGACCTGCTTCTGACCAGCGTCCATCGCTCCAAGTAATCCCACATCCTCATACTCGACGTTCTTAAACGCGGGGGCGATACCGATGCGATAGGTCGGCTTATCACCGGTCGTTCCCTCGAGAGCGTCGAGTTCGGGGCTACTGGCCTGAGGATTAATCGTGAGCTCGATCGTATCTGCCGCGGCTGTCGCTCCAGCTGACTCCTGGGCAGCCCGTTCAATCCTCACCGTGAGAGGCTTTCCATCGGAGCCACGCACGATATCAATCAACTCTTTATAACTCTCAACCCCTTCGCCATTCACGGTAAGGATACGGTCACCTACCTTCATTCCGGATGACTCAGCGGGCATCCCTGGCGAGATTCCACCAACGGTAACCGGTCCGTCGATGATCTTGGGAAGACCGATCGTGTAGTACATGCCGGAAGCGAGAATCCAGGCGAAGAGGAAGTTAAAGAGCGGCCCAGCGAGGACGATAGCGGCGCGAGGGCCGTATGGCTTCTTGAGGAACCACCGAGAGGAATCCTTTACCATCGCCTCTTGCAGAGGGGTCAACTTCTCGTCTCCACCCTCGATAGGCGAGGCGCCCGCGGCCGCTTGCTCAGCGATCTCCTTTTCGGAGCGGTTTGGGTCTCCGTGGACCATCGTCGGGTCATCACCGGCCATGCGCACGAAACCACCGAGTGGGATCAAACGAATCGTGTACGTCGTCTCCCCAAACTGGAAGCGGGTAAGCACCCGACCGAAGCCGAGAGCGAACTCAAGCACTCCCACACCGAAGTACTTCGCGACGAGAAAGTGGCCGAGCTCGTGTACGAAGACGAGGATGCCGAGGACTAGGATAGCGGTAATAATGCTCATATCGTTCTATGTTCGAATACTCGTCGCGTGTTGTCGAGCCCACACCGACACCTCATCGGTAAGTGAGAAGAGCCCCTCTATATCCTGATAAGACCGGGAACCGAACTTCTCAAGGGAATCCCCTATCAATCTATGAATAGACTCGAAGGATAGAGCCTTATTCAAAAAGAGCTCTACCGCAACCTCATTTGCGGCGTTTAAGACCGCGCAGGCCCCGTTAGCACCCTCAATACACTCCCTAGCCCGGCGTAATCCTGGGAACTTTTGGTCATCAACGGGAAGGAAGGTCAGCTCCGTCACCTTGGTAAAATCGAGTCGTTCCATGACCCCACGGGCTCGGTCATTTGGGTAGGTCAACGCGTACGCAATCGGCCCCTTCATGTCGGGAATGGAGAGCTGCGCTAAGATCGTACCGTCCACCAATCGAATCATCGAATGGATGATGCTTTGCGGGTGGATGATAACCTCAATTCGCTTCGAGGGGACGTTGAAGAGCCAGCGAGCCTCTATCACCTCAAGCGCCTTATTCATCATCGTCGCGGAGTCGATCGAGATCTTCGCCCCCATATTCCACTTCGGGTGCTTGAGCGCCCGCTCAGGGGTAATTACGCTAAACTCTGAGAGTGGCGTGTGGAGGAACGGACCACCAGAGGCGGTGAGAATAACGGATTCCAGGTCCTCCTCCTGCGTTCCTTGGAGCACCTGGAAGATAGCCGAGTGCTCACTATCAACGGGAATAATCGATACACCCGCCGCGCGAGCCCGCTCCATGACGAGCTCACCACCCACTACGAGCGACTCCTTGTTGGCGAGCGCGATATCCTTACCGGAATCTATCGCCGCCAAAACACCCGAGAGCCCAGCCATGCCGACAACGGCCGCGACAACAACCTCAGCCCGACTTTCCCTAATCAGGCTCACGATGGCGTCATCGCCACACACAAGCTCGGTCTCATTCCATCGTGCTGTGGTCGGCGACACACCGAGCCCTTTGCAGAGCGCTTCAAAGCCAGCGGCATCACTCACCGCCGCGACCCGAGGACGGAACGACCGCACTTGCTCGGCGAGCACGTCACCACGACGACCAGCAACGAGGCAGTCGATAACGAATCGGCCGGGGTTAGCCTTCACCACCTCAAGGGTTGAGGTCCCGATGGAACCCGTAGAGCCAACAACGGCGATGCGTCGAAGCCCCATCTTAGAGCGCTCCGAGCAGTAAGAGGGTAAGCACTACCGCGGGAGCGGCACCGATCATGCCGTCGAACCGATCGAGTACGCCACCGTGTCCGGGGAAGAACGCACCGGTGTCCTTCACGCCACGAAGGCGCTTGAGGTATGACTTTGAGAGATCCGCCGCCTGCGCTGAGATGACGAGGACGAAGGAGAGGAACGCGAGCTCCGCGGTGCTCAACAGACCACCAAGAATGAGGTGTCCCAATCCGATTCCAGCGAGGATGCCGATAACGTACCCAGCGACACTCCCCTCGATCGTCTTGTTCGGAGAGAGCGCGGGCGCCATCTTATTTTTTCCGAGATACTTACCCGCGAAGTAGGCCCCAGCGTCATTCAAGGCGACAACACCAACGAGCCACCACACGAGGTGCACCCCGAACGGTAGCGAGGCGATAACGATAAGTTGCGGAGCGCAGATACCAACGAGCAAAAACGCTGGAGCGTAGCTCTCGGCGTGACGGGAACCATCTTCAAGACGATTTCGCCCCGCGAAGGTTTGAAGGATCATGAGGACCTGAGCGCTCGCCACTATGGAGATAAAGAGGAGCTTCCAGTTGAGCGACCCATCGAACACAGCTTGGGTACCAACAACGGTCGCGACGAGCGAGGGAAGCGCCATCACCACAAAGTGAAGCGTCCCCCACCCTTTGCGATACGCCGAGGTCACCGCGTCACGAGCGAAGAGGCGAACAACCTCAAACGCCGAGAGCACCCCGACACAACCGGCCCACGCCACCGCGAGGATACGGCCGTGCGGTACCACCAACGCGATAATCGTCAGTGCCAGCGCGATAGCGAGCACGATAAGGGCGGTGAGAAGTCGATCCTTGAGGGACCCGGTATGATCAAATCGAAACGCTGAGAGAAGATTACTTACTGTCGATCTGCTCTTGAGTTCGTCCGAACCTGCGATTGCGTCCTGCGAAGACATGGAGACACCTGTGAAACTCTTCAGTCGTGAAATCAGGCCAGAGCACCGGAGTTACCACTATCTCCGCGTAGGCCAACTGCCATAACAAGAAGTTCGAGATACGGGTCTCATCACTCGTGCGAATGAGAAGTTCAGGATCTGGAACATCAGGAAGGTAGAGGGAGCGCGACACCATCTCTTCGGTAATCGATTCCGGCTCAACCTCACCAGCTTTGATAGCACGGCCGATCTTCCTCATCGCCTGCACTACCTCATCCCGCCCACCGTAGGAGACCGCGAGGATGAGATCCATGCCATCAAGGTGCTTCGTCTTCTCTTCGTTTCTGCGAAGGAGATCCTGAACCGCCTGTGGCAATCGAGCGATGTCACCCATCGCCCGAAGCCGTACGCCGTTCTTGAGGAGAACCTCAAGCTCCGACTCAAGGTGTCGCAGGAAGAGCTGCATCAACCCACCAACTTCCTCCGTTGGGCGGTGCCAGTTTTCAGTGGAGAACGCGAAGAGGGTTAAATAACGAACGCCTAGGCGACGCGCCTCCTCTACCGTTGAGCGAACGCTCTTGGCGCCGTTACGGTGCCCCTCTACACGAGGAAGGAAGCGCTTCTTAGCCCATCGTCCGTTGCCGTCCATGATTATGGCGACGTGCTTCGGGATAACCTTGAGCGCGGTTTGCGCTGAGTTCCCCTCTTTCACCTTCGCTACTACTGATTCGCTCTCCATGGACCTTCTCGGAATAGGTTAACGCGCGGAGCGGAGGTCACACCTCCATCAACTCCTTCTCCTTCGCACCAGCGGCCGCGTCGACCTCGGCGATCACCTTGTCGAGGATCTTCTGGATCTCATCCTGAGCACGACGTGAATCGTCCTCGGAGATCTCCTTGTTCTTGACCTGTTTCTTTACGTTCTCGACCTCATCGCGGCGAAGATTACGGAGAGCGACCTTAGCCTCCTCCGACATCTTTCCGACCTTCTTGATGAGGTCCTTACGCCGCTCCTCGTTGAGCGCTGGGATCACAACTCGAATAAGTGAACCTTCACGAGATGGATTCAACCCGAGCTCTGATTGTTGAATAGCTTTCTCGATCGCCTCAACAGCGCCACCGTCGTACACCTGAATCGTCAGCATGCGAGGCTCTGGAGCCGATATCATGCCGAGCTGCTGAATCGGGCAACGCGATCCGTAGTAATCTACCTGCACGCTCTCAAGGAGCTGCGGGGTCGCTCGTCCTGAACGGAGACGGCCAAGCTCCTTTTTGAAATGCTCAAGTCCCTTCGCGCAATTCGCTTTGTATGCGTCAAATTTTCCACTCATACAGTATCCTTTAGTTCTCTAGTTTAACCGCTTTACCCTTCTACGAGAGTTCCTACCGTATCGCCACAGACGATCCGCTTGAGGTTCCCCTCGACTCCTACGTTAAACACCACGATCGGAAGATTGTTCTCCATGCACAGCGAGATAGCCGCCGCGTCCATCACCTTGAGCCCCTTCTGAAGGACGTCCATAAAGGTGATCTTCCCGAACGGCTTGGCGTTCGGGTTTTTCTTTGGATCAGAATCGTATACCGCGTCGACCTTCGTTCCCTTAAGAAGGATTTCGGCGCCAACCTCCATAGCGCGAAGGCTCGCGGCGGTATCGGTTGTGAAGAATGGATTTCCTGTCCCGCACGCGAAGATTACAACACGCCCCTTCTCAAGGTGTCGTGTGGCGCGGCGCTTGATGTATGGCTCGGAGATCTCTTTCATCTCGATAGCGGAGAGCACACGGGTATGCACCCCTTCCGCCTCAAGGCGGTCTTGAAGCGCGAGCGCGTTGATTGCGGTTGCGAGCATTCCCATGTAGTCGCCCGTCACGCGATCGAGTCCTTGCGAACCCGCTTGCACACCGCGGAAGATATTACCTCCTCCGATAACGACACCCACCTCAACGCCAAGCTGCGTGACCTCACGGATCTGACTGACGAGCGCGTTGATGATCGAGGACTCGATACCGGTCCCCTTCTCACCACCAAGGATCTCACCACTCAGCTTCAGAAGGATTCGCTTATACTTTACGTTGGTCATGGATTCTCCGGGGGATTAGTGCTCGATAGCGGTCGGTTTCTCGGGAGCAAGACTACGCTCCCCTTCTGTCACCGTCGGAAACCGATAGGACGGCGACAGCGGCGCGCCCTCATCTTTCTACAAGATGAGAGCGGCCGTGTCTTGGTGGTATTACTTACCTACCATCGCGGCAACGTCTTCCGCGAGGTTTCCAGCAACCTTCTCTACGCCCTCACCAACCTCAAGTCGGCTGAAGCGTCGAACAGTTACCTTCTCACCGCATCGCATGCTCATGTCATCGATGAGGGTCTTGATCGTCTTCGAATCGGTCTCATCCTTGATGTAGACCTGCTTCATGAGAACAACGCCCTCGAGGAACTTCTCGACCTTACCTGGAAGGATCTTGTCAGCCTTCTTCTTCTGCTCGTCGTTAAGCTGCTCCATGAGGATCTCTTTTTCCTTCTCAAGGATCTGCTCTGGAACTTCCTCAACGGTGAGGTAGCGAGGCTTCATAGCCGCTACGTGCATAGCGAGGTCCTTAGCCAACTGACGGAACTCCTCTCCACGACCTACGAAGTCGGTCTCACAGTTGAGCTCGACAACGGAAACAACTTGGTCGCCAGGGTGGATGTACACGCCAAGGGTTCCCTCAGCGGCGGTCTTTCCAGAACGCTTCTCGATATCCTTAAGGCCCTTCTTACGAAGGATCTCGATTGCCTTATCGATCGACCCTTCCGCCTCGTTCAAGGCGCCCTTGCAATCCATCATTCCAGCTCCGGTCATCTCACGAAGCTTCTTAATCATGTCACTGGTAATCGCAGACATACTTTCTCCTGTTTTGGTTTGAATTAAAAACTATAGGTCACATGGCTGCGCGCACCTCACTTCGGCGAAACCGAAGCGATGGTGCGCGCGGATGGGGAGCGGCAGCTTACGCTACGGCAGCTCCACCCTCAGTTACGTTACCAACGAGCTTAGCCTCAGCGCGCTTCTCAGCGCCGTTCTGTTGCTCGCTACCTGGAACGCGTGCCTTGTAGATAGCGCGTCCCTCAAGAACAGCGTCAGCAGCCGCCGAGAGGAAGAGCTTCAACGTACGAGCTGCGTCGTCGTTTGATGGGATCGGGAAGTTTACAGCTCCTGGATCAGCGTTCGTATCAACGAGCGCTACAACCGGGATATGAAGGCGGTTAGCCTCAGCGATCGCGATCTGCTCCTTCACAACGTCAACGAGGAAGATTACATCTGGAACCTTCTTCATGTTGCGGATACCACCGAGGTTAGCCTCAAGCTTCTCAACCTGACGGCTGATGTCGAGACGCTCCTTCTTAGTGATACGGATCTTGGAGCCTTCCTGAGCTGACTCAGCGAGGAGGTTCTCCATCTTGCGCATACGCTCAATTGAGTTCTTGATCGTCTGGAAGTTGCTCAAGCAACCACCGAGCCATCGCGAAGCGATGTAGAAAGCTCCACAACGTGAAGCCTCTTCCTTTACGATATCCTTAGCTTGGAGCTTCGTAGCTACGAAGAGAACGTTTCCACCGAGAGCGACGCGGTCAACGATGTACTTGCGAGCTACTTCCCACTTCTTGAGGGTGAGGTCGAGGTTGATGATGTGAACACCATTTCGAGCGCCGTAGATGTACGGAAGCATCTTTGGGTTCCAACGCTGGGTCTGGTGACCGTAGTGAGCGCCGGCATCCATAAGGGTGCGGATGGTTACTGGGGTGCCTGGCTCGATAGCCGCAGGCGTAGCTGTAGCGGTATTTTTCGTACTCATTCTATCCTTTACGTCTTAGTTTGACCTCCCCGCCCGATATACCGAAAGCAAAAGGTACCTTATTTCTAAGGAGAACCTCTCGCCCTCAAGCACTAAGACCGATGCGGGTGCGATAAGTTAGCGGTACCCTATAGCATCTTTGGACTCGTACTGCCAACTGTCCCCCTCCTTTTCCTGCCCTAGGATGAGACTAAGGATCGAGGAACTGATAAAATCCGGTAGTTTTTCGGCGTTTGGCACCTATTCCTACACGTTTCAGGGCTCTTTTTTCCGAGGATAGGCCTTCGCCATAAACTATTTTTACTAGCAATTGTAGGTAGTTATATGCAAAAGCTTATTCATCTCGTTATGGACTATGCCGCCGGCGACCTCGCCTGCGCGGAGGTGGTATCGGCCCTTGCCGCCCAGATTCCAGCCGACTACCACTGGCATATCACCTCAGTGAATAGCTTCGACACCGTTTCCACGGGGTTCGTCGTGGCTCAGCTCGGCAACCAGTCCGAGGCCCGACGTCCAAAGGACACCCTCATCTACGCGAACTGCGCCCCTCGTAAGGATCGGCGCGAAGCTCGCACCAACAACGAGGGCGAGGGGTTCCTCTACGGTATCCTGAACAGCGGCGTTGGGATCATGGCTGTTAACTCCGGCTACTCCCTCTCCTTCGTCCGCGAAGAGCTCAAGGAGCTGTGGGCGATCAAGGTCGACGTTGGAGGATCTCAGTTCCGCTCCCGCGACAACTTCCCAAAACTCGTCGGCATGGCGGCTCGTGGCGAGAAGGACTTCCTGATTGAGCAGCTCGATCCGATGAAGGTGATCGCGCCACCTCCCGCGTCGGCGATCGGGTACGTCGATTCGTTCGGCAACTTGAAGACCACTATCAGAGATGGAGACCCTTTGGTCACGAACCTCGAACCAGGGCAACGAGTTCGCGTTATAATCAACGACGTTGAGATGGCAGCGACCGTCGCGGCGGGAAGCTTCAACGTTCAGGAGGGAGATATCGCGTTCTCCCCTGGATCGAGCGGCCACGAGAGAAAGTACTGGGAGATCTTCCAGCGCGGAGGATCGGCGTGGCATACGTATAAGAAGCCACGACCTGGATCGGTGATAACCATAAAGGCATAGTGGGTTCTCGTAGCGGAGCGCCCTATCGATGAAGCATCGATACCTCCACTAGTCATACGGCCCGCGAGGACGCGGGCCCTACCGGCCATGATGGGTAGGGCCCGACTCCTGGCGGGCCGTATCGTGTGCCTATCGATGAAGATTGATACCTCAATCCGTCACACGGATAACCAGAGGTGGTCTAAACCAATCCAACGCACCCGGACCTCGAACCGCTTAAGGCACAAAGCACCGCAAACAGGCCATATCCACAATACATCGATATACGGGTAGAAGCGCTTAAACACCGCTCCTTGGTCACGTCCCTCGACGTCAGCAAGGAGCGGTAGCACCAAGAAATGTTTTCGTTCTTTCCGCGATCACGACATGGGCAGGATCTCTAGAGCACATCACGGTGTCCTCTTCGATCTTGCCCAGACCGTCACGACTAACACCTACGTTATTCGAGTACGGCGGTCTCCGAGATCGCAACATAGAAGGAAATGACATTAGACCTCACATATGCAATCGCAATATCGTTGTATGCCCTATTCGCATACGCCGTAACACTGACGGTATTCTCAGTGATACCGATGCCAGCGGAACCGAGCCGCGCTCTCATACTCGCCAGACGAGTATGGGTCGCGGGCATTACCGTCGCACTGATCCTAGTACCCGGAGTGATGCAGCTCTTGCTCGCGGCACATCCGGCCTACTACTCAGTTGGAGTGGTTATCATCCTCTTCAAGCTCTTCCGAAAGGGAGACCCTTTGAAGGGTATGTTGTCGATGAGTCTGTTGGCATCAACGCTGATCCTCAGCGGCTGCCTCCAGCGACACGAGGCCGAAATTCTGGGTTATGTGCGACACGCAATCGCGCAGCCTGGTTTTCTCGGTTTCTGACCAGCGATATGAATGAGGGGAGCACAGCGATAGAACCCTATCCTGTGCTCCCCCGTTCTAAAGTTGTCACCTAAGGTTCTTATTGGTGCTATCGCTCTCCCTCCCCCCGCAACGAGACCGAATATCGCCTCGACCGCCTTCAAGACGTTGGACGAACACACTCCACACAGGTACACTCACAAGGTGCGAGGAGAGACGGTGTCGACATCACACATTCAACAACTTGAAGACTACCTCGCCACGAGCCTGCTCTCGGGCGTGGGCGCCGCCCAACACCAAGCCGGAAAGGTCAGCAAGCACGAGCTCGCTCCGTTCTTGTCCGAGATATCAGCGATATCAGCCTCGTACCTTTCTCACGACGTAGGATCGAAGCTCTCCTCTCCGATCAAGAGCGTTCGCTCAGCAGAAGCGTACGCTCTCTACTACTCGGTCATCAACGCCGCGAAGATGCTTCATCTGCTTCCCACCATCACCTTCGATAAGGAGGAGATATCGGTACTCGACCTCGGATCCGGACCAGGAACCGCGGGACTCGCCCTCCTAACCGCGCTCAACAAACGAATCAACCTCACCTGCGTCGAACACTCACCACACATGCGTAACGTCGCCGAGCGCCTCCTCTCTCGATACAAGGGCGCCGGCACCCTCTCGAAGCTATTAAGCGTGCCATCCCTTCCATCACGATCCACCACCACCTACGATCTCGTGATCGCGGCGAACGTTGTGGCGGAGCTCGACACGGCAGAGGGTGAGCGCACGATGCGATCGCTCGCTGAGATGACCGCCCCTGGCGGATACCTCGTCGTGATCGAGCCGGGACAACAACTCCATACGCGCCGCCTCATGCACCTACGAGATTCCCTTCTCAGCGAAACCTCGGAGATGGCGCCCCTCTTTCCCTGCTTACGGCGAGATCCATGTCCGATGCTTGCCACATCTGAAACCGATTGGTGTCACGGCACGATTGAGTGGCGACAACCGCGCCTCAACGCGCACCTCGACGACCTCCTCTCCTTCAACAAACATAGGATCAAGTACTCAGCGTTTATCTTTCAACGTGGCGGCGTAACGCCCGCCGGCATCAGAGTACTAACCCCTCCCCAGAAATCGAGAGTGGGCATCGAGACCCTGGTGTGTGGCGACAATACGTTTGGGATCGTGCGCATTAGAAAGGGGGCTCGTTCCGAACGGAACCGTGCGCTTGAGAAGGCCTCCGTGTTTGATCGACTGCTTGTGTCTGACTACCTGCAAGGCGAATCCACGGACGAGGTTTCTTTTTCTAAGCCGTAGCGTTGAGGCACAGTCCTCAGTAGCGGATCCGATGCCAAATCCATCTCCGCTAGCGAACTTCCGTACTCACTCGTATCACGCCTACGTCCCGAAGCAGTGGTCGTACACCCCCGGTTGAAACAACGAAAACCGCTCCTCCAAGAGGTACTCAACAGGAGGCGAAGTCCTAAGTTTATCGAGGATCGGAGCGATCTGCCCCTGTGAGTTGTACGCCTCGACAGCGGCGACCTTAATCGAAAGCGCGTGCGCGTCTCCCACGATCCGGATGTTGGGCTGATGAGAATCAGCGAAGGGGCAATACACACAGTGCCAGTAGAGACACGGCGGGCGATCGATCTTCTCGCCGCACTCAGGCCAGATACCGCCGATAGCGTGAAAGATCGAGATCGGGATCTCGCGGGCCACGGCGACGTGATCTTGGTGATAATCAGCCGCGCTTGGCACAAAGATCCGCGTCGGAGCGACCGACGTGCCGTTGATCAATGTCCGTCGACGGAGCTCTCGAACGAAATGGTTCTCAAGCCCAGTGAATCCGTGATCATCGGTCGGATCGCCCGGCTTCGCCACCTGGCGTCCGTAGTAGTTCTGCAATCCGCCATCCGGAAAATTGAGGAAGACGATATCGGAGCGAGCGACGCCGAGCAGCTCATACGAGGCGTAGGTCTCCTCCACCCTGCGCGCCACGATCGTTGGTTTATCCTGAAGGGAGACGTACCCGTTCTGTCCATCGGTCACGACGACAATTCGGACCGGGATCCCCTCGCGACGTGCCTCGCGGATTACCATGCCGAGGCTGATAACCGAATCATCGTCGTGGGGAGCGAAGAAGAGAAACGATTCTCGACCGGGCTGCCAATCGGTAAAAACATCAGCGAACCTTCTTCCCTGTGCCGCGATAGCGGTACCGTGTTCGCTTCGGTGTTGAAAGAGCAACGCTCCCGTTGATTGAGTCATAGAGGAACTCCTGTACGAACCAGTCTATGCGTCGTGTGGTGGGATACGGAGCCAGAACGACGCGCAGAACAGATGCTAAAGCCCACACGCTGGACATACAAGCGTAAATCTCTCGAATGAGAACCGCTTACCTATCCGTCGGATCCTATATTTCGGAAAATATTTCATACCGCACCACCGAGATGAGGCCAGCGGCTCGATTACATTCCTCGTAATATATCGGTTTAGAAACGGTCAACTCTTGGAATATCTCCCCGCCCCAAAATGTCAGACCCTTAGGCGTGGCAAACACGGCATTCGAGGGCCCCGGTCCAGCAATCAGGGAAGAATTCCTTAGAAACGAACCAGCTCATGCACCCTCACTCATCCGACACAAAGTGGCTCGATACCACCAATGACCGAGAAAAAACACGCGTCCATACAGATGAGATCCGCTGCGTATTGCTCCTCCCCCCTAGGAAACTAAACGCTACAACGCGAACCTCGTAAGGATCTGAAACGGGGCCAAGCACTCCCGTCGATCATTTCCGATGCAACATGCTGGAGTACAACCCCAATAACGATAGCAAAGGTTTTTTATGAGGTAGGTTATGCCGATTCAAGACACACATACCCGACGTGATTCTCTCGGAAGAACATTCCACACACCAACTCACGATCTTAAAGACGGCTCCCTTCACGGCGACAGGACAGCTATCCGGTCAGCTTTCATGAGACGAGATGAGCGAAAGGGAGCTGAGCTCTTAAACGACCGGAACTTCGGAAAGGGTCGAGAGAGCGGGCAAGCGCCACTTGATGGATCGCGCATGAAGCACGGCACCGCTCTCAAAGCCACCGAGCGAATCTTCCCCCTCGCGGAGTTGGACCAGAAGACACGCACGGATCTCGTTACCCTCTTTCAAAATCCCGCCGTCGTTCGCGCCTTTGTTACGAATCCCGACAAAACCATACAAACTATCACCTCAACCTTGCCGCACCTGCGCGTCCCCTTAGAGAAGCACGCGCCCTTCTCACACAAGGGCGACAATCTTGAAATAAACACTGAGAGCAAAATGTTTACAACGATCCAGCGAGAGATCGCCTCCGGAATACCGTCCGCCGAGTTATGCAGAGTGAGCGCTCTCAAGGACTCGCTCGACCACCTCCTGGCCGCTGGTTTTGGAAGCGCGGCAGGTAGTGAGATGGCGAGCTACAAACTTCTCAGGAGCTTTGCCGAAGGAGGGCCACTCGCGACCGCCACACTCCGCGCAGCTCAACGGCTCGACTCAGCGATGGATTCACAACGAGCTCGAGCTGACCTCGCGATTGTGCGTGGACTTTCGCGACCCGCTCCGGAAGGTGATCAGGTCGCGATGATTTCTGTGAAGTCACTCCAGCCCGCGTCCGCACCACAGGTTGCTCCACTTCAAGCAGACCCAGCGGTGGTACATCCGTCATCTCCTCAAGCACCGATTCAACCTAGGGGTGAGGCAATCGCGCCTACGGTGCCAGCGCTCGAAGCCTCACCATCTCTCCGGGTCGACCCACCCGCACCGCCGGTGCCCGAGATACGACCGACATTCATCCCTCCTCACGGGGTGACTTCGCAACCGACTCCCGTCACCGAGCCGACGACTCGCGCAGACACCGCTGCAACGCCAACCCTCACACCTCCACTCCCCGCCGCTCTCTCACCTGAGGTAAAATCCTCCACAACGACACAGGTCACCGTAGAGGCAGCGACCCCTGCCCCTGTGACCTCAGTGGAGCTCACCCCCACCATGAAACGCCTTGTCGATGTGGTCAACAACAGCACCCTCGACCGACAGATCGGTAGTCCTCGCAACAATCCGATCCTAGAGTTTTCGGATCGAGATCACGACATACTGAAAGGTATGCTCACCGATCCCGCCACGAAACGGGAACTCCTTGGCTACTCGGACGCCGAGATTAAAGCGGGCTTTGAAGCGGTGCGCCCTGAGCGCATAAAATACCTAGAGGAGTGGCTCGCGATGAACCATCGAAACGCTATCAATCATCCCGGATTCGCCCGGTCGATGGCCGGAATTACACCAACAGACACGAATCGAATTGGACAGGTCGTTGGAATCGCGCGCGAGGTCGCGAGAGGGAAGTCACAGATACTGGCGCATGAGTAGTGTCGCATCGGCGAGCTCCCGTCCGAAGCGACCCTCCTGACCAACAAGATGGTGGCAGACGAAACAACCGCGAGCATCCCCTCGTCTCGTTACGACGTCACGCCGCCGCAGGATTGTCCCGAACCCGAAGACTTCGGCTCTCCTCGATCTACGCTGGGCAGTGATAGAGGCGTTGCCGCGGCAGCATAATCATCATCCTCGATCGGATCGAGCGCGTCGAACAAGTTGAAATGGGAATTCGGCTAAAAAGAAGAAGAGAACCAGCAGCCAGCTATCCGTCCGTACGAGCACGGTGGTACGTAAGCGACCTCGTAGAAACGACATCGCCCCGCTCTGAACCTCGGTTCCCTTGCGCCCCCAACTCAAACGCCTCTATGACCGAAACACTTGTTCGTATCAGGCCGATTAGGAATAAATCGAGAAGCGACCTCCCCTAACCCCTTGATGATACGGCAATTGCAAGGACAATTTCCCCCACGCACATTGGACTATCCCCCCCTAAATCGATACAACCAACAGATACAAAAAGTGAGGGGCCGCTCTCAATTGTGAATATACTGCGGCTGCTCATCTGGGAACGACGTGTATGCAAACTATAATAAACCTCGTGACACGATGCGCCGTGACAGTCGCCGTAGGGTTAGTAACCGTCTCGTCGGCGTGGTCCGCGAACTTTGAGAAGTTTAGCTGCGCGACTATCCCAAACACGAAGCAGAGGACCTACAACACCCAGGTCACCTGCACAGCTACTATCGCTCGACCGGGAACCAAGAAGTGGTATTCCGCGGTTGCCCAAGATTGTCCCACCTTCTGCGCGGGAGTGGGTGGATACAATACTCCATCTCCAGACGGCTTCAGCTGCGTGTCGGGAGAGGTTCGCGGATGGTCAGCGATCGGTGTGGTTAACTTCGCTCCAACTGGATGCTGGCACGATTGTGGTCAGCCAGAGGGCCGCCCTGGCTCGATAAGCGTTGGATACCGGTGCTACTCACCAGGCCAAAAGAGAGACAACGATCGCACGGATATGACCCTGGGATGCTTCTGCGCCACGGGCGATATCGGTTCTACACCGATTGAGGTTGGAATTCACGGTTCAGGCAGCGCGTCGGTTTCCGGAGCCTCGTCCAAATTATCGGGCTGGGAGAGCGTAATTCGTAGCGTGATGAACGATGTGCCGGGCCGCATGTTCGATGTACTCGGTTCCGTTCCTCTCGCTGGTTCATCCAAGCTCGATATGGTCGTGAACGTGAAGGGCGCCTGCGGAACCTCCGCGCAGCTGAGTGGCACTATCGCCCATCCGAATAATAGTCTCGTGAGATCCCCAGAGGTATGGATCTCCCTTCCTTCGTGCGTGTCTCAGTGCGCGGATGGGATCGACAACGATGGCGACGGAGCGGTCGATTATCCGGCGGACACGGGATGCGGTAGCGCTCAAGATGATGACGAGACAAATCCGGCTCTTCCTCGGGTAACTCCTATCGCCGAGTGCGTGGATCTTAATCAAGACGGCTCGCTCGTAGCGCACTTCGGCTATCAGAACGACGCCTCAAGCGCCGTAGAGGTAGCTATTGGTGGGACCAACTACATGACTCCGGGAGCGGCGAATCGCGGCCAGCCGACGACCTTCGTTACAGGTCGTATCAGCAACGCCTTCACGGTCACGATTCCTTCTACCCAGACTTTGACATGGATTGTCGGGACTACATCAGCCGCGGCGGGAATCGCGACGCAACGATGTCAGACCAGCCCGCTCGGCTGCGTGGATACGGACAACTCCAACAACCTCAGCGCGCTCGACAGCACAGCTCGCGCGCAGCGCACTAACATTCGTCGGCTTTCGGCGAGGATCTTGAGCGTTCAGTCGACCGGCGCCACCGCGGCGAAAGCCGAGTCCTACAAGCAGCTCGCTCAGAGCCTCTACCTTGAGCAATGGGCGGAGATTTGGGGGTCTTTCCCGAAGGTATCACGGAACTGCACCTCGTGCGCCTCTGTCGATATGAGCGCTGAGATCACAGACATCAACACCCGCGCCCAGCGGATGAACCGCGTCGCTCGTCAAGCGTCTGCGCTCTTGAAGGATGTTCGACGTGGACGCCTTCGTAGAGATGAGCAGGTATTGGTTAGTGACGCGTCAGATCTCTATGATAGCTTCGTCCAGCTCTCTCAAAATCTCCCACGATTTGAGAGTAAGTGTAACTAAGGACACCAGCACCTCGTACATGTGGCGGCAAACGCTTCTTCTTTCTTGGAGCCGGCACCGGCGCCCGGAGGACAGGGGTCTGTACCGCTCAGTTTAGTACGGATACATGGCTCACCGAATCTTCCTAAATCGCAACGACTCCCGAATCTCTCGTGGAAGTGGAGTAGCCGCTTCGGCGGCATAGAGGTCGAGCACTAACATACCCGGCGATTCGAAGAAGACGGTTGTCTGACGACTCTGAAGTGGCTCGAAAGGAGTTTTGCTGGAGGCGCGATACCACCACTCGCGCACGTTGGAAACGCGATCTTCCGTCACAACGTTATACTCATCCTGCTCAACCGATCGCAGGATCCGCATCGCTCCCCTTCCCTCGACGGTCGTTTGGCGCTTTCCATCGATACGGGCGCTAAATATTGGACCGGGACCAAGAAAGATGGATCCTGGTGGAGACCAGACAAAGTTGGTGTGCAGCTCTAACCGTCCATCCTCGATCCGAATCTCACTCGTAAGGGGTAGCTCTCGCGCTCTCCAGTGTTCCACCCATTCCGGTTGCGCATCCTCGCCAGGAAGATCAACGGTTCCTTGAGACGTCGGTTTCTCGACTAAGATACGACCTCTAAACAACCACTCGAGTCGAACCTCGTACGTGCCTACCAGCTCCATAACCAGCGGCAGTCCGATCGGTTGTGGAGCAATCTCGTCAGATCCCTCCTCGGCCTCATTAGCCGTAAGGGATCGCGGAGCAACCAAGGCCGAGAGCCCCGCGGCGAGAAGGGAAAGACACTCGCGGCGTTTGACATCGGGGTCGGAGTCATGAGGAGCGGTTGTAGCCTTCATACGCCCGGTACTATCGCATACACCCCGGGTAATCGATCACATTTTTTGCGGGACGCAAGGGTAGTAACAGGCGCTTTTCTCTTCTTATCAGTCGAGAACAGAGGCTATCCACAAGAAACAGCGACGGGCGCTCGGGTTATCCCAAACGCCCGTTCGATTACGTTCTTGCGAAAGAACTTCGCGATTATTTTGTTCCGGACACCGTTGTCTGGTGAATCCAGAAAAGGTTCCCGATGAAACCTACAACCGAGTGCCAATCAGCCGGTGATGACTGCACATCTGTAATCGTTCCCCCCTTTGGAACGAGAGCGCGAGCGGCCGCTTGATCGTCCTCAGGGATTGCGTATCCGAGGACGCGAAAACACTCCGCATGGGTTGTAAATTGGTTGTTCGTCTCACGCATACCGGAACATCCGGAAAGGAGAACAACACCGAGACAAAGAGCCGCGACTTTTCTCATACAATCCTCCAGCAAAAGAAGGTTTTGTTGATGGTACACCCCCGTTCGCGCTCCGAGCAATAACTATTAACCGTGCGTGTATGTCCAGAGTCCCATGTACTCGGAATGGCTTAGCAAGGACCGCTAGGAGAAGCCCTCACAGAGCATCTAGGACTTACTGACCCGATGTCATAGAGTACCCCCATGAGCAAACATCACACTATCGGCGTTATCGGATTCGGAGTCATGGGGAGTGGCATGGCGAGCAACCTCGCTCGACACGGACACACGGTGCTTGGCTACTCTCGAACCGCGCACAAAGTGGAGGCGCTCGCGTCATGCAGTATCGCGAGCGCCTCGCTCGACGAGATCGCGGCCCGATGTGAGGTCATCCTTCTCTCCCTTACCGATGGATCGGCCGTACACTCCGTCCTCTTTGGCGAGAACGGGCTCTCCTCAAAACTTAAGCGGGACACGCTCATCATCGACACAACGACGATCGCTCCATCAGAGGCCGTAGCGGCGCATGAAAAAGCCGCCGAAAGTAAACTCACCTTCATCGACGCGCCAGTGACCGGAGGAGATGTCGGGGCTCGGAACGGGACCCTCACGATTATGTGCGGAGGTACACAAGCGGCGTACACCCGGGCACTTCCGTTCCTTGAGTGTATCGGGTCCAGGGTAGTGTATGTGGGAGGCCCAGGATTCGGACAGCGACTTAAAGCGGTAAATCAAGTCGCGGTAGCTTTGGGGATCGTGGCGATGACCGAAGCGATCGTCCTAAGCGAGAGTCAGGGGATCGATCCAGCATTCGCGATTGAGACCATCCAGGGGGGCGCCGCAGGGTCATGGGCCCTCTCCAATTACGCTCCACGATTGTTCCGCGGAGACTTCGCTCCAGGATTTAGCGCGGCGCATATGCTCAAGGATCTCCGCATCGCGCTCTCGGAATCTGGAAAACAAGGCGACCTACCGGGAACGGAGCTTTCTACACTGCTCTTTGAGAGGCTAGCCAAGCTCTCCAGCGACTTCGGAAATCACGCGCTACTGAAGGTCTACGCCCACCCCACGGACAGTTCGAGCTAGCGAGGAAGAGGCGCTCGTAGTTCTTGTAATGACACTTGAGGCACACCATCTCGCACGAGACATTTGTTCTTGTAGGCCGGATCGTCTGTGACATCTACCCCGAACCATGCGGGCGCCTTGAAATCCTCCGCGGAGGCCTCTGATGGGAATTCACACTCGACCACGGCGAATGGAGCGTGCCGACCACGAAATTGATCAACCTCGATAACGAGAGCTTCACCGTTCGATTGCGGAAGAGAGAACGAGGTGCGGGTCTTCTCGAGTCGTCGGCCCTCGGTGCCTATCCACAACGCCTCAAACTGCGGGCAAGAGATTTCGACCTCAACCTCACACCGCGCGAGCGACCCTGAGCCTTTCAGGGTAAGGAAGAACTCACTCCCCTTTCGGCGAAGCCGAACTTCACTCTCTCCAAGGATCAGATAACCCTGCTCGATCTCCACTGTCGATGATACCGTGCCTCGATCATGAAGGTGCTCAAAGATCTCTCGTGGATCCCCGCCAGGAACTCTCCACTTTCGCTCTACCTCACGTGGAGCGGTTTGCGCTCCCGGCGTGGAGGAGAATCGCTTGAGGCGGTCGTACTGTTCTTCTGATACGAGGACCTGTAAGGCGCAGTGAGACGCCCCGATCCGTCGATCCGCGGTGAGCAGAAACCGGTCGCCATCCCGAAAGATTCGAACGCTGGCGTCCTCCTTGTCAGTGAGAAATATCTCACCTGAGCGGGCGAGGTGAGCGTGGGTTGACGTTGTAGCAGAGGGGAAATTCATTGCGCCTTTACCTATGTGGTTCGTGTGTGAATCACCAAAGAGTAATAGCGACCTAGCGCGTAGTCAAAGAAAAGAGGGAGGTTTTGGGCGAGAGGGAGTAACCTTTGCGCCCCAGATGACGGCCTAAAACTGATGTACCGTTAATACCGGGCGAAAATCGCTGTGGGTGTTGCCCCTACCAACGAAGCACATGACGGCGGGCCACGCAGGCAACGCTACCTCACCAACGCACCGTCCCTGCCCGAGGAGCTCGATAAGGGCCTGGTCACACTTAATCGCGTGTTCCCTGGGGCGCGCCTCATTAATCGTAATAACCGTTGAACCTCCCGCCTCGAGAAATCGATTTATGAACGATACGGGAGCGCTCCCTCCGATATCTCGCTTAGTGGGATCAGGAAACGAAAGAAAGAGCGCCCGATCTCCGAATCGAGAGAAGCTCATCTCTCCCGGACCTTCGTGGGTATTACGCAACCACCGATTCTCTGGGACCTCACGCTCAAATCCAATCACGTCCATCCCTCGCGCGACCATCTGAGCCTCGGCGTACCCAAGTCCCGTAAACAGAGAGAGCACCTTGTGTCCAACGGACGCGGTTACCTCACGAGTCAATGCGAGAGCGTCATCATTGAGAATCGCGTAGCCATATGTGTAGACATGTTGCCGAAACGGCTCTCCCTCGATCCATGTTCGGCCACTCGTGATGGCATCCTTATTCGCGAGAGCGGGATTCTCGGCGATGCGTAGAGAGATCTGATCTTGAGGATCTTGTGAAACGCCCGAGGTTGAGGGACGAGATACGGAGCACGGTTGAATACCCATTCGTTGATGGTAAGAGCCCCACAGACGCTAGTCAAAAAAAGCTCTCTCGAACGGCTATCTCATTGAATCCTCGCCGCTAGGCGCACCCAAAACCTACCGTATCTCCATAAAAAAGG
The DNA here is from genome assembly GCA_044345405.1 of Bdellovibrionota bacterium. Taxonomy (GTDB): domain Bacteria; phylum Bdellovibrionota_C; class UBA2361; order UBA2361; family OMII01; genus OMII01. The sequence goes on from JBIJBE010000035.1 coordinate 23,336, forward strand.
GGGCTCATAAGAGCCCCCCTTGAGACGCGGCGAACCCGCTTATCCCACTGGCTTGATCCGAGCAGCCAAGAGCTCAGAGCTACGAACCACTACGGTATCGCCAGCCTTAAGCACCTTAAGGTTGTCTGGATACTTAGCCTTCACGGTTACAGGGCCCTGAGGTCCACGAAGGGTTACGAGCTCCTTCTTCTTGTTAACCGACTCAACCACGAGGATGTCGATGCGCTCACTCACAACAGCGGCACCTGGCTTCTGCCCCTTCTCAGCGAGAGCGGCGGCATCAAGCTCAGCGCCCGCGAGCTCGATCTCCTCAGGAGTTGGCTTACGTACCTCGAACTCGATCGCCTCAACGTAATCGAGCTCTAAGGTGTCACCCTTCTTAACTTGATTGAGATTCTTTACCTCTGGGCTCACCTTGAGTGGAACGAGTCGTCCATCCTTGGTGCGCAACGTAGCGATACGCTTCTTGGTATCGACAGACTCAACGGTCGCCGTGAGTTGAGCTACGGCGGTCTCCTCTCCAACAAGTCCGCCGTTCGGAAGGGTGCCACGTGAAGATGTTTGAATCACGTTAAGACCTTGTGGTGTGCTCGTCTCGGTAACGATGTCTACCGGTTTTACACCTGAGGATGAGCACGCGCTCATTGCGAGCGAGAGGGTCAGAGCTGACAAATATCTTTTCATTCTTTTACCTATTTAAAAGCGGCGCTGACGATTGCACAGGCGCTATCGCAAAACCGCGGGTGACAGTCCCCGCTATGTAGCTGAAAATGGGGAGCGTAGCCAGAGAATTTTTAGCGATACCTAACCTGGCGCCCCCACGAGCTAACACCGTTTCGGGGAGCGCATAGCCGGAATCCGCTCTTCATACGAAGCGCGGATCATCTCGGCCGCGGACTTTGCTTTCATGACGACCGTTCCGAAAGCAACCGCGAAGGGTTTGCAGAGGGTCGCGTTCGTTGCAACGGTTGAGGTTTTTTGCCCCTCACTTCCCAAGTTCCCGTTAGACTGCGTCCTCTCCTAAACATTTACCGGTGAGCTCGCAGCTTTCGTCATAATGACAGAGCTTATGAGTAAGTACCTGTGTTCAAAAACGAGCTACAATCTCCGCTGGATACGTGTATCTCCGACACAAGGAGAATCTTTTGTTGCCCGAACCAGGAATAACAGAGTATTTTCCCCTGTGTGGCGCGAGGTTCACCCCTCCCCTATCCACTGAGAGCGAACAGGCTCCGAAAAGCACACCCACGAAGGATAGTATGAAAACAGTAACCGAAGCGGATTTCATTCAAAGCGTTCAAGACGCTCTCCAATTCATCTCGTACTACCATCCGATCGATTTTATCCAAGCGATGCACAAGGCCTACCTCGCAGAGGAGTCAAAGAGCGCAAAGGACGCTATCGCGCAGATCTTGGTCAACTCACGCATGGCGGCTGAGGGACACCGTCCTCTCTGCCAAGATACAGGTATCGTGGTTGGATTCGTGAAGATCGGCGCAGAGATTCGCGTTGACTCGAAGCGACCCCTGCAGGAGCTCTTCGACGAAGGTATTCGACGCGCCTACAAGGATTCGAACAATCCGTTGCGAGCCTCGATGGTAACGGACCCGGCCGGAGCTCGTAAGAACACGAAGGACAACACCCCCGGCATCCTTCACGTCGAGTTCGTTCCAGGAGATACGATCGAGGTGTCTATCGCGGCGAAGGGCGGAGGCTCCGAGAACAAGGCGAAGCTTGAGATGCTTAATCCAAATGACGACATCGTCGGTTGGGTGCTTGAAACCGTGCCACACATGGGAGCTGGATGGTGCCCGCCCGGAGTGCTCGGCATCGGCATCGGGGGATCCGCCGAAAAAGCGATGCTCTTAGCGAAGGAATCGCTTATGGCGCCGGTGGATATCCATGAACTCAAAGCTCGTGGTCCAAAGACCCGCGCGGAGGAGCTGCGACTGGAGATCTTCGAGAAGGTCAATCAACTCGGTATCGGCGCGCAGGGACTCGGCGGCCTCGCGACCGTTCTCGATGTGAAGGTGCTCGACTACCCAACCCATGCGGCTTCATTTCCCGTCGCGATGATTCCTAACTGCGCCGCGACCCGACATGTTCACTTTGAGCTCGACGGCTCAGGTCCGGCGAAGCTTACACCACCGTCGCTCGATGAGTGGCCAAAGATCGAGCTCTCCCTCGGCGCTGGAGCTCGTCGAATAGATCTCTCAAAGATCACCCGTGAGGAGCTAGCGTCGCTCAAACCGGGAGAGACCGTTCTCCTCTCCGGAAAAATCCTCACCGGTCGTGACGCGGCGCACAAACGGATCGCTGATATCCTCGCGAAGGGAGAGAAGCTTCCTGACGGTGTGGATTTTAAGAATCGTTTTATCTACTACGTAGGCCCTGTCGATCCTGTCGGAAATGAAGTTGTGGGCCCAGCCGGACCCACAACCGCGACCCGTATGGATAAGTTCACCGAGATGATGCTTCAGACGGGGCTGCTCGGCATGATCGGAAAAGCGGAGCGCGGTCCCGAAACCGTGGAGCTGATCAAGAAGTACAAGGCTGTCTACCTTATGGCCGTAGGTGGCGCCGCGTATCTCGTTTCAAAGGCGATAACCGCCGCGCGAGTAGTTGCGTTCGCCGATCTCGGCATGGAGGCGATCTACGAGTTTGAGGTAAAGGATATGCCGGTTACCGTGGCGGTCGACAGTAGCGGAGTCTCCGTGCATGAGGTCGGACCGAAGGAGTGGCGAAAGAAAATCCTTAAGGTTCTCAACTAGAGTCGTATTCTAACGTGCCTCGATTCGAGCAGCGACAAAACCGTCGCTTTCGAATCGAGAGGTCACCGCCACACAATCCCGACCGAGGATGTCGATCGCGTGTGAGACCTCCTCAGCCTGCAGAACACCCACGATCCACACCGAGCGTCCGGGAACGGTGACGAGTCGCTTCTTCAGTCGATTACACATCACCGGAGCGTTCACGATCTTCCAATTCGCATCTAACACCGGCATCTCAAGTGAACGGTCTCGGCGTATGTACATGGCGGCAACGGTCGAATCCACTCGACGCATCATAACGAGATCTTCGGGGGCACGGGTCTCCGAAAGGTATCGAAGCGCCGCTTTCATATTACTCCTGTTAAGCGGTCGCACAAATCGCTCTGTCGACGTAGCAACCGAGGGCCCCATCACGAGAAGCGCCAGGGCGACCGCGCCGGCCGAGAGTAACGGATACCGGTTTCGAGCGATCTCAATCATAGCGGCGACCCCACTCGCGGCGGCGATGAGTATGAAGGGAACGAGATACAGAACGAGCCTCGCGCTGAAAGGAGAAACTCGAAGAAGCGATAAGGAAAATGAGACCGCCAGGATCAGCGCGGCATAGGGCGCAAGGGGTGACCGCTCACGAAACATCCTCGTGAGTCCGAGCGCAACGACCGCTACGAGAAGACCCTCCCATCCTCCAAGCCATAACGGGAACACAGCGTCCGTTGAGCCGTGGGACCCCGGTGGCATAAAGATATACGCCATCAGAGCCCCCCACACGTGCACTATCCATCGCCCCGCGGCCAAAACACCGTCGTGCCATGGGGCGAGTCCGTGGCGCCAATAGGTAAAGAGTTCTTGATTGCCGAAGAGTGCCCTCATGTTCGTCGAGGCGTGAAGGGTGAAGCTGACCACCCATACACCACAAACGACGACGAGCGTTCCAGCAGCCTTCCAATCTCGCGCTACCCAGGACCGAAAGATGAGGATGGTTCCGCACGCGCACAGCACGACTGGGGCGTTGTGAGAGAACCACACCGATACCACTCCAACGATGATCAACACGATCAACGAAAGTTTGTGCCGCTCGTACTGGATAGTGGCGCACACCACGAGCAGGGCAACGAGCGCCTCAAGCATGTAGTGCTTCCCCTCGGCGGAATAGAAGATCAACCACGGCGAAACAGATATAGCGAAGAGCGCGAAGACGCGGGAGAAGGAGTCCCGAAACGAAACCATAACTAACCACGCGGATACGAAGAGAGCGGAGATCCCACTTACTAATGAAAGCAATCGAGCACCAACCTCAAAGGAGGAAAACTGACTCATCACCGCCTTCGATATGACAAGATACGCCGCGGGGGCACCTTGATTACCCGCCACTCCGTTGAAGAAAAGCTCCTCGTAGCTACGACCACGGATCTGGAGCAGGAGCGCCACCTCATCAAGCCATAACGAACGAAACGCGAAGAAGCCACGCAGCCGCAACAAGACACCGAGAAAAGCGACGAACCAAAACCAGAATTTGAAACTCTTGAGAAACTTCAAGGCGAACGCGATCCACGCACAGATTTCGCGAAGCTTAAAACATCAACCTGAAAGGGGAAAGCTACGCCGGCTTATCAGCGATGTAGATGTAGGCGATACCTCCACAGAGGGAGATCGTTTTACGAGGAACCCATCCCGACTTTTTGAGGAGCAGTTCAAACTCCGCCCCACACGGAAACGCCGCCGCGGTGCGTGGAAGGTACTGATACGCTCCCCCATCACCTGAGATGTAGGCCCCTACACGAGGGATGACGTTCTTTGAGTACCACTCATAGAGCTTGCTCCACACCTTGTTCGTTGGCTGTCCGAACTCAAGGACACCGATAGTGCCACCAGGAAGGCACACACGGCACATCTCCCGAAGCCCCGTCTCAGGGGATGGGAGATTACGCACGCCGTACGAAACCGAGATGACATCAAAAGAATCATCGGCAAAGGGCATGTCCTGCGCGTCGGACTCTATCCATGCGGTTTGGGGTAGGTCCTGACACCGCTTACGACCGCGCGAGAGCATCTCGGTGGAGATATCGACGGCGACCACGCCGCGGTAGTGTGGGGAGAGACGGGGAACGAGCGCTCCAGTGCCAGTGCACACATCGAGACACAGCCCACCGGAAACCTTTGGAAGATTTCGAACGAGCCGACGCTCCCAGAGGCGATTAATTCCGAGGCTCAACACACCATTCAATTTGTCGTAGGTGGGAGCGATCTTGTCGAACATGTTTCGCACGTCACCCACAGAAACTGGGCGCGAAAGTCTTGACATGTCCGAAACATTTTCCATAAAGGGTACACTATGCGGAAAGATACACTTGTTTCAATACGGTAAGTTCTCCCCCTCGCATAATATTCACCCTAGACAGGACGCGGATCGACCCGATCTGAACCGATCCACACCCGTTACGCCCTTTTGCCACCCTTCAAGAAGCGATACGTTCACATCTATGACCACACCACGAGCTCTCTGGGAGAGCGTCATTTTCGCCGTTATACGCCTCTCTCCGCTCATCGCGCCGGCCGCGATCGTGCCGTTACCAGCAAACGATCCGATCGCCACCGACCTCCTCTTTAAGCGGTGGCTCACCCTCCTCGCTATTCTCGTTCTGTGGAATATGACCGAGGGTGCGGCGATTTTGTGGATGAAAGCCAAGAGCCAAGCGAGCGACCGAACGAAAGGGTACCTGATCGTCACCATCCTATGCGGAGCGATAACCGTAGCGGTCCTTCAGTACGGGCGAACCCTCACCTCTCAAGGCATCTTCCTCCTTACTCTCGCCGCCCTCTCCGTACGCGGGATGTCGCGATCGGGCTGGGAGAATGGACGCCCCCTCGCCGGCTTCCTTGGCGCGATGCTCGGAAACTCCCTGATCGCCCTTGCCTCACTCCGCTCCATCGTAACGCTCCTCTCAATCGCTCCAAGCCTCGACTGGCAGAGTATCGTGGTGGCTGGAGCGATCGGCTCGTCAGTGGCCGCGGTCGAGGCCTCGTGGTACGCGCGCGTGTTTTCGAAGGAGGAACTCTCTCGCTGGGCCCTTCCTCTCTATCGGGTCACCCTGTGTCTCGGCCCGATCGTTATCGCGACGATGGGAATGACCAACCAGATCCCCCTCTCCTACGCTCTTACGAGCGTCGTCGTGCTCGTGGCGACCAGAACCCTCAACGCAGCCAACACCCGTGCCGAGATACCGTCAAAACTCATACGGGGCGCCGGCGGAATCTACCTTCTCTTTGTAGCCAGTATGATGGTGTGCAAATATCTGTAACTGATCTCCGCGTGACCGTGCACGTGGCACCGGCTCGAATCTTACCCCCGTTCCCCACGTGAACGTGCTCATAAACGTGAACGTGAACGTACCCGAAAAGTTTTCTCGTTTTCGATACTGTTACGAGGATACTGCAGAAAGTTACGCCGTGGACTTCAACCATCTACCGAACACGGCAGATCGGGGTCGGGTACGTTCACGTTTACGTGCATGTTCACGTTTACGTGCATGTTCACGTTCACGACCAAACCAAATCCCAGGAGCCATAAAAAAATCCCGTGAACGTGCCTACGCACCTTCACGGGATTACTGGCTTTCGCAAGAAAGAGATACGCTTACTTGTAGATCGCCAAGACAGCCGAAACCAGAACGAGGACCGGAACAGCGACCCAGAACTTCTTAGCCAATTGAGCCTTCTTGTACGCGATAGCGACGAACGCTCCCAAGGCGAGCCAGATTACGATCTTACCGATCACCCATCCTGGAGGGCTATAGATGCCCATCTTCGCGAGCATTCCAAATCCGGCCACAACGAGGAGAAGAAGCCCGACGCCGTGCGTAATCATGGTGCCTCGTCTGAAGGCATCCGACTGCTTGGTACCACCGTTGATAACGTGGTGAATGATTCCTCCAAGGGAGAGAACGACCAATGACAAACCTAATAGGTGAAGAATCTTGTAGAATTCGTAGCTCATGGAACCTCGTGAAATGGGTAAGACCTAGCCCTTATGCCTCAAATAGCCCCGGAGGTCCAGGTCCGCTTTTAGGCTCAACCCCCTTGAGACCCTCCCTGTTCCGGGCTACCCTTACACCACTATCACTAGCCCTCCCCCGGTGGTCCGTCTCCAAGGTAAATACCTTGCGATGCTCGATACCTAAGCGCGCTCAAGTAAGAGTCCAGCGCACCGTGCTACGGGTCGGGGATGGTATATTTTTTGAACGCTCGCCACAGCGCGAACAACACGTCGACCCAGGGTTACTGTATGAGCTCCAACGATATCCTTCCGAAACTCGTCTCTCTCACGAAGCGTCGTGGCTTCATCTTCCAGAGCAGTGAGATCTACGGTGGATTGAAGAGTGCCTACGACTACGGTCCCCTTGGTGTCGAGCTCAAGCGAAACATCGCCGCTGAGTGGTGGAAACACATGGTTCATGAGCGCGAGGATGTCGTTGGTATCGACGCCTCGATCATGATGCACCCGAGCGTTTGGAAGGCGAGCGGTCACCTAGCCGGCTTCTCCGATCCCCTCGTCGACTGCCTCAACTGCAAAGAGCGCTTCCGCGCCGACAAAGCTCCGCAGATGGAGCCAGGCACGGCTATCAACTGGGTCAAGGGTGGTAAGTCGAGCGGTGAAAAGACCGCGGGCACCGTTGGTGCCTGTGGCTATGTATGTCCTCATTGCGGAAGCTCACAACTCTCAGATGAGCGTCAGTTCAACCTGATGTTCAAGACCTCTATCGGGCCGGTGGATCCCCTTGATCAGTTTTTGAACGAAATTCACGACAAGCAGCTCTCCCGCGCCCAACTTCGAGAGAAGCTTGAGGAGGCTGTAAAGTCCAGCGCAATCTATCTCCGGCCAGAGACAGCTCAGGCGATGTTTGTTCAGTTCCTCAACGTGCAACAAACGATGTCGATGAAGGTTCCGTTCGGCATCGCGCAACAAGGAAAGTCATTCCGTAACGAGGTAACAACCGAGAAGTTCATCTTCCGAACCTGTGAGTTCGAGCAGATGGAGATGGAGTTCTTCTGCGAGCCAGGCACTCAGAAGGAGTGGCTCAAATACTGGACCGAAACCCGCATGGGGTGGTGGCAACGGTACGCGAACAACAAGTCAGCCTTCCGACTTCGACAACACGAACAGGATGAGCTGGCGCACTACGCCGATGACTGCTACGACATCGACTACCAGTACCCTTGGGGCTGGGATGAGCTTGAGGGTGTCGCTTCACGAACGGACTACGACCTCACGAAACACGCCGAGGAATCGGGTGTTAAACTGAGCTACTTCGACCAGCAGAAGATCGATCCCGCAACCGGAAAGCCCGGCGTTCGATACATCCCGTACGTTATCGAACCAGCCGCTGGTCTTACCCGAGCGTGCCTCGCCTACCTCTGTGACGCCTACGCCGAGGAGGAAGGCGTTGACGCCGATGGACAAACGAAGACCCGCGTTTTGTTGAAGCTCCACCCCCGCCTCGCGCCGTTCAAGGTCGCGGTACTTCCTCTCTTCAAGAAGGAGGGGATGCCAGAGGTTGGTCGCAAGATCGTAGCTGACTTCTTCAAGGCCGGCATCAACGCCAGCTACGACGACGCGCAGTCGATCGGAAAGCGGTACGCCCGTCACGACGAGGTTGGCACTCCGTACTGTTTAACCGTTGACCATCAGACGCTTCAGGACAACACTGTGACGATCCGAGATCGTGACACCACGAAGCAAGAGCGCATCAGCGTTGATCGAGCCCTTGAGGTTGTGAAGGAGCGCATCAATAATTCGTAAGGAATACTATCCATGACGTATCAACGAGAGAGAGGGGGTGGCGGTTTTTTAGCTTTCCTTACGATTCTCTTTTTCTCAATCGTCGCGGCTGGTCTCCTTACCTTCTCCGAGATAACGAAGGTCAACCCATTTGAAATCGCCTTCTTCGAGGAGGAGCCACCTGTAATCGCCTGGGAACGCGAACCCGCGGGTCTTGGCGGAGACCCGGTGCCGATAGCACTCAAGGTCACGGACGCCGGCAGCGGACTCGATGAGGTGCTCGTACGGATCTCACAGAACAACCAGCCCCGAGAGCTCGTGCGAAAGCGCGCGCTGGGAGGGACCAACGCACAAGCGATAACGATCGACCTTAATCCGAAGGAGCTCGGCCTCCGTGAGGGAAAGGCGGAGCTTCAGATATTGGCGTTCGACCAGTCCCTGTGGAGCAACGGATCCAAAATCACGAAGAGTCTCGTCGTGGATTTCTTGAAGCCTCGAATCGAGGTGATCACTCCGCAACAAAACGGCGTGATCGGAGGATCGGAGCTCGTCTTCTACAAGGTGATAGGAAAGACACCTGACTCTCAAGGGGTGTTCTCCGATGGCACCCTCTACCCAGGCTTCCCAGCAAAGTACTGGGACCCATCGTTCAAAAGCTATGACGACCTCTACCTCACCTTCTACCCCATTCCGCAGGATTTTGACGACTCAAAGGACGCGATGTCCCTCCTCGCCAGGGACGCGATAGGTAATATCGCCACGGCGCACTTTAACTACAAAACGAGGCCGAGACGGTGGGGCTCCTTCACCTTCGCCCTCGACACCGCGAAGGGAGAGGCTCTCAAGAACTCGCTCGCGAGCCACCCCTCTAATGAATCGATCAAGGCTCGCTTCTCGGGCGATCTCATGACCGACCTGCGCTTCCTCATTAAGACGTCCGGACGACACGATGAGAGCGTCTTGAGCGATCCGCTCAGCCAAACCGAGGGACGGAAGTTATGGAATGGGACCTTCACACGCCCCGTATCGTCCTATCCTTCCAATTCAGCTGGAGACCAACGGACAATAACGCTTAACGGACAGGAGCTCGTTAAGGGCCCCGCCGTCGGCGCTCGTTTTCAAGTATCCAATCGACAGAAGGTCACAGCGTCAAACAGCGGTCGAGTCACCTTCGTCGACACCCTTCCTCTGAACGGCACGACAATCGTGATCGATCACGGGTTCGGACTCGCCTCGGTGTACGCGCACCTCTCGAGCGCCGATGTAAAACCAGGCGACGAGGTCACCAAGGGACAAACGATAGGTCAAACTGGCACATCCGGACTCGCGCAATCAGAGGAGATCTATTTCGAGCTACGACTTCACGGCGTGGCCGTATCACCGAACGAGTGGTGGGACGACACCTGGATCTCCGATCACATCCAGAACAAGACAGCCTTCGTTCAACGAACCCTTATCGGCGAGCCGGGGGAATAACGAAAACTACGCTAACTGCTTTACGCGGTGTCGAGCCTGCGACTCGATCCTCGAACACATCAACACGCACAACGACGCGACTGTGGGATCCGCTATGGTGTATCGGGCGAAATTACCCTCACGCTCACGCGCCACAAATCCCCCGAGCAGAAGCGTCCCTAAATGCTTTGACACATTCCCCTGCCGCATACCGGTCGCCTCAATAAGCTCCGATACCGTCATCGGTCGCTCAAGAAGAGCCCGTAACAATTTGAGCCGAGAGCTCTCAGCTAACATGCCGAACAGCCGAGCAACCTCTTCAAGGTGCGCGTCGGTCAGATTGACTTTTTTACCCCGCACCCCGGAAAGCCTCTTTTGAGCTTGATTTCTTACTGCCATATTACTATATAGTAATATAGATATACGTAACGAGCGTCAACTTTTTTATCGTATGAGCCTCACATGACTAACGTAAGCCACGAAACTTCCACCACAACAGGAAACACCTCCCCTCGAATGGTGCGCGAGCAACAAGAAAACGCCCTCCTGCTGGACGTGCGCACCCCAGCTGAGTTTGAGGAGGTTCATATCGAGGGCGCCATCCTTCACCCTCTCAACGACCTTAACCCAGCCCACGTTAAGAAATTAGCCGAAGGTAAGGGTGCCTGTTTCGTTATCTGTCGCTCCGGTGGCCGAGCCCGTCAGGCGGCCGAGAAGCTCGCGTCTCACGGGCTCCCCAACCTCCAGGTCATGAGCGGCGGCATGCAATCGTGGGAGAGCGAGGGACTTCCAGTAACTCGGGGGCACGCGACGATCTCCCTGGAGCGACAGGTTCGAATCGCCGCGGGGGCTCTCGTATTCCTGGGCTCCAGCCTCGCCTACCTCGTCAATCCTAGCTGGGTTGCGCTCCCAGCCTTCGTGGGCGCGGGACTTATGTTCGCTGGAATCACCGATACGTGTGGGATGGGCATGATGTTAGCGCGCATGCCGTGGAACAACCGCAAGCCGTCATCATCGAAACCAAGCTGTTGTTCGATGTAAAAAAAACAGAGGCGCTTATGTTACTCCGTCAGATATTCGATCCCTACCTCGCTCAATACTCCTACCTCGTTGGATGTCAGAAAACGGGAGAGGCGCTCATTATCGATCCCGAGCGAGACGTGGATCAGTACAGAAAGCTCGCGGCGGAGAACGATCTTCGCATAACGGCCGTAGCGGAGACGCACATCCACGCCGACTTTGTGAGCGGAGGTCAGGAGTTCGCTCGCGACCGATCGATCCATCTCTACCTCTCCGCGGAGGGTGGACCGGACTGGACCTACACATGGCCCGGCAGTCGCCCCAACACGCACCTCGTCAAGGATGGGCATATCTTCATGGTGGGCAACATCCGAGTCGAGGTCGTCCACACCCCGGGCCACACCCCTGAGCACATCAGCTTCCTGATAACCGACCTTGGCGGCGGAGCGAACGAACCGATAGCCCTCGCCACCGGCGACTTCCTATTCGTTGGAGATGTCGGCAGACCGGACCTCCTTGAGTCGGCCGCCGGGATGAAGAACGCGATGGAGCCATCGGCGCGCACATTGCGCGAATCACTCACCAAGCGACTCGCAACCTACGGTGACTTCCTACAGATCCTTCCCGCGCACGGCGCCGGAAGCGCCTGCGGAAAATCTCTCGGGGCGGTTCCTACAACAACGCTCGGCTACGAGCGACGTTTCAACTCTCCGCTCAAACTAGCCATCCAAGACGGCGAGGCGTTCGTGAAGGATATCCTGCAAGGACAGCCAGATCCCCCACTCTACTTCGCCACCATGAAGCGAGTGAACCGAGATGGAATCGCGGTGACGGGCGGGGTTCCCCAACCACCACATCTTACTCCGGATGAATTCAGACGGGTCGCCTCTGATAGCACCGTTCACATTCTGGATACGCGAATCGATCGCGAGGACTACGATTCGGGGCATATCGCTCGAAGTATCACCGCGCCACTGCGCACACCTTTTTTCTCAAACGCGGCGGGAAGCTTCCTGGAGCAGGACGACAAGATTGCGCTCGTTGTCGGTGATGCGGAGGACGCGGAGCTCGCAACGACACAGCTCTATCGTATCGGATTTGATCACGTGGTGGGATGGATCACGACGGGCGAAGCACGTGCCGCTGGGATACTCTCTGAACGAACCGCTCGAACGCCTTTCACAGCTTTCGATCCGCAGGAGGCTCGCCGAGAGGGTGAGATCATCGACGTTAGAACAACGGCGGAGCACCATCAGGCACACCTCGAGGGTTCACACTCCCTTCCCTATACACGGATGAAGGATCACGTCGCGAACTTGCCGAAAAATCGCCCGCTCTTTGTTCACTGCGCCTCAGGAAAGCGCGCTTCCCTTGCCACCTCGTTCCTACGAGCTCACGGATTCAACGCGATACACGTCGACGGTTCGTACAGCGACTGCGGCCTTGGTCGACAAAGCCGGTAAGTTCGAGTGGGTATGCTCGCCCTCCTTCTCGGTAGCTTCGTTGGGCTCTCCCTCGGATTAACCGGGGGCGGAGGATCGATCTTCGCTGTGCCACTCCTCGTGTATGGTCTGAGCCTCGACTTCCGAGAAGCGGTTACCCTCTCCTTGGCGATCGTAGGCTCTACCGCGCTGTATGGAGCCACGATACAGGCCCGTCGCAAAGTCGTGCTGTGGGGAGCGGGAGCGGTCTTGGGGGTCGGCGGTATACTTACAGCCCCACTCGGCGCAACGTTGGGACAACGCGTCTCCGAACGCCTTTCACTCATGCTATTCGCCGGACTCATGCTCGTGGTGGGAGTACAGATGATCGCGGGTCGACGCGATATGGTGATAGCCGCGATCGCGTGTCAACGAACCCCTCAGGGAGAGCTGCGATTTAGCTGGAGATGCGGAGCGAAACTTCTCACCACGGGTATGATAGCGGGAGTACTCTCAGGGATATTCGGAGTTGGAGGGGGATTCCTTCTCGTCCCTACCCTCCTCATGGTAACCGGAATCTCGATCGACAGCGCGATGGCGACCTCGCTCGTCTCTATTGCGCTGATATCGGCCTCAGGATTCGTCGCGAACCTCGCCAATCTCAATCCTGAGAGGTTCGTTGTCGGAGGCGTTTTCTTGCTCGGCTCTATCGTGGGCATGACCCTTGGGGCATCGGTGAAGCGCCACCTCCCTTCGAACACCTTACGAACAATCTTCGGCACGGTGATTATCGTGACGGCGCTTGTGCTTCTGGCGCTCAATACATTTCACTGAGGACAAAAGAACTTTCGCTCGCGCCTCGCCTCACACAACAACAGGAAGAGCGAGAGCATCGAGAGAGGTTGGCCCTCCCTGAAGCCTGACCTGAATGCCTATCCGTACTTTCTCTCTGTCCCTTTCTCTCTTCTCTCTGTCCCTTCTCTCTGTCCCTGGGCTACCATATGAGCAGCGGGTAGAAGCAGGTCCAATAGCCACGGCAGCTCTGCAGTTCGACTGTGCTCGGTAAGGGACGTAACGCTCTAAAATAGGCTCGGTAGATACACGTATCCGCCGCGAACCGGAGATCGCAAAGATAGAATAAAAGAGAAGACTAGTGCCCAATCACGTTAGCAAGCTTCGGCATCGATGGTGGATATAACCCAGGCGGATACGGCACCGTTACATCCCCGAGCTTCCACCTCTCCCGCACTGTCCTAGCCCTCTGCATGAGCGCCTTAAAGAACCCGATAAACTCCACTCGAACTCTGCGCTTCTCTGAAAGGCACCACATGCGCCGGCCCGATCGCTTGGGTCGATAATTGGTATCGAATACCTGAGAAAGGAGCCGGTCTCTGCCGATCACTCGTTTCTTCTCTCGTACCCTATTCCTCTCAGCACGTGCCTCAAGGAACCTTATTCGTGCCAGCAGCTTCTCGTTCATCCTCTGCTGCTCCTCCGGTGAGTGATACCCGAACGCCTCAATCCATGCGTTAGGTTCAAGGGTAAAGGTTTGCATCTCCCGAGAAACATTAAGTATATCCTCTGCAAGTTTCGTGTATCCCCGTAGGTTATTTGCATCCCGAGGGATCGGGGTAAACTGGGGTCGCCTGACACGCTTCCATTGACGGGTGAGCTGACCCGATTGAAACATCCTCCAGGAGGAAAACCCTGGGTATCGGTCAATAGAGCTCTCTAAGTTATCCTTGGCTGGATTAGAATACAGGTATGCTATCGCTATCAGGGCTCTTAGAGGCGTAAGGACGATCGGGCTATCATAGCCTTCACACCAGAGGGTTTTCTTATTTCGCCCCAGGAGTCTGTTAATCATATGAGCTGATTCTGCTTTGAAAAAGCGGAAGAAGGACTCTACGTGGTCGGGGTTTATCACCACCATGACTAAGTGGACATGGGTCGCCTCGACGATCATGTGGCAGATCCGCACGGGATACAGCTCGCAAGCCCGTGCGAGGCAGCTTTTAATGATCGCCTGACACAGCGGATTAGCAAGCAGCAGCAATCCCTCCTCCACGCTAAAGGTGCAAAACAGCACGCTCCCGTGAGGGTGGTATTTCATCTTCTTTTTTGACTTAGTTATCATGCACAGCTATTCGGCTGGCGGGGGCGGAAGTTGCGCGGGAAGGTGGCGAAAAGTAGCCCAGGTACAGGGCGAAAAAAGTAGCCCAGGTACAGGGCGAAAAAGTAGCCCAGGTACAGGGCGAAAAAGTAGCCCAGGTACAGGGCGAAAAAAGTAGCCCAGGTACAGGGCGAAAAGTAGCCCAGGTACAGGGCGAAAAAAGTAGCCCAGGTACAGGGCGAAAAAGTAGCCCAGGTACAGGGCGAAAAGGTACAGGGCGAAACCGCGCGCGGTCTCTGAGAGAAATAGTTAGGAAAGCTGCTAGCTGGAATCTTTCGTTTAATCCCGTTGTGGAACACCGATTTAGCTCAAGACAAAAGCGTTCGGAGCCGATCTATCCATGGGACTACGAGAATTTAGGATATGATACGGCACGGGTTAGAGACCTCAAGGCGAGTCACTTGGTGTATCACCGATGCTTCGTATCGTGTCATCATCGTACTACTCTTAACGTTTTTCTATCAGAGCAGGATAGCTGTTGCGTCCAATTCCCCCGTGTTGAGCGCAGGAGGGAGCCATACGTGTGCTTTGACCTCCCTCAGCGGAGGAGGCGTCTATTGCTGGGGCTACAATGGCGAGGGGCAGCTCGGGAATGGGACAATTTCCCCAAGCTCCGTACCGGTTCCGGTTAGTGGCATATCCGAAGCCACCGCGGTCGCCGCAGGCGGAGACCATTCGTGTGCTATCGTTGAGCCGCTTGGTGGGGTTAAGTGTTGGGGGGCCAATACCTTCGGACAGCTCGGTAACAACTCAACCAGTAGTAGCGCAGTCCCTGTTGAGGTAGTTGATCAGTTTCTTCTCCCTTTGACCAGCGTGGTGGAAATTACTGCGGGAACTAGTCATACGTGCGCTCGATTTTCTACCGGGGGAGTCGTATGTTGGGGGTTGAATTCGTCGGGGCAGTTGGGGGATGGATCTACGACGGATCGACAGGTAGCCACAGCGGTTTTTGGTTTTGGGAGTGATGTTTCTCAAATTTCAGCTGGATACGCGCATACCTGCCTCGTTCAAACGTCAACGAGCAACGTTTGGTGCTTCGGGGAGAACATGTACGGCGCGTTGGGTGACAACAACGCCCCCAATCCACAGTCCGTGCCGGTGGAGGTATTTGGAATCACCACGGCGGAGGCAGTGAGTTCAGGTGACCGTTTTACGTGTGCGCGGCTCAGTGACGGGGTGGTCGCATGTTGGGGGGCCAACAATTCGGGTAACCTCGGTAACGGCACAACAACCGATAGCTATGTTCCGGTTTTGGTGAGCGGGGCACCGTACAATGCCTCGATGATAGATACCGGCGGTTCAGGTATTTCTGAAAATTTTGCTTGCGCGGTCCTGGCATCTGGCGGGCAGGCCCAGTGCTGGGGGACCAGCACGGAAGGAGCTATCGGAAACGGCGTAACAAATCAGGAAACGACACCTGTGAACGTAACAGGGCTCACGTCGGTGGTGGCGATCACCTCTGGGTCGGCGCATGCCTGCGCATGGACAGGGACATGCTCGATCAAGTGTTGGGGATCTAACTCACTGGGGCAGCTTGGGAATGGCGATCGAACGAACCATTCTGTCCCTGTTGATGTTGAGTCTTTCAATTGTACCACGACAGATCCAACTCCAACACCGCCTCCGTCCACACCAACACCAGCTCCACCAACGCCCACACCAGCTCCAGCAACGCCCACACCAGCTCCCGCCGACACCCCACCGGACTCTCCTGGGCAGTCTACGCCTGACGCTTGTCGCTCCGAAAAGCGTTGCGTTCCGGATGCCTCCCTCACAACGCCTTTGGACCCCAGAGCTCCTCAATTTAATCCTCTCCCCATGCCGAAAGGTTCTAACGTGCCTCTGGCGGTCAATCCGGTGAAGATTGGAATACCGATCGATGAGACCCAGCGTCAAACGCTCAAGCGCCGATTAGAAAAGCTACTCGGCAAAAAAGTTACGGATCTGGCGGCAGCGGTTCGTTCGCTTCAGGTATTCTATGTTTTTACCGTTGTTCGCGCCAAGACAACCTCGATAGCAGCGGTAGACGCAACGGCTCTACCAACGAAGTATCGAGCGGAGACCCGCAGTCGTCGAGTCACAGCCCGTCTTGGCCCAGGTACCTACGTTGCGACGGTTTCTGTCAAAATTAAGACATCCAAGGGGAAGGTCGTCGCAAGCAGCAAGAAACCTACCTCTACCACGTTTGTGGTTAAATGAGCGTTGGACACGCGGTGGAAGGGATGGGAGTGACCGACGGCGAGAGTTGAAGCTCGCCCCCGTCGGTATGACAACAACCTATGACAACAACCTTATGGTCGGTTTGACCTGCGGGGGAGTGCGTGCAGCAGCTCCCTCTGTTCAAGGCGGTCAAGGCCCTCCCTCTGGTGCAGCCCAACTACGCCCTAGAATTCGCAGACTAGTGCGTTACGGGATCATCACCGTCTTGTCATAAAAAAACACCCGCCTGGAAACGTCGATATCATCGACAACGGTATGGGGCTGGGACCGTAAAGGGTGAAAAGATGGTAGTCCTTTGGGGATTTAGACACAC
>JBIJBE010000078.1:0-3786 GCA_044345405.1 Bdellovibrionota bacterium
TACAAGGATGTGCCGAGCGGTCACGGTCTCTGGTTCCGCATACAGGTTTGGATTCGCGGCGAACGCAGCCTTGAGTTGATCATCCGATACCGTCAGGTTCGCGAGGAGATCCTTCTCGATAAATTTCTCAATCGTGAGCCGGTCGTTCATATCCGCGACGAAGTCATCCCACGAGGTGCCATAACTCTTTAAGATAGGCTCTACTACCTCACGGCCACCTTGCTCCTGAATAATAGTGTCGACCTCCTTTTTAATCTCCGCTGGCTTGTAGGATGGCGACGACTGAGCTGCCTTTAAGAGAAGCGCCTTGTCGATCATGCTTGTCAAAACGGACTCTCGAAGCTTCGCGAGTTCAGCGGGTTGGTCTTTGAGGGCGTCTACCGCGGCCCGAAGGTCGGGGCGGTTGAGTTGTTGATTAACCTCATCAACGGTAATGGAGTGTTGCCCGACAACCGCGAGAACGGTCGCTCCGGAGAGCTGCGGGGAGGACGCCTTTCCTTTGGCGGGAGTATCAGCCTCGACCCTGGTCGCGACGGCGAGCAACGTGATGATTGCGAGGGAGGCGAGCTTTTTCATAGAGGATCCTTGAGTAGAATAACTCCCCGAGAGTAGTTTCCAAACGAGCCTCAATCAAGGTTTAATCGTGGAAGTAAGCGAAAGAAGGTTGTACAACAACCAGGCGGACGTAAGGCCGTTGGTGAAAACTCGAGAGCGTATGAGTTCAGGTGATATATTTAGATCTACTCGTAAGGAATACGAGCGCGGGGCGTTACTCGAAGAGGGCGTTTCCTCCGACCCGTTCGAGCAGTTTCGAGCTTGGTTTGACGCGGCGGTGGTATCCGAGAAGGAGGAGCCGAACGCGTGTGCGCTGGCTACCGTCGGGCCCGACCTTCAGCCCACCGTCCGGATGGTCCTTCTCAAGTCGTTCGATGGTCGGGGCTTCGTAATTTACACCAACTACCATAGCGCGAAGGGGAAACAGATCGAGGCGAACCCACGTGTCTCCCTTCTCTTCTATTGGCCCTCGCTCGAACGCCAAATTCGAATAGAGGGGCGATGCGAGAAGGTTACGGAGAGTGAGACCGATTCCTACTTCGCGTCGCGGCCGCGGGGTTCTCAACTCGGCGCCGCGGTATCGAAGCAGAGTGAAATCGCTTCCTCTCGACAGGTTATCGACGACGCCTATGTCGCGCTGGAGCGAAGCGTAGGTGAGGGAGAGGTAGTTCGTCCGCGGCACTGGGGCGGCTATCGAATAGTTCCGGAACGATTTGAGTTTTGGCAGGGAAGGGAGAGCCGGCTCCACGATCGTCTTAGGTACGCTCGATGTAACGACGCGTGGGAGCTTGCTCGATTATGGCCGTAGTCGCGAAGCCACATGTACTTTTATTGGGTGGTGGATACACCCTTCAGCGAGTCGCTGAACTTCTTCCATCAGATAGCTTCGTGATTACCTCACGGAGCGCTGAAACGTGCGGTGAATGGAAGCGTCGGGGCTGGAACGCGCATCAGGGAGACCTTGAGAATCGGGAGAGCCTTATCGCTCTCTTCGCCGCGTATCCGACGCTTCGAAAGATCGTTGATAGTGTTCCTCCCGTTCGTGGCGGAGCAGACCCGGCGGTGGGAGTTAAGAATCTTCTATCTGTTATCAAAGATACGCAGATAGAACGGATTATATACCTCAGCACAACGGGAGTTTTCGGGATCCGTGATGGCTCCGTTGTGACTGAAGATACCCCGCCCGCTCCATGGAACCCCCAAGGCCAAGCGCGGCTCACCTCAGAGAACGCGTATCGAGAGAGCGGCATCCCCTTCACGGCGCTCCGATTGCCCGCCATCTATGGGTTTGACCGTGGTCTCGTTTTCTCCATTCGCAACGGTGGCTATCGCTTGGTTGGTGATGGACGCTCCTGGTCTAACCGGATCCATGTTGAGGATTTGGCTCGTGTAATCGTCGCGTCGCTCGGCGTCGCGGACCTGCCACCTGTGCTGTGCGTTTCTGATGATGAGCCGGCCCAAGCGATCGATGTCGCCCGATATGTATGCGAGCGAGAAGGTCTTCCGATGCCGGGATATGTATCAGCGGATGAGGTGCTCAAGGGGGGAGGGTTCACGATGCTCTCAAACCAACGTGTACGGAATGATCTCATGAAGAGCGTTCTTGGAATCACGTTGCTCTATCCCTCCTATAGAGAGGGATTTTATTCCACCGTCACGAGGTAAGGTATGTCACAGTCATCGTATGAAGAGATGCCCTACGCTACCTTCGCCTTGCGAGTGGCGGACCCTAATAGGCTTTCAGCGATAGCGCGTCTGCACGGTGTCGGGGTGTCGGCTCCAAACGAAGCGTCGGTGCTTGAGATAGGATGTGGCACAGGGACGAACCTCATTCATATCGCGGAGCGGTATCCGCGGAGTCGATGCGTCGGTGTCGATATCTCAGAGAGGCATATCGCTGAGGGCCACAAGGTAGCGAGTGGAAGCGGGGTTTCGAACGTCGAGCTCAGATGCGGTGATATTAGAAACGCCGCGCTCGGGCATGGAGAGTTTGATTACATCATCTGTCACGGGGTGTATTCCTGGGTGGCGCCAAGTGTCAGGCACGATCTCTTGAGCGCTATCTCATCGTCATTGAGTGAGAACGGGATCGCCTTTATGAGCTACAACATTCTCCCTGGGTGGCGGCAGCGAGGGGTGTTACGAGACATCATGCAGACGGGAGCCGTCCATCGAGCGCTCACAACGGGTGACGAGTCTCCCGAGAATCGACTCGACGGAGCGATGGAATTGTTGCGGCTCGTAGGCGAGAAACGGGGCGGTGAGGGAGATCTCTACGGGAGCTACATCCGAGAGGGCTTAGACCGATTCCAGAACGCCCATCCCTCCTATCTCTTTCATGAATACCTCGAGGAGTATAACGAGCCCTTCCTCTTTTCGAACTTTATGCATGCAGCTGAGATGCATGGATTGCAGTTCCTCTCGGAGGCGAATCCCGCGATGATGTCCGTTGATGATCTCGGCGAAAAGGTTGTGGCCTACATCGACGGTCTCGGGTCGGACATAGTCACGCGGGAGCAATGTATCGATATTTTCAGAAATAGAATGTTTCGGGAGAGCGTTCTGTGTAAAAGCTCTCACGAACTCAAGCGAGATCTTAAAGCGAGCGTCTTTACCGCGCTGCACTTTGTCTCCGACTTTAGAAAGAGCGGAGAGGAGGGAAGCGAGGTGGTATTTTCAGAGGCGCTCACCAAGCGGGTAGTTCGAACGCCTCAAGATGAGCATTCGGCGCTTCTCGGTATGATTGGCGAGGTTGGTTACGCGGGGATCTCCTTCGCGGATCTCGTTGGTCGATTCTCCGCGGCGTTTCCTGGTCGATACGATGAACGAGCGGTGATGCATGGCCTTGTTCGTCTCTGGCGATGGGGGCTTCTCGATGTCGCGCTTGAGCGAGCGCCCATACGAACCGAACCGAGTGGAAATGCCCGCGTATCGAGACTCGCGCGATATCAGGCCTCTGTCGGAGAGCGATCGGTGACCTCCTTACAGCACCGCTCATGTGATCTCTCCGCTGTTGAGCGTGAGGTGATCATCGCCTCCGATGGCTCTCGGGATTTTAGAGATATCGCGAACACCTCACCCGCCAACGAGGAAGCGGTGCGACGACTCTTATCCTTGGGATTCTTCTACGAGTAGAGCGTGTTCCGCTCGTCTCGGACGCTTGAGCTGCATAATCACGCCGATCGCTAGCGTGATGAATGCCATAAAGGCCCATTCATACACATAGCCGAG
>JBIJBE010000036.1:0-39645 GCA_044345405.1 Bdellovibrionota bacterium
CGTCAAAATATGACCTTGCCCGCAGTTCCTTGTCTCACTGTGGAAGGATCGCTGCACTGCAAGCACTGTTACCAGGCAGGTCGATAGTGCTGTACCGCAGATTATCTACCGCATAACTGAGTTTTTTGGTTCTACGGTGCCGCAGCAATTGAAAGTAGAGTGTTCCAGTGCGAGGAGTCGCATGAGTCTAGCGCTACGCCGAAGGTGAGCTCGGTCGCGCGAGCTCGAGCCAAAAGAGCTGCGCTATGGCGATCAGCGCGGGACCGATGAAGACGCCGAGCAATCCGAATGACGCGGCGCCACCGAGCACACCGATAAAAACAAGGATCGTTGAGAGCTTCGTTGTGTGGCTAATGAAGAGGGGCCGTAAGATGTTATCCACGGTGCTAACTACAACCGTTCCCCATATCGCTAGTCCCACCCCGTGATACCACGGTAAATCGGTGCCGAAGAGGAGATACGCGGTCACCGGAACATAGACAAAAGGGGGACCGAACGGCACGAAGGAGACGATGAGCGTTAGGACTCCAAGGAGCAATGGAGTTGGAGCGCCAGCTACATAGTATCCGAACCCGGCAAGTGCACCTTGAGCGATAGCGGTAGCTAGAACGCTATAAGCCGCGCCACGGACCGTGATGTGAACGGTATCGATTAGATTGGCGATCCCCTCGCCGCCGATCCGTTCAAGGATATTTCGTAGTTGCGCGACGAGCAGCTCCCCATGTCTGTAGAGGATAAAGCATCCAACAAGGGAAGCGAATATCCCAACTGTCGTTGAGAGGAGTCCACGAGCCGCTGAGGTTGCAAACGAGAAGATGGCGCCTTGATGCTCCTCAATGAAAGCCGCAATCGATCCAGAGTCACGTAAGAACGTAAGCACCGCTGCGCCGAGGAGCTCTCCAACGAACGGCACAGACGCCAAAGAGTCCGAGAGCTGCTGAGGATCCGTCGCCCGAATTCGGGCTGCTAGCACTTTCACCTCCGATGTCAGTTGCACGGGGAGTGAAACGACGATGAGGACGAGGATGAATCCTAGGAGCAAGGTTCCGAGGAGCGGCGCAAGGTACGCAGGCTTCGGTACAATATCCCGGAGTCGAGTATAGGTCGGCCACGTTGTGGTCGTGAGCACGATCGCCCACAGAAGTGGTGTCCAAAAGGGCTTCGCGATGATCCACAACGAGACCATGAACCCGATAATGAGCGCTCCGGTTAAGATCCGCAGGGCTATTCGATATCGTTCGCGCTGGTCCGAGTCATTCATGGTGGAGATCTGTGGTAGTGGGCGTTACCGCTACAGATTGCTTCTCCTTGGTACGCTCGTCAAATGGAAACTTCCCTCATTGAGGAGCGGAAGAGAGAGATGCGGGCATCCTATGCTATTCTGGGACCTCTTTTCACCCCGGAAACAGAAGATCTTTGCTCGGGTACGTTCATGTTCACGTTTACGTAGCAAAGTTCGAAAAGTTTGCCCTAAAAAACGGATATGTAATAGGGGTATCCAGATGTGAATGTCGTCGTGCACCTGAGAGTATGACTAGCTACCGCTACTTGGTTTGGCGATGAGTCCAAATAAAAATGGTGAGGCGATCTCTCCACCTCACCATTCATGCCTCGAACCATCTCCTTGGAGCCACCGGACAGATAACTCTACCCTACAGTCGGCTCGCTGATGTCGTTGGCGCTAGGAACCGATAGCCTATCATCAACAAAATGGCTCCGATGACAGACATGATAAGACCCGCAGGCTCTCCCTCCGCGTAGAGGCCAAATACCCGCCCTATCAATGAACCAATAAGGGCACCGGCTATACCGAGCACTGTGGTAATGATAAAACCGGCAGGGTCTCGGCCAGGCATGAGGGCGCGAGCGATGAGTCCGATCACGAATCCGATAATGATTGTCCAAATAATTGTCATAATACGCCTTCCCTCTTCTATAACCGCTTAACAGACCTGAGACCATTTCACTCTAAGTGGGCTCTTTTCACCATGTCACCGCTCATGAGCAGCAAAGATGAACCCGCCGCCAGTGCAACCGCGTCGTTCCTCATCGATCGAATAAGGAGTACGGGCGCTGAACCGCTGAGTGAGCGGACATGAGGGAACAAGTGCGAGGATAGCGATCCTCCTAAGACATTTACGGAACGTAATTTAGTGCGCGCAATCAATGATGAGGATAGGCACCGATATCCTGAGGGGGCTCTTCCCAGAGCGGTCTGATCGGCTCAGTCCGGTGAGCGAATCCTTCATCAATGCCGACCTTCTCCTCGTACACCAGCGATCCGCCGAGCCAGCCACCAACGGTGAGGAATAGAAATCCCACATACGCCGGTAAAACCGTGATGAAATTTCTGGCGGCGAACGGCGGTCGAGCGAGAAACGCCACTAAAAAAGCTATCAGAGCCACCGTATTTACGATGATGTGATAGGTTGCTTTGTCCTTCGCCCTTGAGTTCTCGGGAAGTATCGATGTGAAATCGATCAGTCCGGGGATTGCGGCCAGCAACCCCATGACAACGCCCGCGATCATGCAATGTCCCGCCGTGGTGTAGAGCGACTCACTGGAAAGGACGCGACTCGCGATATCGAACACGACCGATCCAGTGAGGAACGCTATAGGAAACGGAATGAGCATAGGATGTATCGGGTGGTTCCCGATGACAGCTCTACTTCTCATAGTTACCTTCGCGATCTGCTTGAACGTGAAGCGGCTTTTCGGCTCGCTGGTTTACGAGCGGTGGAGCTTCGGGGGGAACTCCGCCCGGATTGTCCTCGTTCAGACGCTATTCGACCACGTGGTGATGATGCCTTCCGCGCCGTAGCTTTACCCCGACTAGCGACACCTGACTGTTTTCCACCAGTGGTCTCTTTTTGTACGGGTGCCCATGAGCCGCTTGATGCTTTCTTGCGAGGTACGGTCCTCCCTTCGAGGCTCGTTTCGATTAGCTTGGCTTGTAGCTTCTGTTTCTGGGTGTATTTGGATGTATCGCCTCTTGGCATAGTACCCTCCTTAGTTAGTACGGGCCTTACCTCACCATTGTTGGTCGCGATAATGACTGATCTTCGTCACAGTGTGACACGATGATGTATTTTTGATCTTTGAGATAAACTCGATGATCTTGGTTCGGGGCGGCCCTACGCACCCTCGGTTGAGGATGGAAGTCGTCCCCGACGCGCAAGCATCGCCATGACCACAGGAAGAACCAAAAGTGTCAGCGCGGTCGCCGAGAGGATCCCCCCAATTACAACTGTCGCGAGAGGACGTTGCACCTCGCTACCCGTGCCGTGCGAGATCGCCATCGGCACGAAACCAAGCGACGCGACAAGCGCGGTCATAAGCACCGGTCGCAATCGAGTCACGGCACCTTCCGTGATCGCTGAGAGAGCCGACTCTCCCCGCATCAGAAGTTGCCGAGTAAAGCTCACGAGTACCAAACCGTTTAAAACCGCGACACCGGAGAGCGCGATGAATCCAACGGCTGCGGAGATTGAGAACGGAATTCCACGAGCCCATAACGCGATTGCTCCCCCGGAGAGCGCGAACGGTATGCCGGAGAAGACGAGGAGCGAGTAGGTAAGGGAGCGGAAGGTGATAACGATCAGGCCAAAGACGCTCAACAAGACGACGGGTACGACGATGAGGAGTCGATTCTTCGCGTTGAGAAGGTTCTCGTATTGACCACCCCATCCGAACCAATATCCAGGAGGAAGTTGGATCGATGACCCGATTCGCGCTTGAGCCTCCTCAACGAAGGAGCCGAGATCGCGATTGCGAACGTTTGCGGTCACTACGATCCTCCGTTTCCCGTTCTCTCGACTGATCTGATTCGGTCCCTGGGTCACCGTTATGTCAGCGACTGAGGAGAGGGGGATAAAGGACGTCGTCGGCCCTTCTGGCTTCAGCTCCGTTCGAGCGTACTCCATGGAGTGATAGTGTGGGGCGATGTCGGCGGGAATAGGAATCGGGAGGCTTGAAAGAGCGAGAGTGTCGTTCTTCACGTTCTCGCCAAGTCGTATCACGATTGGGAAGTTTCGGTCCCCTTGATAGAAACGACTGACCTCTCGTCCCGCGTACGCGGTTTCAACGACCTCCTGGACATCCTGACTGCTCAGCCCCAGTCGCGCGAGTTTCTCGCGGTTCGGCTTCACCTCAACGATTGGAAGGCCTGTGACCTGCTCTACCTTGACATCAGAGCTCCCGGGAATTGAGGCAAGGATGCTTTCGACCTTCTGTCCATTCTCCAACAGAACGTCGGTGTCATCTCCGAAGATCTTAACCGCTACATCGCTCCGCACTCCGGCGAGGAGCTCGTTGAACCTCATCTGAATCGGCTGCGTGAACTCGTAGTTATTCCCTGGTACCTGGAACGCGATCTTCTCAAATCTCGCAACGATCTCCTGTTTGCTCAAGGATGGGTTTGGCCACTCGGAGCGGGGCTTTAACACAATGTACCCATCCGCGACGCTTGGGGGCATCGGATCGGTGGCGATCTCGGCGGTGCCGATTTTAGCGAATACATGACTGACCTCAGGCTCCTTTCTCAAGGCGTCCTCAAGTTGATACTGCATCTGAATCGCCTGAGTGAGCGAGGTCCCCGGAATTCGAAGAGCATGCAGGGTGATATCACCCTCATCGAGCGACGGGATGAACTCTGATCCAAGCCGTAAGAAGAGACCGAGTGAGAGGAGCAGTACCGCGGCGGCGCTGACACATACCGCCCGAGGAATCTCGATAAGTCGGGAGAGAAGCGAGCGATACCAATTCAAAATCCGCTCCATGCGGGACTCATGCGTTGAGGTAGGATCGCCCTGCACGAAGATCGCTACGGCCGCTGGAACGAAAGTCAATGACAGGATGAACGCGCCCGCCAGGGCAAGCAGCACGGTGAGCGCCATCGGATGGTACATCTTCCCCTCAACGCCGCTGAGCGCCAGGATCGGGATGTAGACCACCATGATGATGAGCTCTCCGAACATCGTCGCTTGTCGTACCTCGGATGAGGCCTTGAACACCACGTCGAGGCGCTCCTCTGTCGTGAGCTTTCGCTGAAGGTGACGCCGAGCCTCTCCTAATCGCTTGATGCAGTTCTCAACCAGAATAACAGCGCCATCAACGATGAGTCCGAAATCGAGAGCGCCGAGACTCATTAGATTCGCGCTCAACTTGCTCTGGACCATCCCAGTGATGGTAATTAACATCGCCAGCGGAATAACAAGCGCGGTGACCAGGGCGGCTCGGATGTTCCCGAGCGCGAAGAAGAGAACCGCGACGACAAGTATCGCGCCCTCGGTCAAGTTTCGTTCGACCGTCGCTACGGTGGCTTTCACAAGGTCGGCTCGGTTGTACACCGTTCTGATGCGAACACCTTGCGGAACGGACTTTTGAATCTCCTCGATTTTGGCCGTTACCTTCTGAGACACGGCGAGGCCGTTCTCGCCGATTAACATGAACACAGTTCCCAGGACGACCTCACGGCCATCCTGTGTCGCCGCGCCGGCTCGCAGCTCAGAACCCTCGGCTACCGTGGCTACCTGTCCGATGCGAACAGGAGTTCCCTCGTGAACGCTTACGACAAGGTCATCTAACTCATGCACGTGATGAACCTGCGCGGGCACACGAACGAGGAACTGCTCGCCGTTTTTCTCGAAGAATCCCGCTCCGACGTTCGCGTTGTTTCGCGCCAGAGCCATGCCGATGTCGTTCAGGGTAAGCCCAAATGCGCGAAGCTTTTCGAGGTCGGGCGTCACAACGATCTGTTTAGACTCGCCCCCAATAGCGTTAACCTCAACCACGCCCGAGATAGTCATGAGTTGAGGGCGAACGACCCAATCTTGGATCTCACGAAGCTCTTGAAGGTTGCGGTGAACGAGGGCGTTTGGTTCCTCCTCAACCACAAACATGTAGATCTCGCCCAATCCTGTCGCGATCGGACCCATAGTTGGATTGATTCCCGCCGGTAGTCGCTCTTTTGACTCCTGCAACCTTTGCGCGATGAGTTGTCGAGCGAAGTAGATGTCGGTGCCATCTTTAAAGACGACCGTTACCTGTGAAAGTCCATATCGAGAAAGGGACCGGGTATACTCAAGGGAGGGGAGTCCTGCGAGGAGGAGCTCGATCGGATTCGTTACCTGTCGTTCAACTTCGAACGGAGAGTAGCCACTTGCTTGCGTGTTGATCTGTACCTGTACGTTGGTGATGTCCGGGACGGCGTCAATGACAAGGTGCCGTGCTGACGCCAGTCCGATGATAGCTACAACGAGTGTGATACCTAGCACCCAAAAGCGGTGCTTGATGGAGGTCTTCAGGATAAAATTGAACATCGCACGCTCCTACTAATGGTCGTGGCTCGCTCCGTGTTTCAGGATGTCGGCTTTAATAGTGAAGGAGTTTTTGGTTACATACTCGGTGCCGGAGGAAAGCCCTGATTTTACCTCGGTCCAATTTCCATTCGAGATGCCGAGTTCAAGGGGTCTAGCCTCATAGGTTTCGCCATATTTAGCGAAGACCACGTTCCAGCTCCCGAGGGTTTGGAGTCCGGATGGGCGCACCGCTACAGGCACCTGCCTCTCTCCGACGACGAGATCTCCTGTGACAAACATCCCTGGAACAAGGAGCTGCTTATCGTTTGGAAGGACGACCCGTACCAATTGAGCTTGAGCTTTCTCATCCGCGTAGGGAGCGACATAATCGACGGTGCCCTTGAAGGTTTCATCCCCAGACGCTCCCTTTACAAGTACCTGCTGTCCAACCTTCACGGAGTTTCTCTCCTCAAGTGGAACGAAAAAGTCGGCCCACACCTCTGAGAGATCGGCTACGATGTAGACCCACTGATTTTCAGGAACGAACTCTCCCACGATAAGGTGCCCGTTTATCACGGAGCCCGCTATCTGAGAGCGAACCTCAAAGGGCTGTAAGCTTTGATTGCTCTCAATGATCGCTAAAACCTCTCCCTTGGCGACGGGGTCACCGATGTGTTTGCGACCCTCCTTAACGATGCCGGCGAATCGAGGAATGATATGAGCGATGCGGTGCTCGCTCGGGGTGATCTTTCCTCGCATGCGGATCGTTTGTTGGATGATCTGTGGCTTCGCCATCTCGGTCTCAACTCCTGATTCGCGCGCCACGTCCGGGGAGAGGGTCGTTCGTCCCTCGTACGAAGGATAGCTCCATCGCAGTGGGGTATTCCTGTAGGTCGCTTCGACAGAGACATCAAAGGAGTGCGGCTCCGTGATCTCCTGGTTGCTTAACAAAAAGTCACCTTTCGGAGCGAAGGTGATCTGATCCAGTGTCCCTCCCAAGCGTCGCAGGGTGACGTTAAGGGAGAAGGCGTCCGGCGAAACGGGCTTTCCGTCATCGTAGAGATAGCCTCGGAAGTGAGGAGGGCCCCCCGCTTCATGAATACCGAGCTCGAGCTTAACGTTGCCCTCCGTAAGCACCCTGCCACCGTGGGGGCCGTGTTCCTCTTCGGCTTTCTCGTGATGATGCGAATGATCAGATTTTTTGCTGTCGCATCCAACAGCCGCAAACCCGATAGCTGACGCCAGAAGTACCGGTACGATGTGCGGTAGACCACTTAGCATTTAAACCTCCTCACCAACGAGAATAGAGAGACGAGCGCGCGCCATCGCCGCTTGCTGTCGTAAACTTAGACCTGTGAGCTGAGCCTCATTGAGAGCCCGAAATGTTTGCCACACATCGAGCACGCCCCCCTTGCCGCTCGTGTAGGCTCGTTCTTCCGCTTGAAGCGCGCCTTTGAACGCGGCTTCCACCTGAGCAGAGTAGATCTCGACCTGTCGTTCCGAACTCACCGCGGCGGCGTGTGTCGAGGTTACTTGAAGCTCAAGGCCTCCTTTGTTGATGAGATCCGACTTACGATTGGCGACGACACGTTCGGCCGCGGCGCGGGTTCGCTCAGCTTGATTTCGATTCCACAGTGGCAGCGGAATCGTGATGCCAGCTCCAACGAAGTCACCTCCGTCGTTCGTATGTTGGTAGACAACGCGCGGCGCTACGGCGGGAAAGGCGTCGAGCTCCGCGAGTCGTAACTGCTCCGCCGCTAATTCCTGAATGATGTCGATTCGCGCTTTCTCGCTAATGCGGCTCGCCCGGGCTTTATCAAGCAGGGCCGCCGCCGCCGGAATTTTCGAAAACTGTGGAGCGCGCGTGGCGACGACGGAACATGTCGTACCGAGGGACATGGCGAGCTCCGCGCGTAAAGTTGCGAGCGCTGCCTCGGCTCCAGTGCGCTGCGCTTCCAATCTGAACTTCTCTCCTACGAAGAGAGACTCCGATCCCTGAGAGAGAAGCCCTTCCTTTACGTGTTTCTTAACGGTCGCGACCTTGCGACCCGCGTCATCCTCGGCGAGTTGCAGGATGCGCACCGTTTCCTGGAGAGCGTAGAGCCGTACGAAATTGACCGTAGTTTCCTGCGTGAATCCAAGCAGCTTGATATTCTTTTCAGTGTCACCAGCTTTTTGCAGAAGCTCGGCCACCTGGTCGCGTTTGCCAAAGTTCGAGAGCTTCATCGGTTGACTGAGTGTTACCGAGCTCTGCGGATCGTTTGCGCCTCCGATATACATTCGGGTCCAGGTCTCCTCAGCGGAAAGCTCCGGATTCGCCCACAGCTTTGTGTCGATCGCTTTAGCGAGTTGCATCGCGTAATCTCTATCGATCTCAGCGACGAGTGGACTGTTCGCGAGCGCGTGCGCGCGGAATTCCTCAAGAGAGGTTTTAAGCTCGCATGTCGATGGAGTAGCGCGAGCCACAACAGGAGAAATGAAAAGGCTAACACCGACAGAAAGGAGCAGCGTGGTCGCTATGAACGGGAAGGTTCTCATGAGGTCCCTGATGCTACGTGATCGCCCCCGCGTAAGGTGTGACGCGTGTTATTGGGGAAACAACCAATTCGCCCAATATCATAACAATTTCGCGGTATTCCGGCGAGCCTCACGCTGCTAAATTATAGGCTCCTTCTGACTTTTTCGCGATCGGCGAACCTCATAAAACCGTTATGTTTTCTGGCCCATCCGATACCCGGAGGGTAAACCAGGTTGGAGCGCATAGGTTGGCGGTGTTTATGAACGGTCCCACTCGTATTTAGGCTGAGGCCCTACCCATCCATCCAGGTAGACTCTCGCGCGATCTCTTTCCAACAGCCAATACCGAACCGCTCGCGGAATATTCGCCTGACCAGGTGGAGGTTTCCGGTCGAATCGGTATCTCGGCTGGTGAGAAGCTCCCGCTGCGATTCTTTGTGAGGGATAGTCCTTTGGGTGAGTGGGCGGCGTGGATAACCTCCCTCCGATTTGTGAACAACGATGGTAAAAGTTCAACATGTTCCGTAGCCAGCGTTGGCTAGTTGACGTAGAACCTAAAAGGCTACCGGAGGTCCTGTGATGACCTTACAACGCGGAAGGAGCGTGTCTATGAAGTTGCAACAAGTCTTAGGGCTTCCTCTTATAGCTCTCTTATGCTCGTGCGCCGCCGTAAAGGTAAAGAGTGTCGACCCGACGGATACGCTTCGTGAATTCCGACAGGATATTCTCTCCTCTGATACGCTGAGCCCATTCTCCCTGCAGGCCTTGCGCATGGCGGGTATCACCCAGCAACAAGCGCTTGAGGATGGCATTGATGAAGCCGACCGAATTCAATTTGAGAAGTTCGCCACACCGATTGAGCGCGCCTACATTGAGAGTGAGCTCGCGATCGGACGCGCGCAGCTTTTGGAGCGCACACAACCTGAAAAAGCTGTAGGGCTCTATCTCCACGCGGCTGACCTCGCCTCTCAAGGCGTTTTCTTGAAGGAGTGTAAAGCGCCGGTTGATATTCGTTGCGACAGCTTCAAGGTGTTTTATGATCGCGCGGTGCGGGGAGTGGCCTCCTACCTGACCGAGAAGAAGTGGAGGCTCGACGCGCCCCTTCAGTTTCCATCCGGGGCGGGAAGGACATTTACGTTAAACGTCAACCGAAAAGGACAGGTTGAGGATCCATCTGAGTACGCCTCAATCGTTCCAGCATCCTCTATCGGTCTTGAGGGATTAACCAATCGACATCGCCAAAACGGTATCGGTGTAAGCCTAGTGGCGTGTCGTCCTCGTCGTGATGCCAGCAGAGAGGAGATGTACCTTCCTAAGGTTGGCGTGTGTTTGCCGTTAACAGCTGTCGTTCGGTTCCCAAAACAGAACTGCCAACAGGCTCAGTGTGAGGCGTGGCTCGATCTCGTGAACTCTGTGACGGGAGAGACCGAGTATAAGTTCAACGGCGCGACCTTGCCGCTAGCGGCCGATTACACCGCGCCCCTCGCCGCGCTTGTTGAGAAGACGGGTATGGGTGGTTGGGATGGCCTCTTCGACGCTATTCAAGGTAACGAGGAGCTGCTCAAAAATACCGGTTTTTACACGACGGAACCGTACAACGCAGGCAAGATCCCACTCATCACAGTGCACGGACTATTCTCCAATCCGATCACCTGGCTCGATGTTCATAACGATCTGATGGGGGACCCCATCATTCGAGAGAACTTTCAAATCTGGCACTACCTCTATCCGACCTCGTTGCCGATCGTAGAGAACGCCAAGACCTTTCGTGAAAAACTTGATGAGCTGCACAACTACTTGGTGGCGACCGCGCCGAAGGGCACTACACCACGTAACATGGTGATTATCTCCCACAGCATGGGTGGTTTGTTGACCCGTACCGCTGTGGTCAAAGATAGTAACGCTCTGCAGGAGTTCTTCTTCGAGGATCCAAAGCGGGTTCGTGAGTTGGATAAAGAGGTTCAAGCGCAGATCAACGCGTACCTCAATTTCAGTCGCAAGCCGTATATCGACCGAGTTGTCTTCGTCGCGGTGCCCCACCGAGGTAGTGATATCGCTGATAACTGGATCGGTCGGATAGGAAGGGCTCTCCTCTCTCTACCGAAGACGATAGTTCAGAAGTCAGTGGCGGTCGCTCGTGGCGCTCGAAACATTATTCGTCCAGACCTCCGCAGCGAGTTTGATGGTGGAGATCCCTCAAGTATACGAGGACTCTCCGCGAAGAACCCGACCTTGATAGCGCTCTCTCGATTGGAGATCGACTCTCACGTTCCCTATCACTCCATAATTGGGGATAGAGGCTTGGGTGATACCCCGAACAGCTCCGATGGTGTTGTGGCGTACACGAGCTCTCACGTTGACGGAGCTGATTCTGAGCTGATCGTTCCAGCCGACCACACCGCGCACGCCCATCCAAAAGCGGTCAGTGAGATTAGAAGGATCTTGCGACACCATATGGATCAAGTAGCTACCGGCGGGAGCGATTCGAAGGCTAAGACGACCGCGCGGTAAGGAGCTTGGGGTGATGAAGCGCTGGCTCTACAGGCTTGCTTGGTTGACAGTGGTTGTCGCGCTCGGTGGGTGGAGCGTCCTCGTGTTGCTCTATTCTCCAGCCCTTCCACCGTCGATCAGGACGCCAGTGGCGGGCGTAGTTGGCGCACTCCTCCTCATCTCATTCTTTCGGTGGCGATATCGCCGCTGGTTGCGAATTACGACACTCGTGATCTTCGCGGCTGTCGGCGGTTTATGGACCTCGTTGTCCCCCTCGAATGACAGAGCGTGGACACAAGATGTCGCGCGGACACCGTGGGGTGAGGTTCATGGCGATGAGGTTATCGTTCACAACGTTCGTAACTTCACCTATCGAACCGACGAGGACTACGACGTTCGATACGAGGATCGGACCGTACGACTGAGCGATCTCTCAGAGGTGGATATCCTCGTCACCTATTGGGGAAGCAAGCCGATCGCGCACATCATGGTGAGCTTCGGTTTTGGGGACGATCAGTTTTTGGCGGTGTCGATCGAGACCCGAAAAGAACTGGGAGAATCCTACTCCGCCGTGAACGGATTTTTTCGTAACTACGAGTTGGCGTACGTTGTCGCTGATGAGCGTGATGTAGTCGCGCTTCGAACTAACTACCGAAATCCTGAAGAACAGGTCTATGCGCTCCGCACTCAAATAGCTCTTGAGAATGGACGAAAGCTCTTTCTCGACTACATCCACAGCATGAATAAGCTTCGGCAACATCCTCGATTCTACAATACCCTCACCACGAACTGCACGACGCAGGTGTTGCGCCACGTGTGGGCGTTTGGAAGTGACGCTCGTTATAACTGGCAGATATTGTTGAGCGGCTATGTGCCTGAGTATCTCTATGAGAACGACACCTTGATGCCAGGCATGAGCCTCGACGAGGTCATGCGACGGTCGCTGGTAAACGAGAAGGCTCACGCGGTGCCGCTCGATGAGAATTTCTCGAAGGCTATTCGCGAAAGTGTGCCTCGACCGCCAGCTCGGGGAAGGGTAGGTTAGGTGAGATGAGCTATACCCTCCTCTTCTCGCTCCTCCTCGCGGCCTCTCACGCCATAGGCATCGGCACGGCGCTCCATGCTCTTTACTATTCAAGGAGCTCTCAGGGCGCGATAGCGTGGGTTCTCTTCCTCATGGTGGTTCCCGTTCTCGGAGTTCCCGCCTACTTCGTGCTTGGGCGTACTCGATTCGCCGGGTATCGGGAACGGATAAAAGCGATGATGGATGCGCATCGCACCGTATTCGCTGAGTACCGAGCCCGACTGGCGAAGCATCGTCTTATAGGTCGAAGCGAACAGCGGCTAGATCCTCTCGAGCGTATCGGTGGCAACGAGATCCTGTCCGGTAATCGGCTCGACCTTTTGATCGACGGCGAAGCGACCTTCACCGCGCTCTTCGACGCTCTTGAAAGGGCGCGCCATTATATCCTTGTTGAGTTTTTTATCATCAAAGACGACAAGTTGGGCCGAGCTCTTCAAGAGCGACTCATCCGTAAATCAAAGGAGGGTGTCTCCGTTTTTGTTCTCTTCGATGAGATCGGGAGTAATAAGCTTCCCTCCTCGTACGTACAGGAATTGGAGCGCGCCGGCGTGCTTGTTAACCGCTTCCATACTCGCCAAGGCCTGACCAATTTCTTCCAGGTGAATTTTCGGAATCATCGGAAGATCGTGGTCGTAGATGGATTGGTCGCGTTCGTTGGCGGCCACAATGTCGGTGATGAGTATCTCGGAAAAGGAAAGAAGTTCTCCTCGTGGCGGGATACACATATCAAGATTGAGGGCCCCGCGGTGCTTCCTCTGCAAGGCACGTTCTGCGCCGATTGGGCGTGGGCGACGGGCGCTCTCCCCTCTATTTCGTTCCCCGATATAGCTCCCGTCGGAGCGAGTGATGTGCTCGTGGTTCCCTCCGGTCCAGCCGATCCAAATGAGCGATGCACCTTGCTTTTCTTAGAGGCAATCACGAGAGCAAAAGAGCGTGTGTGGATCGCGAGTCCCTACTTCGTTCCGGATGAATCGATTCTACGGGCGCTTCAGTTGGCCGCGATGAGGGGCGTGGATGTTCGGGTGTTGCTCCCAGAGAAAGCGGATCATCTCATGGTGTGGCTCGCCTCATTCTCGTACGTTCCGGAGGTTACTGGGGTGGGTGTTAAGGTGTTCCGTTACACAGAGGGATTCCTGCATCAAAAGGTATTCCTTGTTGATGACAACCTGAGCTCGGTCGGTACAGCGAATCTTGATAATCGTTCGCTTCGTCTTAATTTCGAGGTAACCGCGCTCGTATACGATAGGTCGTTCTGCGATCGCGTCGCCGAGATGCTCACCGCCGATTTCGCGAAGAGTAGGGATGTAAGTGCTAAGACGTTCGGAGAGCTTTCGCTCGTGATGAAGTTAGGTTCGAAGGCAGCACGACTCTTCTCTCCCGTGTTGTAAACCTTACTTCGGTCTATCTCTCAGTTTGATGTACAGGTCCGAGACGGTAGCGCCGGGCGTGAGATTCCGCAGTCCGTACGTTGAGCCCGCCGGGCTCGATTCGGTGTACTGGTAGATGTACACGCGAACTATCCCGGGCATGTTCTTCTTGAGGAATGAGAAGATTCGCTCCGCGTAATCAAGTTGCTTGTTGACTCCCTGTGCTCCTGTTTCGGTAACCCATATCGGCTTCTGAATGCTATTTACGAAATCCGCGACGCCACCAGGAAGAATAACCCGCTCAACGCTCTTGCCGTAAAAATGGATCGCGTAGACATCTGTAAAGCTGAGAACGCCGGCGTCGACCATCGCCTTATTGTAGTCAAGGGTCGCTGGAAAGTTCTGCGCAATCGCTGTCGTGGCGCCGTTCACTACCCGCTTACGAGGTGAGATGCTCTTAACCGCGGCGTGCGCGAGAGCGAGAAGTTCCACATAGTTCGCCGGCTTCGTCAGGACGTCGAGGGTCTCGTTTTCTGAGAAGCTCGGGTTGTTCGGTTCATTCCAGATCTGGTAGGCGCCGACACGCGCGCGGGCTTTGTAACGGGTTACCACCTTCTTTACCCACAGCTCAACGAATGTGGAACGTGGACTGCCTCCAACCCAATTGCGTGAGTCCTGCACCCAGGATGGAGCCCCGGTCAGAATTACCAAAGCCTCAGTGCCGGCTGGAAGGGATGAGATGATCCGGTCATACAGCCCAAAGTTCGGCGTCGCCGATGGGGATGGTTGCACCTGGTCGTTCCATGCGACGAGGACCCGGACCTTTTTAATGCCGAGATTACGGGTTACATCGCGCAACTGCGAGCGGATCGAACCGAAGCGTGAGTCGTTGAGGAATGAGTTGAGTCCAAGGAGGGAGTAGGGGATCGGCTTGCGAGGGGTGATGAAGTCCTCAAAGAACGATTTGCTCGAAACCTCGGGGGGAGGAGGCTCCGCTGTAACGGCGATCGGGGAAGCGGCACCAGAGGCGACAATGAGTGTGGCAACACAGGCGGCAAGCCAGCGTCTGACATAGCGTGTGAAAGGTGGTTTGTCGCGCACTGTACCCATAGTTGTAAGTATACGTCGCTCTCTCTCTTTAGACGCATGGTAAAGATAGGGGGAGCGCCTTATTTCATGGTGTCTGGGAAAAGAGGTTCTCTTGTAAACATAGATGTTGTGGCTATTGGGAAGGGGCTTTACCATAATTGTGTTCGATAATTATGGTTTTAGGTGCGCCATGGGACGGTTTTCTCTCTACTTATTCCTCGTCATGGGGGTGCTTGGCCGAACTCATCCCTCCCTCGCGGAGGGGCTCGTCGAGTATGTTCATTCCAAAGGCGCTCCGACGGAGATCTCCGTTACTGAACAGAGCGCGCTCGGTCCCACCCGAGTCTCCTTTCAAAGTCAGGTATGGAGGGATATTCCGTGGCGACACGAGCTCCTCATTAAGCACCCACACAAAACGCGACGACCCGATCTGGTGATTGTTCTTCTGACCGGTGGAGGTGGTGGCGATGCCCAACAATCGAGCGCGCAGAAGCTAGCGGACGCGCTTGGAATTCGAGCGGCTGTTCTGACGAAGGTTCCGAATCAGCCCCTCCTCGATGGAAAAAAAGAGGACGACCTTCTCTCCTACACCCTCGATCAGTATCGGCGCACAGGAGACGCCACATGGCCCCTTCTCTTCCCCATGGTCACGAGCGTTGTGAAAGGGATCGACACCTTGCAGACGACCCTTGGACAACCTCATCTCAAGGTGATCGTTGTTGGCGCCTCTAAGCGGGGCTGGACTACCTATCTCACAGGCGCGGTTGATACACGTGTGGTGGGAATCGTGCCGGCGGTCTACGAGATGATCTCAATTCCTCGTCAAATCGCGCTCGCTCGGCAGCGGTACGGTCGTGACTCGGAGAAGATTCGTCCTTATACCGCGCTCGGACTCACGGATAGCCTCCTGGATCCTCGAGTCGCGACGATGATCTCATGGATTGATCCAGCCGCGTACTTCTCTCAGATCACGATGCCGAAGTTGGTGTTGCTGGGAGCGAATGATCCGTACTGGGTCGTCGACTCTGTCAGGGAGTATTGGGATACGCTACCAGAGCCCAAGATGCTCAGAATCCTTCCCAACGTTGGACATGGGGTGCTCAGTGAAGGAGCCGCGTCGGACGCCATCGTTTCTTTTGTGCGGCTGATTATGGACAGACACCCGTTACCGACTGCTCGATGGAGATTCTCAGGGGTAGCGAACGGCGTGGCTATAGTATCTGGCGATAGTGATGAGCGCTTGACCCGATGCACGGTGTGGCGCGCGCTCTCGGCAGATACAGATTTCCGAGATGCCGAGTTTCGTTCGAGTTCTTGTGATGTGACGAAGGATGGAAGGGAGTTTAGGTCTGTGGTGGCGGTGCCGTCGAATGAGAACACCGCTCTCTTTGTGGACCTTGAGACCGTGGGAGGAGGTGGACAGAACCTCCTCCTCTCCACGGAATCACAGGTGTATCTTCGAGCCCTCTCGAAGAATTAGTAGGTCGGATGGCTCTTCGAGCTCCAGCCGATGACCTCGTATCCCTGCTTCTGTAAGCAGTGTTCTACGAAACGCTGATATGAGGGAGAACGGTCGTTCATGCTGCTTGCCGCATGAAGTACGCCAAGAATTCCGCCGACCGCCGCGCCAGCTCCTGTAGCTCGACCCGCGTTGTTGCCCGTAATAACGCCCGCAAGCGCTCCTGTTCCAGCGCCTACCGCGCCACCAACGAGTCCCTCTTTCGCCATCTCTCCATACTTGTTCGGCTGCTTGATGTACTCATCAGCGAGCGCGAGGCAGTGATTAACATCGGCGTTTACCTGACCACGAGCTGTCTTATTCAGCTTGTCGTTAGGAAAGAGGTCCGGGGTTTGTGGTGTCGTCATCGACGCGCAACCGATTGCACTGATCAAGGTAAGGGCTACAAGTACTTTTCGCATACATCCTCTACACGGGTTAGATTCGATATCCAGATTCCCTCGAACACCATGTCAAACGTAGCCTGTTAGGTGTTTCACTAATAAGGCTGGGTTCGGTATGGCGTGACAGACAAATTTTTAGCCTAACTTTTCGTAGGCCACAACAATTTACACCTCGCCGAGGTAGGCAACGCATCTTCGCTTGATTGCGGCGATTTTGGCATCGATTCGATCATTGTAATTGCCTGAGGCGACATCAATTCGATCCTGTTCGTCTCCCATCACAACCCCAGCGGCCGCGGAGAAGGGATTGACGGCTCGTACGCCTGAGAGAACCTGTTTAGCGACCGATGCCTTCGCGTTCTCAAGGGTGGCAATATCTACTTTGGCGGTCTCACAGATGATTGGAGACCTGAGTTGCTCCTCCACCGCTGGATCGATCGTTGGCCTCGGTGAGTGGTTCGTTCGGTTGCAGCCTACGGTGAAGGTGGTTGCGACAATCGCAGGGATAGCGATTCGGACAATAAGGCGTTTCATGAGCACTCCTGATTAAAAACACGTAAGCAATGGAACAGATAGCCTGGGAGCTAAGAAAGCTCAAGTAAAACTAGAGGGCATGCTGCAGCGATATTCGCTTCTATCGCGACTCGGCGAGGAGGTTTGTCAGATCGAGTGGCTCCGTGACCATATTCAGTTCGCCGTTTGCGGTACGAGGCCATCGCTCCTGCGGTTTGTCCCAGTAGAGCTCAACGCCGTTTCCATCGGGATCGGTGAGGTAGAGCGCCTCGCTGACCCCATGGTCCGCGGCTCCCTCAAGTGGGATTCCGGCGCGGGTGAGTCGTTGGAGGGCGTCGGCCAAATCCCCTCGAGTCGGGTAGAGGATTGCGACGTGGTAGAGGCCTGTACAGGAAGGGGGAGGAGGGCGGCCGTCTTTGCTCTCCCAGGTGTTGAGTCCGATATGGTGGTGATAGCCGCCGGCGGAAAGGAATACCGCGTTCTTTCCATATCGCTGGGTTATCTCAAAACCGAGAATGCCCTGATAGAAAGCCAAAGAGCGCTCGAGGTCAGCCACCTTAAGGTGGACGTGTCCGATGCGGGTGCCGGAAGCGATGGAAGGGTTCGGATTTGTTGACATAATCTCTAATTTAGCTTCCCCTGAATCGGCGGACAATGATCGTCAAACTTTCGTTTTAGGTCACGGGGTTATTTTTCTCTCCAGCGCTGAAAGATTTCGCGGTTGGTCTGTGGCTTCTTTTCTCAACCCAGTCGCAACCTTTAACCCCCCGACATCATCAAGATTATTGCACACCCAACTACACCGGGGGGATCGACTATGATTGATGAATGGAACGTCGCGGAGGCCCTCTTTGAGTTGCGCCAAAGGTACGTCGAACGTTTTGGACCGGTACATCCGATCGTGGCGGAGCTGGACCCAGAGCTTCTCTACGTCGTGTTAGAGATGGCGTTGGAGGATGGTTTAGAGATCGATGTCGCCTCGATTGAGGACGCGCTGCGTGAGGTTGACGACCGAGTGGCTCTCTTCAAGGAGCTCTGTCAGTAATGACGCGCCAGGAAACAATACCACTCAAGCAAGCTCCAGGCGCTCAAGAATCAAGTATCGCCGTATCGCTTCCTAACGCTGGTCGTAGTTACAAAAATATAAAAGAAGCGCTCAGGGAGCTCCCCGAGATCTCCTCTAGTATTGAGAGCAAAACCGGTTGGAAGGTCGATCTCTCACAGGTTGCTTTCGAAGTTGTGACCGCCAAAGAGTTACAACGACGGTGTCTTGAGGATGTGACTCGCCGGACGGGCATTCCCACCGCGATCCCCGAATCCTTCGTGGGCCGTTCCATTACCAACACGCTCTTGAGCGCCTACCACCGAAGCGTTGTGGCGCTGTACCTGCCATCCGAGAAAGCGATCGTCATCAATGAAGAGCGGTTGCGAGGGATGTCTCAGGACGCGGTAAAGAGCACCCTTCACCATGAGCTTACGCACGTCGCGCAGCATCAACGGTATCCGAAATTTATGGCGAGTGTGGATCGACTCGCCAAGGAGCAACGCCTCCTGAGCAAGCACGGCGGCGATGTGCCGATCGAGGAGCGCGAACGGCAGCTTGCGGTCAAAACAGAAAAGGTCCAGGCGCGAATGACCCTTATTGAGGGGCAGGCGATGGCGCTTCAAAAGATGTATGAGCGTGAGGCGGGACTTCATCCAGAGATAAAGATGGGACCCGTTGAGGTAGCGCTTGGATTGACCTCTATGCTGATCCCTGGTGGCATGCGGAAGATAAGCCAGTACATCCAAGGTCAGGAGACCTTCGAGAGAATTCTCGCCCTCGGGCTACGAGAAGTTGACTATCTTTTTAAAGATCCCCGCTCTGCTGATTTAGTATTCGGGAGCCGGGCGCGAACGCGAGACGCCGCGTAGGGCGAGGACCTTTAAGATATCCCCGGTCGCTCGTCTTTCCCGAAATAGATCTCCTGCAACCGCGCGTCGTTCCGTACACGTTCCGGCGTGCCATCGAGAACCACTCGTCCTTCTTCAAGAACAACGATTCGATCACAAAACTTCTGAATGAAGGTGATGTCGTGCTCGATAATGAGCACGGTCTTTCCAAGTGCTTGAAGATTCTTGATGCTTCGCGCGATATCCTCTTTCATGCGAGGAGACACACCCGCGGTAGGTTCATCGAGGAGGAAAAGCTCCGCGCCTAACGCGAGTGTGCGGACAATTTCGAGAAGTCTCATTTGTCCGCCCGAGAGGGACCCTGCTTTATCATGAGCTTTCTTCTCAAGCCCCACGTCGCGAAGAAACCCAAGAGCTTGTTCCGTTATCTCTCGTGTTCTTTTCGACCACGGAAAGATCCCCGCGGATTGATCGCGACGGGACTCGATCGCTACCTGAATATTCTCAAGCAGCGTCATTTCGCGGAATATCCCGAAGTTCTGGAAGACACGACCGAGTCCTCGCCGAGCGCGGAGATATGGTTCGAGGGTATCGATACGTTCTCCTCGCAGCGATATCGTTCCCTTATCTCGAGGCGCGAACCCTGAGATACAGTTGAAGAGTGTGGTCTTTCCACTTCCGTTAGGTCCGATGACACCGACCGTTTCGCCCGCCGCTACGGAGCATGAGATGCCGTTCAGGACGCTTGTGCCCTGAAATGAAACAAATATCTCTGAAAGTTCGAGCATGGCTACACCGTTCGTCGTTGAGGAAAAAGTTTGTCGCGCTTCCACCACACCACTAGGAAGAGGATCAAGGCGTGAAGCAGCTGGCGCATCGGTCCGAGATACGCGGAGCTGATATCGAGGAATCTCAGGGGTTCAGGTAGGAGCACTAAGAAGGCGGTCGCTCCGATAACACCCCAGAACGAACCAGGACTCCCCACGATAACGATCGTCAAGATGAACACCATCTCGCCGACTCCGAACGATGATGGGTCGACGTAATTCAAGTAGTACGCGAAGAAGCTTCCCGCCAATCCAGCGAACGCCGAGGAAACACAGAAAGCGATATTTCGAGTTCTGCGAGTGTTCTTTCCCAGTGAGGCCGCGGCCCGCTCGAACTCCGCCAGCGATCTCAGTGAGCGGCCGAAGGGGCTTCTGTAGAGGAGGTACAAGACGACTTGAGTCAGGACGGCGGCGATGCCGATAAGCGCGAGAAAATTCGCGTTTTGATAAAAGTCGATGCCGAAGAGCTCCGGTCGCGGAATACCTGGCACGCCGAGAACTCCGTGCGTCACGCTCTTCCAGTTAATGAGGAGCGCGGAGATGACAGAGCTAAACGCGAGCGTTCCGATGGCGAAGTAATCAGTTGAAAGTCGTAACGCGATGACACCAAGCAGAAGGGCAAAGAGGGCGCTCACGGTAACGCTCGAGGCGACGCACACCCCGAATGTCGCCCCATAGTCCGTGGATAACAGCGCTGTGGCGTAGGCCCCCACGGCGTACGACGCGACGTGCGCGAGGTTAAAGAGCTGCCCCAGTCCGAAGGTGAGGTTTAAACTTTGGGCCAGTAGTAGATAGAGCGACACCAGGATGGCGAGGTGGACGCCGTAATCCGAGGTGATGATCTCGAGGATGGATGTCATGCTACCCTCGCCCGAGTTCCGAAGAGTCCATGTGGCCTTAGCAGGAGAACTCCAAGGATAACTATGAACGCGAACGCGTCCTTGTAGCCAGCAGGTAGTGAGTATCCCCAGAAATCGAGACCGATAGAGAGGTTCTCAATCAGCCCAAGTATGAACGCTCCCGCGATGGTTCCCCAGATATTGCCGAGTCCTCCAAGGACCATCGCCGCGAACGCTTTAATCGAGTAGGAGCTTCCCATCGTTGGTTGAATGTTCGTCTCGTATCCCACGAGAATCCCCGCGTACGCGCCAAGAAGCGTTCCAAGGATGCACACTCCGTACGTAAGAACATTGGCGGAGATCCCCAGGCTCTCGGCGGCCGCCCGGTTCTCGGCGATCGCTCGCAATTTTCGACCCAGGCTTGTTTGGTGCATGATGAATCCTAAGCAGCCAAGGATAACGAGCGCTGACGCGATGATAAAATTTTGCAGCGGGGTGATGTAGACACCGTACACTTCCATACTTTCGGAACCCACCGATGATGGAAACGAGCGGACATTGACGCCGAATACCATCGAGACGAGCGACTCCAGCATCGTGCCGAGCGCGATCGTGGTGATAAATGGCAGAAGGGCGCTCGCTTTCATGAACGGAAGTACAAAGATTCGAAGGGTGACGAATCCAAGAACCGTCATGCAGAGCGCTGAACAGAGAATCGCCGTAAGGAAGGGAAGCTCAAGTTGGACGTGGAACAGTAAGAACGTATAGGCCCCAACCATCATGATGTGGCCGTGCGCGAAGTTTAAAATCCGCAGTAACCCATAGGTGAGCGCCAGTCCGGCGCTCGCCAAGGCGTAGATGCTCCCCGTGATGAGAGAGTTGACCAACAGTTGCGGCAGGATTGAGAGCATGGTGTGAGTGTAGCGAGGAGTGCCTGATGTGTCATCGAGGAAGTCGCGACCCGCGGCAACGTGGTTTGGGATGCATGATATTTTGCGTGCAGGTTGAGATAACTGGGAGCTGTCCTCTAAAGACTCGCTAACTTTGCACGGAAGACGTTGGTCGAGAACACGTACGTGCCCTTTGGGACCTCTCAATCATTAGGGGAGCCTTTCGGCCTTACTTCTGTTTGCACACATCTGTTTTGCTGCATTCGCGGATAAGAGTATTGAGCTCCGAGCGGACCGCGTTTATCGTACTCGCGGTTGCTCCTCCGCGCGATGGCGCTGGAAGTGTGGAGATTCCCAGGGATTTGTAGCACTTTTTAACCTGCTTCGCGGCCGATGCAGCTTCAGTTTCCAAAATCCTAAATTCCGGGGCAAGAGCCCTCACCTCGTCGGCATACGAGACGGTAACGCATTTTCCGCTGCAGACCTCAATTCCGCGTCTGAAGATAGTCTGAGCGCTTTTGGCGATTGCCTTATATGCCGAGCCGATTCTCTTCGTCGAGGATGTAAAGCTTATCCCGCATTTTCGTGTTTTGGCGCGGCGTACGTCAGCTTCATATCGACCGCGAAGGCGCCCAGCCTTTTCAACCAGGCTTTTTTCAAAGTTAAGGATTTTGAGCGTCGGTTTTACGAGGGGGCATCCATTTATTCCAACGGTGCAATCCTCGATCCGTATGGTCTTGCCGTTGCACACCCCACAGACATCGCGATAATCGATATAGGAGTACGGAGCCGGTGCATTAAGACAGGTGCCGCATTTGTCGAATGTTCCAGTTGGGAATCGGAAAAAAGTCTCGCCAGGACACAGTCCACATCCAT
Source organism: Bdellovibrionota bacterium (assembly GCA_044345405.1). Taxonomy (GTDB): domain Bacteria; phylum Bdellovibrionota_C; class UBA2361; order UBA2361; family OMII01; genus OMII01. The sequence continues at coordinate 22,587 of JBIJBE010000036.1, forward strand.
CCTGAATCTTATTTGATTCGTACGAGTAACCTGCGGGGCCCGCCCTGCAAATACCGCATCTATCCTTCCCCTTATGTGCGTCCGCGCTTTCATGACAGACCGAGCACTCATCGATAGCGCGGCCGGTTGCGTCTGGCACGGACGAGCATCTGCCATTTGTCAAAAATGGCGCGAGGATGATGTCGGGCGCACGCGCGTTAAGGTCGCCTCGAAAGCTCAGGGATATGGCTCCTACCCGAGTGATATCCACCGCTCCGCCCGAGCCAATCGTTGACGTCGTGGCGAAGCTCGTCCCGGATGGTGCGGGTACCGTCGAGCTGCCGGGAGTGGCGAACATCGTGAACGGAACGGTGATGTAGAACGGGGAGACGTCGGCATAGAATTGATCGAGGGTTATCGCTACCTCTGAAAATCGAGAGCCATCTGAAGTTGACGCGTCATACAGCCGGAGTTGTAACTGCACAGGTTGATTTGACGGATAGTCGAAGAACATTAACCCTATCTTGAAAGCTGTACCGAGATCCTGTGTGAGGTCGATAGCGCCCAATCCATTAGGTTTAATTGTTGACGGATCGGTGTCTCCGTCCCAAACAACTGAGGCGAATCCAGCATGAGCGCCCTGTGTATATCCTATCGATGAATCGACGATTTCAAGTCGTGATACCCCCGTTCCGGGTCCTGACTTGGTCGCTGAGAGGGATCGTCCTCCCCCAATAGCGTGGGAAGTGGGGAGGTGTAGCACCCTGGTGGCGCCGACCGTGGATGTGGAGGAGATCAATCCGTCGTCGATGAAAGCATCAAGAGTCAACGCGCTAGCGGACCGTGTGAGCACGATCGCTGCCGCAAGCGAGAACGCGAATCGGAGGATACTCATGCAGTGGTTTCCTTTGCACGGGAAGGGTATCACTCACCAACCGGGCCAACAACCGGCAATCATGAGATGAATCAGACGTGTGACATCTCATCACGAGGAGGATGTGGTGATAGACTTTTGATGGAAACGTTCGCCGGTAGGGGCGCACATCCCCTCCGTCCTCAATGGCCCTGATAATACTTGAATATATCCTGCGGAACCGCGATGAATCCTTCCGCGGGCAACTGCTCAAGTTTCGCGAGCGCTCCCATAAAGGAGCTGTACTGCTCAAGGGGAACAACGGAGCCATCTCGCTGTAGCACTTTAATCGCCGTTTTGAGGTCCTTTTTGAGGTTTACCGGTGCCGGTTGAGCTTCGAAATAGAAGTAATTCGGATCGAGTGTAGAGCTCTCCACCATCTTCTTCAGGGCATCTCGATTCTCATCGATCAGCTCAAAGTGTCTAAAGGGCTGACGTCGGAGTACCCGCTGAGAGAGCTCTCGAAGGGTCGTGTCCTCACTGCGAGCCCATTGCATCAGATGGTATTCCCACCACGGTTCGATCATTTCAAGAACAGTCTCCCCTGAAAGCTCAAATCCGTTCTTTGCTCCTAGAACCTGATCCATCACCGCATCACAAAACGTAAGCTCCCCCGCTTGGTGAAGCTCCCGCGCGCGCTGTCCGATCTTCTCCTGCATGTACTCGCCGATTCTGCACGTCGGGTGGCGGTAAACGTTGCGGTAGAGATTCGCTCGAGAGGTAAAGAACGGCTCAAGCGCGGCTACACCGTTTTGTCGTATGACAAACTCTCCAGCGTTCGAGATAGTGAGGTATTTTCTGATGATAGCCAGATCGTAGTGACCGTATTGCACACCCGTGAAGAGCCCGTCTCGTCTAACCCAATCTCCCCGATCGGTATTCCACCCACCCGCCGTGATAACTTGCCAGGTCCATCTCGGCACAGATGGGTCTTCCGCGACAACCTTATCCAGCTTCTCAGCTCCCTCGATGCCGAGGCATCGCTCCAGGGCGGAGCGAAAGCCGGGGTCGCTCTTTATGAGTTGATGGGACATCGCCTCGTGGGCGTCCGCTTGTCCTGGAAACCACACCCGATGCGCGACGTGTGATCCCGGCGCGATGTGTCCGATATCGTGTGTCATTGCGAACGCCACAACAGCTGGACCCCACTCGGCGATCTCAGCGCGGAGTTTAGGGCTTACGTTGTAGCTGATGTTTTCCAAGATGTCGGCAGTCAGGCAGGCCGAACCGAGGACATGACCGAATCGGGGTTGCAGCGCGTCGGGGTAGACCCAATATGCCGTTGAGAGCTGTCCGATCTTCTTCATCCTCTGGATCGCTGGGGTATCCATGAGGTCCATGATCGGTCTGTGCAGAGGATTGCCGCGATTGAGGTCGATGCCGTGAACTGGGTCAGTTGCCGAACGGATAAGTCGTACCTGATCCTGCTTGCCGGCGAATTCGAGATACTGTTGTCTCGCCTGAAATTGCTCCTGCTCCAGCTTGGCGGAGATACCGAAAACCGCGGAGCTTGTTCGGTGCGGATGTTGCGGAGGGGCGTGCTCCTGAGATGTATCTGGATTCATGATTCCCGCGACAAAGTCATAGTTCGTCGTTCAACACATGGGGGAGAGCGCGAACCGCTAGAAAGGTAGTCGAGCAAGATATGTTTGTGAAGGAAAAAGTGGCGAGCTTCAACCGAACAGGTACGAGGATACCCTACCGCCCAGAGGGGGGCGTGGAGATTTGCGCCCTTGCGGTCTGATCGTGAGGAGGTGGTATACTGATTCGGTCAGATTCGACCATTCTATGTCAGAGGTACCTATGATTACTCGAACTCTTCTTGCTCTCGTGTGCGCGGCTAGTTTTGTGGCGTGTTCGACCGGCGCGAAGCCCTCTCCTGAGAAGGCAGCGTGTGGACATGAGTGCACATGCCCATCATCAAGTTGCTCCTGTGAAGGATGTAACAGCCATAAGGGTGGTGAGGGATGCACTTGTGGTGATGCTCATGGAGCTCCCGCCGCGGATAAGGCTGGGCACTCCTGTCACTAACACCGAAAAAAGGAGCCGAGGCCACTACTAGCCCTCGGCTCATTTTGTTTTCCGTTCGGTTGTCCTTACGCCTGCGCTTCGGTCCAGGTCTTTCCACTTCCAGCGTCAACTTTCAGCGGTACTGAGAGCTGCATAACGCCTTCCATCGCTTCTTGGACGGATCGCATCAACTGCTCGTTCTCGCTCGCCCCTCTATCGGTCGCTTCAATCAAAAGTTCATCGTGAATTTGCAAGATAAGTTTCGCATCGAGCCCAGATGAACGGAGCATCGAATCAACCTTAATCATCGCGAGCTTTATAATATCCGCGGCGGAGCCTTGGAGTGGGGCGTTAATGGCGGCCCGCATCGCGAAGCCTGAATCACGACCGCTCGTGTCGATGGCGCTGATAACACGCTTTCGTCCGTAGATGGTTTGAACCTCTCCGTTCGACATCGCCGCGTCCTCAAGCTTCGCGAAGTACTCCTTCACGCGCGGATACCGAGCGAAGTAATTGTTGATGTAGGTGGTCGCCTGATGAACGGGTATGCCAAGCTCTCGACTGAGTCGGAACGCCCCCATGCCGTACACGATGCCGAAGTTAATCGTCTTACCGATCCTTCGAATCTCATCCGACACCTCATCAAACGCGCCGAGCCCCATGATCTCACGGGCGGTGTTGGCGTGAATGTCGGTGCCCGCGTTGAAGGCCGCGATCATGTTCTTGTCGCCGCTTAGGTGCGCGAGGAGTCGAAGCTCGATTTGAGAGTAGTCGGCCGCGATGAAGATCTTTCCTGGCTCTGGAACGAACGCGGAACGGATGCGTCGCCCCGCCTCACTCTGAACGGGGATGTTCTGTAGGTTCGGGTCAGAGCTCGAGAGTCGACCGGTGCTGGTGATGGTTTGATTGAGTCGGGTATGAACACGTCCCGTTTTTGGATTGATGACCTGCGCGAGCGCGTCGGTGTAGGTCGACTTCAATTTGTGTAACGAGCGGTACTCAAGGATGATCGCCGGAAGTGGATGTATCTCCGCCAACTTCTCAAGCACGGACGAATCGGTTGAGAAGCCGGTCTTTGTCTTCTTTACTCCCTTGGTCGAAATCCCGAGTTTGTCGAAGAAGATCTCAGCGAGCTGTTTGGTGGAGTTAATGTTGAACTCCTGTCCCGCGTGCGCGTAGATCTGCTTCTCAAGCTCCGCGAGCTGGGTCGCGAATTGAGCGGACATCGATTCGAGAGTTTTGGCGTCTACCTTTACGCCCTCGCGTTCCATGCGAGCGAGCACGGGAACGAGTGGAACCTCAAGCTGCTCAAATACTTTGGTGAGTCCCTCCTCCTCAAGACGGGGTCCGAGGATGCCCTTTAAGAGCCACGCGTAGTGCGCGTCTTGGCACGCGTATTGGGTCGCAGCATCGATCGATACGCCCGAGAATTTCTCCGCGCCATCCGTGACCTCATCGTACTCGATCACGGGGAGGTTCAAGAACTCCTCGGCGAGCGCGGTAAGGTTAAAGCTTCGACTATCAGGGTTCAGCAGATACGCCGCCACCATCGTGTCGAACGCTACCCCGTCCACGGCGAGGCCGTGTAACTCAAGGATGCTGATGTCGTACTTGATGTTTTGTCCGCTCTTCTTGACCTCTGGATTCGCGAAGTGACGCTCTGTGTTTTCGACGAAGGTCCTCCACGCAACCTGTCCTTCGGCGTCCTTGTGTCCAACTGGAATGTAGTACGCGGTCTTGTCGTCCCAGCACACGGAGATCCCGACGATATCGGCGTTGTGAATCTCAAGCGCGGTGGTCTCTAAATCGAAGGCGAAATCTTTCTGTTGAAGAAACTCCTCGCACCACAGTGGGAAGTCGGCGGCGAGGATCGTTTTATAGGTGTAGTTTTCGCTTGTTTTAGGACGAGCGGCGGCGCCGAGGATGTTTTTGAACTCTTTGAAGAGCGTGGTGAATTCGAAGCGATTAAAGAGCTCTCCGAGGTGCTCGGCGTCAACGTCACGCTTCGAGAGGAGTTCGTCGATGTTATCGCCGTCCCCTGAGATCTCTTGGAGGGGAACCTTGCTATCGACCTCAACGAGTCTGCGCGAGAGTCGAAGCTGATCGAGGTTCGCCTCAATAGTCTCCGCGATCTTTTTACGATTACGGATCTCGGCGTCGTTCTTGATCGCATCGATGTTCGAGATCACCCCTTCGACATCGTGATATTTGACGATAAGTTGCGTGGCGGTCTTTGGACCGACGCCATCAACGCCGGGAACGTTGTCTGACGTGTCTCCCGTAAGGGCGAGGATCTCTGTGACCTGCGTTGGGCCTACTCCAAACTTCTCCACTACCTCCGGCGCTTTGTAGTGCTTGTCCTTCATCGTATCCCAGATGGTGACGTGGTCGTTCACAAGCTGCATGAGGTCTTTGTCACCTGAGACGATCACGACATCTTTTTTCTGCGCTACGAGCTTCGCGGTAAGGGTCGCGATGATGTCGTCCGCCTCATAGCCAGGAGCCTCGAGCACGGGAAGTCCGATTGCTTTAGAGAGCTCTCGGAAATAGGGCATCTGCTGCACGAGCTCGGGTGGACACTCCTCTCGATTCGCTTTGTATTCGGGGTAGAGCTCGTTGCGGAAGGTCTTTCGCCCCGCGTCGAAAATAATAGCAACCTTGGATGAATTCGCCGTGGCGATGGTCTTCAACACCATCTTGAGGAACCCGAAGAGCGCGTTCGTTGGAAAGCCATCCTTGGTGCTCAAGCGTTGAATCGCGTAGAAGGCGCGGAAGATGTAGCCAGAGCCATCGATGAGGTAGGTGGTTTCGTGCGGTTGCGTCATGCACGGAGGTTACGAAGCGGGGGGCGAGGGGTCAACTGTTTGGAGCAGGGTATGAGGGCGATTCCAGATCGGGAGGGCGGTCATTCCTGACCGCCGTGTTGCGTGTGGCGAAGAATGCATCCGATACGAAACATTTCGGCGACCGGGAACGGTCGCCCTCCCGACGTGCCGACCGGAGATCCGGGAGGGCGGTCATTCCTGACCGCCGTGTTGCGTGTGGCGAAGAATGCATCCGATATGAAACATTTCGGCGACCGGGAACGGTCGCCCTCCCGACGTGCCGACCCGAGATTCGGGAGGGCGGTCATTCCTGACCGCCGTGTTGCGGTTTGTTGTAAATTTGGTGATGCGTGATCGGTTACGCAATCAACGGAAGATCAATTCCCAATCTCTTATTGAGCGCGGCGCGAAGGCGATTTTGAACATCGACTGAGATCGGTTGCTCTGGCTCGCGAAGCTCCGCGGCGCTGACGACAACATGTGTGTAGGAGGCAAGGAAGGCGGCGCACTCTGGACACTCATCAAAATGATCTTCCATCGCGATGCGCTCTGAAACGGGAAGTTCGTTATCTGTGTAATCCCCTAGGCGTGCGATCACATCTTTGCAATCAAGCATCTCGTTGTTCTGTGTGTTCTTATCGGATTTGAAAGTATTATTGTCGTTCATCGCGAGGGTCCTTCGGTAAGGGATAGTTCTTCTACTTCTTAGCCACTAAGTAAGGACTGACAGCCACAACCTCTTCCTATCCAGCGTGGGCTTAAACCGCAGCCCGTAAAACCTATGAGCAACCTCGACAGCGACAGTTCCTGCGTCGTTCTCCTCTATTTGATTCTTCTTCTCAGAAAACGGTGCAAATTTGTTACAAATTTTTGACAGGAGGATGACATTTTTTAGGCCGGACTGACCTAATATTCTGTTATTACTAGGTTTGTATGGTCGCTGGAATTGTAAAAAAATCCACAGAACTCTCGCTCGTCGAGAGGGCTGAAAAAGACCATCTGCCTGTGTTCAGCTAGTTACGCGACGAACTTGTACCCCACCCCATGCACCGTAAGGATGTGCTGTGGTTCGTCGATGTTCGACTCGATCTTCTGGCGAAGGCGAGCGATGTGGTTATCCACTGTGCGAGTCGTCGGATAGGAGTTGTATCCCCACACCTCATCGAGGAGCTCGTCTCGTGTCACCACAGAGCCCTGCTTGGATACGAGGTAGCGCAGGAGACGGTATTCTCGAGCGGAGAGCTCGATCGGCTCCTGGTTCTTGAGAGCGCGGTATGCCTTAAAGTCTACGACCACGTCAGAGAACTTGATCTCGTCGATTGATGTAACCCGTTGAATTCGCCGGAGAAGTGCCTTGACCCGGGCGATAAGTTCAAGCATTCCAAAGGGTTTGGCGAGATAGTCATCCGCGCCGAGGTCGAGGCCGAGTACCTTATCTACCTCTGTGCTACGTGCGGTGAGAAGAATGAGAGGAGTTGAGATGCCCGCCATGCGGAGCTCTCGACACGCCTGAAGCCCATCTTTGCGGGGCATCATGACGTCCATGATGATGAGGTCAGGTTTTTGCTGATTTACAAGGCTTACGCCCTCTTCTCCATCAGCGGCGGTGAGCACTTTGAAGCCCTCGAGTTCGAGGTTCATGACGAGGCTTTTCCGAATGAGCTCTTCGTCTTCGATAACAGCTATTACGAACCCGTCTCCTCGCATGTCGTACTACCCAGAATCCTTTCTCTGACAGTCCTTGGATGTTCTAGGACTATAGCAACTTTGAAACCCTTAGTAATGGGCTCTTCGCCTTGCTTTTCCTATCGCAGATAGGTATCTTACCTGCTCTTGTTTCCTGACTCTAATACTTTCAGGGATTTATAGCCAAGAGCCTATTTGCTCTGTTGGCGCTAAATCTTTCCCTGAGAAAGAAGGGGCGAGGCCCGGATTACCTAAGCGGCTAAAAGTCTTAGGAGAGAGCCCACCGAAGAGGAGTTGAAAAGTAGGGGACAGAAAAAAGTTTTCAACTTAAGTGAAGTTGTAACCGGTGAAGGTGTAAGCGGTATGGCAAAGAAAGTAGAAGCTGCAGTAGTTGAGGAGCCGAAGGTATTCGCGATCGTTCGCACAGCGGGCAAGCAGTACAAGGTTAGCCCTGGAACGAAGATCTCGATCGACACTGTCGAAGGCAACCCTGGTGACAAGATCACGTTCTCTGACGTTCTCATGGCTGGAAAGACCGGCGGAAGTGAGATCAAGATCCTTGCGGCTGATGGCGCGGGCCTCGGCGTAACGGTTACGGGACGTCTTGTCGCTCACAAGCGAGACAAGAAGGTAATCATCTTCAAGAAGCGTCTTAAGGGCGGTTACACAAAGAAGCAAGGTCATCGCCAAAACAAGAGCGAGATCGTTATCGAGAGTGTTTCCCTCTAATACACAGAGATTTGAAAATTTAGGGTGATGTCATGGCACATAAGAAAGCGGTAGGAAGTACCAGAAACGGACGAGACAGCGCAGGAAAGCGCCTCGGTGTTAAGAAGTTCGGTGGTGAAGTTGTTCGCGCGGGGAATATCCTCGTTCGTCAACGTGGAAGCACCTATCACGCTGGTGACAACGTAGGTACCGGCCGTGATTACACGCTCTTCGCTCTCACTGACGGTATCGTTGAGTTCAAGAAGGGACTCAGACACCTCATCCACGTTAAGCCTCTTCCGGCTGCGTAAGGTGAATAGCCGTCACTCTGTGACGGGTTACGTGTAAAAGAGAGGAGTTCGGTGCATAATGCCCGGCTCCTCTTTTTGTTTATAAGTCTGCCGGGTTCGAATTATGAAGTTTATCGATGAAGCAGTCATAGATGTTATCGCCGGAAAGGGTGGCGCTGGAGCGCGGAGCTTCCGTCGCGAGAAGTTCGTTCCCCTTGGTGGACCGGATGGTGGTAACGGTGGTCGCGGTGGATCCGTGATTTTACGCGCCGATTCGAGTGTGCAGACCCTGCTCGATTTCAAGTTCCAACCTGAGTGGAAGGCGAGCGATGGAAAGCCTGGAAGTGGTGCCCGTAAGGACGGACCAGCGGGACAGGATGTTGTCGTTAAGCTTCCCGTGGGTACCCAAGTTCTTCAGTACGATCCTGAGACTCAGGAGGTTGGCGACCTCGTTGTCGACCTCGATGAGATCGGAAAGGAGTTCATCATCGCGAAGGGTGGTCGAGGAGGAAAGGGGAACTCATTCTTCAAGACCTCCACGAATCAAGCTCCTGAGCACGCACAACCTGGCGAGGAGGGCGAGCACGGTTCTTATAAGCTCTCGCTTAAACTTGTGGCGCACGTGGGGCTCGTTGGATTTCCGAACGCTGGAAAATCTACGCTCATCTCTCGTATTTCCGCCGCGCGACCAAAGATCGCGGATTATCCATTTACGACGCTCGTTCCGAATCTCGGAGTGGTGCAAGCGAAGGGGGGTCGTTCCTTCGTGGTCGCTGATATTCCAGGATTGATCCCGGGCGCGAGTGAAGGAAAGGGGCTCGGAATCCGTTTCCTTAAGCACGTTGAGCGCACAAAGATCATCGCGCATCTCCTCGACCTCACGCATCTTGAGGAGGATGGTACAGAGTCAGATCTCGAGCAGCTCTTCGATGCTATCAATCACGAGCTGAAAGAGTTCTCAGAGGAGCTCGCGTCTCGTAAGCAGCTCGTGGTTCTCACCAAGAAAGATTCCGTATCCTCTGAAGAGCGCGTCGAGCACTTCAAGAAGCGATTCAAAGATCGTGGCTTCGAGGTCGCCGTAATCTCCAGTGTGACTGGAGAGGGTGTTCCGGAGCTCATTGAGGCGTTCGCTACGCGGGTGTTTTTGGATGTGGCGGCGTCGTAGGTAAGCGTCGTCCAAATTGCGACCCGTTATACGGGAGGGCGGTCATTCCTGACCGCCGTTTTACAAGAGGCGAAGGTGTTATCGAGGTACGCAACCTTTCGGCGAGCAGGAATGCTCGCCCTCCCTTGGTGCGAGCCCGTGTATTGGGAGGGCGGTCATTCCTGACCGCCGTGTTGCGTAAGGGTAAATCCGTTTGCGATTCGTGCCATTTTCGGTGATTGAGGATGGTCGCCCTCCCGCCGTGCGCCCTACACCTGCACCACCCGCTCCACCGGCGTAAACTCCTTGTGCAACGCGTCTGCCGTCGGACGATTGGTCAGAAGTCCATTACAGCAGGTAAGCGCGCTCTGCATCGCGGCGCTCGTCGCGAGCGTTTTCGCGAGTCCGTTGTCGGCTATCTCTTTGATGTACGGAAGTGTCGCTGTGGTGAGCGCAAAGGTCGACGTCCTCGGTGTCTGCGCCGGCATATTGCACACGCCGTAGTGTATCACTCCATCCACCTCATACACCGGATTATCGAGCGTGGTTGGTTTGCTGGTCTCGGCGCATCCCCCTTGGTCGATGCTGATGTCGACAAAGACCGCTTGCGGTCCCATCGTTCGAATCATCTCGCGCGTAATGATGCGAGGTGTCGCGGCTCCTGGGACGAGTACCGCGCCGATAAGGAGATCCGCGTCTTTACAACTCTCCGCTAAGGACTGCGGTGTCGACACGACGGTGTGCACCACGTCACCGAACTTCTTGGTGATGTAGGCGAGCTTCTCCTTGCTGATATCCACGACGGTAACGTGAGCTCCCATACCGACCGCGGTCGCGCAAGCCGCTTGTCCGGCGATTCCGGCTCCGATGATAACGACCTTCGCCGCTGGGCTTCCGGTCGCACCGCCAAGTAAAACCCCTCGGCCTCCGTTCTGGGAGAGAAGGTAGTATGAGCCGTTAAGCACCGAGAGCTTTCCGGCAACCTCGCTCATCGGTTCGAGCAAAGGGAGTCTCCCTTCCGATGTTCCAAGGTTTTCATATGCAAACGCCGTTATCTTTGAGCGAAGGAGCGCGTCCGCAACCTTGGGTAAACTCGCTAAGTGCAGGTAATCAAAGAGTATGAGGTCTGGCCTAAAGTATTGGAACTCGCTCTCGTCCGGCTCCTTTACCTTCACGAGAAGCTCCGCTCTCCCCCAGACATCAGCGAGGGTGGGAACGATCTCGCATCCCACCTGTTGGTACGCGGCGTCAGAAAACGACGATCCGACGCCTGCCCCGGTTTCGATTAAGACCACGTGCCCCCGTTCGACAAGCTCGCGGGCGCCGTGCGGCGTGATCGCTACTCGTTTCTCTAAGGTCTTTCGCTCCCTCGGGACACCGATACGCATATGCCTCTCCGGTACTGTAGCTGTGTTACCACCATGGTAAGGCATAGAGCAGTGAGCGCGCATTGGTAAAGATCACTTTGTCGCTCAACACACTCGGAATTCAGAAATTGCGCATTCTCCTTAGCTGGTGAAATTTTGTTCGTAAAACAGAGACTTGGGTTTACTTCACCTCCCCCCTTTACTATAAAAACGGGGCTGCAACCTTCACCTACTAAAGGGGGTTACTCATGTCCTACTCAGGGCTCCCAAGCGCTAAGCTCTCTCCCGAATTCCCCGCGGGGGGTGGCGCATCGCACCGTCCAAAAATTCTCGATGGAAAGACATTGTCGCGTACTGTTGGTCGCTCGGTGGCTGCCGAGGCCGCTGTTGTCACCAAGAAAGTCGGCCGTGCGCCTGGTCTTGCCGTAATCCTTGTTGGTGAGAACCCCGCCTCAAAAACGTACGTCGCCTCAAAGCACAGATTCGCGAAGGAGTGTGGGCTCGTCACCTTCGACTCGCATCTGCCGGCCTCCACCACAAAGGAGGAGCTCGCCGCGGTGATTCAGGGATACAACAACAACGAGCTCGTTGATGGCATCCTCTTACAGCTCCCACTTCCGGCGCCACTCGATGGCGCCGAGTTCGTTCGGATGATAGCTCCTGAGAAGGACGCCGATGGATTGCATCCGATGAATCAAGGACTCCTCTTGCAAGGCGCTCCAGCGCCCCGTCCATGCACGCCCCTTGGTGTGATGACGATGCTCGACCTCGCGATGTCGAACGTAACGCTCACCGATACGACGACCTTGGCCGATCTTTCCGCGGCGTCACTCGCAGGCAAGAAGGCCGTTGTGATAGGACGTTCTCAACTAGTTGGTAAGCCGATGGGGTTCCTCCTCCTTGAGCGAAACGCGACGGTGACCTTCGCGCACTCAAAGACCCCAGATCTTCCGGCGGTGTGCCGAGAGGCTGATGTGCTCGTTGCCGCGGTCGGTGTCCCTCGACTCGTCAAAAAGAATTTCGTGAAGCCGGGAGCGATCGTGCTTGATGTGGGTATCAATCGTCTCTCTGACGGTAAGCTCTGTGGTGATGTTGATTACGATGATGTCGCGCCAGTGAGCTCAGCTATCACTCCGGTGCCAGGTGGCGTTGGGCCGATGACGGTAGCGATGCTCATCTCGAATACCCTGCAAAATTTTAAGCGGAAGCATGGATTAATAGCATGAAGAAAACCCCTCTGTACGACGAGCACCTTCGCCTTGGTGGAAAGATCGTTGAGTTCGCTGGCTGGCAGATGCCGGTGCAGTACTCTGGAGTAGTCGCTGAGCACGTAGCCGTTCGTGAGCGAGTCGGGCTCTTCGATGTAAGTCACATGGGAGAGATATGGGTCACCGGTCCTAACGCTGAGAAAGCGCTTGAGCACATGACCTGTAACAAGGTGAGCTCGCTCTATGATGGGAAGGCGCACTACAGCGCGATTCTCAATCAGCAAGGTGGTGTCGTTGATGACATCATCATCTACCGATGCGACAAAGCGCGATTCCTTATCTGCGTGAACGCCTCAAACGCGGATAAAGATTTCGAGTGGCTCACGAAACACAATCCAACCGACGCGAAGATCGTGAACGCGAGCGCCGAATACGGGCAGATCGCGGTGCAAGGTCCCCGTGGGATTGAGCTCGTAACACCACTGGTAGCGGGAGCGGACCTATCAACGCTGAAATACTTCCACTTCGTTGAGTGTGAGATCTTGGGCTCTCCTGTGATCGTCGCCCGTACCGGATATACCGGCGAGGATGGAGTTGAGATCTTCGTAAAAGCTGAAAAAACGGGCGATTTGTGGCGACTTTTGCTTGAGCACGGCGCCGCTCTTGGCGTTCTTCCGTGTGGTCTCGGCGCGCGTGATTCGCTCCGTCTTGAGGCCGCGCTTCCGCTGCACGGCCATGAACTCGCCGAGGATATCACCGCGCTTGAGAGTGGACTTGGATGGATTGTGAAGTTCGATAAGGGCGATTTCATCGGAAGAGATGCGCTCCTCAAGCTGAGAGACGCTGGTCTTCCAAAGAAGCTCGTCGGATTCCATCTCGATGAAGCGGGTATCGCTCGACAGGGCGATCTCGTGAGCACACTTGATGGAAAAGAGATCGGTGTCGTCGCGAGTGGTACGAAGACACCAACGGTCAACAAAGCGCTCGGCATGGCGTTCGTTGAAACCCCATACGCCCCCCTCGACACGAAGCTCACCTTCGTTGTTCGAGGTCGCCCGATAGCTGGTCATGTAGTTCAATTACCTTTTTATAAACGTTCAAAGTAAAGGAGACTAACCATGGAATTTCCAAACGAGTGTAAATACACGAAAGACCACGAGTGGGTACGTATTGAGGGTGACAAGGTTATCGTAGGGATCACAGAGTTCGCGCAATCTGAGCTTGGCGATCTCGTGTTCGTTGACCTCCCCGCCGTAGGAAAGACCGTCGCCACGCATGGCACTTTGTGCGTTGTTGAGTCGACCAAAGCCGCTTCCGATGTATACTCACCCGTAGCTGGTACGGTCGCTGAGCGAAATGACGCGCTCGCTGATGACCCAGGACTCATCAACCGAACTCCATACAGTGACGGTTGGATCGTAAAGCTCTCCGGCGTTTCTGAGGGTGAGCTTGCAGGTCTGATGTCGGCGGAAGAATATAAGAAGCTCGTTGGGAAGTAAGACAACGACCGAACCGCACCCGACTTTGAAAGAGCATTACCACTAGGCAATCATGTTGGCAGAGAAGATGAACCAGGATGTTGAAAAGAGCGCAGTAAAGGCAAGAACCGGCTTCGGAGCTTCCGAGTTCCCGCAACGCCACATCGGTCCGAACGCCGATGAGGTGCGCGCGATGATCGCGACCCTCGGAAAAAAGACCCTCGATGAGGTTATTCACGATGTCGTTCCGCCGTCTGTGCGACGCGCCAAGCCCCTCTCGCTCTCCCGCTTTCCGGTTGCCCTCTCTGAGTACGAGGCGCTTGAGCGTCTCAAAGGTGTCGCGTCAAAGAACACGATCGCTCGCTCGTTCATCGGTATGGGGTACTACGACTGCATCACTCCCCCGGTCATTCAACGTAACATCCTTGAGAACCCAGGATGGTATACGCAGTACACACCGTACCAAGCGGAGATCGCGCAAGGGCGCTTAGAGGCGCTCCTTAACTACCAGACGATGGTGATGGACCTCACCGGCATGCAGATCTCAAACGCCTCGCTCCTCGATGAGGGAACAGCCGCGGCGGAAGCGATGGCGATGTCGATTGCGGTAACATCCAAGGCGAAGGGCGAAAGCGCCGTTCACGAATACCTCGTTTCTGATTCCGTTCATCCGCAGACCCTCGCTGTTGTGGCGACCCGCGCTGAGGCGCTTGGTGTGAAGGTAACGGTCGCTTCACCAGACAAGTTCCAATTCTCGGCTGATACCGTAGGGTGTCTCGTACAGTATCCTGATACGTTCGGTGAGATCGGAGATCTTTCGGGCTTATGCGCCAAGGCGCACGAAGCGGGAGTACTCGTGTGTGTCGCAACCGATCTTCTCGCGCTCACAGTTCTCACGCCTCCAGGAAAGCAGGGCGCTGATATCGTCGTTGGTTCCGCGCAGCGATTCGGTGTGCCGATGGGCTTCGGTGGTCCACACGCCGCGTTCTTCGCGACCAAAGATGAATACAAGCGCAGCATGCCGGGACGTCTTATCGGCGTTTCCAAGGATTCCTCGGGGAAGCCAGCGCTTCGTCTCTCGCTGCAGACCCGCGAACAACATATCCGTCGTGAGAAAGCGACGAGCAACATCTGTACAGCGCAGGTGCTCCTCGCCGTTATGGCGAGCATGTACGCGGTGTATAACGGGCCAAAGGGTGTGCGAAAGATCGCTGAGCGCGTTCACTCGCTGACATCGGCGTTTGTGTCGTTGTGCGCGAAGGGGGGATTGAAGGTCACTAACTCCTCGTTCTTTGACACCGTTGTCGTTGAGGTCGGCGCGAAAAAGGCGCAGGCGCTCGCTGAGGCGGCAGAGGCGCAAGGCATTCTCGTTCGAGTCGTTTCGGATTCGCGGGTGGGTGTGAGCTTCGATGAAGGGAAGGGGATCGATGATCTCCTTGCCGTCGCCACCGCGCTCGGGCTCAAGGTAACGAGAGCCGAGTGTGAAGCCGCTGTTTCAGGCGCTCAATCGCACATTCCAGCATCCCTCAAGCGTGAGGTTGATTACCTTCAGCATCCGGTCTTTAACAGCTATCACTCAGAGACCGAGTTCCTTCGGTACGTGCGAAAGCTTGAGTCTCGCGATCTGTCCCTTGGCTTCTCGATGATCCCGCTTGGATCATGCACGATGAAGTTGAACGCGACCTCAGAGATGCTTCCGGTCACGTGGCCAGAGTTCGGCGCACTTCATCCATTCGCTCCAGCGCGTCACCGCGCTGGGTACGAAGAGATGTTCACCGACCTCGAGCGCTCGTTGTGTGAGATCACCGGATTTGATGGATGCTCGCTGCAGCCAAACGCTGGATCGCAAGGTGAGTACGCGGGACTTGTTGTTATTCGGGCGTATCACGCGAGCCGAAACGATTCGAAGCGCACGATCTGTTTAATTCCGAAATCAGCGCATGGAACGAATCCAGCGAGCGCTGTGATGGCGGGAATGGAGGTTGTGACCGTGGCGTGTGACGCGCACGGGAACGTGGATCTCGTTGACCTTGAGGCGAAGGCAGAGGCTCACAAGGATACCCTCGCCGCGCTCATGGTTACCTATCCATCGACACACGGAGTGTTTGAGGAAGGTATTAAGAAGGCGTGTGAGATCATTCACTCCCGTGGTGGTCAGGTGTACATGGACGGCGCGAACTTGAACGCGCTCGTGGGAGTCTCGGCTCCGGGCGAGTTCGGCGCTGATGTGTGCCACATCAACCTTCACAAAACCTTCTGTATCCCACACGGTGGTGGTGGGCCAGGAATGGGACCGATCTGTTGCGCGAAGCACCTGACGCCGTTCCTTCCAAACCATCCAGTTGTGGAAATTGGGCATAAGCATGGTGTAGGCCCGATCTCGGCGGCTCCATGGGGTTCGGCGAGCATTTTGCCTATCTCGTGGATGTATATGGCGATGATGGGAGGGGACGGACTCACTGAGGCGACCAAGATAGCGATCCTCTCCGCGAACTACATCGCGCATGAATTAGAGAACGATTATCCGGTTCTCTACCGTGGGTCAGCCGGCCTCGTCGCGCACGAGTGCATCTTGAACCTGAACGCCTTAAAGACTGAGGCGGGGATTGAGGTAGAGGATGTCGCGAAACGCCTGATGGATTACGGCTTCCACGCCCCAACCGTGTCGTGGCCAGTAGCGGGCACACTGATGGTTGAGCCGACGGAGAGTGAGTCAAAGGCGGAGCTCGATAGATTTATCACCGCGCTCAAGATGATCCGTGAAGAGGTTCGCAAGATCGCGAAGGGTGAGTTCGATAAGACGAACAATCCACTCAAGCAGTCACCACACACCACAGCGGTCGTCGTCAGCGACACCTGGGATCGCCCTTACTCACGCGAGCTTGCGGCGTTCCCCGCTCCATGGACCAAAGAGAACAAGTTCTGGCCAGCCGTCGGACGCATCGACGGCGTGTATGGCGACAGGAACCTGTTTTGTTCGTGTGATGCGTTGAGTAAGTAGGCGCCGAAAAACATTCGTCCATGCCCCGGTGCGCCCCGTGACATCGGAGGGCGCGCATTCCTGCGCGCCGTGTGTTCGCGTTCTGCGATAGGCGTCTGCGATTCGAAATATTCTGGCGACCAGGAATGGTCGCCCTCCGGTTGTGCGGGTCGTGACATCGGAGGGCGCGCATTCCTGCGCGCCATGTGTTCGCGTTCTGCGATAGGCGTCTGCGATTCGAAATATTCTGGCGACCAGGAATGGTCGCCCTCCGGTTGCGGGACTCGTAACATCGGAGGGCGCGCATTCCTGCGCGCCGTGTGTTCGCGTTCTGCGATAGGCGTCTGCGATTCGAAATATTCTGGCGACCAGGAATGGTCGCCCTCCGGTTGTGCGGGTCGTAACATCGGAGGGCGCGCATTCCTGCGCGCCATGTGTTCGCGTTCTGCGATAGGCGTCTGCGATTCGCAA
>JBIJBE010000064.1:0-13334 GCA_044345405.1 Bdellovibrionota bacterium
CAACAACAACGCACATCGCCGATACGTAGAGAACCGCTCCGGCGCTTGGAAGAACCCCCTGAACGAGGAGCTCCTGGTAAAACTGGGTCAACGCCGCGAAGGGATTGTAGGTAACGAGAAACCTCAACCGCTCCGGTACCACCGACACCGGATAGACCACCGGGCAGAGGAAGAAGAGCAGGGTTAAAAAATTGCCAACGAGGTGCTGCACATCGCGAAAGAACACGTTGAGCGCGCTCAAACCGAGCACAATTCCGGTTAAGAAGATCGCCTGCAGCCCCACAATGAAGGGAACCACCAGCCAGGTCCACGAGACGGGTACACCGGCGGCGAGCGAGAAAATCGCGAGTATCGGCAACGCGAGGAGGAAGTGAACCATCGCCGCGGTCACACTAACGACTGGAAGAACTTGAGGAGGAAAGAGCGACTTCGTGATCAGATGTCCGCTATTCACCAAAGACGCCGTCCCCTCCATGAGAGAGCTACTCGTCCATATCCACGGCAGCAGCCCCGCGAACACCATCAGGTGATAGTGCGGCCCTCCATTAAAACGCATGTAGTAGGAGAACACGAGGGTATACACCGCCATGAGACAGAGCGGGTTGAGCAGTGACCAGAGAAATCCAAAGAGAGACCCCCGGTATCGAGTCGCGATGTGCCTGCGCACAAGCGCCCCCACGAGGGTTCGGAACTGCCACACCTCTTTCACACTGCCTAGCATGAGCACCTCACTCCATCGACAACCCATGCGCGTGAAAGCGACGACACTCCAACCTCTCGCTTGTCAGAGCGAATAGAAAAATGGACCGCGTTCTTGTGATAATCGTACGGATACCCATCAGTGCGGTGAACAGCCACATCGAACGTATACGAACCCTCAACCAATCCGATGCGAGGGATCTCGCATTCAACGATCCCCGTTGAACCAACCGCTGGAAGCTTAACACGATCGATATCCGTGTTCGTTCCGAAAACACTCAAACCATCCACGCGAGTAATCCCAACACCAAACACGAGATCCTCATGAACGCCATGAACGGTATAGGACATTCGAACTCGAGCGCCGTCCTCGGGATGGAGTACCCGCTTCTCACCTCCATCAGCGCCTATGAGAGAAACGTGAGTGATCTCGACCTCTCGACTCCCCCATCGAGAAGGCTGACGGCCTTCCGATACGGGTTCAACGGTTGACGCTCCCTGGCCTTGAACGCCGTCCTCCTCGAGGAGGGTTCCCTCTTCTTGCACCTCAATATGGTGGCGATAGGCGTCGATCACGCGGCGAGGATTACCACGATCCTTCACCTCACCCTTGTGAAGCCAGATCGCCTCATCGCACCACCGCTCAACGGCGTCGAGGTCGTGTGTTACCAAGATGAGCGTCTTCCCCGCGCGACGGAGCTCAGCGATACGATCCTTACACTTCGCGACGAAGCCAGCGTCACCAACGGCGAGTACCTCATCGACCAAAAGGATATCGGGATCGGTGTGAATCGCGATACTGAATCCAAGACGCATGAACATGCCGGAGGAGTACGTCCTGACCGGATCGTCGATCACGTGCTCAAGCTCAGCGAAACGAACGATATCGTCAAACCGAGCGTTAATCTCCTCTCGGGTAAGCCCATGCATGATGCCGGCGAGCACAAGATTCTCCCGTCCCGTGAAGTCGGGGTGAAAGCCCGCGCCAAGTTCGATAAGCGCGGCGATCCGTCCCCGCACATTCACCACGCCGCTCGTTGGTTTATAAATTCCGGTGATCAATTTGAGGAAGGTCGACTTCCCCGATCCGTTCCTCCCGATCAAACCGATAGAGGCCCCACGCGGGATGCGAATCGTAA
The DNA here is from genome assembly GCA_044345405.1 of Bdellovibrionota bacterium. GTDB lineage: Bacteria > Bdellovibrionota_C > UBA2361 > UBA2361 > OMII01 > OMII01. The sequence continues at coordinate 1,839 of JBIJBE010000064.1, forward strand.
GATCTTTGATGCCAACGGTGACGGGCTCTTCAACCCTCTCCTCCGCCCCTTGCCGACCTTTAAGACGGGAGAGGAGCGCCTGCTTGAAGGTGGTATATCCATTAACCGCTCTGGTCTTTCGCTTGAACACCTTGGCGAGGTGCTGGATGTCCACGACGTAGTCGACCTCTCGCGAGACCTCTCCATCGCCACCCACGTGTGCGGTGTTATCAGCGGCCATCACTACTCGTTCCGTCCGATAACGTAAACGTCGGGAAGATTGCGGTACCGCTCGTTATCATCCATGCCGTACCCAACAAACCATTCCGGACCCGAGTACTCCAAGCCTACCCAGCACGGTACAAAGGTCGGTCGAGGAAGAAGACGCCGCACGAGAACTACCGTTCGAACCTCTCGCGCGCCCCGCTCAAGGAGCGATTTCTCAAGTTGTTCGAGGGTGCGGCCGGAATCGCACACATCGTCAACGACGAGCACTACCCGTCCCTTAATCTGAACCGGATCCGCGAACTGCTCGACCGTTACCTCCTTGGCGGAGTTAGTACCCGCGTCGTACGCCGAGGTCTTCACCGGCGCGATCTCAATCGACGAGGTGATGCAGCGGGAGAGGTCGGAGAAGAAGTAGACCCCTCCACGAAGAACCGGGATAGCCACCACGTCTGTCCGGGACTCCGTCCAGACGCTCTTACACCACTCGTCGATCTCAGCCCCTAGCTCCTTGACCCGACTATGGATACGCTCTTGGGAAAATTGGAGTTTAAAGTTAGCTGGAATATGGTGCCGAGACCCGCTATCGTTTGAATAGGACACTACAATACTCCTTCTAATGGGTTCTACGAGAGTTGCTATGAGAGAGCGGCACTATACTGGGTTTTGGAGGATTGGCGCAATCATACAGGTACACATCCTTCTTCTGGCTATCCTCACGATAACCGGCTGTAAGGATTCACCGAATGGCGCTCCGACCACATCACCATCCCCCTCCGCCACGACAGGCGCGAATGACCTCACCGTTTCCTCCCTGCTGGAAACTGTGACTCGACGAGTTCAAGGAGCCTCCGGAGGGGTACAACAAGCACTTGGCCCCCAAGGAGAGGTCATCCAGGAGCGCACAAAGGAGGAGGTGGAGAAGCTTTTTCGATGGGAGTACCGAGTCGTAGAGACCGAGGTGGGAATACCGGCCGAAGGTTTCGAGAACCGCCTCAGGGAGCTCGGAAATGAGGGGTGGGATTGTTTCCACATCTCAAGCGTGTCTGAGGCCACGCGGATTACGTGCAAGCGTCGCCCGCGGAGCGCTCTGACCTACTTACAGCTTATTCCAGGACTGTAGCTCGTGACGATCTCCCGACGCCTCGCTCCCATAGTGGTGATAGTCGTTACCCTTCTCACCGGGTGTGGAGCGGGAAGGATGCCCGTTGCGCCGGGTGAGATCCCGAAAGGGGAATACGTCACCTCGGAGGATGAGCAGTACGGACAACAGGTACTCGCCGAACTCACACGAACCTACCCCCTCTCCCGTGATGACGATTCAATTAACCGCGTGCGTGATATCGTAAACAAACTGGCGGACGCCGCCGGCGCCGGTGATGCACCGTGGAACGTCTACGTCCTTCGAGGCGATAGCGTGGTGAACGCCGCGGCTACGCGAGGAAATTTCGTCTTCGTCTGGACCGGGATGTTACGAACCGCGAATAACGATGGGGAGCTCGCCGCCGTTCTCGCGCACGAGATGGGGCACGTTCTCGCGAATCACACCCAGCCCACCCCGTCCGAGGAAGCGAGTGAGATTATGGCGAGCGTGGGAGGAAATGTCGCGAGGCAGGTGGTCGCGGTGCAGGGCGCGTATGGCGCGCTCAGCGGAATCGCCGCAATCTTAGCGGAAGAGGCGATTAAGGCGTTCATCGTCAATCCCGAGTCCCAGCGCAAGGAACATGAGGCTGATCAGATCGGCCTCTTTCTCATGGCGGACGCTGGCTACGACCCCCACAACGCGATTAGTCTGTGGACCACAATGAGTCAACAAGGCACGGGTGGCGAGATTCCAACCTTCTTCTCCTCGCACCCAGCGAACGACGAGCGGATAACGGACCTCCAGCAACTGCTTCCTTCCGCTATCGAACGATACGAGGTCGCGAAAAGTCTCGGGCCACGCCCTGAAAAGGAACGACCCCCACAATTTGAGGCTGACACCTTCGCCATCGGGCATGAGCGACCGGAAAAACCTCGGTCCTTCACGGATAAGGTTACAGTACCACCACCTTCACACAACGACCCACCTCCCGCCGAGTGGCGTGCTCTTGATGATGGGGTCGCTATCTTTCGATCTCCAAACACCCGGTCTGAGAAGGTGTATACCTTCTCAAAAAATGAACCCCTTACGATAGGGTACCCAACCTCGGGGTGGTATGAGGTTGAAGCTCCGGCCCGGGGTTATGTGCTTGAGGCGGAAATTTACCGTCCGAGACGGTAGGGTCCTTGTTGAACCCAACCCCACTCTCAGGCACACTGGCAATATGTTTGATTTTCTACACGACAAGATAGACGGTGCCCTCAAAAAAATTCGCGGTCGCGGAGTACTTCACGCAAGCGATGTAGAGTCTGTCATGAAGGAGGTGCGGACGGCGCTCCTGGAGGCGGACGTAAACTTTAAGGTCGCCAAGGAGTTCTGCGCGCGGGTCACCGAACAAGCGGTTGGCGAATCGGTTCTTAAGAGCCTCACCCCTGATCAACAGATTATCAAGCTTGTCCACGAGGAGCTCAAGCGTACGATGGGCGATCAGTTCGCCGACCTCGACCTTCACTCCTCCCCTCCCGTTGTGATCATGCTCGCGGGACTTCAGGGATCCGGTAAGACAACAACCGCATCAAAGCTTGCTCGCTTGTTGCGCGATACCTACAAACGGTCGCCCCTTCTCGTTCCAGCGGATATCTATCGCCCTGCCGCGATCGACCAACTCAAAACGCTCGGTAAAAATCTTAATATTCCGGTGTTCGATACGCAGCCAGGCGACAAGCCCGTTGATATCGCCATCCGCGCTCGCGATTTCGCGAGCAAGAATATGTGCGACATATTGATTATCGACACGGCGGGTCGCCTCCAGATCGACACCGAGCTTATGGATGAGCTCAAGCAGATCTCCGCGGCCGTCATGCCAACAGAGACACTCCTTGTCGCGGACGCCATGACCGGACAAGAGGCCGTAAATGTGGCACAGGGCTTCGATCAAACCCTCTCCCTCACCGGCTTAATCCTTACGAAACTTGACGGCGACGCTCGCGGTGGAGCTGCCCTTTCGATGCGCGCAGTAACAGGAAAGCCGATTAAGTTCATCGGAACTGGCGAGAAGAGCGACGCGCTTGAGGCGTTTCACCCTGAAAGAATGGCGTCCCGTATCCTTGGCATGGGTGATGTCCTTACGCTGATCGAGAAAGCCGCTGAGCAGGTATCACTTGAGGACAGCGCGGCGCTTGAGAAGAAGCTCAAGAAAGATCAATTCACCTTTGAGGAGTTCCTCGATCAACTCAAGATGATAAAGCGAATGGGAAGCATCTCCTCGTTGATGGGGATGATTCCAGGACTCAACAAGATCGCGAAGCAGGTTGACCCCGAGAAGCAAGAAGCGGAGCTTAAGCGCATCGAAGCGATTATCCTCTCGATGACCCCACAAGAACGACGCAATCACGAAATCCTCGACGGCAGCCGACGTCGCCGTATCGCTCTCGGTTCGGGAACGAAGGTCGAAGACGTCAACAAGCTCGTGAAGCAGTTCGTCGAGATGCGGAAAGTAATGAAGCAGCTCATGAAGATGGGACCAGGTGGTCTTGGTGGACTCTTCGGCGGAGGGGCCGGAGGCCCGCTCGGTGGCCTTGGTAACCTTGGCGGGATGTTTGGGAAACGGTAGGGAGTGCCGAAGCGAAAAGCTGCACCGAAATCGTGCGTTACGTGAACGTGCACGTGCTCGTAAACGTGAACGTACACGACAAAGTTCGCCCCTGCCGCAAACCCACGACAATCAGGACCGACTGCCCCAAAGCCAACCTCTAGGAGTGTCGCCCGCTCGTTTTCGTGCACGTTTACGTTCACGAGCACGTTCACGTCCACGAAGCATCGGCAGAACTATCGCAATATATTCAGCGTGTTAACCGCCACCACCACTTGGTTCCCAAGGAAAACTGGGGTACCCTTTACCAACTCCCCTTTTTTCGGTAAGCTCACCACCTAATTTTCTTGGAACCGTATTAAGGAGTTACTGTGGCAGTTGTTCTTCGTCTCGCTCGACTTGGGAAACATAAATCCCCTGTGTACCGTATCGTAGCCGCTGACAAGCAAGCAAAGAGAGACGGTCGTTTCCTTGAGGTAGTTGGTACGTACAACACGCTGAACAATCCAGCTCGTATCACCCTCAAAGAGGATCTCGTTAAGAAGTGGATGGAAGCTGGAGCTAAGCCAACCTTGGTTGTTCGCTCGATCATCAAGCGCACGATCCCAGGATTCGTTGAGGCTCGTGAGGAGCACCAGGTTAAGAAGACCCAGGCTGCTCGCAAGGCCCGTAAGGCTCGCGCGGCTAAGTCCAAGAAGAAGTAATCTCGTCAGAGATTCTACGTAAGACGCGGTACGTTTCTGTCAGGGAAACTACCGCGTTTTTCATATCGTACGATGTCATTGGTGCGCGCTCGTGTGGAACGTTAACCTTCTCACCATCTTTCCCGAGATCTTTGAGAGCTTTCTCAAGACAAGCCTCGTAGGCAAAGCTATCGCTCGCGGACTCTTCAACGCCACCATCACGAACATCCGCGATTACTCCCTTCCCCCTCACAACAAGGTCGATGACTCTCCATACGGCGGCGGAGCTGGAATGGTGATGCTTCCGGAGCCACTCGTCACCTCAATCGAATCGGTCCAACAACGAGACCCGGACACATGGGTCGTTCTCCTCTCGCCGAGCGGCACTCGATTCGACCAACATAAAGCGCGAGAGCTCGCGAACAGACCTTCCGTCACCTTCGTGTGTGGGAGATACGAGGGGATCGACCAACGGGCAATTGACCTCGCCGTCGACGAGGAGATCTCTGTGGGCGACTTCGTCGTTATGGGGGGCGAGGTTCCCGCCATGCTCATTATCGAGGCGTCTCTCAGACTTCGTCCGGGAGTGCTTCACAACGCCGAGTCGGTGAGTCACGAATCATTCTCGCCAGACCTCGCCGACGGGTCACTCGTCGAAGCGCCTCAGTACACGCGTCCCGAACTATATCGAGGACTGGCCGTGCCTGAGGTCCTCCTCTCAGGCAACCACAAAGCGATCGCCGAGTGGAGATTGAAGGAAGCAAAAGCAAAAACAGGTCGCCTAGCCGAATCCAAGAAGAGATAGCCTCATGAGCACCGCATCACGTTTCTTCGTCGCGCTCCTCCACGACAAGATGGTCGACAAGACCGGTCGTCTCGTCACCACATCGGTCACCCTCATCGATACGCACGATATCTCGCGAAGCTGTCGCACCTACGGGGCAGAAAGCCTCTTCGTGGTTCATCCCGCGCAGACGGTTCGGGCTCTCGTCCGCACTATCAAAGAGCATTGGGACACCGGATTTGGATCCACCTACAACCCGAACAGACAGGATGCCCTCGGCAGACTCTCTATCGTTTCTGAGCTCGACGAGGCTATCCTTCAGATCGAGCAACGCACCGGGATGCTTCCGAAGCTCATCGCGACCTCAGCGCGAGATGGCGACGATCGGGTCAGCTACGAAGCCATGAAGGAGACGATGGATAAAGCGGAGCAACCGTTCCTGCTGATGTTCGGCACCGGTTGGGGCATGAGCGATGAGCTGATGTCCCGCGCTGATTACGTGCTTAAGCCGATCAATGGACCCACTGACTATAATCACCTCTCCGTGCGAGCCGCGTGCGCCATTATTCTGGACCGATTGTTCGGCGTATAGCGATCGGCGCATCCCCCTAAAAAGCACAGAGAGACTACAGCACCGCCCGTTGAGGCTTGCGGGGCGTCACGCTTTTGGGCAGGCTCCTTCCATCCCCCCGTCGTACCGGATTATGTTTCGTATGGATAGCAACCATGGCACGGGCTCAACACTCTACAACCCTCAGGCTTACCACGCAGGAGCTCATCGAGAGCGCTCGCACGTCTATCGACGGCATCGTTATTCGTGAGGCTATAAACCGAATTGAGGAATCCCCACTCTCCTCCGAGGAGAAGAACGAAGCCATAGTCATGCTCGCCACGACCCACGGCGACAAACCCATCGTGGTGACTCGGTGCCTCTCAGGCTTAGCGCGAACTGAAGCACCCCAGCTGCGGGCGCTGTGCAGAACTCTGATTAACGCGCCGTTCGACCCTGACAAAGAGGATGTTGTGGCGTATGCGACAACACTTCTCGCCCCCATGCCGAATCCCGAACGAGTGGATATGCTGTTATTAGCGAAGGCCGTCGATCACCGTTCACTCACCATCAGAAACGCGGCGCGTATCGCTATCGAGCAACTTCCCAAACAGTGCGCGGCAGCGCTGCTCACGCTGGCGAAAGAGATTCCGGAAAAGCCCCCAATCTCACTTCTAAAAAGACACATTACGGGTATCGACTGGCGAGTAGCGCTCATTCCTCCGCCGCGCCCGCCTCGGAGTGAAGCGGAAGTCTCCACATCCCCAAAGCTTCGCCCTCAAAAAGAAACCGGGGGAAGAAACGTTTCGTCGGGACGAGAGCCCGAGCGGAAAGCGCCGCTCCCCTCACTATCCGAGAGGAGGGACGCCGAAGCCGCAGCTCCCCCCTCTCCTTCCACCAGGGTACGAGGAGACCTGCCCGATCTCCATGCGCACCGCCTCCCGGAGTTCGCCCTCGCATCCGATAGCCTTCTTGCGAACGAGGTCGTGATGAGCCAAGACTACCGACGGATCGCTGCGGCACTCGCTGAGCTCACCGTTAGAAACGGGGCAAAGAGCGCCCATCAATTCAACAGCCGGCTTATCTACGCCCTTACAGACCCGGGTAACAACGAGAAGGCCCGGTTTGAGGATATTGCGCTCTGGTGCTACCCGGAGGGCAACGAGTCGCGCTAACGTTCGACGATTCGAGGTTGTGTGATCTCCACCCAACCATATATACCGATCGTGTTTCACGTTAGTGCGCATCGATGCCAACTCAACCTCAACCCGTCTCACGATCAACGCGAATAGCGTGCCTTGTGGTCGCTCTCCTGAGCGTCGGAGCCCTCGTCTATCCCCCGTTACCCCTCCTCACACTCCTAGCGGACTCAGAGCAATATCGAGAGAGTGGTGCTGCGCTCCTCTCAGGAGAGGTCCTGAGAGCCAACAGTGACCATCGGAACACCCAACACATCGCGGTCGCGCTTCGCCCGCCACTCTTTCCCCTATTTCTCGGCATCACCTCTCGTCTCCCGTTCCTGGCCCCAGACACCGCGCTTATCACGGCACACATAGTTCTCGGAGCGCTCCTTCTAATGACGGCTCCCCTCCTGCTGCGCAGGTCGGTGCCTCCACTCCTCACCACAATGGCCACAGGATTTGCGCTCTACGCAGTCAAACAGGTGGCGTGGGGGGTGATGAGTGAGTGGCTCGCGATGTGGCTACTCCTACTCGCCGCCGTCCTCTACCTGTCGTGGGTATCTCGGGCCTCCCCTCGGCTCGCTCTTGCGGTGTCGGTGTGCGTCTCTCTCGCCATCCTCACCCGCACGGCTCTCCTTCCATGGCTCGGCCTCCTCCTAGTCATGGTCCCGCAAGCTCCTCGAGGAGCGCGTAGGGTCACCGCTACCGCGTTAGGAGCTGGGCTACTTCCGCTCCTTCTATGGGGAGCGATTAATCTTTACCGCACCGGCACCTTTTCAATTTTTCCCTACGAGGGACTTAATCTTGTCGCGACCGCGCGATCGCTCGGGACCATCCCCACGGCCCCCAACGACTCAGAGATACAGCGACGTGTCATCTCCAAGATAAATGAACGTGGCGTCACAGCACCGGATTCAGCTTTCACCCCATCCACGGTACATCAATGGAACGGAGAATTTTACGAGGCGTTTCACACCAACTTTAACGTTACGACCGACACCGTTCACGCACTTGAAAACCCAAGCTTAGCTCGTCCATCCACACTGGCGGCGCGCGGATTACGAGCTCACGAGGAACGCTATCACCTCTTCCTTTGGGGTGGCGCGCGCACACTTACCATCGACTACCTTCCACTCATCCTGGTCTGCGCGATGGCAACCGCCTGGCTCGCTCGCAAAGCACCCGAGGCTAGGCGGTGGGGTCTCGGGGTACTAACCCTCTGCGTCCTCTCACTCACCTACCTGGCCGTCATCTTCGGCACCATGCTATGGCTTCACCGGTACGTTATCCCAGTGCAACCTATCATCCTTTTTTGTCTGATGGTCTCGACAGGAAGACTTCTCATTCCCATCGCGCGGCGAAGGTGAACTACAACGAGTTCAAGAAATCGAGCAGGGAGCGTCGCTCCCCTTTCGGAAGCGCCTTAAAAGCTTTTTGAGAGGCGGCGGCCTCACCGTCGTGCCACAGGATCGCCTCCTCAATCGAGCGCGCCCGACCATCGTGGAGGTAGACAGGCCTCGCGTTGCCTAACTGACGCACGAACCCCAAGCCCCATAACGGCGTGGTTCTCCACTCCCGACCGTTAGCGGAGAACTCACTCCAACCATCGGCGAGGGCTGTCCCCATATCGTGCAACAGGAGATCAGTGAACGGGTGGATAGTTTGGTTAGATAATTCGCTATCCTGATGAGTACCTGTGGTTACGGTCATTTTGTGGCAGGAGTCGCACCGCAGCCGTTGAAAGATCGCTTTACCCGCCACCACCCCGGTCGCTTCCTGGGATCGAGCTTTTGGGACCCCCGCCAGCCGAAGATAGACCGCTATCGAATGCAGCACCTCAAGGGGTTGTTCCGCTGGCTCGTCATCGGCGCCAAAGAGCGGGTTCGTGATGTTCATATCTTGGTAAAGCGCCGAACCGCTTTGCTGCACGACCGTCGAATGCGTCGCCTTAAAACCGAACCGCCCCACCGAGTACCCGCCGGAGGAGTCGTCTTTGACCCAATTAACGCGGCCGGAGATTCCGTCGCGGTTAGCGTCTTGCGGATCGCTCCAACGCGCTATGTCAGCGGCCGGTATCGCCTCGAGAAGACCCAATCCGATCATCGGGGGAGACATACGAAGCGAGGAGATCGTCCCACGAGGAAGCTTGAAGGCCTTCGGAAGAATGAGGCGAGGCTTGCGCAGCGTGTACTTTGTGCCGTCAGGATAGCGTCCCTTGATAACGTCCCACTCAACAGATACCGTTTTTTTTATCGGCTTTGAAATCGACTGATCGAGGATCTGCCCTCCAAAACCCCGAAGCTCTGGAGCGCTTCCATCCGCCAAGAGCCCTCGAGGCTTTACCTTCACCACCATTGAGCTACCGTTTCGCGAGGGCGATCCGAATGCGGTAGGGCCCTTTCCGTTATTGACGTGACACCCCGCGCACGAAGCATTGACGAACCCAGGCCCCAACCCGTCCTTCGTCGTCGTGATACGATGAAACAGGGTAAACCCAGCGGTCTGAGCCGAGATCTTGTCAGGGTCGGTCACGTTAGGAGCGGTCGCCTGAATGGCGTGCCGTCCGGGAAGATCGGTAGAAAGAGCGCCACCAAGATTCGTGAGGTCCTCCGATCGGCACGGGGAAACCACCCCCTCCCCACAGAGGAGAATCGCCGACAAAAGTAGTGCTAACGATACCCTACGACTCATATACTCATTGTGCGACATTCCCATAATCGTGACGCATAGGAACCCATTGAAGTATCGGCGCTTTTCCCGATCAATCCAATCCCTTGCCGCGACAATCCCTCTACTCTCTATTGTAACGACTCTTCCTCACGGATCGCAAAAGAGAATCCGCCTCCAATCCCCTGGAATCATTAGGCACCATAGCCCAAGGACGCGCATGATGATGATGACGGGGATTTTACCCCTTGCCGGCGTATCCCCCCTTTGGAACGATGCGGACGTCTAGGCAATCGCTTTTTCAAGGACTCTATGATGAAACGCCTCTTCGCTCTCCTTGCGGTATCGACAACGACCATCGCGACATCCGTGAGCGCGCAACCCCTCATGACCTATACGTATGCCGACGTGGCGTACCAGTGGACCTACATTAACGAGGACGGCTTAGACAACGCCAACGGCGTAGACGTCCAACTCTCGGCGTCTCCAGTGGAACATTTCGCCCTGGAGGGCGGCTACAATTATGCCGCTACCGGATTTTCGTCATCGGATATGTTTCAAACGTACTCAGTGGATATAAACACGAACGTGTTCACGTATGGCGGCGCTGGATGGTACACGATTCAGGATGGCCTCGACATCGTCGCTCGCGTTGGTGGGATCCACGCTCGTGCTGACTTCTCGGGATACGGAGAGTCAGGGAGCACGAGTGATAACGGGGTGTACACCGGACTCACCCTTCGCTACCTCGCGCTTGAGGATCTTGAGACCGACCTTAACGTAACCTACGACCGTATTGACACTGGATCCTGGACCTACAGCGCCACCGCGCTGTATGCGGTTCACGAGAACGTCGCCTTGAAGGGAGACGCTGGAATCGACGATAACGGTGACGTGGGGCTTCTCGCGGGTGTCCGTTTATCTCTCTAAACGAGGGAAGCTTCGCCACTGGCAAAGCGACCTTCCAAGCGCCCCATGCGGGCGCTTTTTTTATGAGAGCGCCCGAACAAGCGCGGCGAGCGCCCGAAAACGGTGAGAACCCTCGAACCCCTCACGCACCAACTTCCCGATCGGATCTGAGCTACCAAAGGGATAAAAGAAATCTCCGAATGGGAGGGGCTTCGAGGTACCGCGTGGCACGATCATATCGCGAAGCTCTCCCTCTATCGTACCGTGGGTAACGATAGAGCGGCCCGAAGGATCCGCATACGCCATCGCGCACACAAAACGCGCGGGAAGCCGGCGAAAAATCCCAATCTCCTCGATGACCCGGGCGAGCCCCCAACGGGCGGTGTGAATACCTGGAAGGTCTCCAAGCATCGGAATCTCTAATCCCGTATCGTCCGCAAGGCACGGCCGGTTGAAGTGCTTGGCGTATGACTCCGCCTTCAGTAAGGCGTTTCCACTATAGGTGTCCGCGACCTCCGGAACCTCGGGAGCCGGCCCCAGCGCCACGAGGTGCGGGTCCGCGAGGCCTATCACTGCGAATCCAAGGCGAGACGCGAAACGGCTTATCTCATCGAGCTTGCCGAGATTAGAGGTTCCTACGAGGAGTGGTCGCGCCAATTCGGGTGGAAGCATAGAGCCTCGTCATATCATCTTACTCGCCCGCCACTATAGTGGTACTATATCCTTTATGGAATCTGATATCCTCGCCTCCATCCTTACCCCTTCCACGACACAACTCTTGGTCGCGGCCCTCCTAGGAATGCTGATAGGTCTTGAGCGCGAGGTGGCTGGCAAGGATCCGAGT
>JBIJBE010000079.1:0-3700 GCA_044345405.1 Bdellovibrionota bacterium
CGTAGCTTTAGCGAAGGGGGGCGACGTGGGATGGCAAGCCACTCGTGCGTGACGCGACGTAAGTTCAGGGCGAAGTGTGTCCCCCGTAGCTTTAGCGAAGGGGGGCTACAATCTTTTCTTGGAAAATGCCTGCCCCGATCCAGTCTTCAGATACCTTTCAAACGCAGCCGCCCTCCGCCCATCCGAAAAGCCGACATACGTTTCAACCCGCCACGGACGAAACTTCGAAGTGTGCGCGCATATGCCATCATTGTGGTAGGTCAGTCGCTGCCGAAGATCGCTGGTTATTCCGAAATACCTCTGGTCAGGATGATTGAGGCTTCGAAGAATGTAGACATACTTCATGTCTACTGTTCGGGTCTTTTCAGCACATGTTGCGCAGCTAGTGTAAAATCCCGAGTTTCTTTGTCATAAGAATCATCTGACTTCCACCCGCTTCCTACAATAAAAAGCATAACGCCTATCATACGCCTCCATAAGATGTTGACACCGATCGACGCCCCAGATAATCGTGCCCTACACGCATAGTTTGTGGAGCTTCTATGACCAATCTCTTTGAGAAGACCAATTTCGGATCGATCGAACTCGCTAATCGAATCGTTATGGCACCACTCACCCGTATGCGGAGTTCTCAGCCCGGAAATATACCGAACGCCTTAATGGCGACCTACTACGCGCAGCGCGCGAGCGCCGGTCTCATCATCTCCGAAGCCTCTCAGATATCTCAGCAGGGGCAGGGCTATCCTGGAACTCCTGGTATTCATTCACCCGCGCAAACAGAGGGATGGAAGCTCATCACCAACGCGGTTCACCAAGCTGGTGGAAAGATCGTGCTACAACTTTGGCATGTGGGTCGAATCTCGCATCGTTCGCATCAGCCAGGGAGTGAGCTCCCCGTCGCGCCGTCCGCCATTAAACCAGAAGGGGGTACCTTCTCCGCTGATTGGCAGCCGGTCGCGTTCGAAACTCCACGCGCCCTTGAGACCTCCGAGATTCCCGGTCTGATCGAAGACTTCCGTCGAGCAGCCATCAACGCTAAGGATGCGGGGTTTAATGGCGTCGAGGTTCATGGAGCTAACGGATACCTCCTCGACCAATTCCTTCAAGATGGCTCCAATCAACGCACCGACCAGTATGGAGGATCGATTGAAAATCGAGCGCGCCTTCTTCTTGAGGTTGTCGATGCTGTTACTGGTGTGTGGGGCAGCGATCGGGTTGGCGTTCGCCTGTCACCGTATGGAACCTTCAACGATATGCGCGATAGCGATCCGGTTAAGCTCTTCACCTACGTGCTCGCGCAACTTTCACAACGCCACATCGCGTACCTTCACCTCATCGAACCTCGAAGCTCCGGAGCTGGGGGAGGGGATTCGCTGATTGAGAATGTTCCAGATACCGCGGAACTCTTCCGCGCCGCGTTCAAAGGCGCTTTGCTTAGTGCTGGCGGGTACACCGCTGACACAGCCAAACGGGTTGTAGACGGGGGGCTAGCGGATGCGGTGGCGTTCGGGCGCTTCTTTATTTCGAATCCTGATCTCCCTCGAAAGATTAAAGAGGGGATTCCCTTCGCGCCGTATGATCGTAGCTCGTTTTACGGTGGCGGCGAGAAGGGGTATACCGATTATGCCCTGTAAGAGTGCCTCGTATGGAAGAGTTCGCTCCGGTTGATATCCAACTACTCGCTTTATATCGCGGTTATTGTGCATTGCGCGCGCGAGGCGAGGACTAAGGCATCTCATGTGAATCGTTCCGCATACCAAACAGTATGGTAACGATGAGATAGTGTATCTCCCCTATAATCAGGAGTTTTAAAAATAAATTCGTGAGCAACCATGCGGAGGGACTAGCTTAAATTATCACTGGTTTTTGCTCTTCGTCGTTGAGCGGTTGACTAGTGTAGGTGAGAGGCGTAGCCTCCCGAATATCGACCCAGCCGAGCCATAGCCTGGAAAGCAACGACTAGACTCGACTTAAGGCCTGATAAATTTATTTATTAGCTCTCAAAGTTACAGTTTTTGGAGTTGTTATGGTGAAGCGTTCGGCGGCTTTTACGCCAGTGCATTCGCATGTTCCCGCGGATGGCCTAAAAGGTCTCAAGCAAAATCTTCGCAACGAAATAACCTCAGGATTGTTGGTCTCACTTATCGCTCTTCCCTTGTGCTTGGGGATCGCGATGGCGAGTGGATTCCCAGCGTTCGGCGGGTTGATCACCGCCATCGTTGGAGGACTTATCGTCGCTCCTCTCTGCGGTTCTCAGCTCTCAATTAAAGGCCCCGCAGCGGGCCTCATCGCCATCGCGATCGCCTCGGTTGAGACGTTAGGGCAGGGTGATGACTTTGCTGGATACCGCTACACCTTGGCGGTCCTTGCGATAGCCGCGGCTCTGCAGATCGTTTTCGCTTTTCTGAAATTAGGTCGCTTCGGCGATTTCTTTCCGGCGTCCGTTGTTCACGGCATGTTGGCCGCCATTGGTATCATTATCTTCTCCAAGCAGATCCATCCGCTACTCGGAGTGAAGCCACTAAGTCAGCATCCTATCGACCTGCTCCTTGAAATTCCTCACTCTCTGGTGGTGATGAATCCTCGCGTGGCGCTTGTGGGTTTCACCAGCGTTCTGCTCGTGGTGCTGACACCGATGTTGCTGGGCCGTTTATCTCGGTATTTCCCGGGGCCGTTGCTTGCCGTTCTTGCTGGTATCTGCTTCTGTCTTTCGTTTGATTTCGCGCATCCTCACAACTACACCTGGTACTCGATGGAGTATCCCCTTGATGACAAATTCCTGGTGAACCTTCCCAGCAACTTCGTCGCTGGGTTGACCTTTCCGGACTTCTCTAAGGTATTCTCCCTGCATTCCTTACAGTTCATCCTCATGTTCTCACTCATCGGTTCGATTGAGTCGCTGCTGACGGTGAAAGCTGTTGATTCAGTTGATCCGTACAAGCGGCGTTCCAATCTCAACAAAGACCTCATGGCGGTCGGCACTGGTAACCTTGTGCTCTCGCTGATCGGGGGATTGCCGATGATTTCGGAGGTGGTTCGTTCGTACGCTAACGTAAGCTACGGCGCGAAGACCCGTTGGTCTAACTTTATGCACGGCGCGTGGTTGCTGCTCTTCGCGCTCGCCCTCGCCGATATCATTCACCTGGTCCCCGTGGCGGCTCTCGCGGGCGTGCTGTGCGTTACGGGATATCGTCTCGCCGCCCCGATCCATTTCAGGCATTGTCGAGAGATCGGGAAGGAGCAGTTGTTAGTGTTCCTCGCCACGATTGTGGGAACGCTACTAACCGACCTGCTGGTTGGTGTGTTCATCGGCGTAGCCGTGCAATACTTGTGCTGCCTTTATATGGGCGCTCCGATCTCCTCGCTTTTTACGGCAATCACGCGTCGGCGAAGGGTCTCCAATGGGCACAAGATTATCGTCCTTCCCGTCACGTGTTTCTTCGGAAATGTTATTAGCTTCAAACGGGTCGTCGACCACGTTCGTGATGTTGATATTGAGCTTGATTTTTCGCAAACAGTTCATGTGGACCATACCTTCATGCAGGAAATTCGCTCCCTTGAGCGAGAGCTTGCGCTCCATGGAGGAAAGGTTATCGCGGTCGGTCTTGATCGATTGGTGCCCGTTAGCGGTCACCACGCCGCTTCCCGTTCAGTTCCTGCGGACCGATTCATCGGTCGCGCATGGGTTCGCGGATAAGTC
>JBIJBE010000037.1:0-38295 GCA_044345405.1 Bdellovibrionota bacterium
TTCTTTTTTGACTTAGTTATCATGCACAGCTATTCGGCTGGCGGGGGCGGAAGTTGCGCGGGAAGGTGGCGAAAAGTAGCCCAGGTACAGGGCGAAAAAGTAGCCCAGGTACAGGGCGAAAAAAAGTAGCCCAGGTACAGGGCGAAAAAAAAAGTAGCCCAGGTACAGGGCGAAAAAAGTAGCCCAGGTACAGGGCGAAAAAGTAGCCCAGGTACAGGGCGAAAAGGTACAGGGCGAAAAAAGTAGCCCAGGTACAGGGCGAAAAAGTAGCCCAGGTACAGGGCGAAAAGTAGCCCAGGTACAGGGCGAAAACCTCAACCACACAGGCATGCCGAGCCCTATCCACATCTCTAACCACAGGACCACGAAGAATCTCCATACAAGAGCGGCCTCCACCTGACTTAATCGTGCGCAACTCGGCGGGCGACCGACAGACTTTCACTTCAACCTCCTGACAGAGGCTTCCCGGCAGCCTCACTAAGCTTCTTCAGCTGGCGCTCTGGGTTATGCTGGTTGAACTTGTGAGTAGTTTTGATGTCTTAAAAAGTGGGTTGTGGGCTCAAGGTGATTCGCGTATCCCCGACACAAGTAGATTTTTCTCTGCTAACGAGAGAAAAGACTAAAGCGCATCCCGGAATCGACCGACGAATTCATGGGGGCTAACAAGCGTTTGGCCAGATTTATTAAGTGCAACGAGGAATAGCTAGTGAAGGGATGTCACTACGTCAGTTTCCTAACCACTATAATTCTAGCGGCTTTTGTCGCGCCCGTGGCACCAGCTGCCGGTCAGCAGTCCGATCGAGAGTGCCTGTCGTTCCTGCGCTCATCTGTAGCAGGATGCGTTCGGGTAAGGTCAAAGACCTTGTACACTAAAACCAAGGGGTACGGCTGGTTAGGCGCTAGTAGAGAGCTCGGAGCGTCTATTGGCCAGGAGTTTTCGCCGTCCAACGCTTTTACCATAACTGTTCCGAACCAGGGCGGGGTAACGAAGGCCGTGGTGGAGATCCGCCTTCGGTCACTCCGACGCGGGCAGCTACTTTCATACGGTGGAGCACTACTCGCTAAAAGATCAAATGGGACGACTACCTATGTCGCTCAGGTGGCGCGGAATGCCAAGGGGCAGCGGGTTTTTCAGATAGCGCTCCCGCCGGCCTCAAAGCCCTATAACTTATTTGTGCGTCCGCGAGTAAATCGAGGATCTGAAGGAGGAATCGATCGTGACCTGATCGTTCTTCAGCGGATCACGATTACTCGCTATCGAAGTACGCCGGAACCGACGCCAACCCCAGGCTCGCTGGTAGTGGACCCGCCAGATCTTACTGTGACGCCGACCCAGACAAGCTCTCCAGTCGCCACCACGGATCCACCGACGCCCACTAAAACACCATCGGCTACCCCAACGGCGACGAGCACCGCTACACCGACAGTTACTCCAAAACGAACCGCGACGCCTACATTCACCGCGACGCACACGGCTACTTTTACGCAAACCGCGACACCGACAGTTACTCCAACACGGACCGCTACGCCTACAGTCACCCCGACGCACACGGCTACTTTTACACGAACCGCGACACCGACAGTTACTCCTACGCGAACGCCAACACGAACTCCAACGATTGAACCGATTGCATTCGACCCTGACGGTCCAGATGTACAAACCCTCGGGCGATTCTTTCCAGCGCCGACTACCTCAATCTATTGGATGAATCGTCCCGCCAACTGCAAAGCCGCCATCCGCGCGAGCACTAGACTGGGTGAGAACTTCTTCGTTCGTGCGTACGAAATAGAAGGTAGCGGCGCGACACTTAAAGAAACTCTTAAAACTAGGCGATATTTCTCTTTGCCTGAGCCACCCAACACAACCACACCTTCAGAACGTATTGTCCCCCTGAATCTCAGTTCGCAGCCATCATCAACTCGAGTCACTGAGATTCGCGTGTCTACCGGGGGCAACACGGGCTGGTTTACCCTGATTACGGAGTGTCCGGTACCTGATTCTGATTATGCTGTGTCATTTCAAAATGGAAACTTCCGCTCGTGGGAATCCATCACTTCCGGCCCACTGTATGCATATGTGCCGTACCGAGCCGAAGCTCTTTTCATCAAGAATCACAGTACGACGAGCACTATAACAGTAGAGGGGGGAACAACAAACGCAACGGGAGCCTTTGTGCCAGATCCGCGCGCTGGGCCACGTGCGCATTCCACGATTCCACCGGCCCCCACACCTCCACATAGTTCCACTCCGCTCGCTCTCATTCCCCAGCAAGTCAGCTGGCAGGGCCCTGGGCATTCTAATGTACTGTGGAAATTTCAATTCGGGGATCGGCTCTGGCGGTTCGCGGCGGGTGGATTTCCACTGATACTCTCTCCGAGCCCTGTAGCCGTAGTAAGGCTGAAGTCCAGCACCTACTTCAACGGTAGCCACACATTCTCCCATCCATTCCAGCAAACCTTCCTAAGGGAAATTAAAGGACAACTCTCGTACTACCTGGGGGATACCGCAAAGCTGCAAGCCAGCCTGACATCGATGCTCTCAGGGGACAATGTCGGTATCCCACCGAGATACGACGGTAAATTAAACCAATTTCCAAACCGCTTCCTCCTTAACCCGTTCTACGGGCTCTTTAGTGATTTGAGTTATGCCCTCAGCGCTCAGAACACAGATCCAGAGAGTGACTGGTTAGGGTCCTCTGACGGATGGCAGATGCGGGATCCTCAAGCAACAGCGTTCGCTGGAGATCCACTGATTGTCCCGACGACCGTGTACGTATCCGCGTTGGGTGATGATATCAAGATCTCCACCACCCCTGTAGTCGGTTATTCCTACACGCCAATTCCAAATCGCGTACGCGTGGTAAAGAACGGCGTCGTTACAACCGAGGTACTTGCTGACGGAAGACGGTGGGATGGCATGGGTGTATCAGCACCGATTACAGCGCCAACGCCCATGCCCTCGGCTACGCCCACGCCCTCGGTTCCGGCTATGGACTACGGCACTTCCCGTGACGACGGGACAGCCATTACCGCGCTTGGCGCTGCTGCCCTACTTGATGGCAATCGTCATGCCCCCACTTTCAACAATCCGTTCTACGGCAACAAAGCTCTGATCTTTCGCGCTGTGTTGGCCGCTCTTACTGACCTTAGTGCACTGCCGGAAAGTGAGATATGGAGATTCTCTGCGAGTAATCTGAACGGAATCTATGCTGGTGGCCAGGTCGCGTTCACCGCTGGGCGAAAAGTCCTCTCGACCTATGGGCAAGTCGGCGGGTTCCTCCGTCGTGTCTTCTGCTCCTCACTGGGCCCTACGCCTACCCCAGATGAAAGAGATCGATACAACTGTGATAATCCGCAGACTCTCCCTTTGAGCGCTTCTGAACGAGCTGCTTGGAGATTTACGTCCGATGAAATTTCCCTGTTAAAAAAGGCTTTTGACGTCTGGACGGAGGGTGTCCATCACTTGGCATATCGACTCTACCCAAACAATCTTGTCTCATCCCTCAATCAGTCAGCCCACTACCTCTTAGGGTTTCAAGAGATGTCGTACGGAAGCGGAGACCCTTTTGATGAGGCACTCGCTGAAGAGTACGCCAAGCGGTGGGTTGCCAAGCAAAGTAAGGCCGGCTGGTTCAACGAGGAGCTTGGCCCAGATGCCTCCTACATCGGTATGACAAATTATCATGCGGGCACTTTTTATCTCAATTCCTGCCTAAGGGGGTACTGCAACGATGAACTCAAGCGTTCCATCGCTAAGACGTATGCTTTCTTCAACCATACGGTGGCTCCTGAGCCTCCACCTAAAAGGAGCATTCTTGGTGGATTCAATTTTAATCACCGAGTTGGAGCGGGTTTCCACGATGAGCAATTCTTTGGGGCACGTGGAATCGCGCTAGATATACCGGAAGTCTCAACCTGGACTACTACGCTTCTCGGCGTCACGGGGCGACGACCGGGCCCAATTCCTACCAGCTTCCCGCCCGCTTCTAGTAGATTATTAAACGTTAACTCGCCACGCTATGAGGGGTTCTCGAACCTACCGGAAGCAACTCCCGCCACCTTACCAGCGTTAAGGTCAAACTCCTTTACTACCGATGTGCACGGCGCGCATGAATTAATCGCTGTGAAACGGCCCGGCTACTACACGGCTATTTATGTCGGGAGCCCCGTGCCTACTCATTTTCCTGATAAAATTAGGAGTGTCAACGGAGAGAACATGCGCAAAGCATGGCCACTTGACGGCGAGGCAAATGGGTTTCAAATCGATGATGTGCATAACTGGGCAGCGCCGTTCGTTGGTGGAGGGATGAGTCTTTTCTGGACGCCAGACTTCGGAAATGCTCTCCTCGCGGGAAACTGGACCCCTCTCGTTCATCACGGCCTCGTAGCTGTTGATGGACGGACGGGGGTGAGATCGTGGGAAGATTACTTCTCAACAAGCTATACCCTCAATACCCCCACCCTCTCCGGAGGGCTCGCACCTAGTACGCTCACCACCTATGGCGAGCTCGAACCTAGTCCATGCACCACAAGTTCAACCGGCGCAGCGACTTGTTCACATATCTCTGGCTACTCTTATCAGCGCACCTACGAGTTCAAGGATAACTCGGTCGTGGTTACTATCCGACTCCTTGCCGACGCAGGAGCAACTGCTCCTGCGGGTAGTAAAATCTTTGAAAATATCCCGCTTGCGGGTGGGATAGAAAAAACGTTTGCGAGTCTCCAGCCGACTCCTCCACGTCCTACTCCGACTCCTACACCGCTCACTCCGCGCATAGATGGGGGGATTATAGATACGTTGGGTAGGGGCACCTTCACTCCACTCAATAACAAAGCTGAATCGCGCGCAACTGAGCTTCGGTACTATTCGAGAAGTCCCAGTGTCGGGTTGCGAATCAGGTTTTCACCGGGCACTGTAAAGCGTGTAGTGACTAACGGGCCCAAGGACGCCAGGGGGCTGCAAATTAATCGAGTCGAGCTTAATCTTCCGATTCCCGCGGTTCCCAGACCTGGTGCGGCTGGGATACCCACCGAGGTGAGGTACTGCCTTCAGGCCATTAGCGCCGATCGGCGGGAATGCGGGTTTTAGGACTTTTACGAAGATCGCGAATTCAGCCATCAGCTATTCATTCCAGGCTCCTATGAGGCAACCCAGATAGGCAGGGTGAGCTGCTTTGTCTAATCCAGTTTCATTCTTTAATTAGCGACGTTTGATTGACTGAGCGTCGTATTGTACTGCTCCGCGAATCCTAACAGATCCTCTAGCAGCTCCATCTTGGTGATGATTCGAGGAACCTTGTTCTGCCCCCCAAGTTTTCCGCGGCTCTTCATCCATGCGGCAAAGAGTCCAGGCTTGGCTGATAGGATGGTGGGAGCCCGCAACCCAACGCCACCTGAGCGATGGGCTTCGTAGTCTTCGTTGCGTTGGTAGAGTCTTGTGTCAATAAGATTAACGAATCGCTCGAGTTTGTCGGTGCTCGGAACTCCGTTGGAGAACTCTACAACGTAGACATGACCGCCCAGCTCGCCCGCTTGCTGAGGGAATACCGGACCAACGGTAAAGTCAGGCACCTCTTCATCCACGCCACGAGTGGCGGTTGTGATGCCATCCTCGATCTCTTCCGCGATTAAGTGCCCACCAAACGCCGACAGGTAGTACGATGTGCGCCCAGTGACGAGCACTCGCGGGGTCTCCGTATCGACGAAGCGAACTGTGTCTCCTATCACATAGGACCAGAGACCTGCGCAGGTCGTCATAACGACGGGGTAGTTAATGTCGTGCTCGCTTTTTCCGATCCAATGCCGAGTCGGCGAGGAGTCCGAAAGCTCATCGAGCGGCACAAACTCAAAGAACATGCCGTGGTCGAGATTCATGCGGAGACCTTCGCCGTAGCCTCTGTCCGCCACCGCGATGAAGCCCTCACTAGCTGGGTAGACTTCGCGCAACTCAGCTCGCGAATCACCCAAGATTCCCTTGAATCGGTCTACGTAGGGAGAGAAATTCACGCCGCCGTGAACCACCATCTCCACTTTCTCATATATCCTCGAGATCGCTCCTCCACTGTGAGGGGCAAGTTCTCGCAACTTATCCAAGAAGAACATAATCCACGCGGGCACGCCCGAGATCATGCGGATATCCTCTTTGAGCGATACCTTCGCCCATCCACTGGTACCCTGTAACTTCATTCAAACTCAATAAGATGTTTATACATGCAGAGCAACGCTCGGAAAATCAGATAGTCAGTAGTAGTTAGAAGGTACAGGGTACCAGCGATATGGGGCTATCGATGAACTCCCCTCTTGCGACTCCTTCGAGCCGTCTCCTGATGAATTCTAAACCCCGCTTCCTTCGTGACGGAGCGGGAGAGGTCTGTCTGTATTGCTATTTTTCGCAACTTAGCGGCACAGCTTCGGCTCTGCCGGGACCGTTGAAACCCTAGCCCGGCGGGACATACCACGCATTTCGATCCTTTCCTCATCCCTTGCTGAGGGTTAGTTGGACCTCATGATGCGGCCGACTACCATAGTTCAATTACTTACAAAAAAGCGATCGATGTTCCTAGCAATGGCACAGTGATTATCGTAACAGCATTTGCGCTTCTGGCGCTCAACACATTCCGCTAACGGCGGAAGAACTCTCGCTCCCGTCGAGCCTCACACAACAACAGGAAGAGCGAGATCATAGCGAGCGGTCCCCACCACGCTGACACCACCTGATTCATGATATCGCCACGTGAGAGATACCCCATCGCGACCCCCATACAGATGTAGAGAACGAGCATCACAACGCAGGGAATCTCGGGGCGCGCGCTTCGCTGAGCTTTCCCCAGGAGATAGATAAAACCACCGGTCAGAAGGGGAAGGTAGTGCGGCCATGCGGTCGGCGACAGGAGACACGACAACGTAAGCACCATCATCGTCGACGCGACGATGTCGTCTCGCTCTTTGCGCTCCCACACAACAAAGGGAAACAAGAGAAAAATGCAGAGAGCCTGAATCAAAGCAACAGGCACGATATCGCGCCCGGCGAATATTCGCTGTGTATAGGTAAGCGCCCCAGAGAGGGTGATATTGCCGTTAAACGCGACGGAGAGCTCGCGCAGGTACGGAAGGGTGGAGGTACAAAAGAGCTCCACAGGCTCCCATCCGCACACGCCGACAAAGACTCCCCACAACGAGAGAAAGCCACACGCGAACCAGAAGAGCCCCTCCAAACCACGATACCGAAAGGCGACCCATCCAAGGGGAGCAAGGAACAACTTGAGAGAGGCGGACACTCCCCATAGAAACGCGCCTACGCGCCACGACATCTTCGATGATCGCGCTACCAACTCCACGCCGAGGGCAACCAACCCGAACATGAGAGCCTGCGCCTGCCCGTACCGAAGGTGCGCGAACACACCAAGGGGAGCCAAGGAGGCGAGTAGGAAAAGAAAGGTCGATCGCCTCGAACGAACAACCTCACACCTTCGAAGTAAGATAATCACCCCGATAAGGAGCGAGGCGAGCTGTACAGAGGTCCATAGATAGAAGGATTGAAGCGGCGGAAGAAGAGAGAACGGTGCCATCACCACCGCAAGGGGGGGCGGCGAAGAGACCTGCGGAATATCTCGGGTCGGGGTAAAGCCGTGTTCACCGTAAAGAGGGCTCAAATTAACGGCGTAGGGATTCACCCCACTTCTGACTAAAGCGCCCGTGAGGTAGTAGTGCGCGAAATCGTTATCGAGGTACCAAAAGACCCGGTCCGCCCCGAGCTTGGGAAGCCAACCCAAAAAGAGCACAACGATTGAGATGACGAACCCTATCTGTATATTCTTCACGTGGGGGATCCTGTAGTTCGGGATGGTATTGCGGTTCAGTATCGGTATTTTTGGGGGATGGGGAAACCGGTTGTTTTCCCTCAAACACGTATGGTCCCCAAGGCACCTCGTGAACGTGATACGTCAAACGTGATACGCACTACTGTCCCACGAAATCTCCTGAAATCGAGAAAAACAGTGGTGGAATCATGGGCATTGAGGCGTTTTTTGTTTGCGGCGATTTGGATTTTTTCGGCGAAAATGCCCTCTCGATACGACCCGTATCAAGGCGGCGCCCTCCATCTCAACGCGTGACTCGTCCCAAGACCAGGCAAAGTAATCCCCTACGGCGCCGAACGCACACCGCGACCACCGGTGTTTATGTCGCGACCCGCGGGGTTGAAAGCTGCGTTTTGGCGGGCAGAGAGATACACTCTGGAAGCAGTGGAGTTCCAACCGCCGCCGCGAAACCCAGAACCGAGCGCATTCGTTCCGGGCCAAGTCGTTACATCCCCATCGCCACCAGACGTTAGCACCCCGTTCCCGTGCTTGGCTCCATTAAAACCGCGCCCCGTTGTATTTCCGACCGTTGCGGGCCGCTCCCACAGACTTCCAGAGAGATCCATAGCACCGTAATACCCGGCCCCGGATGCTATGCGGGTCGCGTCCCCTGCCGCCATCGCACCTACTCGCATCGGGCCCGACACGCCGGAGTTGTAAACACAATTAGCCGCGGCGCTCGGTGCCTCATTCGGCTTTCCCGCGTCATTTACTCCGGTCGCACCCGTTATCGAGGTGCTCCCCCAGGCGTATTCACCGGAAACCGCTCGGTAGGGTCCACGTCCAGCTTTCTCAAACTCTAACTCACTCATCGGGCGTAAACCCGCCCAATCAAGGTAGGCGGCGAGATCCGCCCATGAGAGATAGTTCATCGCAACGGTCGCATACGTTGCCCCTCCCCCTTCATCAGGCAACGTAGCGTCCCCAGAGGACCAACTGACTCTGTTGCGAGAAGTCCGGCTGTCAGTGTTCTTTCCCGTGCTACCCGTAATATCCCTCGCGCTCTTCTGCGTAGCGGTAAGCGTATTAAAGAACGCGACCCACTGCCCCTGCGAAATCTCTCCCTTCATCATGTAAAACTTTTCATACCCTTTGGGGAATTCAGCGGGAATCGTGAATGCAGCTCCAGTGGCGTCTTCCCCGCTATTGCTGTTGCTCACATACCGATACTCACTGTTCGTCTCTCCAACCCCAGTTCCTGAGCCAGCCTGGGTGCCAGTTGTAATTGCTGCCTCGCTCCCGATGTACCAAGGGTCGGTATCGGTACTACCCTGCCGAAACGATGCCCCGGACGTCGCGTTGTCCCCCGCAAAAAACGCTCCCGTCGGCACATACACCATCTCTATCGCAAACACCCTAATATCGATTGTATCCCCAGTGCCAACACCATCCTGGGTGTACTTCCAACTGAGTGAGAATCCGGTCCTTGAAAACGTTCCTACACCATCAGCGCTGCGGTAGATGAAAACGCCAACTGCGGGATTCGTCGCGATGTTAAATGAGGCGCTCGTGTCAACTAAGCCAACATCAAGTGAAGCGCCCGAGGGGGCGGTGTGTCCTGTGTTATTTAAACTCGCATGCGCCCAGTCGCCGCCATTCTTCCGAAACTTTACAAACACCCAAGCCGCGTCCCAGTTGTTCGGAGCGGGTGCTCCGTTATCCGTTGATCGCCACGAGTTGTTCCACGAGATGTCGAAATTGATCGGGGCATTCCCCGTGCCAGCGTCGCGAGTGCCGAGAGAGATATTCGTTACGTTGATTTCGCCGCATACGCCATCTGAGGCGGACAATACCACCGCAGCAAGCAGCACGATCGCTTTCAGAAAATTCATAAATTGATGGTCGGCTGACGGGATTAATAACTTAACAGGATTCTAAGGACCTGGAATGAGATGTCTTTTCGGTTATTTTCCGCCATCAGGGGCTTAAGACTAGGGGGGCGATGACGATGACGTACACCTTGTATGTCGCCATCGCAAAAGAGAGATTGCGCCTAGATCATTCGCTGTGCACAATCTTGCAGGTTCTGAGCGTCTCCCTGCTTGAGAAAAAGCATATTTTACAGGTGTTTTCCGAACATGACTTCAAAGACAACGACGACGCGTCAGATACCCAATTGAAACTATTCGAGAGAAACATTGGACAGTAGTGCGTGATGCGCGGAGCGTCTACGTCTACGTTAAAAGTTTGTAGACGCACTACGTCCATCGCCAATAAAAAAGGGGCCCAAAGGCCCCTCCTCTCAACTATCTTCACACTCCCAATTACGAGATACGGAAGTTAGTCGAGGTAATCTCAGCTGAAAGCAGCGAGTAGGTGCGAGCCGCGACCAACTTGAGGTTCGCCGCTCCAGCGGCAACCTGTGTACCTGAAGCCTCAGCGATCTGGCGGTACTGCTTAATTAACTCGGTCATAGCTGCGCGCTGGGTGAATCCGGACTTTGGAAGCATCGAGGTCAAGCCATCAGCGAGGCTGTTTGAAAGCTGGCGAACGTCGCCTCCGCCACCCTGCCCCGCGATCTTATCGAGAGAAGCCGCAAGCCCCGTAAGTGTAGCGTTCATCTCAGGGCTCGCCTTCGAAGCCATCTTGGAATACCCAGCGCGAGCATCAGAGAAGATCTGATCAACGGTATGAGACTCTCCACGAGGACCACACCCGGTTACGAGTACTACCGCTGACGTCGAGATGATGAGGGAGAGAATTCGGGAGAGTGTGGTCTTCATAGCAAACTGAAAAAAACTAAAAGGTTGTCCCGCAGAAGTGCGCGCAACACGCCGGATCCTTAATCAGGAAGCGACAGATGTCAACCGGGAACCCTATACCTCATCCTTCGAAAGAGCGCTTTCAGATAAGGCACTTAGGTGCTCGAAAAAGGTACCATCAACCTCCTTCGGGACCACGACCTCTCCCGATTGACGGTCAACAGTGATACCGAGCCCCCGAACTAACGCCCCCATCTTCTCCGCTACCGGCTTCCGACACACCGCCGCTCGACGGGGAGCGCCCAAATTGGGGTAGCACACCGCGAATAACCGCTCCCACTCAAAACAGAGACCGGGGTCTGACTTTCCACGGAAACCGGCGATCTGTTCGTGGCCGACGATGACCTCGGGCCGATTGAGTGCCGGGTAGAGGGACTTAAGACGCTCGACAACCGCAAAGAGGGAGGCGTACTGCGCCTCCGAGTACGGAAAGAGGTTTCCGTTCAGATTCACCAGCTCGATACCGATCGAGCGATCGTTAAAGGACTCGACGAGCTGGGAATCTCCGTTTGTTGAAACCTCCATCCGACTTTTGCCAGCGTGCCACGCCCGTCGCGCAGTTCCACCCAGACACGGCACCAGCTCATAGATCGAGCCATCACGGTCGATCACAAGGTGAGCCGATACCTCAGACCCCGCATCCGTAAATATCTCTAACGTGCGCTCCAAGGTAGCGGCGGTAAAGTGCAAAACCACGAACTCAACCGGGACATCGAGGTCAGTAAAATTTGGGGAGCGAACCGTTGTACGTATGTTCATCGAAGGTAGCCTCGCGACACAAACCCGTTGACCAAAGGGCCTCCTGAGTATTCCACATAGAACCTTGAGCACGGTAGGGCTAAAAACCACCCGTACGTATGCGCGCCCATTGGCCCAAAGGAACATCCTGATCTCACGCAGGAAAAGAGGCTGACAACAGAGAGGTAACTTCCTATCCTCGCCCAACGACATCTGCCCCTCGGAGGATCTTATGGTGATATCAAAGTTAGCGCTCCTACTGATCTCATGCGTAGTCGCCATCATAGCTCGCCGAACCCGCCTCCCCTACACTGTCGGATTGGTGGTCGTCGGATTCCTTCTCAACTCCAGCGGGATAACATCCGATACGCATCTCTCCTATGACCTCATTTTCGACCTGCTGCTCCCTCCCCTCATTTTCGAGGCGGCTTTTCACCTCAAATGGCGCGAGCTCAAACCTATCCTTCGCCCCGTGACGATTCTCGCCACAGCTGGCGTTGTCGTATCGAGTGGGATCGCGGCGGGGCTCCTCGTGCTCACCACTGGACTCTCCCTCCCAGCGTGCCTCATCATCGGCATCGTTCTCTCGGCGACGGACCCGGTATCCGTGCTCGCGCTCCTGAAAGAGGCGAAGCTCCCTTCACGCATTCACAAACTCTTGGAGGCCGAGAGCCTCTTTAACGATGGAACCGCCTCAATCCTCTTCGCGATCACGCCGCTCGTACTCGCTGGCGCGACTTCGGTCACCAGCATCGGCACTATCTCAATCGTAGAGGTCCTTGGAGGGATCGGGATCGGAGTGCTTGTTGGATTCGCGGCGATGCTGATCGCGGGGCGAACGAACGATCACCTCGTGGAGATTGCGATGACGGTGATCGCGGCGTTCGCCTCATTCTCTATCGCACAGAGCTTTCATACCTCGGGCATCCTCTCAACCCTCGCGGCGGGAATGGTGATCGGTAACCTTGATCGCTTTGGTTCCATCACCGAGAAGGGGCTGCATGAGGCTCATTCATTTTGGGAATTCGCCTGCTTTGTAGCGAACTCCTTTATCTTCATCTTGATAGGACTCGATCTCAACCTATGGGAGATACCGGGCGCGGTGTGGGTAACAACCTGCACTATCGGCAGTATGCTCATCGCTCGAGCGGTCGCGGTCTACGGGTGGTGCTTCCCTCTGAGGCGCACGAAGGACGTGGTTCCTGGCATCGTTCAACACCTTCTCTTCTGGGGAGGATTGCGTGGCGCCCTCTCTATCGCCTTGGTTCTCTCCCTGCCGACAGACTTTCCCGATCGGGCGATCATCATCGCGGCGGTGTTCAACGCGGTCGTGTTCTCCATCATCGTGCAAGGGATGTCCGTTTCGCCCCTGATACACCGAGTAAAGACAACGGTCGCGGACACCTAGAACAACTTTCACCTAGAACAAAACTGGCGCGAGGAAGGCGAAGAATCCGCCCACGAGGTAGGCAAGCAAGGATACCTTGAGAATCACCCCCGAAACCTTTTGCGCTCGCGCGCATTCAGCCGCGAGCTTCGGGTCCGCGGAACACTGCGGCGGAATAAAGATCCGCATCGCGAGGTTCGCGAAGAGGAGGATCCCGGCGACCAAGAACACGATCCCCTTATGCTCTGAGAACCAGATGAGTTGCGGAAACACCCCTAATAAGGAAGCGAAGGTCGCTCCCGCGCCAAGCACCACAAACAGCGCGGGAAGCGCGCAACAGATTAAGGTACTGAGCGAAACAAAGAGGGTCGCAAACGAGAGGACACTCTTCATGCTTACGCTTTCCGCTCTATCGAAACCACCTCGTAGCCGGCGTCCACGATACTCTCCTTGACGTCAAAGTCGGTAAGGTTCTTTCCCTGCTTTGTAGTGATAGTCACGATCTTCTTGTCGAGGTCGACATCAACGCTCTCAACCTCATCTTTCCGTGTGAAGGTCTTTGTAATGCCTTGCGCGCAGAATGAGCACACCATTCCCTTTACCGCGACCGTAATCTGATCGGCGAACGCGACACGAGAAACAAGTGAAGCAACAATAATACCACTGACCACCATCCATTTTTTCATAGATCTCTCTCCTCTAAAAATGTGCCGCCCCGGCGACGAACGGCGTCCCCTCGCCTAAGCTCGCGCCTGCCTCGAGCACAAAATTGTTATAGAACAAACGAACTATCGGGGACACTCGAACGCTCTCATCCATCTCGGGCATAATGTCGACCTGCATCACAAGCCAGGTATTAAGCCGGTCAAATGCAGATTTGTAGGGAGCGACTCCAAGTCGACTACGATACCGACTGAACTGAACGTTATCGTCCGATTGCAACGTCTCAGCCGATACCTGACTGTATATCCGCCGTGTTTCGTAGTCGGCTTCAAGCGCTCCGTACGCCGCAACGGCGTCGCTCTTCACAGAATCGTGGCGACCACCGAAACCAAGTGAAGCATTGACGTTGGCCTGAGAATCCAATTCATTCCAACGCTTGATCAGATAGTTAAACTGTCCGATACCGAATTCGGCGGTGCTGTCCTTTCCTTGTCGGTAGTACGAGGAGGCTCCAACAGCGTATCGATTCGTGACAGAGTAGTTGAGCTGAAGATCGAACCAGTCTTTGTTGTAAGCGGGCATCACGCCGTATCCCCCTTTGAAGCTGACGGGATTGGCGTGAGCCGATGAGCTCATCGTCCCAACGAGCGCTGACAACAAGCAACAGAATTTCACCAGGCTATCTGGATTCCATCGCAAGCCGAACGGAAATTGAAGGACCGGGGGTTTCATCACAAAGCCGTCGTTTTTAAACAATGTTCCTACTTTCCCCGACTCATTTTACACCTCACATCGCCAACCAGGAACCGGGCCCGGAACGATCCCGGTTACCACACAAGCATAAGTAAGATCTTGATATCTTGATCAATTATATCAACCAAAACCACCTGTGCTCGCTTGTATGGAGAGGAGCAGTGGAGAACACAACTATTGTGCACTCAATTTACATAGTTGGCACATGTCGAGATAGGCTTTAAACCCTGGTCTGGGAGGGTGTCGGTGATCCAGCTTGTTCTGTGATCCTCAAATGTCCCGATACCCCCACTACAAACCTTCTTCATGAGGCAGAACCCATGGAAATGTTAAATGTCGGGCAGTTTGAACTCGTTTCAAATGCCTTCTCTTTCGCAATCGCCGTGATGGGCGCAGCAACCATCTTCTTGTTCCTCGGCCGTAGTCAGGTCGCTCCACAGTACAAGACTGCTGTTACAATCAGCGGCATCGTGACCCTCATCGCTTTCTACCACTACTGGAGGATCTTTGATTCCTGGCAGGGTGCTTACGCTGTTACCAAGACCGGCCTGGAGGCAACCGCTCACAAGTTCAACGACGCATACCGTTACGTTGATTGGCTCCTTACCGTTCCACTCCTCCTCATCGAGCTCATCCTCGTCATGAGACTCTCACGAGAGGAGACGGTTTCGAAGGCTCAGAAGCTTGCGGGCGCCGCTGCTCTCATGATCCTTCTCGGATACCCAGGAGAGATCGCTACCGACATGGGAACAAAGTTCAAGTGGTGGTTCCTCTCCATGATTCCGTTCATGTACATCGTGATGAATCTCTTCTCCGGTCTCTCAAAGGCTATCAATGCTCAGCCTGAGTCCGTACGAGATCTCATCATAGCTGCCCGTAACCTTACGGTGCTCTCATGGTGCTTCTACCCTGTGGTGTATGCCCTCTACTTCTTCCCAGGAGCAAACGTGGGAAGCTCTGAGGTTACCACCTACGTTCAGATCGGGTACACAATCGCGGATATCATCGCTAAGGCGGTATTCGGTGTATTCATCTACGTAGTAGCGGTTCGGAAGTCTGAGTCTAACGCTTAAGACATCCACGTCTTTCACAAGACGTATCGCGAGCAGCGCCTTCGGGCGCTGCTTTTTTTTGCCGCGAATCTTTCCCCTGTGGCGCCTATCCACCATTGAGAGCGGCCCCTCCGAATCACCTCTTCAAAGGCGGATTTTATAATATCGTTAACGGATGGTTCTTGGTACAGTCTGACCCATGAAGAGTGTCGTCATTGGAAGTGGAGCAGGAAGCCTGGCAAGCGCGTTGCGTTTACGGGCGCTCGGTCACGAGGTCGATGTTCTTGAGGCTTGCCCGGACGCCGGAGGGCGCGCTCGAGCCTTCTCCTTTCATGGACACACCTTCGACGCGGGACCGACCGTTATAACCGCGCCATGGCTCTTCGATGAGCTGTTCGAGCTCTTTGGTGAGCGCCGCCCCGACCACGTTGAGTTCCTCCCCTGCGATCCGTGGTACCGTCTGATGTACGCCGACGGCACACAGATGGATTTGGTGCCCTCCGTTGAGCGACAGGAGGCTGAGATCGCACGCATCTCAGCACGGGACGCGTCTCATTACCGAGACTATCTCGCGCACAGCCAGGAGCTGTATCGGGTTGGATACG
The DNA here is from genome assembly GCA_044345405.1 of Bdellovibrionota bacterium. Lineage (GTDB taxonomy): Bacteria > Bdellovibrionota_C > UBA2361 > UBA2361 > OMII01 > OMII01. The sequence continues at coordinate 15,820 of JBIJBE010000037.1, forward strand.
AGCAGCTCGGAGACGCTGACTTCTCAAACATCACGTCGATGCTCACCATGATACCAAGTCTCCTCAAGCTCGGAGGCTTCTCAACGCTATGGCGACACACAGCCAAGTACTTCTCGGACGAACGGGTGCGGCAAGCGTTCTCACTTCCCCCACTCCTGGTTGGTGGCAATCCCCTCACAACGACCGCTATCTACGGGCTGATTCACGCGATGGAGCGCAAAGGTGGCATTTGGTTCGCTCGGGGTGGAACCTCTGCCTTAATCGCGCAGCTCGTGGCGCTCGCTCAGCGCCACGGAATCCGTTTTCACTTTGACCACAAGGTAGTTTCCGTCTCAACAGACACCTCGGGGCGGATCTCCTCGGTCGAAGCAGCCCACCAGGGCCAGCAAGTGGTTTTCCCTTGTGACCTGGCGGTGTGGGGAGGAGATCCTCGCGCCCTCTACGCGACCCTTGGACGAGAGCGACTCTCGCTCATGGAACGACTGAGGGATCGCACAACCACCTCCTCGATGGGCCTCTTTGTTCTCTATTTTAAGACCAAGCGTTCCTACCCAGAGGTAGCCCACCACACGATCGTTTTGTCGGAGAGATGGGAGGGTCTCCTCAAAGAGATATTCAACGGCAAGAGGCTTCCCAAGGATCCGAGTCTCTACCTTCACCGTCCAGTGGCGACCGACCCGAGCATGGCCACTGATAACGGAGAACTCTTCTATGTATTGGCACCGGTCCCCCATCTTGGAAACTACCGCGATTGGAGCACCGAGCTTGGTCGATTCACGAAGACCGTTATCGATATCCTCTCCGAGCGGGCGCTACCCGGACTATCTACGGAACTCGCCTTCAGCGAGTCGATCGATCCTCGCTACTTTAGAGATACCCTTTCCAGTCCATTAGGCGCTGGATTCTCGATCGCGCCTACTCTGAGCCAGTCCGCATGGTTCCGATTCCACAACAGGATGGACAAAATTCCTAATCTCTACCTGTGTGGAGCGGGTGTGCATCCTGGGGGGGGCCTTCCCGGCGTTGTAACCTCAGCCAAGGTTGTAGAGCGCATGGTGGCTCGTGATTATCCAGCAGTGAGCACCACTCGATCCGCCCGCCCTGAGATAGTAGCGAGGTCAGCCGCATGAGTGGTGAGATGCGGCTCATCTCGAAGGCTGGAAAGACCTTTTACTTCGCGACCCTTTGGCTCGAAAAGCAAGTGCGTTTCGACGCGGCGCTCGCCTACGATTTCTGCCGCACCGTTGACGATATCGCTGACGGCACCCTATCGGACACGGAGCGAGATACCCAGCTGCGGGAGATCGCCCTCGCCGTCACGCATGGAGACACCGAACAAAAGCTGGTAAGACCTCTCGCCCCTCTCATCGCCCGCTTTCCGGAGATCCGGGAACCTCTCGCTGCGCTGGTAGAGGCGTGCAGAACCGATACCGCATCCCTCCACATCCACAGCGAGGAGGACCTCGAGCGGTACGCGTTCGGAGTGGCCGGCAACGTCGGACTGATCATGTATCCGATTCTCGGCGGCCGGGCCGACGCCGGTCGCTCCTATGCGGCGGATCTCGGCATAGCGATGCAATACACCAACATCGCCCGCGATATTTTTGAGGACCTCGCTCGCAACCGAGTCTATGTTCCAAGCTCGTGGATCGGGGAACAGGACATAAGAAAACTAGGTGCCGATATCACCTGCTCCGAGCAAGTAGTTGTGGACGCAGTGCGACGACTGCTGAAACGAGCCGAGGAGCGATACACGCGCGGCCTCTCGGGCATTTCGTACCTCGCTCCAGAGAACCGCTTCGCCATTAGGGTAGCCGCTCGTTGCTACGCCGCAATCGGGGAACGTGTCATTCGAGATGGACACCTGGCTCGAGAGCGGGCGGTCGTTCCACTCTCCCGCAAGATAGTGTTAGCGTGCTCGATGGGACTGTTCGGTGAGAGAAAATCCAACTACGAACGTTCGTCGTGCGAGACATGAGGATAACCAGCGTAGGAATCCGCGGAGCCGGACTCTCCGGTTTGAGCGTCGCACGGGAGCTCCTCAGAGAAGATCCGCGCCTCACGATCACCATCTTTGACACCCGACATCGACTCCCGCATCCCACTCGAACGTTCTGTTTTTTTAGACCGAGCGACTTCCGATCCTCCGCGATACCCTCTATCTCTTGGGACACCGTCATCTTTCGCGGACGTTCCTTCGAGCGTCGTCTCGATGTCTCCCACCGTCCGTACACCATGATTCAAGGTGATGACTTTTTCTCCACTACCCTGCGAGAACTTGAGGAGGGCGGCGTTCATTTTCGTTGGGACTGCGCGGCTGTCGAGATCCACGGAAACTCAATTCAAGTCGGGAACGAAACGCAAAGATTTGACCTCGTGATCGACGCCGCGTTCGAGGCAGAGGGGGCTCAATCCACGCTATGGCAATCATTCGCTGGCGTCTGGGTCACGATGGACGTCCCCTCTTTCGACCCGAGCGCGGCGATACTGATGGATCTTGAGGAAAGCAGCGCCGAGGCTCCGGTGAGCTTCCTGTACATCCTGCCAACCTCCCAACGAACGGCCCTCGTCGAGCATACCACGTTCAGCCCATCCCCGATGGCGAAGGAGTACCATCTGGAGAGATGCTTTGCGTGGCTCGGGAGACACCACCCCGGAACGAGTCAACGGGGAGCCACCGAATATGGACGAATACCGATGGGGCTCCAAAGATCACCCAACCAGGGGGCGCGACTCGTTGGCAGCGCCGCCGGGGTTGTTCGGCCGGCTACTGGCTACGCCTTCCTTCGCGCTCAAGAGCACGCCCGTCAGGTAGCGCTGCATCTCCTTGGCAAGGGAGGCGCCCCGTCGAAACCCTACCCAAGCTGGCTTACGGTCGCCGACTCCCTTTTTCTCCGCGCGCTGCGCAACACACCAGAACAAGGGGGACACATCATGGAGAGACTCCTCTCTCGCGCTCGCGCCGATTCACTGGTAGCGTTTCTCTCTGGAGATGTCGGGCCCCTCGACGCCGTATCCGTCTGGGCCTCAGTCCCTAAGTGCACCATGATTCGCTCATTACTTCGCGTATGAAAAATGGCACGATTCTCGTTCTCTCCCTCTTCGTAGCTCTGGCGGGGTGTTGGTTGATCGTGCCCGCCGCGTGCGAATGGATCGCTTTGGCTCTCATGGTTTGCGCGGGAATTCCTCACGGATCATTCGACCTGCGGGTCGCTGAGGCGAAGTGGAGACGCTCTCCCTCTTCGCGAAAAATGATCGTGACGGCGTATCTCGGGGGAGTATTTGGAATGACGGGGCTGTGCGTATTCTTCCCCTTACTCGGAATCTCCTTATTCCTTCTTATCTCGGCGCTCCACTTTTCGGAGGGAGAGACTCATGCCACCACACCTCCCTCCCCCTTGATCGGCACCGCGTTCGGGGTAAGCGCCATCCTTCTGCCGATCGGCTTGCATACTGACGAAGCTCAAATTTATATGGGGTACTTCGTATCTCAGGACCTCTTCGCGAGCATCTCCGCGCACCTTCAAACCGTCGCGCACATCGTCGCCACGTTCCTGGCGATATCGCTTCTGATCTCTCTCCAGCAACGAAGGTATGACAGCGCGGAATCCTTGCAGCGACTCGTGTGTCTCGTCGCTTGGGTGTTCCTTCCGCCGCTCGCTGGATTCACGGTATGGTTCATAGGCAGGCACTCTCGGCAACACCTTGAGCTGTGTCGCGAGATGTTCTCTTCGCGTGGGATCCGAATTCCGTTGGATTTCGCCGTTATTTCCGCCCTCGCTCTCCTCGGCCTTCTCCCCTTCGCCCTCTACTTCGATTTCTCCCGGATAGAGGAGCTCTTCGCGGCGTCTCTGTGTCTCATTGCCGGATTGACCCTGCCCCACATGGTGGTATCTCATCGAATGCGAGAGAGCTTCCACTCCTAACCATGTCCGAAAACCTTATCATCGCTATGCGTACAACCGGACGGGAGACTCCTCGGACTCCGCTTCGATAGCGTACGCTCTTCCGCTCGGCAGCTCCCCCGTAAGCAGGATAACTTCATCACCGAATACGAGACGATGATTCCAGGCCGGGTCTCCAAAGGCAGGAAAGTGTGGAGATAGCTCTCCCCGAAGGAGAACGGGGGATCCTACCTTAAGATTCGCCAAAGCGTAGGTCGCTTGAGCGCCGACAAGGACGACACGGTACAGTCCCCTTTTTTGATCGGTTCCGAGGTGATCCCGAAAATCCTCCTCAACGATAACGCTGAACCCTATCGAGGACTCCTCGTCTGGGAGGGGTAGTCCGATACGTGCTGGAGAGCGTACGACAGTTCCGTATGCGATGATCGAGGTCATGCGGCACCCTATGTCGGTTAACGTGGCGTACGGGATATGCCACATCTTCCCCGAAATGGAGGGATGCCGAGAAATCAGACGGGAAAAGTCGTGTCAGTCACGACTTCTTATTGAATGACCCCTTGAACGGTGACCTTCGTTACCGAGCGTCCGTTCTTACGAGCACCGGCGGCATCGATCAATACAACGGTCGTCGTAATCTCGCCTTCGGCGTTACATCCGAGCTCGATCGGAGCGCCGTTCGCGTTCGCTGAGATCTGTAACATGGCGGGATTTCCCGCGGTGGGCGCTACCTTGGTGAGCCCCGATACATTACCCTTGGTAAGCGCAACCACGGCTGGCTTCTTAACAAGCACACGAGCGCTCACAAAAGCCTGCTTATACCCTTGCTCCAGATATTGCTTTGTCGCCTCGGCGGAGATCACCGCCCCAAGCGCGCGCGCCGATGGAAAGAGACATCGTCCAGTGGGCCCCTTGGTCGCCGCCGGTTTTGTTGTCTGCGCCTGCGCCACACCACTAACACTCATGAAAACCACAACGGCAAACGCCGCGATAAAACGTATCATCATCCCTCTAGCTCCCCATAACAGTCACAATTGACTTACTCAGTTATGGGCGTGGGTTATAACGAGTGTGTCACAAGGGGCTAACAAAAATGAAACGGAATACGTAGCCGCCGGTGAAACGTTTTATTCTGCTCAGAGAATCAGGGGCTTACAACACGAGCCGAAAGGCGCGAACGTCGAGACTGCCAGGAGGTATTCTATGATCGTGTTGGCTGTAGGAAGGCGACTATGGGCTACCGGGTATGCAGTTCTTGCGGTCACCCTACTGTGGCAGGTGATAGAGCCCACGGCGAAGAGCTGGCGCTCTGAGGGATTCGATACATCTTATAACGGAAAGTCATACGCTACCTACAGGATTGACCTCAGACATCAACACCTCGAACTCTGGTCAAAGGACGAAACAGGAGCGCGCATTCGGAATGCGGGCGCACTCAAGACTACAGGGGAAAAGCGAGGCAACCGTCTCCTCTTTGCCACCAACGCGGGTATATTCAGCTCCGCGTTCGTTCCGCTCGGACTCTACATTGAGCGAGGGCAACAGTTGGTATCGCTTAATACCGACAGCGGGCCGGGAAATTTTTACATGAAACCCAACGGCGTCTTTTCAGTAGCGGGACACAAGGGCTCCATCGTTACCACTCAGGCGTTCAACGTAAGCTCCCCCGTTGATTATGCCACCCAGTCTGGCCCCCTCTTACTAGAGGAGGGGACCATTAACTCCTTATTTCATCCACACTCAACGAATCGTCTCGTTCGCAGTGGCGTGGGAATTCGTGGAGAGTCAGAGGTTTTTTTCGCGATATCAAACGACCCGGTTAACTTTTATGAATTTGCCCTGCTCTTCAGGGATAAACTCGGGTGTACATCAGCTCTCTACCTCGATGGAGTGATCTCCGCGATGTATGCGGCAGACCGCGGGAGGAACCAAACCTCGGGAGATTTTGCCGCGATGTTCGCGCTCTTCGAAAAACTTCCCCACGACGAGGCGACTCCGGAGAGCCGTAAACCGAATCGACGAAGGCGGGATATCGTGGAGTCCGAACCTCGGGATGACGGGGAGTGATTCGGGTGAGACTCCCTAACCCGTCATCCAAATCTTGGCGCAGCCAAGTTTGGATAGGAAATGATGGGGTGGAGTACCTATGATGATCTAATATCCTGGTATAATCAGATCTTTTTCCCCCGTTGCATCGTTTTTGCATCGAATTTTAGGGTAATTTTGAAATATCTTGAAATATTGAAATAGTCATATCGGACAGTTATGCCGTGGCATCACCATAATAATGGTATTTAAGGTATACTAATGGTATATTATAAGTATGGATTTTGAGTTCGATCTCAAGAAGAGTGCGTCTAATAGGAAGAAACACGGGATCGACTTTGAGGAGGCTCAGGAGCTCTGGATCGATCCGCACCTATTGGAAATTGAGGCGAGATCGGCAGATGAGCCACGCTTTCTAATGATTGGAAAGATTGGCTTAAAACACTGGAGCGCGGTCGTTACCCATCGAAATGACAAGATACGAATTATTTCGGTTAGACGTTCTAGAAAAGAAGAGGTGGAATTATATGAAGAAAGTTAAAGCGAAAGATTTTGATGCTGCATTTGACCGTGGCGAGGATGTTACGAAGTATTTGGACAAATCAAAAGCTCGTCGAGTAAATGCCCAGCTTAAGAGGGTGAATATTGACTTTCCTGTCTGGGTTATTGATAGCCTCGATAAAGAAGCTCGGCGTCTTGGCATAACCAGACAGTCACTAGTTAAGATGTGGATTGCTGAGAAATTTAAAACTGACAATCAAGTTTCTGAGTGAGGTGCGGGAACTGGCATTTCAGGAAATTTTTAATGCCTTCCTGAAATGTCAAAGTCGCGGGGTGAAGCCCCGCTCAGGGGCGAGAGGGGCGGCAGCCCCTGGGCGCAAGCGCCGAGAGGGAAAACGAGGGTAGTTAGGGAGACTCCCTAACCCGTCATTCGAATCTTGGCGCAGCCAAGTTCGAATAGGAAACGAGTGGGGTGGAGTATCTAAATTTCTGTAACACCTCGAATCATAGATGTAATTCCGAGCGTGCATCCAAACTGCATCCAACTTTTGAAAGCTCAAGAAATGTCTATCAGGCGGGGTGAAGCCCCGATCAGGGGCGAGAGGGGCGGCAGCCCCTGGGCGAGAACGCCGAGCGGGAAAAACCGAGGGTCGTTAGGGAGAGTCCCTAACCCGTCATCCAAATCTTGGCGCAGCCAAGTTTGGATAGGAAATGATGGGGTGGCTAATGGGGCTTGAACCCACGACCCTCGGAACCACAATCCGATGCTCTACCAACTGAGCTATAGCCACCACTCGGGAACGAATGTCGACCTTTGACGGGCGACAGGCACCAGAGATTAAAGAAGGCGCCCTTCCAAGTCAATATCACCCCTTACATCGGCGACTTATAACCCTTTTTCGGGGGCTTGCCCCCTGCCCCACCCCTGATGACACTTAGTCGACCATGACGGAGACCCGATTCCCAGGGAGTCGTAGCACCCTCTCCTCCATCTCCAACCGAAGTAGTTGGGAAGTGGAGTAACCGGTCATACGGAGATATTCGCCAACCGTCATCGTTCGCCACGCCCCTCCATTACTCATATCAGATTCGGCGGGTAGCGCCCCGTACTCCTGTAACACCTCACGAGCTCCCGCGATTGGAATTGCGCCCTCTTCTATCAGGTTCGCCCCACCCGAACATCGAGTGTCATCCTCGTCAGACTCAAGCACGAACACGTCACGCCCGTATTCAGCGGCGAATCGCGCCGTCACAAGCGAGCCACTTCGCTCCCCCGCTTGAATGACAACAACCCCGAGCGAGAGCCCTGCCACGATCCGATTCCGTTCAAGAAAGTGGTGTTTCAATGGCTCTGTTCCCGGGGGGTACTCAGAGATGATGGCGCCCCCACGCTCGACGATCGATTCAGCAAGCGAGGAGTGGGAAGGTGGGTATGTTCTCTCGAGACCATGAGCGACGACGGCGATCGTGGGGCACGAGCCTGACGCCGTGAGCGCACCTCGATGCGCGGCGCCATCGATACCGAGCGCCAGTCCACTGACGACGCACACCTTAGCTCGCGCGAGGTGCCCGCCCAAAATTGAAGTGCGTTGGCACATCTCAACCGAGGCGGCGCGTGTCCCGACAACGGACACCATTGTGGAGGGGAAGTTGAACGTGCGTTCTCGCGCCCGAACAAAGAGCGCGGCCGGCGGTAGCGATGTCGCACGGAGCGCCGCGGGATAACGAACAGACGGATATGGGATTACATCGAAGCCACGAGAGATCCCCTCCTCCACCGCCGCCTGGCCCGCCCTAAGCTCGGGACCAGGGAGATACGGTGACAGCGAATCAAGGGACGCGCCGTTCACAAGTTGCGTCAGGAGCTCAACCTTACGTGCTCGTGGCGCGCAGGTAATGGCGACACACATCGCGCTCAGACGCGCATCTTTTTCGGAAAAATTTGGTTCTGACACAAACACCTCTCAGCGATACGGGAGAGGTATGTTCGGTGGAAACTCGAAATGGTTGCTCCGAATTTACCGGGAAACGGAATCAGCCGACTTTCGGTCAGCCTCCTCCTGAGCCGCGAGTTGCTCCTGAACTACTTTGCGGAAGATCAGCGGATCCGGAATAAATCGGAGGATCTCATCCGTTCCCCCTGTTCCGGTTACCTCAATATCCCCGTAGTTGAGTATGCGGCCGAGGATACTTTGCGAGAGACGGATCGCCTCTACCTTGTTTAAAACGATATCGAGCGAGGTCCGACGAATAAACCCGGTTTTTCCGAGAACCCGCTTAGAGGTAATACCGAATTCGGAGGACAGGAAGAGAACGAGCCTATCCGTTAGTCGCCAGAGTGAGGCAAACAGCATGATACCGACAACGACCTGAAGAACCGGCGCATAGGGCATCGAGTCCAGAATGGCGAACGATCCGGCCAACAGGGATGTAGCGGCGGCTGGAAACAGAAGGACGATCGGATGAAGTCTGGTGACGTGCACCATGTCTTCATCTTCCATCAAATTCTTCTCGATATAACTCATCTTGCTTCCTAAGAAACTTATTGCCGAATTGTACCCAGTAACGTCGAACCTACTCAACTATGTGTTGGCGATTGCCCGCGTCGGACCGCAGTATCCCGTTAAGTATCGCAGATTTACGTTCTAAGGGTAGAGGTTTTCACACGAATTGAGGCACCTATCATGCCCTCTCCTCATGGGCCCCCTCCGTTCAGCTCCGCCCCCTCCAAGTTCCTCGTGAATCACCGTTGTACCACCTAAAAAACTTTATCTTCTGGCGTTATTTTTTGCGAACGCTCCTCAACCTTTTCCTAACTCCGTCCGACCCTCAAGCAGTGGCAAAACAAGGGAGACGTAGTAGCCGTCATGGACGTTAGTGGTAAGGAATTCACCCTCAATTTTCACGGATTCGAGCAGGACGATCCAGAGACCGTGAAGAGATTCACCGCTTTCTGCGAAGCTAACTTCGCGCTCTCGCCTGATACCTTTGGTGACGCCAACGAGCTGGCAGACACCGTTGTGCTTACCCACGGGGAATCTCATGAGGCGCTTGAGGCGCTCGCCAAGGTGCTCCGCGAGATAGGCGCTCGGGTAGACGTATCTGAAGGGTGCCGATTTGAGGGAAGCGACATACTCGATGGACCCTCCCCCCAAGAACTGCATCGCCTCTTTGGGCATCGAAACGACGATGGCTCAAGCTCAACCGACGGCCCCTCGTGTCCGTATCCACCACTCGGCCGCACCCTCTACCTCCTTACCCAATCTGACGGAGTTTTTGATCGACGACGGTTACGTCCCAAGACCTACCGCTCGGAAGCTCGTCGAGAGGAGGCTCGTCAAGAAGCGGCGACACGTATCTCGCGCCGAAACCATGCACTCGTGGTGGTGAGCGCCATATCTCTCTGCGTTGGAATAGTAGCGCTGATCGCGGCGACGGTCCTTGTGAAGCGATCGCCGTTATCACTCGATAGCCGGGAACGCCACTCACTATTTCAGTCTCGGGAAGTGAGTGAGATACCCAAGAGCGATGGGGCACTCGAAGCCATCCCCTCGGCGAGAACATTAAGCGCGAACAAGCGCGGCAAAGGTTTTACCATCGACGTGAAGGTTCTCGCGAGCTCACGTTCCCTCTCGATTAGCTCGCTTACCCTTACACCCAACGACCGGTTCGAAACGCAAGACAGATCGGTGATTAAGAAGGTAGTGGGCGACCCAACGTTTCTCACCGAATTTTCTCCGGGCGAATGGAAGGGACGAGTTCAACTCTCGGTGTTCGTCGAAAAAGAGGGACGAGAGTCTCACGTCACGATCCCAGCGCTCGTATCAGTGAAGGTTAGTGAGGACAACACCGTAGGACGGGCGGTCATCGAGGTCGCGAATGAAGCTCTAAAGAATTCTTCAGAGTACACAGTGGCGCTCGGCTCTCAAGCATCCTCTCGTCTCCTCACCTTCGCGGTTTCGGACCTCACCCTCTCCTAGCGTGAACGTTTCTTTGAGCTCGACTTACTCGCCGATTTCTTGGCGACAACCTTTTTAGGCGCCACCTTCTTAGTAGGCTTAACGGGCTTCGCGACCTTCTTGGGGGCTACCTTCGATGCTTTCGCTGGCGCGGCCTTCGATGCAACGGCTTTACCTGCCGCTACCTTCACAGGAGCGGAGACCTTCTTCCCCTTCTCCGTGTTGTGCGGAGGAGCCTTTACACCTTTGGCGGGCTTGGCTTGAACCGTCGGTTTCGCCGGCGCGGCGGCCGGAGCCTTCCCCTTAGCTGGAGCAACCACCTTAGCGGGTGGAGCCGCAACCTTCTTCGAAGGCGGAGGAGTCACCTTTGGCTTACCTGGACGACGTTGCGCGATCGGAGCGACGATCTTCCCACGTCGAATGCCCTGCTCCATCGGCGATAACTTGACCTGCGGCAAACTTACATCGGCGGCGCCCTTAATGTTCACGGCGCTCGCGGAGACCGGCTCGATCGGAGTCCCCTCAACTACCTTGCCACCTTGCCGAAGAATCGGGCGAGGCTTTGGTCCCTTCATGCGATACTGAGAACCTGGGGGCTTAGGCGCGGGAGCGGCAGCTTTCTCAGCTTTGGCGTCCTTGTCCGCCTTATCATCCTTTGGCTTCTCGCCTTCCGGAGCCTTTTCATCCGACAGCGTGACACGGGTGTTATCGAGCCGCGCCATCGTATCGGGGATATCCTCGGGCGATGAGAGCCAGGTAACGCCGTTGACGCTATAGAGCGTAACGAACTGGCCGTTAATCATTACTCTCTTGCTGAGATATTGTTGGCTCTGGTCGCCTGATGTTGAATCTTGGGCACTCATGGTATCCTGCCGTGCACTTCCAAACATGGGTTAGCTAACGCCCTTTCAATAAGTTGCGCCGATTTTCGGCGCTTCTAGGCGCAAAGGGGTCGATTAGTAAGATGATTGCTGACCCTCTCCGAGATGCGCTTAAGCTCATTGTCACCCTCACTTTTTTCAAGTAAAGCACCCCCATGACCGACGGCTCCTATTCCCCTCCCTATCCCGGATTCTCACGCCGAAGCGGCGACGCAGAGACCAACCAGCAGAACCTCGCAATCTCGTGGCCCAAGAACGTAACGGAGCTCCATGTGCACCTTGGCGGATCGGTGCCTCTCTATCGGTTATGGGAGATCGCGATAGACCGGGGCATTCGCGGGATCGGTTCAGGGTACGAAGACTTTATCAATATCCTCAAAATCCAGGACGGCAAGGTAAAGGATCTCGATAGCTACCTTGAGGTCTACGATAAAGTAGAGCTGATCCAATCCGGCCCGGCGTCCGTGCGCGAGAGCATCATCATCGCCGTCCACCGCGCCTATCGAACCGGTGGCATGGTGAAGGTTGGGCCGGGTGGCGAAGGAGGTTCACCAGAAAGCCTCTTCGCGATTCGACGCCTCGAGCTTCGATGGAATCCACTCAAGAGAACGGGGGCGGTGTTCCTCAAAGGAAGTCACGCGGGATTGTACGACATGGATCGGGTTATCAAATCAGCGGTGAGCGCCGTTGAAGAGGTTGAGCTCGGATTTCGAGGCCAGATCCAGGTTGGTCACATCTTCTGTTTCGGACGCGACCTCACCTTCGAGGCGAACATGGCGCTCGCGCGAAAGACACGGATGTGGAAAGAGCAGACGAACAAGATTATCGGCATCGATCTCGCCGGCAATGAATCGCTCAATCCCCTCTCAAATCCTCGGAGGCTTGAGGAGATGCGAATCGTCTTCGAGGAGGCGGGCCCTGGACTCGGTCGAACGGTTCACGTCGGAGAGACACACCACGTCGACGTTGAGACATTTGTTAAAACGATTGAGACCCTTCACCCCTCTCGCGTCGGACATCCGATCGCGGCGGTGCGGGCGTTGTGGGACAAGAAGGACGATCGCGGGATCAAGATCCTTAAGGAGCGTAAGATCGTGTGTGAGCTGTGCGTGAAGTCCAACCTTCTCACGGGAGCCGTGAAGGACCTTCAGGAATACGGACGTCTCTTAAGAACCCTTGATGAGCACGGTATCGAGTACACCTTCTCGACGGACGCGCCCTCCCTGCAAGGGACCTCTCTCGCGCAAGAACTCCTGATGCTCCTGGACGCCAACGCCGCGACCGCGGAGCAGATACTTCGAGCGCTTAAGGTTGCTGAGCGGGCTAGCTTCCTTCCAACGCCAACGGCCAAGGGGACCGAGGCACCTTAAACCAACAAGATCAACCTCATGAGTCCCCTTTCTTAGGGTGAAGGGGTCCAAAAAAGAAGTAGGTAAAGGGGATCTCTCTACCTTGTAAAATACCCCGCACGGGCTTATTCTCCCGATTCAGATCGCCGGGCTGGTCGAATGAGGGAGCTCCTTCCCATACACTCACTACTCCCAGTAACGGCCACGGGACACTCACTTTTTTTATGAGGTAGGTCATGAGTCTTGAGTCATTAACGTCAAATTTGTGGACCCGACAGGGCCCATCCACGGAACAGGTTCTTAGCGACCGCCGGACAAAGATCATCGCGACCCTTGGGCCATCCTCGAGAGGTCCTGAGAAGATTAAGAGCCTTATCGAGGCCGGGGCGAACGTGTTCCGTCTGAACTTCTCCCACGGTAGTCACGAGGAGCACCTCGCCGTTCTCAAAGATGTACGAAAGGTATCCGCCGATATGGGCGCGTGGGTAGCTATCCTGCAGGACCTTTCCGGTCCGAAGATCCGAATCTCAAACGTTGAGGGAGACTACTGCCCTATCGTTGATGGCGAGCCAATCGAGCTTCGATTCTCACAGGATAAGTCGAACCTCTCGAACGCGAAGGCGATCTTCGTCGAGACGGTTAATCCGATGACCACGTTGAAGCCTGGACACCGCGTGCTCCTCGCTGACGGAATCCTTGAGCTCACCGCTGAGAAGGTGAACGCGGATCACGTCGTATGTCGCATCGCGAAGGGTGGACGCATTCGCTCTCGTGTAGGCATCGCTTTCCCTGACAGCGACGTGGATCTTCCAGCTACCACTAAGAAGGACTTCGCTGACCTCGAGTGGGGAATCACCCACGGCGTGGATTACGTCGCTATCTCATTCGTGAGAAGCGCAGAGGACATCCACGAACTCCGTAAGGTTATCAACGAGAAGGGCTCAGCCGCGGGCATCATCGCGAAGATCGAACGTCGCGCCGCCCTTGAGAACATCGATGAGATCATTAATGCCGCCGATGGATTGATGGTCGCGCGTGGCGACCTCGGACTTGAGGTTCCTCTTGAGCAGCTCCCAATGCTTCAACGCAAGTTGATCGAGGGCGCTAACTATCGCGGAGTTCCCGTTATCGTCGCGACGCAGATGATGCACTCGATGATCACAGCCGTTCGCCCGACTCGCGCTGAGGTCTCCGACATCGCCGCGGCGGTTATGAGTGGCGCGGATGCCGTGATGCTCTCTGACGAGACCGCAATCGGTGAGCACCCACAGGAGTGCGTACGATACCTGAGCCGAGTAGCGCTCGCGGCTGAGCAGAGCTTTGAGTTCCAAGAGTACAAGCTTCGTTTACGTGACGCTGATACGCAGACCGTTCCGGACGCTATCGCGTACGCGGCGTGCGCGGCAGCGATCAAGACCCGAGCTGAGGCGATTATCGCGTGCACCGAGACCGGCAACTCCGCTCGTCTTGTCGCGAAGTATCGACCGCATCAGCCGTTGTATGGTCTCTCACGCAAAGAGACCGCGCTCCGTCGCATGGCGCTCTACTGGGGAGTTCGTCCGATCTTCTTCGACTCAGGAGAGAATCACGACTTCGAGATCGAGAGCAGCCTCAAGGTTGTCCAGGCCCGATTGAAGATCAATAACGGCACCCGCGCGGTTGTTACCGGCGGACGCTCAACAAAGACCCCTGGATCCACATCGATCCTTGAGGTTCGTGAGATGAATTACTTGTAAGAGACGAGGAGTACGAGAGCGATGTCAGTTGAGGGAATGATCTCTGAGGCAACCGCGGTCAAGGAAGCTGGTGTATCGGCTCGGACATTGCAGCGGTTCAGTGAGGCTGGATACCTCACCGTGCAGGTGAAGGGAGACGGTGAGCGTCTTTACTCTCGCCCTCAGCTAGCGGAGATATTCGGTTCCTTCCAGGAGACAAGCGCGTCCTCAACTCCAACCGAAGAGGTACACGCGGAGTCCTCGTGCCACGCCGGCTCTTCATGCGACACCGATACGACCTCGTACTACTCCCATGCGGAGCCAGCTCCGATGGTGGAGCGTGTCGCCTCAGTAACAACGGAGCCAACTGACACGAAGACGACCCCAGACCTTGCTCCTCTCAACGAGGAGATTCAGCGGCTCAAGAACCTCGTGTCGTTGCAAGAGCGCATCCTCGATATGAAGGAGTCCGAGATTCAGGACCTTCGGTCGCAGCGCGATTGGCTCAAGACTCGTGTTGAGAAACTTGAGGAGAAGGGAGATCGAGATCAGGTCCTCCTCCTCTCTGAGACCCAAGCGCTCCGACAGCTCATCGGTCTTCAACAAAAGCGTCCATCAGCGATTCGTAGCCTCCTGGAGTGGCTCGGACTGGGCAACTCTGAGTCGCTGCCTGCCCTCCCCTCGAATCAGGATATCGCGACCACAGGCTCTTCGCAGAGCACGATCGTGGTAAACAAGGCCGCTAACGGGTAGCCGCTCGACAGGCACGTATCACCCCCATCATAGACACCTGCCTCGCAGGCGATAGAGATCGGTATATCTGCGCTGAAGCCTCCTGGCCCAAGTAAACTTCGAGCGGACGCTGGCGTTCCCCGCCACTCAGGAGTAGATCTCTCGCTACAATCCTTTTGCGGAGCCCCTATGAGAAAACTAGTAGCACTTTTTTTCGCTACGCTCGCCGTCTGTGGCACCTCTGTAACGAGCACCTACGCGCAAAGCACCGACGTTCAAAGTTGGACGCAGGTAATCACGCAGGTGACTATCAACAAAGAGTGGTTCGCCTACATGGAGGCGCAACCGCGACTTGGTGACGATATCTCTCGATTGGAGCGGCTCATCATCCGACCAGCGATGGGATACAATATCAACCCGAACGTCGCTCTCTTTCTAGGCTACGCCTGGACCCCGACGTTCATGAACAATCAGTACGAAGAGAGCTTTAGAAACGAGAACCGAATATGGGAACAGATCCTCATCAAGGATTCCCGCTGGGGTCTCGATTGGCAGCACCGATTACGACAAGAGCAGCGGATAATCGAAGATGCCGGAGGCCCCTCGAATCGAACACGATACCTCCTTCGTGGAAGCTACGCCCTCTCCGACTCCGGCGCGTTCGGTCTCACTGGGTACAACGAGATATTCGTGAACCTTAACTCTGAACGCAACGGTCCCAAGGGGGGCTTCGATAGAGATAGATTCTTCTTCGGCCCCTACTTCACTCAAGGCCCAGGACGATACGAGATCGGATACGTCGGCGAGTACGCGCAGAAGTTTGACGAGGACGGGGGGCGATACGTCAGCGCGATTATGGTGATGGCTATCTTGAATTTTTAACGAGGCTAGCGCCATGGGAGGGCGAGCATTCCTGCTCGCCGGAAATGTCGCGTATCGAAAATGACCTTCACCGCGAATTCCAACGCGGCGGTCAGGCTTGTCCCCCGTAGCTTTAGCGTAGGGGGGAATGACCGCCCTCCGAGCTCACGGGTCGAACATTGGGAGGGCGAGCATTCCTGCTCGCCGGAAATGTCGCGTATCGAATTTGACCTTCACCGCGAATTCCAACGCGGCGGTCAGGCTTGTCCCCCGTAGCTTTAGCGTAGGGGGGAATGACCGCCCTCCCAGCTCACGGGTCGCACCTTGGGACGGCGAGCATTCCTGCTCGCCGGAAATGTCGCGTATCGAAAATGACCTTCACCGCGGATTCCAACACGGCGGTCAGGAATGACCGCCCTCCGGGCTCACGGGTCGCACATTGGGAGGGCGAGCATTCCTGCTCGCCGGAAATGTCGCGTATCGAAAATGACCTTTTCCGCGGATTCCAACGCGGCGGTCAGGAATGACCGCCCTCCCAGCTCACGGGTCGCACATTGGGAGGGCGAGCATTCCTGCTCGCCGGAAATGTCGCGTATCGAAAATGACCTTCACCGCGGATTCCAACACGGCGGTCAGGAATGACCGCCCTCCGGGCTCACGGGTCGCACATTGGGAGGGCGAGCATTCCTGCTCGCCGGAAATGTCGCGTATCGAAAATGACCTTCTCCGCGGATTCCAACGCGGCGGTCAGGAATGACCGCCCTCCGGGCTCACGGGTCCCACATTGGGAGGGCGAGCATTCCTGCTCGCCGGAAATGTCGCGTATCGAATTTGACCTTCACCGCGAATTCCAACGCGGCGGTCAGGAATGACCGCCCTCCCGTTTACTTCGCCGCAGGCGGAGCAACCGGCGCTGGCGCTACTGGCGCTGCAGCAGCAGGTGGAGGCGCAGCAGCGGCCGGGGCAGCCGCATCCAGCTTCGGCTCAACCTTCTTAGCGGCCTTCGCCTTCACAGGCTTGGTAGGTGCTTTTGGGGCAGCAGGCTCAACAGCTTTTGGAGCCGCCGCTGCCGCCGTAGCCTTCTCCGCCTCTTCGCCGACGCGAACGTGAACGCGGCGGTTAGCCTCGTACGCCCAGTCCTCCTTCTCCGTGAAGAGAGGTCGGGTCTCGCCGAAGCTTATCGTGGAAACCGTGTCGACAGGAATTCCCTGCGCTACCAATTCATTCTTCACCGCCTCCGCTCGATCAAGACCGAGCTTCTGATTGTACGACTCACCTCCACGGGAGTCGGTGTGACCCTCAAGCACGACCTTCAGGTATCCCTCTCGGCGCAGGATGTCAGCGGCGACCTTCACCTTCTCCTTTCCGGCGGGATTGAGTGTTCGCTTATTGAAATCGAAATTAGTGTCAGGGAAATAGAGCGCCTGTTGCTGCGACACCTCACCTCCGCCCTCGACTACCTTGCCGACATTGCTGTCGTAGTCGAACGGCGAGATCTGACGGCAGTCAGGTGTGCCTTGATTTCGCGAGAAGCATGAAGGCTGCCGGAAATCGTACGGCTCACGATATCCCATGATCGCTTTCGTCTCAGGTGTAGACGACGCGAAATAGCTCAGTGGACGAAAGATAACCTCGCGCAGTACCCAACCCACGGGATGGAGAGCGTAGGCGATAACGCGAAGTGGGTGTGACTCTGACTCTCGATATCGGGGAGAAGGATGATAGTCTGAATCGGTCTGATCCATCGGAAGGATATCTTGCGCGCGCGCGACGCTACACTGAAGAGCGATGCTGGTAGCGGCGACGAGAAGAAGACGACGAGGTGTGATCATAATAAAACCTTACGAGAGCGCGTTGTGAAATCACTACTCCAGTTGCGTGGAACGTCCGTGCAGGCACTACTCAACTACCGAGGAGGGTATGATCATCCGTGAGCTCCTCTCGATATGTGACTACTCAACTGGTCTATGATGCAGTGGGTGCCCGTATGGTTACCGAACTAGCAAAAAGATATCCGCGTTCTACGCACTAAAACAAAATGCATTGTAAGTAGGTGGTGTGGCGTGGGGCACGATGGTGAAAAGAGGGAGGGCGAACAGCCCTATCCCTCCCGCACCAACGAGATCCAGACCGTCCTTCCTGTCGCTTTGTCGATATCGGCGATCACGCCGTGCAGAATCCCCTCTCCCTCAGCGATCTGATACGGAGCTGGCGTTGGAGAGAGGAACCGCTTCAGGGCGACCTGCGCGTCCATCCCGATCACTCCCGTGTTCGATCCCGTCATGCCGAGATCGGTGAGGTATCCAGTACCTCCCGGCAGAATTTGAGCGTCCGCGGTTTGCACATGGGTGTGGGTTCCAACCACTAACGACATCCGTCCATCCACGTACCGTCCCATCGCCCACTTTTCAGAGGTAGCCTCGGCGTGGATATCGCAGATCGTTATCGAGGGACCTTTCGCGGCAACCTCAGAGAGGAATCCATCAACACATCGGAAGGGACACTCCGTGGCTCCGCCCATGAAAACCCGCCCCATCACGTTGATCACATGCACCGTGACGCCGTCCGGAGACCGCCACGAACACCATCCCTTGCCAGGGGTGGCATCCTTCGGAAGGTTACACGGTCGGATACACCACTCTCCGTTCTTTTCAAGAAACTCATTCACACCCTTTCGCTGAAAGGCGTGGTCACCGAGGGTCACGATATCAACCCCCGCCGACCGTATCTCCAATGCGGTACCCGCGTCGATTCCGGCGCCACCGGCCGCGTTCTCGCCATTCACGATAACAAGGTCGGCGGATGCTCGCTGCGTAAGTGGACGCAAAGACCGGTTCAACGCGACACGCCCCGGTCGTCCTACAACATCACCCAACACTATAACGCGAAGACATCCCTCGCTCTTCTCTGGAAAGTTCATGCTCATTCCTTACTGGGCGCTAATTCTCACAACATCATCTTCATGACAGATCCAATCAACGTGCACATCGTGCGGATCCGTTGGCACACTCGGTACAACTTGCATCGACCAACACACGCCTATCTTAAGCATGTCAACGTTCTTCGTTCGCTCAAGAAACCTGTCGTAAAATCCGCCCCCTCGTCCCAAGCGAGCTCCACGGGCATCAAAGGCGACCCCCGGAACGAGCACCGCGAGACGTCCGATCCGCGAGCCGTCGAGAACATCGCCATACCCCGCGCATGGTTGGAGCACCCCGTGGTCACCCTTCTCCATATGTATCGCCCACTCGGAATCTACCTCGATGAATTCCATCATACCGGCCCCAACGACCCGAGGAAGGTAGACTCGCTTCGTCCTAAGCATCTCCGCTATGACGCCGGCGAGATCGACCTCTCCCGCGAAACTTGGAATCCACGCGAGCACATCCGTAATCGGACGCTCGGACTCTCGATGAATAACTTCGATAACCCGTCGACACACCTCCACATGCGCGGCGGCCTGCCATCTCTTATCGAGGTTTGAGAGGACCCTCTTCATGTCCTGTCGCATCTCTTTTTTCCGCTGTTGGCCCATGCGCTATCCAAAGATTGAACTATTAAAATAGGGGGTGATATAATCCTTTTATAGGTTGCGGCATCCTACTCATAATCGAACGATTCGGGCCATCCAGTCATTCGAAAAAAGGAGTCGTCAGAGATGCGAGCTGTGCGTTTCAGATGGTTTACGAACCTCCGAAACGGCTAAGCGAGAGCTCTGGCAAGGATTTTAGGTTGTACGGGATAGGAAGCTATTCCGGTTTTTTTCGGTGGGTCATGGCGTCTTCTCTCCTCTCCCGCTCGTTCTTCCTGTTTGTGTCCTTACTCGCGATCGGAATGCCCTATATCGCGAACGCGGAGCCACATATCACTCAGAGGATCTCTGAGTCGTTCGCGAACCGATTCACCACCACGGTTCCCCTCAAACAATGTGAATATCCACGATTTTGGTCTCACGGAAATTCGACAACACAGGCTGTGGCGCTACGAGATGCCCGCATCCCGTTCATCGCGATCGAATCCCAGCCGCTGGCACCCCTGCTTCCAAGTGAGCACACCAAGGGGCTCTTTCATCGGATTACTGCGTATTATGCGGAGCTGGGGTACGTTATTCCTGAGACACTCACAGTTGTCGCCTCGACATCCCCTAACGCCTTCATTCGAAAGGGGCGTGAGGTAGTGCTAACAACGGCAATGACTCGTGAGGTGACCGAGGTCTCAGAGGTGGCGTTCATCCTCGCTCACGAGGTCGCTCACGTCGCGTTAGGACACCACGTTCAGGGGGGCATATCAGCCGAGGTCGCCGCCGACACGTTAGCGCTCAAGGTAGTCACGGCCCTTGGCTTCAATCCCTGCTCTGGACCGAGTGTTCTTGAGCGGTTAGGTTCCCCCTCCCAACTCAGGTTGGTGAGTGTAACCCCCCGACTCCAGGCACTGCAAAGCCAGACCTCAAGCTTCTGTGGCTAAATATCACCACCTCCCCTTCCGAAAGGCTTTAGTGGTTCTCTCAAACTGACGACTACTCCGAAGGGATAGGTAAGGTCTGGGGAGCGATACCGTCCTTCGGAGAGACATCGCGACATATGTCGGGTGCCAGCCGAACATGGAGCTCCCCAAAACGACGCGCGACCCACACATAACGAGGGCGTCGCGCTCATGGGACTATGAAAGAGAAAACGCTCAAAATGAGCCCTGTGGAAAGGGCGTCCTGCACCGTTCTCGTGGTCGAGAGCGATCCAGGCGAAGCCACCCACATGCGTGAGGCTCTCAAGAGTCTCGGGTTCGCGAGCATCTCTGAGGCACCGAGCCATCACATAGCTCTTGAGAAACTCACATCGCGGCAGTTTACCCACGTCATCTTCGACGCGAAAAAAAGCACGTCGTATCCGATGAAGGACTGGCTCACGAAGGTCTTTGAGATTGATAGCTCGATTATCGCGCTTCCCGCTTCGAATAACCCAAATGTCGATGACGTATTTGACCTTCTCGTGATCGGCGCACGAGGGTATCTCGTCAAACCGTTCACCTTTGAGGGGGTCGACGCCGCCGTAGTCATGGCGACAAAGGGAGAGCCGATCTCCGATAGAGTTCTCGGGGCAAAAGATCGAAATGAAGCGCTCGTCGCGATGATGATGACAAGCGTTGATCGTCTCGCCACCGTATTCCGCCAAGCGAAGCAGTTCGAAACCGCGAAACGAGCGCTCCCGCACGCGCTCGCCGCCCTCGAGCGGGCGGCGGACCTCGCGCACACCTTCGCGAAGGGCGGCGAAGAAGGTCTGATCGCCTCACTCGAAAACTTCTGTATCAAGCAAAGCCACGGCCCAGCGACCCGACTCGGTCGACTACGCAAACGCCTCTCTACCACTCGATCGACCGATGAAACCAACCCGGAATAACCCGCGCGCCCTCGTGTCTCTCACCGCCCTCGCTGCCCTCTCAGTGAGTTTGGGGCTCATCACCGCGACCCATAGCGAAGCGGAGACTCTTGAAAACATAATCGAGTCCAAGGCGATGCAAGATTTTAAACAGAGCGGCACGGTGAATCTCAGGAGAGACAAAAAAGCCGCTGCACTCAATCAATGGCTCCGCGGCATCGATCCGAACAGCAACTTCTCCACCATCTGGACCTCCAGTAACGCGCCACAAGCGCTGCTTAATTGGGCCGGAGCAAAACTTCCCTACATGCACTACAAACGCCCCCGAAGCGCTCGATCCCGCGATTTCGTGTCGGCCGAGGTCGATCTCTCGACCTCGCAGCGAGAGGTATCGCATCTCGTAATCATGGTTCCCCATCCAAGCATCTCGCCCCTCGTTGAAGCCAACGTGCTTGAGGAGTTCCGCAGACTCCGCCCCCCGATGCTTGAGGTGGTTTCTGAAAAACCGATCCCCCTCACGGGAGCGCAAGGCACCCTCTATGAACATAAAGAGGGTGGCGGATCACTGGTTATACCGATCTCCCAAAATGGGCTCATCAATATCACGATAACAGACTTCAAAAAGTCGCAGATGTTGATCGATATCGCGAAAGGGCTTGATATCGAACGATTGAATCGGAAGTTGGATTCGTAGAGGCGCACGCCGTTTGTTTTTTCAGCGTCACCCCGAGTGGGGTTTGTTTTTGATCTCACTCCCACGCTCCAGGCCGGCCTATCAGCGCAAATATGGGGATTGATTTCCTCAATTTCTTTTCGAATTAAGCCGCCAAGGATGGAATCGCACCATGGGAGGGCGAGCATTCCTGCTCGCCGGAAATGTCGCGTATCGAAAATGACCTTCACCGCGGATTCCAACGCGGCGGTCAGGAATGACCGCCCTCCGAGCTCACGGGTCGCACATTGGGAGGGCGAGCATTTCTGCTCGCCGAAAATGTCGCGTATCGAAAATGACCTTCACCGCGGATTCCAACACGGCGGTCAGGAATGACCGCCCTCCGGGCTCACGGGTCGCGCATTGGGAGGGCGAGCATTCCTGCTCGCCGGAAATGTCGCGTATCGAAAATGACCTTTACCGCGGATTCCAACGCGGCGGTCAGG
>JBIJBE010000065.1:0-12488 GCA_044345405.1 Bdellovibrionota bacterium
CTCGATCCGAGGGGTGATGTGGTGGAGATGGAGGCGTCCGTCGGCGCTGTAGAGGGCAACGCTCCACGAACATTAGCGCTAGAGATCTTCTCCCCGGCGAGAGCGAGAGTCGATCTATCGCTCACCAAGGTTGTGCTCAATCCGCCCCTGTCGGAGCGGCTCTTTGAGGTCAAGACGCCGTCTAACTATACGCTCGTCGACTAAGCTCGCTTTCTATTCGACTTTAGTCTTCACCGTCGCGAGACCACCATCAACGCCAAAGACCTGACCGGTTATCCACGACCCTTCATCAGATAGAAGTAGAGCCGCGAGTGGCGCGATATCACCGGGCTCTCCAAGGCGTCCCAGTGGATGGAGCGCTCGAGAAAAAGCCGCGGCGGATTGATTCGACGTGATTTTCTCGCTCATCGCGGTCTGCACGAGCCCCGGAGCGATGCAATTCACCCGTAGCTTACGTTGCGCGTAGGTAGCCGCCGCGGAGAGCGTAAGACCGATGATCCCGGCTTTCGCGGCGGCGATAGCCTCGTGGTTCGCGAGTCCTACACGGCCCGCCGCTGACGAAAAGAGCAGTACGGAGCCCCCGGCGGTCATAGTCCGGGCCGCGGCGCGGACCACAAAAAAAGCTGATGTAAGGTTTTGGTGAATGACAGAGGAGAACTCAGCCTCAGAGGTGAGATGCGCGGGTTTCAGAAGTATTGAGCCAACGCAGTGGGCGACCCCGGATATCTCGCCGAGAGCCGCGGTCGCCTCAGAGAATGCTCGTTCAACCTCCTCAAGATTCGTGGCATCCGCCACCGCGTATCCACGGGCGCCGACCTCCGCTGCCACACCTTTCAATCGTTCCTCTGTGCGAGCGATAAGAAATGTCGGTACTCCCTTTTCCGAAAGGGATCGCGCTATCGCTGACCCAATGCCTCCCGTGCCTCCGAAAATCAAGACTCCGCTCATATTCGCTCCTCTTTCATAGTTAGCAACAGTGTAGGACTCCCCCCAGAACTACGCCAAGAAAACAAGGAGGGTCGTTTGGTATACTCAAGGTTTCGCGTTTCTACCCACACTTAGGGAGAACTGAGTTGGCTCCTCCTCGATTCGTCGCAGCTCAAAGTCTCGCGCTGGAGATAGCACAAGAGGCACCAACTCCTTTGTGACGGAGCTTGTATCCAAACCGAAGCTGCGCTCCTCGGTGAGACTCAACTTGCGAAGGAAGAAGTATCCCTCCATCAACATTTTATCGATCCATGGCAGGTCGCTCTCAAAGGAGAGCTCCTTGTGCAGGACAACGAATCGGGTGTCCCCTTGAATCTCATTCGCCCGCAAGGAACCGTATCGACTCAGAGGATCGACCTCTCCGCGGTGCGCCATGTCCTCGATGATCTTTTTAAAGAAGAGGTTTACGCGTGGCTCAACTCGGAATCCGAGGTTGAAATCAACTCGGAACACCTTCTTCGGTATGAGGGTAGTCACTTCGTATTCGGTCGTATAGGGCACATCCAATACGTTCACGTGGATGAACCAATACACGTCGGCCCGCTTCGGATGAACGTGAAAGAGAGAGTAGACAACCTTGCTCTCAATCAACTTCGGAAACGGCGCGCCGGTCATGTACACGAGATGGGTCGCGTACTTGGGAACGCTTTCATCCTTACTGAGCGCCTCAAGCGCCGGGAGATGTTGCGGGAGGGACTCGTACTCTGTGTACGCCATTTTCAGGCGTGAACCCGAGTTCCACGCGTACATGATAAGCCCCACACCCGACGCGACGAGTACGGTGAACCACCCTCCATGAGAGAACTTGAGCAGGTTCGCCAAGAGGAACGCTCCCTCAATCGTGAGGTACACACCGAGGAAGATAGCCACGAATAGTTTTGGCACCTGCTTTCGTAGGAGGTAGTTCCCGAAGAGCACGGTCGTCATGAGCATGGTGAGCGTTATCGCGAGACCGTAAGCCGCTTCCATGTGAGCCGACTCTCTAAAGTAGAGAACGACGAGGACGCATCCAAAAAAGAGCAGAAGGTTAACGGCCGGAACGTAGATCTGCCCCTTGAGTTCTGTTGGATAGACGATCTTAGCTTTCGGAAGCACAGAGAGCCGCATCGCTTCGGTAGCGAGGGTAAAGGAGCCGCTGATCAGCGCTTGGCTCGCGATGATAGCCGCGCAGGTAGAGATGATAATTCCGGGAAGGAGGAACCAGTCGGGCATGATCTCGTAGAAGGGATTGAGCTCTCCCAGGTTAGTTCCGGTCTGGCTAAGCATCCACGCGCCTTGTCCGAAGTAGTTGAGGAGGAGCGCTATCTTCACGAAGACCCAGGATACCTGAATGTTACCGCGACCACAGTGACCTAAGTCGGAATAGAGCGCTTCGGCTCCGGTAGTACAAAGAAATATAGCTCCAAGGATCCAGAAGCCGTCCTCATGAAAGAAGAGGAGTTGTAACGCGTAACCCGGATCGAGAGCTCTAAAGATAGAGGGGGTCGCGAACGCCCACGAGGCTCCAAGCACGGAGAGCATCGAAAACCAACCTAACATCACGGGACCGAAAGAATGGCCCACCAGTTTCGTGCCGAAATGCTGGATCGAGAAAAGAACGGTGAGAATCGTCAGAACGATCGGAACCGTTTGAATCTCCGGATGGATCTTTCGAAGTCCCTCAATCGCTGAGGAGATGGAGATCGGTGGCGTGATAATTCCATCCGCGAGCAGCGAACTTCCGCCGATGATTGCCGGTATCAGAAGCCATCGGGCGTTTTTACGTACGAGCGCGTAGAGCGCGAAGATACCTCCCTCGCCACGGTTGTCAGCTCGAAGGATGAGGGAGACGTATTTGATAGTGGTCAGGAGAGTCAGGGTCCAAAAGACGCAGGAGAGAGCGCCGAGCACGACCTCCTCCTCTATGGCGGTAGAGCCCGTGACCGCTCGCATCACGTACAGGGGTGACGTGCCGATGTCGCCGTAGATGATCCCCAGCGCGATGAGGAGCCCGCCGGCGGTCACCTTGTTGGGATGTAGTCTCTCGGACATTGATAGGGCCCTTGTGTAAAACGCGTGACGTCGCGTGTGGGGTGGGATAGTGCGCACCCCAACCACCTCAGTCAATTAGATGTTAGAGGCTGAAGTTTTATAGCAAAAATGAGGGGAGCTTGCGCATTAGTTGCGCAAAAAAAGGGGATCGTGCGACCAGATGGATGTGATAGGGGTTCGAAAGAGCGGTTGGCTAGAACGTCTTTTCGGTGAAGGTTAATAGAATGGCGGTTTGAAAGTCCTTCTTAGGGCCGGATGGAAGGGGAATCGCGATGTGACCTCAGCCGAGAACGAGACCCCCTCCTTTGTGTCCTTTGAGTCCTTTGTGGTCGACTATTTGTTTCGAGGACTGCCTAGCATTCCAAGTGCTCTTGTCTAGGTAGGGGACACGCGGCGAGGCTTTAAACCACAAAGGACGCTAAGGACACAAAGGTTTGATTGTAGCCATGGGTCGCGTTCGGAGTCGGCGCACCTCTCTAGTTCGTGCACTTCGTCCTGAGCAGACAGATAGGAAGCACCTGTTAGTGCTTCGGTTGAGCGTCTCCGTTCAAGATAGCCTCGGCGACCTTGCTCGAGTCCACTTGGTAGGTGCCTCGTTGTAGCTCCTCTTTGATGCGATCAGTGCGACGCATCTTCTCAGCGAGCCACTGAAGAGCTACGGAGGTGAGGCCACGCTTGCGTCCCTGTTTCGGTTGGTTCGTATTGTCGTCGTTCATATCCATTTCCTTTCGGTGGAGGTTCGGGCCCAATCCGTTCCCATAGAGGTCTTGAGCTCCTATCCTCTACATAAAGTAACGACCATTTGGGCCATTTCTTGATGATTTGGGGCGGAAGAATCCCCCCAAAACCGCTGATATCACCTTGAGGAAATTGGACGTTTTTTGTTGGAATGGGCGCTCAGATGGCCTTTCCGTGAGATTTTACTTGATGTTATCCGGAGTGCTACATTTGACCACCTTCCGGATAGGGGGACTGAGCATCCGAGAACTTCGGAGGTTTTTGTGGCGCAGTCCTAAAACAGTGACCGGTCGATAAGGGTTGAAACCTCATGAACACCAAACAAATGACAGCTATTTCGCCTCGACGAGAGGATGATTATCCAGAGTGGTACCAGCAGGTCGTGAAGGCCGCTGACCTCGCCGAGAATTCGGCGGTTCGTGGATGTATGGTGATCAAACCGTGGGGCTACGGCATCTGGGAGAATCTCCAACGCCAGATGGACAAACGTATCAAAGACACTGGTCACAGCAACGCGTATTTCCCGCTCTTCATTCCATTGAGCTACCTTGAGAAAGAGGCCTCGCACGTTGAGGGGTTCGCCAAAGAGTGCGCGGTTGTAACGCATCACCGTCTTGAGGCGCGTGACGGAAAGTTAATTCCGACCGGAGAGCTCGAGGAGCCCCTGATCGTTCGTCCAACCTCAGAGACGATCATCGGTGAATCGTTCGCGAAGTGGGTTCAGTCCTACCGAGACCTCCCTATCCTTATCAACCAATGGGCGAACGTCGTCCGTTGGGAGATGCGAACACGACTCTTCCTCCGCACCGCCGAGTTTCTCTGGCAAGAGGGCCACACCGCGCACGCGACAGCTCAGGAAGCGGTGGAAGAAACGATGAAGATGCTCGAAGTGTATCGCGAGGTTGTTGAGGATGTTCTCGCTATGCCGGTTATCACCGGAGAGAAGATTCCTGAGGAGCGCTTCCCTGGAGCGGTTGATACCTATTGCATCGAAGCGATGATGCAGGACCGCAAAGCGCTGCAGGCGGGAACCTCGCACTTCCTCGGACAAAATTTCGCGAAGGCATCCGAGATTAAGTTCCTCAACAAAGAGGGAGTTGTCGAGTACGCCTACACGACATCGTGGGGAACCTCAACGCGACTCATTGGCGGTATGATTATGACGCATGCTGATGACGATGGACTCCGAGTTCCACCAAAGGTGGCTCCGAAGCAGGTTGTTATCATTCCTGTCGTTCCAAAGCCTGAGACCGAGGCCGCTGTCTTTGAGTACGCCGAATCCTTAGCGACAGCTCTTCGCGCACAGAGTTATAACGGCGCACCGATCGAGGTGATCGTTGATCGACGCGACATTCGTGGTGGCGATAAGAGTTGGGAGTGGATAAAGAAGGGAATCCCAGTTCGACTTGAGGTCGGTCCTCGTGACATCGAATCTCGAAAAGCTGTCGTGTATCGCCGAGATCAGGGGCCACGTGAGAAAGCGTTCGTCGCGTTCGACGAAGTGGTCACCGGTATGCCGGCTCTCCTTGATTCGATCCAGAAGAGCTACTTCGAGCAGGCGAAGGCGTTCCGAGACGCGAACATCCGCCGAGACATCTCGAACTTCGAGGAGTTCAAAGCGTTCTTTACGCCAAAGAGCGAGGACAAGCCTGAGATTCATGGAGGCTTTGTGCTCGCGAAGTGGTCAGGAGATCCAGAGGGACTCGCGAAGCTTCAAGACCTCAAGGTCACCATTCGGTGTCTGCCGTTTGAGCAGAGCGGAACAACCGGAACGTGTGTCGTAACTGGCAAGCCAGCGACGAAGGACGCGATCTTCGCTAAGGCGTACTAACAGGTTCACGCTTTCACAGAGACACGGAGCTGCATCAGCGAGTTGCTGTCGCCGACACATTCGCAAGGCACGAGGACGTATTGGCTCGCGCTGGAATCTTGTTGATATCACCGCGATAGGAGATCGTCGCGGAGTTGTCACCTGTCAGGATGAGAGTTATTCCTACAAGCTCCGGTGAACACCCTGTTATCGCTTCAGCCGTAAACCCGGTTTCCGTTCGTTTTCCGTGCATGACGCAGGTGTCTTCTTTCGCAACCACGTCAGAACCGATCTGGTCGCTTCCCTCGACAGCAAGGTGAAGTTTGCCGACGATATTTCCTGTGCCCGTTTTGATGAGGGTGCCGTTCGAGCACGAAGCTCCCCCATAAATCTTGTTACCGGTCCACGTGCCCTTAACGTGAGAAGAGGGCGCGCGTGATGATAAGGCTGCGCATCCGAGGCAGAGCATGACGATGAGAAGATAGGACGGTTTCATAGGAGACTCCACGGTTCTTAACACTGATGTTATGAGGGTCGGAGAGGGTACTATGGACTAACTCCTAACCTCTTGTAAGGGCAGGGTATCGGGTACCAGGACGATGTGTACCGTGTGTTTTTTCTCGGGTGGAGGGTAGGCGGCCTCACGATTGGTGGGCCGCCTGAAAGGTACTTAGGCCGCCATCGACGCGAGTGACTCAGGTGAGTCGATATTAACTCGACCAACGCCAGAGTTGATGCGCTTCACGAGACCGGTAAGCACGTTTCCAGCGCCGTACTCCCACACCGCTTCCGGGCTCTTTTGCGCGACCGCGTTCTCAACGCACTCAACCCAGCGAACGCGTCCACATACTTGGAGGGCGAGGTTCTCGCGGATCTCTTCAGGATTGTTTGTGAAGGACGCGGTGTAGTTTTGATACACCGGGAACTTCGGTGTCGAGATCGTGATGTTCGCGAGATCGACTCGGAGCCGCTCCTCGGCGGGCTTCATCAAGCTGCAATGGAACGGCGCGCTTACCGGGAGATCGATCACCTTCGCGGTGCCAAGCTTCTCAATAAATCCCGCGACACCTTCAACTGAGCCCGCGACAACGATCTGCCCAGGAGCGTTGATGTTGGCGATCTGCGCGACGCCCGCGGTGTTGGCGTCGATGGCGGCTTGAAGCTCCGCGACCTCTTTCCCAAGTACAGCGACCATGCGTCCTGTCCCAACAGGAACCGCTTCTTGCATGTATCGACCACGCTTGTTGACAAGACGTACCGCGTCCTCAAACGATATAGCCTCGGCCGCGACGAGCGCCGAGTATTCGCCGAGGGAGTGTCCCGCGGCGGCAACGATCGTGTGAGCGCTCGCTTGTGGTTGCATCTGCGCGAGTCTGAAACAGATAGTACTCACGGTTAGGATAGCTGGCTGAGTGATCTCTGTGAGGGTTAACTTGTCGGCCGGACCCTCAAAGCAGGTCTGAGAAAGGGAGAAGCCGAGGGCCTCGTCCGCCTTGGCGAACAGCTCTTTCGCGATGTCGTACTGCTCACACAGCTGACGACCCATACCCACCTTCTGTGAGCCTTGCCCAGGAAATAATGCAAAGATTTTAGCCATATACATCCTCTCTCTTCCCCTCTGTATCTCGTATCAAGGATTTAACGGGGAGGGCCGATAATTCAGGTACGGAGGTCTGATGTCAAGAGACGAGGTTCGCGCATATTCAACAGACGGCGAGGCCAACGCGCCCTCCGTATTGGTTGTGGACGACGATCCGCTTATCGTGGCTCTCCTCACTGGACTCCTTACCTCCAAAAACTACTCCGTGATCAAGTCGTATAGCGGTCAGGACGCGCTTAAGATCGTCCAAACCCAACATGTCGATCTGATTATATGTGATGTCGCGATGCGCTCGATGAGTGGGTATGACTTCCTCACGCTTGTACGTAAGGAACCCGATGGGGCGCAAATTCCTATTGTCTTCATGACCTCCGCGGCAGCCGCCGAGGACCGCAAAGCGAAATATGAACACGGAGTAGCTCACTGTGTTCCAAAACCGCTCGATCCGCAGACCCTTCTATCCGCCGTGCGAGAATCGATCGGTCGTCAGGCGTTGTCTGAGATGCTCACGAAGCGTGACTTCGACGCGTATCGTAAACGGGTCGTGCACACACTCTCTCACGAATTTAGAACCCCCCTCAGCGCTATCAATGTCGGCATTGAGCTCCTCATGGAGCATCGTCAATCGCTCGATTCGGATAAGGCGACAAACGTTCTAGAGGCGGTGCGTCGAGGTGGATTACGCCTTGAGCGATTAGTACGAGACTTTCTGATCCTTCAGCAGATGGAAGCGGGAATTACGAAAGAGGTGTTTTCCTCTCACGCCTCTGCGGTACCGATCTCAGAGATAGTGGAGCACTACATGAACTTTAAAGCCCCACCCCATATGGAGGAGGGCGCGTCTTTCTCGGTTACCGTTGATGCTGGCGCAAGTCGCGTTCAGGTGGTCGAGTCGAATATTCTCGATTGTCTCGATCGCTTGGTTTCCAACGCGGTGAAATTCTCAGAGAAAGATAAAAAAGTTGAGATCGACGTTACGATTGATGCTCGCGAGGCGCGCTTCTCAGTGCAGGATCGCGGCTGTGGTATCGATCTCGCAAAGGTGGACACCGCATTCGAACTCTTCAGTCAGATAGATCGCGACGTGAAGGAGCAGCAGGGGGGCGGAATGGGGCTCGCTATCGCGCGTCGCTACGCGAGCGCTCATAAAGGGCGACTTGAATTTCGAGCGAGAGAGGGGGGAGGGGCGATTGTGACGCTCGTTCTGCCTGTTGTTGATGAGGCCTTTGTCGCCAAAATCGATCCGCTTATGCGGGAGCAGTAGGTCTCCCGGCGCGCGACCCGAGACGTGGGAGGGCGGCCGTCCTCCCGTTATGCCAACCCGTGACATAGGATCACGCCCCTTTCCGGGTTCTCATCCCCTCACCTCTCTCTTGTCTCTTACACCCACCCCCGTTACTCTCGTACTGCCCCGTGTACGGCATTCCACCCTTCGAAGGTTGCAAAGGTCATGAAGAAGATAGGTATTCGAGTCTCGATTCAGCGAAGTGTTGGGCTCGCCCTTAGTGTCGCGTTCGCCGCGCTTACCGCAGTTGCGCCAACATCATACGCGGACGATTCCTCCAGCTCGCTCGCCTCGATGGTGTCAAAGGTGCACTACGAAACCTTGCCGAACGGCGTGCGCGTCATCCTCTACAATCGTGGGATCGCGCCGGTGTTTTCTGGCGCGGTTGTTGTTCGAGTGGGGGGTAGTGATGAGACCGTTGGAGAAACCGGTATCTCTCATCTCTTTGAGCACATGGCGTTTAAAGGAACCCGCACTATCGGAACGAAGGATTTTGGCAGAGAGCAGCGGCTCCTCGCTCGTCTCGAAGAGATCGCCCTTGAGTCAAACGCCGCGCAAAATCTCTCGCCAGAGCAACAAGAGGAGTGGGATGAGATTCACAAAGATCTGAAGGAGATCTGGGTATCAGATGATTTTAGCCGTAGGTATGAGAAACAGGGAGCGGTGGGGCAGAACGCTACCACCGATAAAGAGTTCACCAAGTATTTCGTGGATCTTCCAAGATCAGCGTTTGAGTTTTGGTGTCAGATGGAATCGGACCGATTGCTCCGTCCGGTCATGCGACAATTCTATCAGGAGCGAGACGTAGTCCTTGAGGAGCGTCGGATGCGCTCAGACGATGATCCAGGTGGACGTCTGTATGAGCTTCTCCTTGGTGTGGCGTACCAACGTCATCCCTATCGCGCTCCAGTTATCGGATACGAAAAGGATATTCGGAGCCTAACCGCTGCCAAGCTCGAGGAGTTTCGCAAGAAGTACTACGTGCCATCAAATATCGTGGTGAGTGTCGTCGGTCGGGTTGATCCGAAAGAGGATATGAAGGTCATCGCGAAATACTTCGGCGCTTTGCCGAAAGGGCCTGCGGTTGTGCGTGATGTTCCGGTTGAGGGAGACCCCGAAGGGGAGCGTCGGGCGACCATACGGATGGCGGCCTCTCCACAGGTTATCGTCGCGTACGCCAAGCCCAACTATCCTAGTCCAGATGATCCTCCTCTGAGCGTTGCCGCGGAGATATTGAGCGGCAGCAAAATCTCCCCGCTCTACGTTGAGCTCGTGAAGCGTCGACAGTTAGCGGCGGGAATCGGCAATGAAGAGGGGCCCGGCAACGCCTATCCGAACCTTTTGATGTTCGGCGCGACGGTGAAGGCGCCGCACACAACCGACCAACTTCTGCGGGCCTTCGATAGTGTGATGGATCGCTTCCGGCGCACGGGGCCAACAGAGGAACAACTTGAGATCGCCAAGCGCGCCATTGGTATGAGTTTCCTCGGTCATCTTCAATCGAGCCAATCGCTCGCGCTCGATTTCGCCTCCTCAGAGCTTATGTACGGTTCGTGGAAAGCATCGGTTGAGTGGTACGACAAGATGAGTCAGGTAACCGTCGAGGATGTAAAGCGAGTAACGCAGAAGTACCTCGTGCCTGATCGACGAACGATCGCCACCATCGAGCGTAATCAGTAGGGGAGTAGTAGGATTATGAGAAAACGAATTTTCGCCCCATTCCTTTCGCTCTTTGTTGCTGGTTCAATCGGGTGCTCCCTCGGTCCTGTTTCAAGTGACCGTGGCGCGTTGTCTCGCGCTGATGAGGTAGCGCAGTTCAAGCCGATTCAGCCTGAGGAGTGGAAACTCGAGAACGGCCTCAGGGTTGTATACCTCAAAGATGATGAACTCCCGTTAGTGAAGGGACGCCTCTTTATTCGTGGTGGTTCCCTGTGGGGTCCAGATAGTCCCGTTGGCGTTGTGAGCGCGATGGGAGACCAGATGCGGCAGGGTGGAGCGGGCAATCGCTCCGCTGATACGCTCGATCAACAACTAGAGGAGCTCGCCGCGACGGTATCGAGCTCCTTCTCAACTGAATTTGGAGGGGTCTCTTTCTCATCGCTCGCGTCGGACCTGGATCAGGTATTCCCGATATTCGCCGATGTCGCGTTACGACCACGGTTCGAGGGAGATCGCCTAGCGTTGTGGAAGGGGCAGTCTCTGGAGGGTATTCGTCGACGAAAGGAGGACCCAAGCACGGTCGCGTCGATCGCGTTTACTCAGCTTCTCTACGGCGATTCGCCATACGGACGTGTTTCCGTCGATCGCGATATTCAATCTATCTCTCGAGATCTTCTCGTCTCCCTTCACCAAAAGTTTGTGAAGCCTGATGGGGGACTATTGGTTGTAACTGGAAGGGTTGATCGTCAGACTGTTGAGAGGCTCGTGGAGGAGAACTTCGGCTCCTGGAAGTCGCGCGGAGAGCTCCTTTCACCCGCTCCCGCGGTGAACAACGAGCCGAAACCGGGGATCTACTTCATCCAGCTTCCATTCTCGCAAGCTGCTGTGCAGATGGGACATCTTGGTGTTCCCCGTTTAACCCCCGACTATCCCGCTATCGATATGTTTAATGAGGTGTTCGGCACCTCAGGCTTCGGATCTCGCTTAATGCAGAGGGTTCGAACCGATCTCGGGCTCACCTACGGTGTCTACGGGGGTATCGCTCCGGCGGTTGTGAAAGGAGTGAACTATGTATTCCTCCAAACCAAGGCTGACTCGGTCGCTCCAGCGATTGAGGAGTCGATAGGGGTTCTCTCAAAGTTGCAGTCCGCCCCACCGACCGAGGAAGAGATGGAGGAGAAGAGGACCGCTATCCAGAACTCCTTTGTTTTTAACTTCGACGCGATCGATGACATCGCCGTGCGTAACGCCCGGCTGAAGTTGTTGGAGTATCCAGCGGACTATGATCAGACCTACCTGACGAAGGTAGGGGGAGTGACCCCGGCCGCGGTTGAAGAGGTGGCTCAAAAGCGGTGGGATCCGAAGAAGTTCGTCATCGTTGTTGTGGGGAATGAGGCGGCGTACCAACGCCTGGAAAAGGCCATGGCCGATAAAAATAACCCGCTCAACCCCTTTCCGCTTGTAAAACTGCGTTTTGAAAGCGCAATTGTGGTGCCCTAGGAGTTATCCCGTCATCGTATAGACATACCCCCTCTAGGAAGGGGGCCGCCGTAGCACATGTCTACACTTTGGAATCGAAATGATGAACAGAGGAAAGATCCTCATGGACGTGACGACGCTTGCTCTGGGAGCGTGTGTCGCATTCTCCTCGATAGGTTGCTCATCCCAGCCCGTTCCTGGCCCCGATAAATTAGGGCGAGATGAGGGACTTGGCGCTATTCAGGGTGCTGGTGCTGGAATGGTAGTTGGTGCGCAAGTGGGTGCTGGAACCGGTCCAGGCGCCGCTATAGGCGCGGGATTCGGCGCCATTGCTGGAGCGATTCAGGGCCTCATGAAGGATAGCCTTGAAGAAACCGAGATGAAAAATGAGAAGGAGATACGAGCCACTCGGAGTCGCCTCGTAGCTCAAGATGTGCTCGCCAAGCACTACGAGATGCGGATGCAGATGCACCCCGGTCGCGATATCTTTCCAGCAGACGTATTTTTCGAGGGCGATTCAGCAAAGATGTGTCCGCAAGGCGTGGCTGTCGTGAAAGAGATAGCGCGAATGAATGAGTTTCGACTTCCTTATTCCCGCCTAATAGTGGCATCCTATGCTAAGTCGGTTGATCCCGAGTCCACGTACGTTTCGCACCTTACGGAACGACGAGCTCGAGAGTTTGTGAACCAGTTGGTTCGGGCTGGCGTAGAGCCGCGACGTTTGGAGACCCGAGCGGTCGTGATAGATGCTCCGGTGTTAATTGATCCGAACGACAATCCGACCCGTTATAATCAGGCTATAGAGATAATCCCTGTTGATAAGTAGGAACTATGAAAGCAAAGAAAGACGCGAAGACCAAAGAGCAGGACAACGGCGGTAAGGAGTCGAAGGAGATCGC
>JBIJBE010000080.1:0-3352 GCA_044345405.1 Bdellovibrionota bacterium
CTTCGCTCGCTGAACATGTGCCCAATATTCTTCACGCCGCGCTCACACTCCACGCGTCGTACGCGAGGGGAGAAAGCTCCCGCGCGCCAGAGGGAACGATCGCTCCTGGCCCGCTCAACGGCGCTACGTCCGAGGAGTACACACAGTCCCTTCAGGGAGCGCTCCATCAGGTTCTCTCGCCACGCCTTCGCGCCCTGATCGGGGAACTATCCGCGCACGAGGTGGCGAGCCTGGTGCTGGCGCTTGAGAGCGGCAAGATCATCGCGCACTCCTTCGAAGGGGGTAAGTGGTTTCGACGATCGAACTTTCCACACCTCAGCGCGCGAGCGGTGCTCCACTCGGTCGTGGAGTATCCGAGGGAGTACGGATTCGAAGCGCGACAGCGAATTCGGCAGGCGTTAGTATACGCTTCACGTACAAGCTCCTTCGCGCCGGTTCGGATGCCGCTCGGAATGAGCGATGATATCTGGGCGATGCGACAGTGGACGGAGGTTCTCCTCGCGTCTCCACACGAGCTCGCGGACGCCGTGCACGAGATCGAGCTCGTCGGCCTTGTACGGGCCGCTCACGGCAAGTTCGAACGGGACGTTCTTCCACGAGCCATCTCGTTCGTTCCAGACCTCACCACGACATCCTTCGCCACGATGTCCGACCTCTTTTTCCTGCCGGCCACGAGCATCGTGACCCTTTTGAGAAAGACCGTCGAACCGCATGAACTCGCTCGTATTACGCAACTCAGCGCTATCGTGGGTGTGAAGCAGAAGCAGCGGATCGAGCGAGCACAGGCATCGGATGAGGGGGCCGGCACGACCCTCATCTACGATCGAGTATTCGCCCCGATCTCTGACTCGGAGGTAGAGTCGCTCGCGAACCTCCACTCACTTACTCCAGCCGACATTCGGGACTGGTCCTCGTTGCGAAATATCCTCGCGTCGTTTGGATGGCTAGCGCGCCGGGTCGGTGATTATACGGTACCGGAGAGCTCGATTATCTACAGCGTATTCAAAACGCCCGCCAACTACCCTGGCGCGAATTCGCTCAACTTAATAGGGAAGACCGGACTCGTTCCCCTTCGCGGCTCGAAGTTTCGTGAGGTATGGGGAAGTGATTGGGATAGACGTTTCCAGAACTTTCAACGCGCGACGATGGCGGAGACGAAAGATGATTTTGAAAGGGTACTGAAGGGAATTAAGGAAGAGGTACTGGAGGAGCCACCACCGGCGCCCCCAGCTACGGTGTCGTAACCGAGAGGAACATGGCTAGAAACTATAAACGCACCGACTACCAAGCGCTCAGACGAGAGGAGCTTAGACGTTCCCTCGTCACCAGCGGCTTAGTGTCCGCAGGCGTGTTCGGGGCTGCCCTCTCACCACTCCTCGCGAATCTGCCCCCAGCGGGCCTTATGGGCCTCGGATTCCTTCCCGCGGCGGTTCTCGGCTCAGCCGCCTACACCTTCGCCAAGCAACACTCGATTGAGCGGGCTCGTAAACAGGAATCGATCCTTCGGGGGGGGAGGGATGTGATCGGAATGCCCCCGGAGCGTGATTGCTTCGGTAAGGCGCTCGACGAGGCGCGCAAATCTGGAAAGAAGATCCTCGACCGCTACCTCGTCGGATTTGAGCTCGACTCAGGTAAACCCCTCTGGGTGGACGATGATGAGATCTGCACCCACGCGGCCGTATTCGCAAAAACCGGCGTAGGAAAAACCCTCTGGCTTGAGTCCCTGATCTTTCAGCAGATGGCACGCGGTCGAGCGAGCGGGTGCACCTTCATCGACGCGAAGCGAGATTCAGCGACCCTTGCTCATATCATCCTAATGGCGCTCATCACCGGGAGAATCGAGGATCTGGTTATTGTCGATCCGTTCGATAGCGTTCACGCCTACAACTTCGTGATGACAAACCAACGCGCCGACGTGAAGGCGAGAAAGGTGCTCCGCGCGGGGCTCCCTCCAACATCCGACCAAAGCACGACCAAGCACTATGACCGACTCGCGGCGGACTCAATCTATCGAATGGTTCGCGCCATGGAGAGCTTTGGTCTGGCGTGGTCGATTCGGGATATCGCGGTGGCGCTCTCGGCGTTTCAACTCGCCTATCCACACCTGCGTAACATGCTCAATAAGATCGGCGCTCGTCAGGCGATGGTCGAGCTTGGACATCTCGCCTCGAGCTATCGAAGTGTGAAGGGGGTGCTCGATACGGCCCGCATTACCGATAATCTTCGGGGTATCGCCTCTGAGTTGCACGCGATCTCTGGAAGCCAAGCGGGAGAGGTGTTCTGCACCAAGCACACAGACCTCGTTCTCACCGACGCTATCGTTCGTGGAAAGATTATTTACTACATGCTTCCCCGACTCGAGGAGGCGGAGAGCGCCGCTCGAATGGTAAAGGTATTCCGAGAGGACCTTGAGGTTTCAATCGGAGAGATAACCTCGTCTCGCGTTCATAATCTTGAGGACCCACATCTCGTGATCATCGATGAGGGATCCTCAACCTTCGGTCCAACGTGGGCAAACCTCTTCGAGCTCGCGCGCCGTGGCCGCTTCGCGCTTCTGTTCGGCGCTCAATCGACGGGCGGGCTCACCGACGCGGCGATGGGATTAAGCGAGGCGTTCTATGAGCGCGTTATGGCGAACGTCAATCTTAAGGTGATGATGCGAATCGGAGATAACCGAACCGCCTCCGACATGACAGAGTGGTTCGGAAAGATAGCGTCAACGAAGAAGTCTGTAGGCGCGGGTGTCACAACGGGGATTCAAACCTCACTCCTGAAAGGCTCCCTCGATCTGAACTCACGGCGCTCAGGAGGTGAGTCGCAGTCGGTAAGCTACCAAGAGGCGGAAGAGGACCTCGTAAGCGCGGAAGAGCTGAAGCACGAAATGTCGGCCGAGAAGGGACTCGCGTGGTTCGATCTCGGTAATGGAAAGATCGTGAAAGGGCGTTCATTCTGGTTTAACGCGAACCTTCCAGAGACGTGGGAGGGTCGTGAGTTTATCGTTCATCCGGAGAAGTTCGAGGTCGATGAGATCGGACTCTCTGATTGGGTCGATGAGCAGATTCTCTCGCAGGAGCAGGACGAAACCTCGCAAAACTTCGCGCCAAAGGCCAAACCCGCGCCCGAGCCCCAAGCCACGCAACACGATAAGAAAGTGGCGACGCCAACGAAGAGCTCCGTCCCCGCGAGTGTTGAACAAGCTCCAGATGGTCCGTTCAAATTGGGAATGATCCCGAAGGGAGGAAAACCACGAGGGAGCGTAATGACGCTCAGTAGGCCAACGCCGCAACCTCCACCGGTAAAAACGGGCGCTCCGCAGCGAGTGAAAACCGATGCGCCGAAGAAGGGGACATCA
>JBIJBE010000009.1:0-92772 GCA_044345405.1 Bdellovibrionota bacterium
AGCCTGTCCCGAGTCCGAGGGATGATCTCGTAGATAGTATTGTCTGAGAAGGCGCGATTGTTTCGTGGCATAGCCACTTTTCGGAAAAGAACACCAAAAGTTGTGGAGAAAAGTAGGGTGTTCCAGATGTCAGTCCAGGGTCAGGGCGGCGCTGCTGGCGGCGGATGGGGGAGCCTAATCTTGCGTTTTTGATATCTGGGCCACCTCCACGGCAAGATACCCATTATTTCTGGGCACTTACAAATCCGTCTGACGAGAACGGCTCCTAAAGTATTACACTCAGCAGGTTCAACGACCCCACCCCTTTGTGCTACCCTTCCACCACCCTAACCTACAGGATTTAATGATGAACATTCTTCTCATCGGAGCGAACTTCAAAAACAAGGGTGCCGAGGCCATGGCACTCACCGCCATCCGCGAGTTCTCCGAACGTTTTCCCGACGCAACCTTCACCGTCGCGTCCTACGCCTCGCGCGAAGCGCTCCCCTACGGCGACCACACCATGACCATAAGAGAACGTGAGTGCTCCTTCAGCCTTATTCGAAACCAAAAGTCGCTCTCAACCGCTTTGAGGATCCTAGGCGCCGCAATCTCGCCCACAAAAGCTCTCAGAGCACGGGTCGCCCGCGGGAACACCTACCTCGAAGCGATCGCGACCGCTGACATCGTCATCGACATCAGTGGATTCGCCCTGACCGATAAGCGCCCCCTTCACAGACGGGTCGTGTTCGTTGCTGAGATCCTCACCGCCAAGATATTCCGAAAACCGTTCGTGGTATTTACGCAGGCCGTCGGTCCCTTCAAGCAACTACCGACACGATTGCTCGGAAAGTTCGGACTCCCACTCGCGGATCTCGTATGCGCTCGTGGCGAAAGCACCGTTGAGCACCTTAAGGCGCTCGGCATTGAAAAGAAAACTAAGGTCATTCGTTGCGCTGATAGCGCGTACCTCTTCTCGTGTGGAGGGCGCAGCTCCACTCCTGAGCTCATCGTGCGATCCTCACAGGACCAACCGATCATCGGCATCGTTCCCAACACGAACGTCTTCGACCGAGCTAAAACTATCGATGGCGTTAATTCGTATACCGCGCTTCTCGCCGCGACGATTGACCACGCGGTGGAAAAGCTTAACGCTCGTGTCGTGTTCATCTGCCATGAGCACTACGAAGGTCGCAAAGATGATAAGTGGCTCGCTCATGAGGCGGTTCGCCACGCAAACCACGGCGCGTCCGCTCAGATCATCTCTGGCAATCACACAGCCGCCGAGCTCAAGCGCGCTATCGGTAACGTGGACCTCCTTATCGCGTCTCGCTTCCACAGCCTCGTTGCCGCCAACTCACTCGCGGTCCCCTCAATCGCGTTAGCGTGGGCTCACAAGTACCACGAGCTCTTCGCGGAAGCTGGAATTCCAGAGCTTGTCTTCGATGGTGAGGATCTTGTAGTTTCAGAGTTCAT
Organism: Bdellovibrionota bacterium; assembly: GCA_044345405.1. Lineage (GTDB taxonomy): Bacteria > Bdellovibrionota_C > UBA2361 > UBA2361 > OMII01 > OMII01. Next base: position 1,456 of record JBIJBE010000009.1, read on the forward strand.
TCCGCACCTCGACCGCGCATGGAATCGCCGGACCGAGATAACGGAAACACTTCGAGGAAAGCAGGAGAGCTTACGATCTTCCGCTCGCCGAGCGTTCGACGCGGTCGCGGATATGATTCGAGGGAACACCGCGCCACGACGAGATACCGCTCACAAAAACGCCGCCTAAGCTTACTACCACGTCATGACGAAACGACCACGCTTCCTCATTGAGGTTCCAGAACAAGGACTATGTCACGGATGTGGGGGATGCGGTGGCGCGTGCCCGACGGACGCTATAACAATGCGCCCCACACCTGAAGGAACCCTCGCTCCCGATATCGAACTGGACAAGTGCACAAACTGTGGACTCTGCTTCAGCGTGTGTCCTGGACACTCCTTCGACATCCCGTACTTCCACAAGAAGATCTACGGTGGACCACCACTCCATCCAGAGGTTGGCCACTACCGCGAGATGTACGCTGGCTACGCCTCAGATAAGGATATCCAGTGGGCCGGGCAAAGTGGCGGCGTTATCTCCGCGCTCCTGATCGATCTCCTAGAGCGAAAGGAGATCGATGGTGCCGTGGTAACGCGAGTGCCGGCGAATGCCCCAACAAAGGCTGAAACCTTCATCGCTCGCACACGGGAGGACATCCTCTCCTGCGTCGGCTCAAAGTACGGCCCCGTCTCCGCCGCCGAGGCGATCCGACTCGTTCGCAAAGAGAAGGGCAAATTCGTCTTCGTGGGCGTTAGCTGTCAAATCCACGCGTTCCGAAAGGCGAGTGAGTTCAGCAAGACCCTCGCTCCAAAGATCTATGCCTTCTTCGGACTCCACTGTAAGGGGATCTACTCAACCCATTTCTTCGATTTTCTCCTCGCGCGGCACGGACTCAAATCGAGTGACGTGAAGAGCTTTAATCTCCGAAGCAAGGAGTGGCGTGGATGGCCCGCGGACCTCAGAATCGAGACCCACGACGGACGTACCATCGATCTTTCCGGCGGTCTCAGCCGCACCGGCCCTCGTGACTACTTCGCGCAGATGCGCTGCCTCACCTGCACCGATAAACTCAACGAGTTCTCTGACGTCAGCTTCGGCGACTGCCGTGTTCCATGGGTCTACGACAAGCAAACCCTCGCGCAAGCGGAAGGAGGAGATAATCCAGGACAATCAGATATCGTAGCTCGTACTGAGCGAGGGAGCGCGCTTATTCAAAGCGCTATCGATCGAGGTATTCTCATTACCAAGAAGATGGACTGGACCGATCTCGTAGTGAGCACCAAACCATCTGAAAAGAAGCTCGCGATCAGCAACCTCAAGATACTCGCGCCTATCCTTGGATTCTCAATTCCCGACTACGGTACGACATTCCAACCAAAAGACCCTAAAGAGCGCCGAACCTTTAATCTGCTCCACATACCAACCTTGGTAAGCTCCGCGTTCTTCGTTATCTTTTGGAAGGTAGCCAAGTACCCATGGGTCCGAGCCCTGTACGACAAGCTCCCACTTCGCTACATCCACCTCGCTGGCGGACTCAGGCGACGACTCACCAACTATCGACGGGCGAACACCGTGGAGATCGAAGCGATCTACCGAGAGGCCGGAGAGATGAAGATCCTTCCCGGCACCTGCCACCCGCTCGCGGGAAAAAAGAAGAGCCGCTCAGAGACCGAGGCAAAGCAGCAGAGCTGCGTCGCGGCGTTCAACGAATAGGAAAGCGAATGACCACCGAAGAGACGCAGGAGACGCCCCGACCGCGACCTCGCTCCAAGGCGATTAAAGCTATCAAGGCAGTTCTTCTTGGCGCGTCGCTCGTCGCGGTTATATATGCCCTTGCACATGAGCGAGAGACCTTCCGCCAGGCGATGCTCATCTCTCCCTCACGACTCGCGCTTATCATCGCGCTCCTCGTCGTCTACTTTCTGATCTACAGCTACCGGTTCGTTATCTTGATCGAAAAGCACTGCGATTGTCGGATCGGGCTCCTGCCGTGGCTACGGATGCTCGTCGTGGTTCGATTCATGAACAACACCGTCCCCCAAATGGGGACGGTCTATCGCGGAGTGCACCTCAAAAAAGATTTCGGCGTCTCGTACACCGATTACATCTCAGCCAACCTCTTCTTTGTGCTAACCGATACGGTCTTTAACTTCGCCATCGCGGCGGTTCTCCTTATCGCGACCGGCAACACACTCTCGTTTGGAGGTATCCACGCCTCGCTCTGGCTCTTCGCGGGGTTCATCGGACTCCTTACGCTTCCCTATGTTGTCTCCTACATCCTCTCGCACGTTCGGGCCGCGCAACAGAAACCCAATAAGATCATACGCGGACTCTCCGAGGTCGCTCATGAGATAACGGCGAGCGTCCGCGACCTACGGTACATGCTCATCTCTAATGTACTCGCGTTTGCCTCCTTCATGACGATGGCATGGGTCTTTCATCTTCTGCTACAGGCTGTCGAGGTTGACCTTCCCTTCGGAACCCTCGCCGTTTTCTACGCCCTCTATCGGCTCACCTTCCACATCAATATTACTCCGGGCAATATCGGAATCCGAGAGCTCGCGTACGGACTTCTGTGCGCGCAGGCAGACGTGGGAATGTCTAAAGGAATACTCGTATCCGCGGAGCTACGGGTCCTCTCCATGGCGGTACTGCTTGTTCTCGGGGTCCTCTTAGCGTGGCGCGATCTCCGCGACGCATGGATAGCTATCCGGTCTCGCCGAGCTCCCGAGCAAACCTCCAACTAGTCGACATCGCAGGGCATTTCAAGTCAGCTTCCCCCGTCTGCGTGTTGCCAATCCACACTCTCTTTGACACACTACCCCCCACGACGTGCGACTACCCTTGCCCCCGGAACATGTGAATCACACACCTCAATTTCGCCATCGCTCCGCACTTGAGGCGTACTTCTTCGCGCTCGTCGTGTGGGTCTCGCTCCTCTCCCTCACCTCAATCGCATTACTGAGCGTTTCGTCCTTCACGCCAGCCTTCGTTCTTATTGGAGCGATCGTCTCACTCGGTCCATCCCTAGTCTTCCTCAAGCGATATCCAGCGACACAAAAGCTCACACGAGCGGAATGGCTCGTCATCGCGCTCGTCGCTGTGGCGTTCGCTCTTCGATCGAACACCTCCGCGTACGTCTATGGAGGCCAAGACCCAGGGGTCTACACAAACGTCGCGAGCCACTTCGCTGAAAACGGGTCATGGATTATCAAGGACCACCTTCTCGACGAATTCGAGAGTCGTCCTGATCTGAGGGCCTACTATGTAGCGAACTCCTTCCGCAGAGCCTCTCAAAACGCGGACGGAGGATGGATCGGAAACATGATCCCCGGAATCTACCTCAAAGACCTCGACAAAAATGAATGGGTCTCACAGTTCTACCACGTCAATACAACGTGGCTGGCGATCGGGCAGTGGCTCTTTGGACGGGAATGGAAAGGACTCACGCTCGCGTTTCTCTCCTCCCTCTCACTTATCGCCGCCTACCTTATCACCGTGCGTGTATCTCATTCCGCCTTGGCGGGAATAACCGCCGCGTTCTTACTCGCTACAAACGCCGCCCACTCCTACATCGGCACATTCCCGGTTTCAGAGGCCGTCGCCGGATTCTTTTTCCTCTCAGCGCTCTCGATGCTCACAGCTGGCGCTCAGATCTCCGCGCTCCTTCCATTCACAACCCTCTTTCTCACCCGCATCACTGGATTCCTCACCGCGCCACTCGTGCTCATCTCGTTAGGATGGATACTCGTCCGACGAAGAGACATGAAAGCACTATGCACCGGACTCGGAATTATCGGAGGGTACGCGCTGAGTGTCATGTGGGGGCTGCGTTTCTCCGCGCCCTACTCACGGGATATCTACCGTGGAAAGTTGGGCATCCCCTCCTCGCTCCTTGAACACGCTCCGATCGTGTTCCTCTCGTTAGCGGGCGCGTGGATCGTGGCGTGCCTCGTCGCAGTTCGGTATCACCACCTTTTTCAAAAACTCTGCAAGCCGGTGCTCCGATATAGAACGCACCTCACCGTCGCCGCTATCGCGCTTATCCTCGTTGCGATCGGCTTTCGCGGGTACCTTCTCGCCTTCACCGACCATTACGCGGCGCACCGATGGTTCGGAAAGCGGTGGAATATGGCCGCCCATGGGGTCGATTCACTCAAGTACCTCTCCTTCTACACCCTGAGCCTCATGCTCTCACCACTTGGGATAGTCGCGTTCCTCGTCGGTCTCGCGCAGGTCGGAAAGCTCGCCTTTCGCCGAGCGACCGTAGCCCCGCTCGCGATATGCTCGTTGGGATTCTTCGCCGCGCTCACCATCAAACAACTCACCACCCCCTACCTCTACTATTTTGGGAGATACCTCGTGAGCGAGCTCCTCCCACTCGCCATCATCTGCGCCGCTATCGCCATCTACTCCCTCACACGACACCTCCCACGAGCGCGTTTCATAGCCGCGCCTCTCTACTGCGTGTGTGTCTTCGCGATTCTCTATCCAAGTCTCGACGCCCGACTTCGAATTCGAGAGGGACGACAATTCTATGAAGCGATGGCGTGTCTCGATGAGATAACGCCGGGGCGAAGTGTCATCCTCGTCGACAAACGAAACTTCCCCGATGTTCCCGTTGTCACCGCGCTTCGATTCTCATTTCAGAAGCCGACCTTTACCCTGCGCGAGAGCGATTTCGGACAACCAGAGAAGCTCCAGGATCTCCTCAACCACTTCAAGGCAAAGGGATACAACGTTTACCTGGTAAGCTCGGACGACAATTGGAACTCGAAAGGCGGCTTCACTAAGGTTCTTCGCATCCCCGCTATTATGAGAAGGGTCGGCGGCAAAGCCGAAGCGCCAACGAAGATGAGTACCCTCGCGCACCCGATCCGGGTTTACTCCCTTGAGCAATCAACCACCCTTCCAGAGATATGCAAAAAGGTGCAAAACTAGCCGAGATGAAGAAGCTCCTGGTCATTCTCGATGAACTCTTCCCCGTGCGAGGGGCGCCGCAGGTGCGGATTCAAAACCTGCTAGCCTCACTCCCATCATGGGATAAACACGCCGTGGGGGGAAAGCTCGCTGAATGCTCTGCGCCAGAGGGACATACCCTTCTTGAACGACCATCGGAGCGTAAGCCCGTTTCCTTTATCCTCTTCCTCGCCCGCCTAGGGGCCACGGCCAAAAAGGCCGCGAGAAAGATCCAACCTGACACGATCGTGCTCTCAGTACCCAAATACGAGATGCTTTTCTTCGCGCCAGCGCTGAGCAAGCTCACCCCACGATTTGTTTTAGACTTCCGTGATTCGCTCGCCTTTCTCGATTACGGCGCATACCTTGCTCACTTCCTTCCAAAGAAGCTCGCGACTTTGGCTGGATCTCTCATCTTGAAAGCCAATCGCTATCTCCAAGAGCGCGCGATACGATCCGCTACCATGATTACGGTGGCGAACGAGGGGATCAAAAGATCCATAAACCATCCGAACGTTGTCGTGGTTCCAAACGGCGTCGACACCGACACTTTTATTCCACGCCACAAAGAGTGGTTCGACGGCACACGCCCCTTAAAGCTCGTCTACCTGGGCAACTTCGCTGAGAAGGACCTCTTCGGATGGATCGCCGCCTTGAAGGGCATAGAAAATCTTGAGGTCCACCTCATAGGAGATGGACGCAATCGCGACAAGGTGCGGGAACAACTCCAAGGCATCCGTACCATCTTCCACGGGATAGTTCCTCATGACGACCTTCCATCCCTCCTTGCGCGGATGGACGTCGGGTTTATCTTTCGAAAGCCAGGCGTTGATCAATCAATCCCGGTGTGTCTCTTTGAGTACACCTCAATGAACATTCCATCTCTGTGCAACGACACCGGGATTATGGCCGAATTCGTTCAGAACAAAGGGATCGGATTCGTCGTCAACGACGAGCACGACTTCAAGTCGACGGTCAGCCGGATTCTAGCCCAACCATCGGAGCTGAAGCGATTTGAGACGCTTCATGAATTTGCCGACCGAGAGTTTTCGCTTCGCGCGAGTCGAGAGAAGTTCGCGATGCTGTTTAACGAAACGATGTAGTTCCTATCGAGCGGGACCAGCGCTCTCTCTCCTGGTACATACCAGCCGTACCCACGAAATGTACGTTCACCGCTCAGCCGACACAGGTCTGTCCATTCCTTGCGCCCCTGTAGCCCCTCACAAACAACCCATTACCGACTGGTACACGCTCTAAATCACTTTTGAAGCCGTTGAGTACCCCCGTGTCTCACGCAACACTTAGGTAGCTGCCAAAAGCCCCCCCTTTATGAGCGCTACGAAACCTCAATCCATCTCTACCGGGAGTGTCCCATACGACACCATACTCCACGAGCTCGTTCAGCACTTTAATTCCCAAGGGTACAAAACCCTTGCGAGTAAGAACGAGCACCACGCTCGCCGAACCGTGGTCGCTACCTTCAACGACGGGGCGCAACTTCACCTCACCTACCCGGGACTCAAAGCAGGGCACACCAGAAAGATTCCACGCTATCAATACGACTTCCGAGTCGATTTTTCGTATCCCGAGGGTCCAACACGCACGATCTCTCACGCAGAGATCGTGCTCGATCTCTATTCAAAGGTCACCCTCAAGCACATGACCTATGAGGAGGCGCGAAACCTTCTTCGAGACATAAGAGATGGACGCACACCGCCGGACACGCACTACGCAAAACAAAGGATCCCGGCAGCCTATGTAGCCACCTGTCGACAGATACACGAGCAGATGGGCAAAAGCTTCCGTCCAACCTCACAACAGGCGCTCTCCCCATTTCAGCTCGCCGCTCTCCTCATCTTCATCCTTCTTCAGGAGGAGGCTAATTACCCCTCCTACATCCTCGGCAAACGCTCCCCTTTCAGCGGACGAACCTTGGCGCTTGACCGCTATATCGAAGCCATTTGGTCAGCGGCTCACGCCCCGCACCGCCTGAGCGAGGTCCTCTTGCGGACACTCCAAGAGCGGGGGCGCCCTAAACGATGGGAGGGGGTCTCGTATGACCTCTGATCTCCCCCTACTCCTACCTATCTTACTAACAGCCTGGGTGTTCCATCCCATGAAACACACCACCCCTTCCTCCCCTATGATCTGACATACTCGTCATCGCAGCTAAAAACCCCCTTCCCAAGAACCCTCGGAGATTCGTAGCGTAGAGACGTTCATCCCCGAGCCCCACGAGACCAACCGATATGAAACGATTCGGCGACACCGTTTTCTACACCGCGACAGACCTGTGCAATTTCAGTGATTGCCACTATCTCGTACTCAGGGACAAACGCTCCCTCTATGAAAAACTAGAAAAGACCACCGAGGACGAGCAAGCGATCCTCATCACCCGAAAAGGAAGGGAACACGAGCAGCGCTACCACTCGACACTTACCACGCAGGGCACCCCACCCTTTGAGCCCCTCTACTCAATCCCTCACGATCCGATACGCGAACGATCCGTCACCGAGAAGGCGCTCCATGAGGGGCACCCATACATCTACCAAGCGATGCTCGCCAAGGATAACCTCTGGGGGCTCTCCGATTTCCTCAAGCGTGTTGAAAAGCCGTCAAAGCTCGGTGCGTTCAGCTACGAGGTCGTTGACACGAAACTTGGAAAAAGTCACAAGGCGACCTACGCCCTTCAGCTCTGCTTTTACTCCGAGCTCCTCCAAGCGATCCAAGGCACACTCCCGGAATACGCCTACATCGTTGATGGAACCAGCACCCCTCGCCCCTACCGAATAGCTGACTACTACTCGTACTATCAGAACCTCAAAGAGGAGTTCCTCGCTACCATTTCCGCGACCGACGCAACCTCGGTCGCTCCCGAACCGTGCGCGCACTGCTCCATCTGCCACTGGCGCACCCACTGCAAGAGCCACTGGGAGGAGACCGATCACCTTTCACGAGTCGCTCGAATCACCGGTCCTCAACGAAAGCGCCTCGTGAACATCGGGGTCTCCACCATGGCGCAACTCGCCTCGCACGAGGGGGAAGTGCCCGCCAAGCTAGCGCCACGCGTCTTCACCCGTCTCAAGGAACAGGCACGACTTCAGATAGTAGGAAAAGAGAAGCCAAGCCTCTCCTTCGTTCACCCGGACGATGGTGGTATCGGATTTAAATCCCTCCCTCCTCAATCGGACGGCGACCTCTTCTACGACATCGAGGCGGATCCCCTAATTAAAGCCGAGGCGCTTGAGAACGAGGATTTCAACCTCCGCGATGGACTCGAGTACCTCCACGGTTTCTCATTCAGAAATCCCGACAAAACATTTGGCTTCACACACTTCCTCGCCTTCACCAAAGCCGAGGAGCGAGTAGCGTATGAAAGCCTCATGGATTTCATGATTGAGCGCGTGACAAAGTTTCCAGACGCGCACATCTACCACTATTCAGCCTACGAGATAGCAGCTCTTAAGCGCATGAGCGCGCAATATCCATCACGCACAGACGAACTCGATAGACTGCTCAAAGAGAAACGCTTCGTCGACCTCTACGAGGTCGTCCGTAACGCGATTCGGGTCTCTGAACCGAAATACTCCATTAAGAACCTTGAACGATTCTACAGCGAGAAACGTGACCTCGACGTAAAAGGAGGTGGCGATAGCATCGTTGTATTTGAGCGCTACCTCGAAACGAAGGATCCCGAGGTCCTTCAAAAGATCATCGACTACAACCGCAAGGACTGCGACTCAACGATCGAACTCCTCGACTGGCTTCACGACCTCAAGGCTCAAGCCGCCAAAGAGTTCAAGGTCGATTGGTCAACCATCAATCCTCCCGCCCCTAAGAAGGAGAAGAAGCTTAAAGAGGATGAGGTTCCCAAGAGTGAGCTCGAGGCAGCCCGCCTTCAGCGTTACCGCACCCTCTTTAATGCCGATGACCTCTTTGAGACCCCGCGCGAGGAGTACACAACGGGACAAAAGCTTCGTGAAAAACTCTTCTATCTCTCAGACTTCTATCGACGCGAGATGAAGCCGGCTTGGTGGAAGTTCTTCAGTCTTAAAGACTCCCCCGAGAAACAGGACTCGCATGTCGAGACCCTCACTAACGTGCGCGTTGACCCATCGATGCCCGAGGGACTTTCGGGCCGATCACGACTCCTCCACTACACCTTTCCACCTCGTGAGACCAAACTGGAGAAAGGGGATGGAGTTCACGATGTGCGACACGATCAGGACTACGGCACCATCGAATCGATCGATCCCTACCAAGGAACGATCAGCATCAAACTACGGGGAGACGCCACGGTCTACGATCATATCGACATCACCAAGAAGCCAGAGCAACTCACCGACTCCCTGCGAGAGGGGCTCGATCGCTTCCTTGACGCGGTGGGAGAGCTCGAACTTGAGAACCTAAATAACCTCAAACGAAACCATCCCCACACGGCGCTTATCGATATCCTTCAGAGACGGGATCCCGTCTTTAAGGATGGAAAGCCACGACCCGTTATCGTGCCACACTCAGCGCAACATCCAGAGTTCGGCGCGGCGCTCTACGACGCGGCGATTAATCTCGATGGAAGCTACCTCTTCATTCAGGGGCCTCCTGGAACCGGAAAGACATATCACGGAGCCCGCCTCGCCGCCGCGCTGATGAAAGCCGGCAAAACCGTCGGCGTTACCTCCAACTCACACAAAGCGGTCAATAATTTCTTGAGCGAGGTCGACAAGGTCGCGCACACAGAAAAGACTCCGTTCCGAGGGGTAAAGAAGTCGAATAAAGAGGGATCATCGCAGTGCTTCCAACCAGAGGGCGATACCTCCTACGTCGAGAACTGCTATAAGTCCGAAAGCTTCGATCCGGATAAGTACAACCTACTCGCCGGCACCGCCTGGGCCTTCGCGTATGAGCACCTCTACGACAAGCTCGATTACCTCTTCGTTGATGAGGCTTCGCAGATGTCCATCGCCCACCTGATGGCGGCAGGCTCCTCCGCGAAGAATCTAATCCTGATCGGAGATCCGTGCCAGCTCTCCCAACCGATTCAGGGTACCCACCCAGCGGATCTCCACCTCTCACCCCTCGAACTACTCTTGGGCGACAACAAAACTATTCCTCCTCATCGCGGGGTATTTCTCGATAACTGTCGACGGATGCACGGTGAAATCTGTACCCTCCTTTCGAAGCACGTCTACGAAAACAGACTTATCGCGCACGGTGATAACGACCATCAAACGATCTCGAACCCCTCTCCTACCCGCGTAACCCAAGGCTCAGGAATCCTCTTCGTGCCAAGTGATCACAAAGAGGACTCAACAACAAGCTCTGAGGACGAGGCACAACTCGTTGAGGAGTTGGTGAAGGAGCTCCTCTCCTGTTCCTTCACTGACAAACAGGGTACAACCCGAAAGCTCACCCTCGACGACATCATGATCATCGCTCCCTTTAACCTTCAGGTAAAAGAGATCTCCCGACGAATACCGAACGGACGGGTCGGAACCATCGACCTCTTTCAAGGGCAGGAGGCACCGGTCGCAATCGTCTCGATGACCTCGTCAAACATCAACGAGACCCCACGAGGACTCGACTTCCTCTTTAGTACCCAACGGATCAACGTAGCGTTATCACGAGCCAAAGCGCTCGCGATAATCGTGGGCTCGCCCCTTCTGCTCAAGACCCGCTGCAAGACACCTGAACAGATGCAGCTGGTAAATTTCTTTTGCGCGTTGGGGAGGTAACACCAACGCGGTGGCGCGTTACGCGGTAGAGGAGCTTAGGCGGCCAACTTTTTGGTGGTGATTGTATATTTGTATCCCAAACAGTTGAGAACCCTCAGAAGGATATCGAAACTCATCTTATGCATCTTTATTCCAGCCTCGATCTGAGCGATGCGGGACCGAGATACACCTACAACGCGGGCGAGCTCTTCTTGACTCAACCCACGGGCTGCACGCACCTTCACGATCATCTCCCTCAATTTTAGCTTTTGGTCGATCTCATTGATATCGACCCCAAGATCATCCGCCAATCGAGAGAGATTAACCTTACGCCACCTCATGAGCCCCCCTGCTTCGATTAAGTTCACGAATTCTATGAAGAATGAGCTTTCTATCTTTCGGCGATATCACCCTCGTCTTCTTGCGAGCCGCGTGAACAAAATAAATCACACCTGAAATCTTCGTATAGTAGAACAATCGAAAGTGCCCCTGAGCATCTCGAATCCGGAGCTCCCACAACCCGTGCGCGATAGACCCGAGACTCCGAGCAAGCGGCATAGAGATTTTCTCTCCGCTTTCCATACGCCTCAAAAGGGTAATCGCCTCATAGCGTCCCTCTTCGGACATCTCAGCGAGAAATTCCCGAACCGGATCCCTCCCACTGGCAGTAATGTAATTCCGAATACCTACCATATATGTTAGCTCCAGCTAACTCCCAAGGTCAACACGCAAATCCAACAGACTCATACATTCAAAATTATATCGGAGAGACGTGTAAAAGGTTTCGTACTCACCCCCTGCGACACAAACCCAGCGCCGACTTCACGGGAGCGGTAAATACCTGGGTACAAGCCGCAACAGCCATGCTATGCAGAGGAAACCGCTTGTCGCTGAGCCCGGAAGGACCTATGGAAAACAAGATCGCCCACCTCAAAATGATTATCGACCTCCTCGACATGGTCAATCGAAGCGACGTCTACGCCAAACGGTGGGCCGTCAGCTTCACCGCGGTCTTTATCGCCCTAGGAACACAGCAGCAAGGCTTCCACGTCGCGTATCTCGCCATCGTCCCGATGCTCCTTCTCTGGTTCATCGACGCCCAGAACTACCGACGCGAGTTCCTCCTTCGCAAGCTTTACGATCGGGTTAGAACATCCCCCGAGGACCAGGTAGATTTCTCGATTGATATAGAAGCTCTCCCCGAAGCCCGCCACGGAGCGCTCAGGTGGATGTTCTCGTCGAACGCGCTCACCTTTTATGGAGCCATGATCGCTGGCGTGATAATCGTCGACGCATTTGTGCTGTAAGCAGAAGCCGGCTCTATCCCATTCCGGGAGGGCGGTCAGCTCGTCCCTCGTAGCCTAGCGAAGTGGGATCCTGACCGCCGCGTCACCTGAGGCGAAATCCGTATGTGATACGCAACCGTTCGACGACCGACCTGTCCCGAGCAACGTCGAGGGAGCAACGGTCGCCCTCCCCACACCTCATCCTACGGCCACAAAGGCAGTAGCGGCTGAATCGGATTACCCAACGCATCATTCGGCACAACCCGTGTAGTAGTCTCAGTCACCGTCTTACTTCCTCCAAGCGCCGCCCCAAACGGATCCGGCCGCTCGTACGTAGAGGTCACGGCGCTATAGCCAGTCGTCCACCCCGCGCTATTCGGTTCCTCAAAGGCTCGGAAACCTCCCCTCATTGGACGCCCTACAGCGTCGTTCGGCACCACATTCGTCACCGTCTCAACAACCGTATCGCTTCCACCCAACGCTCGTCCCAACGGATTCGCCCGCTCGTGGGTTGAGGTCACAACCGAGTAGCCGGTTCCCCATCCAGCCGAGTTGCGCTCACCCACGCCACCAACAGGCGGAAGTACCGCAATCTGATTCGTACCTTGGTAGACGATGGTGCGGTCCGAGACCGGAAAGCCCTGCGCCGTAGCGCTCAGCGGTAGAGAAAGGATAAAGAGAAGAACGAGTCTCATGGAGCACCTCACATACGCCCTTTAAGGTTATAATGAGTACTCTACCACGTTGGTGTATCAGGAAACGCACGTGTGTCATGAGATGAAACAGGCGACCCGCCCTGAACGGGGAACGCACCTAACGAGTGCACGCTGCCGATACGGCCCCTCACTTGAAGGCTCAGGCACCCTAAGGGACTCTTGCCCATCAAATCACACAAACATGCCGGCGTTATGGGTCTCACCGCTCCATAGGGGGTTCATCTATACCCACAAACGGTTTCAATCTCTCCAGTAGGTCAGGACGCGCCCGCAACTTACGCATCGCCTCAGCCGCAATCTGCCGAATCCGCTCTCTACACACGCCCAAGGAAGCCCCGATTTCACGCAAGGTATCCCCACCCTGCCGTTTCACAAGCACCTCATACTCTCGGTCTGTCAATGACGCCGAAGCCAACACCTCCTTCATAACGACGTGAAGGGTAGCCAAGTGGTCCGCTTGGCAGAGCTCCTCCATACCGTTCTCACGCTCATCTTTGAGGAAATCAATGAGCTTGGATTCATGACGTCCAGTCGCTGGCGCGAACAGGGAACAATGACGATCGGTTGCCTCAAGCGCGGCGATCGTTTCTTTCTTGAGATGGGTAGCCTCCGCAACCTCCTCAAGGTTCGGGTCTCGACCCAACGATTGAGTAAGCGCCGTGCGCGTCTCTCTTACATATTGTCGCCTCTCATGCGCGTTAGCGGGAAGTCTAACCGAGGCACTACGGGTCGAAATCGCGCGCATCATTCCCTGACGAATCCACCAGGTTGCGTATGTGCTAAACTTAAAGCCCCGATCCGCATCGAACTTCTCAACGGCGTGAATCAAGGTGATGTTCCCCTCTTGAATCAATTCAATCATAGGAAGACCCCGATGTTGAAAGACCTTGGCGTTCGATACCACCAGTCGAAGATTCCCCTCCGCCATCTTATTTTGGTACTTCACCAACTCATCGAGGTGCGCCTCGGCCACAGCGATCCGCTTCTGCGCTCGACGCAAAGGCTCGCCCAGACGCTGCACCGCGAGTGAGGGATGTGCCTCAAGCTCTTTTACCTCCTCCTTAAAACGTTCAAAGACAGGCTGAACGGCTTTAACGCGCGAAAACCGACAATCCTCTAGAAGTAACGCTATCTTCCTTCGTTGCGCTATGAGCTCGCGTTGAGCCTCCTCGCGCTGAGATATACGTGCCCTTTGTCGATGAGCGGTCGCCACGAACGTATCGTTTTCTTTTAAGAGACATTTCGCCGTGCGGACGTTGGATTGAACGCGCGCTGCCCACCGATCGGCAGCCGCTTTCTTAAGATCAGGAGGGGCTAGAATTCGGTCGGTCCTTCGACCAGCCTCGAATTCATCAGTGAACACCTTAATAACTTCCCGCGCCACGAAGTCGCTCTTAAAGACGGTGCGATAGAAGTCAGCTCTCGCTTTTCGAAATCCGTGCGCGATAGCCAGCTCCTCTTTGCGAGAAAGGAGAGGAAAACGCCCACAATCATTGAGGTACACCCGAACAGGGTCGCTCATGTCGCTACTATGTGATGTCGGTTTCACCGCAACTTTCGGCTCAGGAGCGGTCGGAGCCTTAAAAGGCGCTTCCCAAGAGCCGCGGTTACGCGGGAACAAACTCTTTGTGTTTATGCGATCCATGCGACTATCCCTGTACAACGACCGGAGGCCGCAGATACTACTGCGGTTTACAGCGATTTTCACCCACAGTTTTTCACCGTCGTAGTGGCACAGTACGAATCTGATCTCAGGGGATTATTTGCGTTCAAAAATACACGCCGTAGGACGCGCCGTACCCGTTGTTTTACACTAAAAGTGGAATTTTGAACTCAGCGTACGTTGCTTACTGAGGGGCAGGCGGTTTACACGCGGATAGATCGGTCACTCTAGAGAGGACCGGATAGAAAAGAGGCATGCTCACGGGTAGCATGCCTCTCATAAAGTGTTGAAGGCGGCGGGCTATCCCGCTCCACGACCGAACTACAATTGATTTACAAGCTCAGACCTCTTCTTTTGATACTCCTCCTCCGTGAGCACACCCTCCTCTTTCAGTTTCTTGAGACGCTCAAGTCGCTTTTCCAAAGAGGACGACTCTTTTACCGCAGGCGCCTTATCTTTTACGTTGTAGGAGACCGGACGAAGCGCCTTCCCGGCGGCGAGTCCATTAACCGCACCAAGTGCGGCTGGTACCAGATTGACTGTCATCACCTCTGGGTACTTGTTGTCGGCGCCAACCGCCGAGTCGACGCCCCACCCGATTAAACCGCCTAGTACAATATTGCCGAAGGTAGCCCCCTCAGTACCGGATTCGCCAAATCCCTTCGCGTCAGTAAAGCCATCCTTGCGGCACACCACATCGATATCGTGCTTCGTTTTTTTCAGAGTAATCGCGCCAGGCGTATTCTCTACCGTACCGATGACTCGTCCCTCGCGAAGCAGCTCACATCGAGCCCCTGGTGGATTGGTGGCAACGGTAACGGTTTGGCTGCTGCCGGCTAAAATAGTTGCGCATCCCGTCGCACTACACACAACAAAGGAGACAATAAACAATCGAAGTATATGCATCATGAGGTTCTCCAGACGTACCAAAGTCAACGAAGCAAGTATT
Organism: Bdellovibrionota bacterium; assembly: GCA_044345405.1. Taxonomy (GTDB): domain Bacteria; phylum Bdellovibrionota_C; class UBA2361; order UBA2361; family OMII01; genus OMII01. The sequence continues at coordinate 16,720 of JBIJBE010000009.1, forward strand.
CGCGGGACATTTCACAAGACGAACTATCGCTCCGAGAGCGTTACCCATAATTGGAAGGGACCCGCGACGACTTGCGTCAAAGGGAACGCTCAGGATCGTACGCCTGTGCCTTCACCTTTTGTCGCCGCAGCGTCGCACGAGATCACGCGTGATGAATATCAGGTGTACCACTGGATGAGACGGCTTGAGGACTACGTCGCTAAGCGAACCAGCCTTGGCGATTCGAAGCTACTTTTGTAGCCATCCTCGGTCTTGTATCAGCTTAGCCGATAGGTCACGAAGCGCTGCATCGGTAACCTGTCGCACAAGATCGGGATAGTAGTCACCGTGACTGAAGAAGTAATGCTCCGACTCACCGGAGGCGTACCCCGTATAGTGGCGCTGACTTCCATCGGGCTTCTCAACCGTTAATCGAATTTCGGTGGTGTAGTCGGCGTAAATCGGGATAACCGGTGAGAGGATGAAAAAGCTAGCGCCTATGAAGAATCCTTTAATAGCGCCGAGCACATTGTTGTAATCCATCCGCTCTGCGGTGGCGACCGAGAGTAGAATCTTTTGCCGCTCGGGTAGCGCCTGGTCATCTCCGTACACACTCGTAAAACTGTGAGAGGTGCGTAACTGCTCAAGGAGGCGATCCTTAAATAACGACGTCATCATAGCCGGCTTTCCATCCATCGTCGCCGACGAATACATCAGGACAGCCGAATATTTAGCCGTCCCCGGAGTGACCTCCGAGCTTGCGGTCTCAGGAAACGGCGGCTTGAAGGTCACCTTCATCCCGCAGCCACTAGCGGCGAGGACTACAAAAGCAAAAATGGCGATTAGCCGAAACGAACGGATATGTGCAGTAACGATGTCCATAGAGCTCCTTGAGATGTTGTATGGAACGCGCCGTTTATGACGCCGGTCCGCTTAAGAAGGTAGGCGTTGGAAGGGTGGCATTCGATGAGGAGTTTACCGCGCCAACCGTATGGCATTCGCCACATACGTATACGTACAGCCTCCTCTCACGGTTAACGAGATACCGCTACCAGCCGAGCTCCCGTTTCTCGCAAGACTTTGGTAGACGACTACCAATGCCGCCTGACGACCATTTACAGATGTTCCTTTTACGAACTCCCATCGACGACCCCTATCACGTGACCGACCCGTAAAATCACCGGCATGATTTGTCGCCAAATACCCGGAGGATCCGCGGCTTGATAGAACGTGACGAAAATTGATTGAGGTAATGGACGTTCCGCACGTACTTGCGCCTGGGTAAAAAATGTATCGACCACCCCATAGTCCCTGGAAGTCAGTGTTTCTCTTCGCAGACAACTCAGGGGATGGCTCACCGCGAACAACACTTCGAGCCGCTCTAAGCGCTCGCACCCGAAGCGCCGCGTCACTAGCGAACACCTCCCCAGGTATATTCATCGCAAGTATGGCGGCGCAGAGTAGGTACTTTTTCTTCATGATGCACGGCTTCCTAACCTAAAGAGCTATCCGAAAAGGCGTGGAGCTACCCTTTCGAATAGCCGCTCCCTTATCATGACTGTAAGAGCCGCTGTATATCAAACACGTGTATCAACCACTGACACACCTGTTTCACGTTCCCTCCTAGCGCGTCTATCCTGATCTCATGCGCTCCCCTTCCCTCACTCTGGCTCTCCTCATATCTCTCCTCCTCCACCTTACCTCTCCCTATAAAGCACGGGCCGAAGAGGTATCCCCGAAACTCCTCGGCGGCATCTACGCTCCAAAGGCGGCGGGAGCGCGTGTAGCCCTCATCTTTACGTCGCAATCGGTGTGCAGCGGCACCCTTGTCGGCAAAAACCTCGTTCTCACCGCCGCTCACTGCGTGTACAACGACGGCGATCCCGCGAACTACACCGTCGTAGTCGGTGGTTCGAGTCACTCCGTGGAGAGCGCCTGGTACGATTCTGGATTTGACATGAATCGCCCGATTCCCGAGGTACGACCCTACGACATTGGGATGATAGTCCTGGCGGAGCCCGTTACCACCAAAGCCCCCATCCCGATCCTCGTGGGACGCCGACCACGGGCGCGCCAACGCCTCTTCATCGCGGGCTACGGACTCAATGAGCGAGACCCTGCTACGGCTAAGAGTTACAAGAGCCTTTTCAAGATCGGAGAGGTACGACTTGATGGAACGGATGGCGAGGTACTCTACAGCTCGCATAAGGCAACGCGTTCGTCGATCTGCGCCGGAGACTCCGGTGGACCCGCTATCCAATGGTACGGTGACTATGTTGCGCTCGTCGGAGTGGCGTCTTCGGGCACCAACACCGAACGCAAAGGACGGTGCGTCCTGGCATACGGCGGACAATCCGCGCACGTTGACCTTCAGTCATCGAACTCCCTTCATTTTCTCTCCTACTTCGAAGGCGTCGAATACGCGACGTGGGGGAACATGACGCTCGCCAAGGTCGTTGATGAGATCAGGCCAAAACTCGCGAAAGGACTTCGGGCTCGTTCCCTCTCTCATCTCCGAAATATCGCTACACAAAGCCTACAGGCGCTCAGAAGAGCGGGACGGCGAACGACAGAGGATCGTCAGGCACTCATCGCTCAAGCGATCACCGCGCTGACCGATGTGAAGTCCGCGACATCTCTCGCCACCGCTAAGGCGTCAGCGAAACAGGCTCAGACACGGATCGGGCAGATCGCAAAGATGGGGATCACGTAGCTCCCCATCGATGCACCCACCATAGGCTTCCTCTAGCACACCGCCCCGGCGCTTTCGACGATCTCACTTTTACTCTGGGCGTCCCTCTTGTGAAGATAGAACGGGTGAAATATCGAATGAGGTGAGTTCTCTTTCTCGGGGTCTTTTTGCATCGACGCATGCAGCGTAAAGCACTCGTTCAGGTCGATGCCCTCTTCATCGAGGTCGTCCTGATAATCCTCAGGATCGTAGTCTCGACTATCGATGTGGTGAGCCTCAATCGTTCCTCCCTTGCTCAAGGCGAAGGATACCATAAGAGGGATAGCGGCTCGGCGCGGTCCGATAAGCCCCATAAGAGCGTAGGTCTCCTTAAATCCCATCCCCTGCATCCACTCCTTGTACTGATCATCGAGCATCTCGAAATCGATGCCGCTCCTCGTCCATCCCGTAATAAAGGAATCAAAACGAATCAGATCGGGAAACGCCGCGATCAGATCATTTCGAGAAATGAAGGTCACGCACACCTCCTTACCTTCCTCTGTATCAAAGTACAGCGCGACCGCCTCCGGGTTGAACGTTCCGTCATCGTTGATCGCGGTGCCCATCCCCATTCGGTACCCCTTCTGCATAAACCAGACATCAAAGAGCTCGTCAAACGACGCAGCCCGCTCGATCCCCTCCAACAATTCCTTTCGCGTCTCTGGGGTTGTCTCTGGGGCGAATGTATATTCCTGTATCTTCATAGTGGTCCTTGCCTCCGTATGTTGAATGCGACTACCTACCTATCGAGGCGCGGCGGGAAAAGTTGCGTCCGTTCGTCCTTTTTTGACGGACTCCGTGCGCTACATGAGAGACCGCGGTGCGGAGGACTCAACAGCCTTTGGCATTACCAAGGAGAGCTCTCCCAAACGTCGGCCAATGGAATTGAGGTCGAGATCCGAGACATCCGTAAATAGGTGTTCCAAATCATCGAGATCCTGGAAAAGATCCGGCTAATTGGCGACCGACTGGCACTTAGCGAGAATCAGATCCTCGGGCTTAACAACCGGCAACATACGCGGAGACTATTCCCGATCTGCGCGGGGCGAGCACCGCAACCTCAACCACAGAGGGCAAACAGCCCGCCCACTACCTCAAAACATCGATCCCCTTCGAATCGATAATGTTAAGAAGTCGCAGCGCCGCGTTCTGCGGCTTGACCTTCCCCTGCTCCCACTTCTGAACCGTTGAAGGATTAACGTTCAAGAGCGCGGCGAACACTCCCTGACTCACACGCACCCTATTCCGAAGCTCCCGTATCTGCCGGGCAGTTAAATCCTTTACCGCCGGAATATCAAGCTCTTCAAGTTGAGCTACGGTCGCCTTGGAAAATCCGAGATCCTTGGCGGCGTCAATCAAGGTTTGGGAGAGTGATTTCCTTTTCATAGACCTAACCTTCTAGAGCGATAAGCTTTCCTTCAGCCCGTAGTATCGTTCTCTCCGCGCGGCTTAAAACTAAAAATTGTTGCGCGAATAGCCGTAGCTGGCTCACCTCATTTTCGGAGATCTCGTCGTTTTCATTCTTAAGGTAGCCGTGCAAAAAGAGAGCGACATCCTCAGATCGATACAGGAGAACCGCACGACCACCTCCTCTTTTCCCGCGACCATCGACCCCCAGCCGCTTCTTGTAGACATGAGCTCCCAAGCGATCCCCGAGCAGCCCTCTATCCATCTCCAAGACAGTATCAAGAAGCGCTCTGTCAGAGATTCCAACCTTCTTTGCCCACTTGGCGAAATCCCTTATTTTATAAAGCTCTTGGCATCTTCGAATTGCTTTTGTCACACACCGCACCCGATTTGGGCGCTGTAGCAACTATTACTATAGTAACTATTACCACAAGCGCCTGTCAACTCATCGTTACTGTGATGCTTGCACTTGGCTCACCAGCAGAGGGAGCGCTCTTGCCTCTCTTCCATCCAACGAGCCCTCCCACCAGAAAACGACCCTTGGTGTATCGACCGTTATATCGCAAAGTTGCGTGGACACCGCCTGGATCGGAAAGCCTTACATTCCCATCAGGTCGATGGCTTCGGAAGGACGCGTAACGAACTTCCACTGACGATCCTCCAGAGGATAACGCCTGGGAAGAAGCAGCAGAGCCGATACACTAAGCAGCACGTTTACCGGAATTTCTCTTTGAGGTCCTACGCCCCCGAATTCTCACGCATCCCCATACCTATGCGTCAGCGCTCGCCTCCACGCGTCGCTAAGAACATCCGCGCGCTGCAATCCCTCATGGGTCCAAAACACATTATTGCGAAGAATCTCTGAGTCTCCCCACTCCCCAGCCCCTAAGTTCATCGCCTCCCACCGTTCGGGAAAGAGCGCGAAGAGCATCCCTTCGATATGGATCCCAACCAACAACCACTCCATAGAGTTGATGCCGCTGTCTCGTGGTACTCCTTGCATATACGTATGATCAAGCTCGCCCACGATCTGACGGAGCGCGTCACGTACCGTCGGCAACTGCTCCCGTAGCTGACACAGCACCTCATCATCGCGACTACCGCTTAGAAATGAATGCAGAACCGGAACAAGGAGCTCCGCCTTCTGAACAAATTCGGATCCAACATCTTGAGAAAGGGTTGCATGAGGAAGGTTTCGAGCGAAGCTCGATATCGCCGCGAGGTGGTGGTCATTATCGACACTGGCGGAATCCCTATCGAGAGAGCGATATGTGCCCATGGGAGAGCTCCTGTAAAAAAATAGGGCGCATCCGGGGGAAACAACTCTTCCGGGCACCGTTCCAGATCTCCATGACGTGGTCGCACTGTACTATACGGCGATCCGGCACGGAAGCTGAGAGTGTGCGCCCTATCTTGTCGCCTGGTATAAACTACATTTTCAGCTACCCCATCCACTGGCACTACCGAGCCGCGCTCTCGCTCCCTGATATCCACCTCGTCATCTTCGAGGAACACCACCTAAACCACCCAGATAGCAGGAGATTACTATACACACCCCTCGTCCTCTAACTTTTCTGTGGAACTGACCGCCAACGTGCGATAGGGTCTGTCAGCAATCGGTCCATACTCTTCGTGAGGCGCATGCGACTCTGCCTTCAGTTCAAAATACAAGGCTCCAGCTGTTACCTCGATAGAACATTTTTTTCTCATCCCCTTCTTGAAAAACCGCTAGAGGCTCAGCGTGGCACGACCACTCCAAAAGGTATCGGAACCTTTGCATGGTCGCGTGCGGTGCAGGCTCTCTCGCTGCTCTGTGTGCAAAGTGTCATGTCCGACGTTGCAGGAGCTCCCCAGAACTCGTTGATGGGCGATGCGGGAACTCTCGCCGCGTCCCTTGATTCAGCAATCAGCAAGCAACCAACCTGGGTCTATCAGATATTTGGCTCTGACACCGAAGGAACCTCGGTTCTCCGTCGTCTCGTATCTCGTGTGAATCCCGAGAGAAAAAGACCAGGTGCGGTCGAGATATCTCTCAAAACGGAACTTACCAGGGCTACGGAGATAGTTGTAAACGGCACAGTATGTAACGATCTCGAGAAGCTTAAACTCCTTGCTGGGCTTCTGCTCGATGAGAGCCCTGCGGAGGTGCTTACGTTTTCTCCTGCGCTTTCAGCTCCCCCTCTACGTGCCCACCAGTGGCTGTTGGAGGAGATACGTCGAGAGGTTCATGTTGGACTGAATGATACAGCTACATTTTCCGCCGCGGGCACAAAACACTTACTCAGCGATCTTTCCACGTATAGACCCTTTCAAACGATGGGCGGGCAGGCCTCTCACCTTGTAGGGGAACTCGATCTTCAGTTATCCGATAGCGCGCGACTCGGACTTGGCGTGCAAGACACCTGGATGTCCAAACAACTATCGAGCCCCAGACCTATTCGATTACTCTGCGGCGTAGGAGCGGTCACCTCTCTGTGCATCTTCCGCTACCTCACAACAGTGAAGGGCTACAACCTTGAGATCTCTCACAACTTCAGCTCAAGTCAGGACATCGTTCACACACTTCGCGTTCACGGAGAGGACGAACCGGTTGACGGCGTAATTATGGCGCTCTGTTGCAGTGTTCGACTATGTCAGGGACGAAGTAGCTTCTCTCCTTTGGCGATGATGCCTGTGACAACTCACGCGCGGCTCTCGCGAGGAGGAGAGGTTGAGCGATATCTCTTTCTAACCGATGTAGTTACCGGATCGCATTTTCATCTTGAGGACGACCTCCCGTCATTGAAGCACCGCCCCAAGGTTGAGCCCCTCGCCTTTGCGGGTCTGGTAGATGAATTGGCGAACCGTGGCGACGCGCGAACTATCCTATTCTGGCCCTACTACCTTTTCGCCGAGAACCGAAACGATTGGGTCATTGATCCAACTTTTCGAAGGGTACCCGCATATGAGCTTGTTACCCTCTGCGTTGGAAAACGAATCTCTCGAGATCCCAAACTATCACTCGCCTTGAATGTCGCGATTAGAGACGCATGGCTAACGCTTCGAACGGATACAGAGATGCGAGAGCGCATGATTCAAGGACTCATCAGAGATGATCGCTTCGTGAGCGCGTTCTCAAGGCTCGGACCACAACCTATGAGACACGCGATCTGATCCTACTACGCGCTTAGTGCATCAATTCTGAGCATCCGGCGTAGGCTCAAGCCTAAACAAGATGAAGAGAGGGAATCGGGAGCGAATCTCCCAAAATTGGGGGTCAAGCGTCTGAGCTTCCACTACCGGCGCGGGCTCGGTGCAATCGACGACGGTGAGCCCCGCATCCCGAAACTCCTTAAGCATTCCCGAAAACGACTTATGGTAGAAGGAAGCCTCAAAGGCTCCTCCGAATTTAGCGGTTATCGGACGCTCGTGGAGATAGTCCCCGAAGAGAGACACCGTACCACTCGCCTTGTCCACTTCGAATCCTAGAATTTGCCGTTTCTTCGCGTTGTCCTCCTCTTTGAGAGCTGACCACGCAGCGGGATGGTGCGTTGAAATAACGATAGCACCATCGGGGGCTAGAGCGTCTCTCATCCCCGTGAGGGTCGCGTTCCATGACGGCACATAGTGGAGCGCGAGGCTTGAGAAAATAATATCAAAAGAACCTGGCTTAAAAGCTATGTGCTCCATGTCCATCTCGTGGAATTCAAGATTGGGAAAGTTGCTCTTAGCTTGTTGAATGTTCCCAGGAGATAGATCTATCCCCACGACATGCGCGGCTCCGAGAGCGGAGATACGCGCACATTCTTCACCGAAACCACAACCAACGCACAACACGCGCTTCCCCTCAACGTTCGGTAGGAGCCCATAGATGGCGGGCTTCTCGAGAAGTTCGTGCCCACTTCCCCGAATACGGTGCCATGTCTCTCCTGCTGAGTCGTACTGAGCGGCAACGACTGCCTTTTCGCTTTTTGGTTCCATGCTCTCCGCGATGGGTTACTGAGTTGACAGCTAAACGTAGAATCGTTCGTTCGGTTATTCAACCAAATAATACCAAACCGTCCTCTGAAGATATCCCGTTCAAGACGAACGACTTAACAACCTGAACTTATTGAAAGCATTTTAAGCACTTTTGGTGGTGCCTGAATCCAGGAGCAATCCGCCACAAATTCCGAAAACGAATCCTCCACCAGAACGGTCACCCTGTGGATAGAGTCCCCCGTGCCATAACCGTGCAACAGGAATGCTGCGGATCGCGCATGTTCTGGGTGCATGAAACCTTAGGGGGACTTTGTCTATGTTTAGAATAAAACTGACGTTCTGCTCCGGAGATACGATCGAGCTTCTTAGAGTTGATTGCCTTAGCAACGGTTCGGCCCCCCTCACCACGGTCCGTGGAAAGACCAATGGAGCCTATAGAGGCGGGGGATCTTTCCAGTGGTCATCCGCGGTTCGCGCTATGACGTGCGTATTCCTTTCAGCGAAACTTTTTGAGGACCTTGATCCAGGGGAACCGATGCTGACAGGCGAGGCTAAGTCGCTAGCCGCCTCTCTTGATTATGCCATCACAAAACAACCAGTATGGATTCTCGACATGTTTGGTGTTTCAAGTACAGGCCGAACGCTCGCGAAAAGATTATTTCGTGTCACAAATTCCCATCGAAAGCGAGGTGGGCCGGTCGCGCTATCGCTCAATCTCCATACGTGCCCGCCTCACTGCATAGAGATAGTCCTCGACGGTCAACCGGTTCAGTCGCCTGAGATTCTCCGCGCAATGCTCACATCAATTAGGACCTATACACCTAGAAAGCACGAGGTGAAGGAGGACGGATGTGTGCTATCTCCAAAGCAGGAGCCTCAGCCGGCTTTGTGCAACTGGTAAAGAATCACGATCCGAAACGTGGCGTCCACCGGTGCATACTGGAAACGCCCCCAGGGTCAGACCTAATCGACAGGGCTCATTTTGAGGATGCGCCAGGCGCACCTGCTTCGAGGGCTCTCACTCCCCAACTTCCGCATACCCATTATCCCGCTCAGAAAGCCGCGCCCGTACCTGCTCTATCGTCGGTCGAACCACACGACGCCCGTATTCGGTGCGCCACTTGCGTACCCGGATCTCCTCCTCTTTCCCCCGATACATCAACCGCCCCCCGAACGCGTCAAAGATCCACTTCATCGCGACACTCCGATCCGGGCTGAGGGCACGCTCCCGTACCCAGAACTCAGCCGGATGCGAAATGGGTCCAAGGGGCTCTTGTGGCGTATCCCCCTTCTTACGAGAGAGCCGAGGATCAACCTCCCCCTCTCTCAACGCACGGGGAGGAACCTCAAGGTGTAACAACTCATGGATCAAGAGATGCCGGATCACAGGCTCCGGAGTATCCGGGTGATTGAACAGGGAATGGAGCGAGATGACGTGTCGGTTCTCCCCTACCCGCTGAACAAATCCAAGGGTGGGAATGCGCCCGTAGTGGCAGGTGACATGAGAGGTAACGGTCGGAAAGAGGGAACGCTGAATCTCCCTGAGCAACCCGTTCGTATCAAAACGAACGAGCTCTAACTCCCCTTGTGAGATAGCCTCCATCGTGTCCTCCGTGTGGGGAGGAGATTAGCCACCCCAGCCGCGGCGGTCAATCACGCTGCACGCTACCGAGCGCCACCTCACCCTAGTGAGTCACTTGAGTCGCCTACACTTACTTCCACAAGCTTTATAGAGCTTTTTGATGAGTTTATCCCGCGTTCCAGCGTAGGCGATCCACTCCTGGCGATTCTGCTCGGTTGAGGCGACGAGCGCAGTAGCGGTATCCCGCTGAGTAGCAACCGCGGCGAGGGTGTTTATGCACGCCGCGCTCGTGGATTCGATTGAATTCACATAGTCACACATGGAGTTTATGTAGTAACCAAAATTGTACGAGGTCATATTCACCTGGTCGCAGTCACTCGAGTAAAAGTAGCCGAAGTAACAGCTCGTGCCATAGGTGGTTACAAAACACCCCGTTGGTACCGCGTACGCCGTACGTGAAAGGGACACAAGCAACAGCGTCAGCACTATCTTCTTCATAAACTCCTCCCACAGGAATGCCCACAACCGCGCCACCGTACCAGCCGTTCAAGAGCTACTCAAAAACCTGTATCACGGGGTGAATCATGTGCTCCGTCAGTACAGGGGAAAGCCCCGCCATCAATCTCAAACCCTAGAGGAACTCCTCTCCCATTCCCCGAATTCCCCTATCACCTCTCACAGGCGGAAGCAGCGCTCCAACAAAAGGAGCTCACCCTCGCCCCAGAAGATCCGATCCTCATCTACAACATGGACTGCGCTCAAACGCGTGAGGAAAAAGCGAAGGAGCCGCTCGCCTCTCCTGAAAACGTGTTTACGTTGCGGCCCGCACTCACCGAGATAGCCGGAGAGGATTCCGATCTCTCATCACTCTATGAGTTACCTGAGTTTAAGGCGCTGCTTGTGAAGCAATATGTGTCGCTACGGCCGGTGGAGGTTCGGGAGAATATGGTTCGGGTGAATTAGGTCCCAAACTTTTGCGAGACTCGCAAACCCGACTTGGGGCTGTCGTGGCAGGAAATTTACATCTACTATATTACCCAGTAGCTCTCGGGTGCGGCATCAATAAGGACACCGGCGCCTTATACCCACTAAGCGCCTCTCTCAGAATTGTTCGAATAATGTCGTGCCGATCTTTAACCTGATGGTGCCAAATTTCAATTAAAGTGATGCCTGCCTGGGCGCACGCGGCCCGCTTCTCGGCATCCATCTGCCGCCGAAGCTCGAGATCGGCCATAGCCGTCCCTGCCTTTCCCCTCGGCGTATCGTGATATTCACCCTGATACTCAATCGCCAGCATCCTTTCGGGAAACCACATATCAAGTTCCATTTTCCTACCACTTCGCATGAATCTTAGATCTGGATGCAAATAATTGAAAAGGGCCTCGCCCTCCCCTATCTCATCTCGAACAATTCTTTGCATAAGCTTTTCGATCTTTCCTAGCTTCTTGAAGAGAGCGGGATTCCAATTCGTCCGGGGATAAATAGCGCAACAGATCCTATGAATTGACTGGTTGTATCGATTCAGTAAGGAATGCCCCCGCAGCTCCGGGTTACGCAGCATAGCACCTGTGACCAAATACCACTCTGACGGATGACCAATACCCAACTTGGCTTCCAGCCAGCGTACGAAACGACGTTGATTGCGGATGTCTGCCCAAAAGTTTTCCGGAACTCGGTCGAAAAGCCATTCTTTCCCTCTCAAGGAAGGATGCAATTCACACGCGGCATCGACGGTACTTCCACGAGGGTAATATCGAAGAAGGGCTACGACGCCATGCTCATTAAAATCCTGATGGGTTGCGGCATACCATTGCTCCGGGTTCGTCCACTGTTTCTTTTCCTGGAGCCATCTGAGACATTTCAACCGATTTGCCTTCGAACGCCAAAATCCATCTGGAACCCCACCGGCTCGTAATGTCCATTCGTTCCAAGTTCTGTCTGGATATGCTTCCCGAAGCCAATCAATAAGAGGCCGGTTCCGGAAGGGGCGATATGCGAGGCGCCGGATGATTCGATTTGCCGGCTCGCGTTCCCAGTCTGAGACCGATTCAAGATAGGTCTTGGTATACCAATGAATGAACCCGACTCGATTTGCCTTCTTACCCCAGTAATTTCCATAAACTTTCAAATTGCTAAATAGCCAGGGGCACCATTCAACCGAGGGGTGCATCTCTTTCAGCAAGGAGAGATAACGGGATGGCCCCGTGTAGCAAGCTTTTAGCATTGCCTTAACTTCGGGCCTCACAAATGTTTGAAAATCAACTCCGTACCAAGCTTCTGGTGAGGACCGAGAAAGACCCAAGTCCTTCTTCAACCATTCAAAAAAACAAGTTCGATTCTCGGCGGCCTGCCAAAACTTCGAGGGGGTTTTCCCAAATAACCAAGGATGCCATCCCGCCGAATTAGAAATAAGATCAGATACAAAAGCGATGACCGATCCCCCGTAAAACGTCCGAAGCATCAGCTCCCCGCGAAATTTTCGAATATCCGATCTTCTTAGGGAATACCAATCTGCCAAACGGGTGAATTTCATCTGCTCGCCGAGATAATCGGCAAAAGCAAGCCGATTTGTCCTATCCGCATAGAACTCATCGGGCACATATCGGTGCGTCACTCGGAGTTGATGGATAAATCTTCTTACTTGGCGAGTGGCCTTGCGAGGCTTCCAAACAGCGGATTGGGCTCGCCTGGCAACCGACGATTGGACTTTTCTTCTCGCTCGAACGCGAGCTCCGGCGCGCTTCATTGTGAACTCGTATCTCCAGGCGATCTTCGACTTAGCTTAAAATGTCACCAATCGGAAACCGGACACTGTCCAAACCAAGTCTCTCGATGCATTTGTTACACCGCCTGGCCTATTGGTACAACCTACCTCAGGAGACTCCCGCCCCAGCGCATCAGCAAGGGACCCGAGGTTGGAGCTAGTTTCAGGAGCCCTGCGTTAATCCAGAACTTTCGCTGACACAAAAAACATCGGGCACCAGACCCAAGGGGCCGCGAATGGGAGGCCGCTCTCAAATGGCCTGAGTACTCACTTTCCTTACTTCAAATTTAATTATCCAAGCAGTGCTTTCAGCGCCTTCATTTGACCAGTCGCAACGTCCAGCGCCTTCAGAATTTCCTCGGTGTAATAGTCGGGGGACTTTAATTCCTCTGCGTCAGCTGGATTCAACCAAGTAATATCCAAATTATCATTACGGCCTGTGATCTCTTGTCTGGAGAAGCACCGGAAACGTCCGGCGATTCCTTGGTCAATGCGCGTAGATGTTCCCGCAGGACTGTCGCCGAAGCAGCTCTCAAATGCGGCAAAATCACGGTCGGATGCTGGATTTCTTTTGCCGAACGCGGGTAAGTTCGTTCGCATGTCATATATCCAGACGCTCTTGGTATTACCTTCATCGGTATGACCGCGGCTGAAAAAGAGAACATTGATCTTCACTCCTTTTCCTGGGTAAAGACCTTCAGGCAACCTCAGGATCGTATGAAGATTACATTTGTTCATCAGCTCCTGTCGGATCTGGTGACCATTATTCCGATCCTCGAACAGAACATTATCGGGAAGAATCACAGCAGCTCGGCCACCGGGTTTGAGCGACCGGTAAAAGTGTTGGAGAAAGCAGAGGTGCCTCATATTCGAGGAGTAATTTAAGTCGTCTCTGGTAACCTTTTCACCCCTCTTAAATTTTGCGTAAGGCGGATTGCAGAGAATGACATCTGCTTGGGAGAGCCCCTTACCAAAACTACTCAGCGAATCCTCGAATAGAATGGAATTCTCAATTCCATTTATCAGGCAATTAAGCACCAGGAGAGGATACTTGTCGGGACTTATTTCGACACCTGTAAACGCATGTAGCTTTTGAAACTCTTGAATCTTGGAGGGCACGCTGAAAAGCCCCTCAGTGTCGTGATGAATCTGTTTCGCAGCCTCGACCAGAAATCCGCCCACGCCACAAGCAGGATCTTGAATTCGCTCGCCTGGCTGAGGTTTGATAATCCTCAGGATACTTCGAATGAGTACTCGAGGGGTAAAAAAGTCTTGCGCATCAGTGCTTCGCTCGTTCTCACTCTCCTCGAGGAGTGCTTCGAAGAAACATCTGAACTCGGGGTCATCCTTCAACTCGAACCAATCGCAGTGATCGAGCACGGTAACGAGTTTTGTAAGATACTTGGGCTGCTCAATCCTAGATCCCGCCTTTTGAAAAAAGCTTCTCACTGCGATGGAGGAGCAATTATTTGGAGCCCCACCCTCCGGCGTTCTTTTAAGTTCCGTAAGTAGCTTTAGATACAGGTCAAGCTGTGCGGTGCCGTCAAGCTTTGTCAGGTCCGACCAGCGAAATTCCTCGGGGACCTCCTGCTTATCGCGACCAGTATCATGGAGAAATTTCAGGAAGAGCAGGTATGCGAACTCGCTTGCAAACTGAACTGCGCCCACTCCTTGGCTTGAAAGCCTCTCCTTTACGCTCGTGATTTGCTCACTAAAACTCAAACGTCCACCTCAGAGAATTAAACTCTATTTGGCTGATATTGAGGGCTCGAAAATTGCTAAAGATAAGCTCGCCACCTTGGTTCCCGGGTGTATCGGAGTCCGCCCTCGCCCCAACCCTAATTATAGAGAGACATGTCAATCTTGTCCCTTATAATGTTATGTAACCTGACAGAGGTTCCGGCCCGCTCAAGGAGGTGACTATTTCACTCGCTTTCACAGAATAGACTTGTCAGGGCTGGCGATGTGATTATCCAAATCAATGCTATCAGTGAATAGAAGCCCTAGCGAAGATCAAGCAACACAAGCAACTTGAGACATCCTGCTTTAAGGGTCAAGCTGATCGCTACCGGCGAATGAGGTAGCGGGAACCAGAACTAGTGGCATATAGCCTTATTACGGGGTGCCTGGAAATACCAGGAAGCAGTCCAAGCGAGCTACGAAAAGGGAGCAAGTGACATGCCTATATCTTTAACGCCGTGAAAGGCATCCTTTAATAATTGTATGGCAGACCCGTCAATCCCGTCGAACTGGAAGTCAACCCAAGTAGTCCTTGAGACCCTAAGCTTGGGGTCAGGGCTTGGCATTTGAGTTAAAGGATTGATGGGGACTCCCCCAATAAACACGCCGCTTCCAAAGGTAACACTCGCGGGATCCCAGGAAACACAGCCCCCGTCAGCCATGTGCGCCTCCACTCTTGATCCCACCTCCTCACAAGTTTGAGGAACGAGAGATCCGTGTTTATTGGTGTTGTTAACTTTGTTAAATTTTCCAAGCCACTCATAACCCGGCTGGTAGGGCTGGCATTTTTCTAGTTCTTGCCAAGCCATGGGTGCTGTCTCCCTGAGGCCCGGGAACCATTTCGTCGTTTTCGACTTAAACTCAGCAGCATTTGGAAAGATTGGAAAGTAGAACTTTGCTTTTGGGTCGGCCGAGGGACAATTTTTCTCTCTTATCCCACACGCCAGATAATCTAGCACCGACCGCAGGTTCTCATAGTAATTCTTGATGTCGACACGAAGGGGAGCGACAATTTGCCTCTCTTGAAGAGACGCCTCGTATTCTTTGAGAATTTCTCGGAGCTGCTGCGCAGCCTTTGCAAGGAGCGCTGCAATATCCTCTTTGCGAGTCATGGTTTGTCGTCAGGCCTCAACGCTTTTTGTCTTCTGAAGCTTTCCTTTGGTTGTTTTTTTCGCAGGCGCTCCCTGTTCCTTCTCTGCCTTTATCCTCCCCAACAGCACAGACGCAGGTTCCTCACTTGGATCCTGGGGAACAAGCTCTCCGCGAAAGGCTTTGGCGAGAATGGACTGGTCTAGGGAATCAATTTGAAGCAGCCTCTCTCCGACAACAGTAGAAATGTTAGCGCAAGTGGAAAGAGTCCGTTCAAGTTTAGCCACTACCTGTTCCTGCTCTTCGATAGAACATAGGGGGATCATGACATTCGCTATAAGGTCCGTATTTAGATTTGGTTGTGCCGCACCTTGATTGATTGCACGAAGGCTCCTCGTTTTGCTCATCCAAAAATAGCAATGATACTTCAAGTCTGTCTCTGCAAGCCCTAGGAACGCAGCCACCCCATCATTAAACGTTGTGCCAAAAGTGCAGATCTTGGGAACTCCGAGTGTCGCACCACTATTAGAAAGCATTAGAGTAGAAGGGGCGACCCAGCGGGTTCTTGATAGGCCGGCCTGCTTGATAGAGGACTTCGCCTCATCAACATAAATCCCCTGCGAGTTTGTCAAATCTGCAACCTTCAGAAAGGGAATTGGCCCATCGTAATAACGACAATCTCCCGCAGGTCGCGGAGAACCTCCCCTAACGACATCGCATAGCTGCCCGATAGGTAGCCAACACCACCCCTCCGGAAGCTCCGGCAGCCCCTCCGTATCAACAGCCTCCGGCTCCGTATATTTCCTCTTCCACGAATCATCCTTCGGTGGCTTTCCAGCGGCCTGAAACTTTCTGAGCTGCTCCTCTTCCCACTTCTTGCGTCGTTCAACACGGATGCGCTTCAGAAGCTCACTCGCTGGCTCAATCTTATCCTTATTCTTCTCTCGCCACTCCTTGGTGAGGTCCCCTCGAAACGCAGCAGCCAAGACAGACTGACGGAACTTCTCAATAAGAGCAGGAACGGACTCGAGCGCTTCACGTGCGCGCTTGGAGCGGGATTGGAGGTCTTCTATCTTTCTTACGATGCGCTTTTGTTCGGGAAGAGGAGGAAGCGGAAGACAAACACCGGCTAGCTTTTGCGCGTTAACGTTCTGCATACCGCTGCCAGCTGCTGCGGCACCAATCTGCTGAAGATAACTCCGACTCTTTAAGAAGTGAGCTATGAGCTTGCTGAGCGGCTTAAATATAGGACGCCCGCGAATCAGATAGGACGCGAAAACAGCATTCGGCGGTTCAAGGACCCTCCATGCTTTTTCGATTGAGCCAGACCGCGCAAATACGATGTCATCTTCGGCCAGAAGATACTTCTGTAGGTCCTCATTTGAAATAGTGCAGGTAGGGACTTTATCCCATTCAACTCCAGCTTCCCCAAGATCCGTTATTCGGAGAAATCGTGGTCCTGCTGCATTGGGTTCTGCCTTGGCGGTATATCCATACTGCAATCGATCCAACAGTTCTCCAAGCGTAGCTAATGCCCAACCTGCTGGTAGCTTATCTTCACTCATGCCGCCTCTTCCGCAACCTGCTCATTAACCTCTAAGAGCGAAGTCAGCTCCTCCATCTCCTCAAGCGCTGTCTTGAGCGCTAGCGTAATCTCCGCGGCGACCACCTCCGGCTCCGGCAAATCCTCAACTCGCGAAACACTCTCATCATGAAGCCAGCTAATATCAAGATTATCCCCACGCTTCGTTATCTCATCACGGGAGAAGACCCGGAACCTTCCTTCCTCACCCTGGTCGACACGCTTCGATTGGCCATTAGGATCGTCACCGAAACATTTTTCAAAGTCGACGAACGCAGCGCGGGTAAACGGAGTACGCTTGCCATAAGCAGGCATATTCGTTCGCATATCATAGACCCACACTTCTTTGGTGTTGCCGTTGTCGGATTGTCCTCGGGTGAAGAACAGAACGTTTGTCTTAACCCCCTGAGCATAGAAAATGCCAGTGGGGAGTCTCAGGATTGTGTGGAGGTTACACTTGTCCATGAGGTCGCGGCGAATATCGCGGCCGGTATTGTCTTCAAACAATACGTTATCCGGCAAGACTACGGCCGCCCGACCGTTAGGCTTTAGCCCTCGATAGATGTGTTGGAGGAATGCGAGCTGTTTATTGCTCGTGGGATACGTAAAATCACTTCGCGTTGGCTGTTCACCACCCTTCTTCGTTCCGAACGGGGGATTCGCAAGAATCACATCAGCTTTGGGAAGGTTCGTTCCAAACGGAGAGAGCGCGTCCTCGTAATAGATGGGGCTCTCAATTCCGTGCAGCATCGCATTCATGAGCGCTAAGCGGTGCACATCTTGCCCCAGCTCTACTCCGATGAAGGCCTGCGTTCTCTGAAACACCTGCTTCGCCTCGGGCAGATCAAAGAGATCGTCGGTGTGTTTCTTGATGTACCGATCTGCGGAAATCAAAAATCCTGCAGTTCCAAGCGCGGGGTCTTGTACGATCTCGCCGGCTTGAGGCTTCACGAGCTCGACCATTGAATCGATCAGAGGGCGCGGAGTGAAGTACTGTCCTGCCCCGCTTTTCTTCTCGCTCGCATTCTTCTCAAGTAAACCCTCATAGAGGTCACCGAGACCTTCGGACTTGGCGGAGTACCAGTCCAGTTTGTCGATCTCTGACACCAACTTGGCAAGGTTCTTGGGGTGTTTTAGAGCGGTCGAGGAATCCGCAAAGATCTGCCGAATACGCGCTGGGATGAATATCTTTCCTGTAGTGTCTTCTGTGCCAAGGGTAAGGAGAAGCTTCTTGTAATGAGTAAGCTGCTCAGTTCCGTCCCGAGAGGTTAGATCTTTCCAGCGGTAGCCTTCAGGAAGCTGCCCCTCCTCCCGCCCGGTTTCCTGCAGCATCTTAAGGAACAAGAGATAGGTGAGCTCAGTCACATATTCGTGGTACGTGACACCATCATCCCGAAGAACATGACAAAGATTCCAAAGCTTTTGAACGATATCTAAGGTCGACATTTACGCTACATCCTTCCAAATCTCGTCGTGTATCTCACTAAGGACCTGCTCTGCTTGGCCGGCAAAGATCTTATTTATCCGCGCAAAGCCACCCTCGGTCTGAAACTGTCCACCGTTGAGCGCCTCTCCGTCCAAGATAACCTCTAATCGGAGCTGCTTTTCGAAACGCTTGAGCCAACCCAGCTGGGCACCGGTCCAAGCCCGAGAACTATAGATCTTTTGCATGGCTCTGGCGACCCTTTGCTCGTACGGAATAAGGGGCGAGCCAAGCGCGGCGCAGCGAATGTAACCAATAATCGAAGCTGCCGTTTGGTGGGCGGTTTCTTGGTATGCAGAGTCCAGGGATTTTTCGGGGAATCCGGCTCGGTCTAGTATAAATTTAAGTTCTCGGAGGTCTTTCCGAGTGAGCTTGCTGGGCCTTGTGGTAACTACCATGAGAGCCGAAATCTTATTCTTGTTCTCATTCAGATAGTTCTTGAATGCCGTAAGGTAGTCCTCCGGCCTGTCGAAATCCCCGTATCCCCGCTCGATCCCGATAAATACATCCGGATGGTGCGAGACTAGGCGGGGCTTACCGTCTGACTCCTCACGGCTATCCAGAATACTCGCGACTCTCGCCCCCTTGTCTTTGAAGTAATCTTTGGTGGCTTGAGGGCCCAACGTACGCACGTGAGCTGCCAGGTCCTTAACGGAGACACCAGTCACTGCCTCAAGTTCACCGGCGCGCTCGGGAGAGATGCGCTTCAAGCGACGGTTTAGCTTGGCTACTAACTGTTCGTAGACCTCCTGGCGCTCTTCTGCAGTTCCGACGTGATCAAGCTCCCCAAGAAGGGTTTCAAATGAAATCTTTGGCTGCGCTACTACGGGACGCATCGTATTCCACTCTTGAATTGCGGAATATAAATCCACAGCGTCAAATATCTTAAACGCATCCTTATCCTGTCCAGAACCGAAGAGATCGGGGCGCTTACGCGTGGCCCGGCCTAGCATCTGCTCGTAGAGGATACGGCTGCGCACCCGTCGTATGAATACCAGGTTCACTATTGCCGGAACGTCAACGCCCGTCGTCAGGTAGTCGACTGTTACAGCAACTGAAGGGAACTTGTCGTTCTTATATTTCTTTAAAAGCTCTTTGGGACGGTCAGTCTTGGGTTCCCCGGTTATCTTAACAACAGCATTATCCTGAATTTCGCCGTACACCTCTTGAAAGGTCTCTTTGAGAAGCCGAACAACCATGTCCGCGTGGAGGTCATCTACACAATATATAAGAGTCTTTCCCGGGCTGAGGGGATCAATCTCCGTCGCCAGCGCTGAGCAAACGGCTCGATTAAAGGACTCAGTAATGACGCTTCGATTGAAGTCCTCGATCTCTAGATTTATCTCGTCAGGGGTATCAAAGAGATCAATCTCACCAGTCCTAGGCTGATACACCTCGATTCGCTCCCCTACCTGCCAAGTAATACCGTCTTCTCCGAGCTGCGTGAGAATTCGGTAGGGCGGAAGGTGATCCACTAAGATATCGTCAATAACAGCTTCACGGTACGAGTAGACATGGACTGGAGCTCCAAAGATCTGCTTGGTGTGAGGAGCGGGTGTTGCGGTTACCCCGACTTTTACGGCGTCAAAATACTCGACGACCCGCCGATACTTAGAGAGGTACTCCTCTTCGCTGCGGAAATTAAGCTCATTGTCACTGAGGTCCTTGTCCAGCGTATACCCTCGATGACACTCGTCAATCACGATGAGGTCGTAGGTGTCCACCGACGGCGGAGGGGCATCATCGTTCGGATACAGGACTCGCTTCATCATCCCCTGAACGGTCGAGACGTGGAGTTTAGTATCTGTCTCCGGCCGAATGTCTTTAAGCTCTTTGACCTCATAGATGTCAGCGAACGATCTGCCTCCCTCAAGCTTAATATGCTTAAAGTTCTCATCAAGCGCTTGATCCCCAAGCGCTGTTCGATCGACCAAAAAGAGCACCCTCCGGAACTTCTTTGCCTTTAGAAGGCGATAGATAAGACACACGCATACGCGGGTTTTGCCGGTACCAGTAGCCATAGCCACCAGCGCTGTTCGACGTCCCGAGGCTATCGCGTCCTCTACTTTTAAAACCGCCTCTCGCTGATAGGAATGAAGTGGAAGATAGTCCAACGACTCTGCCTTCAGAGCAGCCTGGGCACGGTCTTCGTCCTGTTTGAGCAGATGCTTGAGTCCCTCTGGGGAATACCAAGAGGAGAGCGGGCGAGAAAGATTCACGGGACGTCGTGCATCGCGAAACCAAATACCACTCTCCTCTCTGATTTGCTCCAGGTAGGGTCGTCCATTGGCTGAGAAAAGAAAGGGCACTCGGAAACCGCCCCAATCACTTTCATGTGAATGCGCTGCGCCCTCCCTCAGAAACCCCTGGCTGTATCTGGTTGCCTGGGTTCCGATATACGAGGAGACATTCCTATTCCTTCGCTTAGCCTCAACCACTGCCAGCGGCAGGAGGCCGTCAAAAAGAACATAATCCGCGGGGCCCGATTCTGTGGGCCACTCCGCAATTGCCAAGAACTTACCTTTTTGTGGCCGGGCGCCCTTTCGGTAATCCAGCCGTTGAGTATCAGCCTCCCAACCTGCGTCGCGCAGCTGTTTATCGATGATCTTTCTGGTGTCTGCTTCGGAGAGATCTAACTCGCGGGAGGCTTTCTCTGCCCGCTGGATGAGAGTAACAATCTCTTCGTCTGTCTTCTCGTCCGTCGCATTCTTTAATTCGGAGAGACGCTGATTGAGAGCCTCCTTCTCTTCCCGATCCCTGGTAGCTCGAGATTCTGCCTCCTCGGCAAGGGATAGTAGGGCTTCGTTATCCGCGTATGCCTTGAGAGCCTTTTCTTCGTAGTCTTTCGCTATGAGCTTAGCCGCCTCTAGCTCGGCGAGCTTCTCGTGCATCTCCCGCCTAACGGCTTCTAGCTCCGTAGTCAGGTCAGCGGTCGCATCCTTGGGCGCCTGAGGAGGAACGAAGGGCCCTGGCTTAAAGCCAGGATCGCGACCAAAGGAACGGTGAAACCAGACGGCAAGCGAGCGACTATATTTCAGCGCAGTGAGAGCCTCAGCTTGGGAGAATTGCCTTTCGTTATGGGCGGCAGCATTGGCATCCTTTCGAATGGTGTGCCAAAGGTCTGCCAGGTCTTGAGCTATGACTCCTTCACTCCGGAACGTGCTGATAAGCTCGGCCAAAGTAGTTCCTTCGTAGTTCGGTATCCCGGTATAGGTGGCGGTGAGGTTAGCTATGCCTTCAATCAGTTGCCGAATCTTAATAAGCGCGGTGTCTGGATCCTCAAACACGAATCGCTCGGCCAAGGCGCCGTAACGAGCGAGTAGAGGTTCGCGCTTCTGCAGAAATCCAAAGTTGATTGATACAAGAGTTTTCATGGTGTATTCCCACGCCCCTTTATTGGACTCTAAACGCCGTTCTCTGAATATACCCAGGCGAGCTCTTCACCGGCAAGGTCTTTAGGGGCCGTCGGACCCATGTTGATGCAGACTCCTGTGTGAAGTGGGGTATCCCGTGCAGGACCCAAAACCCGCACTGGCGCTTGAATAAGCAGGCGGTCAGTTTTTTTTTAGCGTTCATAAAATCGATCCTGAGTAACTTAAAGTATCTACTAACTCCATAGCGCCTGTTGTCTTTCAGCGATGTCAGCGCGAAGCTGCTCTATTCGCTCTTGGATTTCGAAAATATCGCGATGCACTTGGGTTACTCTTTCTGTTTCATCAACATCAGGCACAGGGATCGGCAGTGACTTCAAATCCTGTGCCGAAAGAGTTTGCATCGCTCCTTGTATTTGTTTGCTCTTTATCAAGCTCTGTCCAACCCTCGATCTCAGGAACTGGGTGACAAATTGGGGTGAGAGTTGGGACGAACCTAACTTTGGACGCAAGGTAACGAAAACCTGCCCAGCAAACCAAATGCCCTCGTGCTCTGGCACAATCGCAACATGGCCAACGCTACCTTTTACCGATAGGAGGACATCTCCAGGCATCAAGGCCAGCTTGCCTATTTTTTTCATCAGGTCAAATCCGACCTTGCGTCGTTTTTGGGGAGTTCTTATGTCCCCGATCTCTGTAATATCCGAGATTGAGACCTCGTAAATATCTTCGCCACCCCCTGCGCTATCGGACAAAGCAGGCGCACGTTGGATCTCTATGAGTTCATCCAACTCCGCACATTTTCTATCGGAAAAAAATTCCTCTACCTCCTTGTTGGTTTCCGTAGAAACATACCTTGAGGGATCCATGTTATAGAGGTTTCGCTCAATCTCGCTCGGCTCAACGATTTTAAACAGATCCCCATTTTGCCTTTTCTGATAGGCCTCTAGAATTCTTCGCAGCCCCTCTCGTTCACCATATTTCTTAAAAACCTCAGCCGCGTCAGCCATGAAAACGCCCTCGGTTGGATTGAACGCGCTACCCCTCAGAACGACGATCGCTGCTGGAATACGAGTCTGCGATAAGCTGCCAACTGGAAGTTTGATGATAGCTTCGATTGCCCGCTCGCCCAGCAACAGCCGTTTGAATTCTCTCTCCTCCGTGGTAGTGCGTGAGAGACTAGCTGCTGGCAGCACAATTACAGCCCGTCTCTTGGCTCTCTCCCGCGCGTCCAATATTGCTATGTTTTCAAAGAATCGACCCCGATAAGGGTACTTATCACTCAGCTTGCGGGCACTCTCAGGCCTAATCTTGAAGCCCACCGGAGGTGCCGAAAACACCACATCGTAAATCTTCCCGTGTTCCTGCTCTAAGACCTCTTCTGCATGGAGGGTTGAGATATCAACCTGCATATCAAAGAGCCAGCTATAAAGGGTTGCAAGGAAAGCGTTGTCACTTTCCTCAACGGTCACAGACACGCGCTTATCCTCGAGACTCTCAACCAAGTCAAAGGCCGCGGTGAACATACAGCCCGCAGCATCTCCCATTTTCAGCTCGCCCAATCGAACACAAAGTTCGCTGGCAATCGGATTAATATACCGAGAGAACTTATCTGATCGATTGGTCTTGCGCGCCTCGTCCCAAAGGAAACGGAGGTTAGAGACATTCGTAGCTAGCTCTTGGGCGAGTTCAAGCGCCATTCCGAGATGGTACTCACTCAGGTACTGATAGACACTGAAGACATTAACGAACTTCGAGGAGACCTTATCCTTTACAGAGCCGGCATATTCAAAAGCGGATGTGGTTCCCCGGGAAAAAGGAGGAACAGCGGCCTTTCGAAAGGTAGCACACAAAACAAGTAGAAAGAGATGAGAGTCATGGAGCGTTACCTTATCTCTCAACTCATCTAAGACGCGAAACACTCGTCGCTGATTTGATTCATCGAGGGATTTTTTTGTTGGTAGATCATTCATAGGATTCTCCGAACTAATTGAAAAGCTTATACGTTGTGATCTCAGTATTTCCACTTGTGACAACCACGAGCCCACCACTTTGAGTGGCCTTGAGAGCAATTCTCTTTAACTTCTCGGCCATCTCAACAAGACCGAGCGCCGCTTTGCGAGTCAGAATGCACCTGTTGTCATGACTAGGCTCCCCGTACTGCATAACCAACCGGACCATCTCTTCACTAATAGCCCGTTGGCTCATCCGCGCTTTCATGTGGTTTGTCTTGCTCATAGAGTCCTCCAATCTCAGAACTCGACAAAGGTACACCACACAACACCCATTGTAAATGCCGTACTTTCGCTTCAATGCGCTTACTGAAAGCCCTCAGGAAGGGAGTAAAGAGACATTTAGCATTTATTTTTAGTAGGTTACGAATCTAAGGTTGGTAGTTAAGGGGGGGGGATAAAAAATTTTACCTCTATCCCTCTAGCAGTGTTCCCGCGCGTTTCAACGGTGAGAAACGTTCGCCAGGTACCAGATTGTCGAGCATCTCGGCGGTACAGACATCGCTTAACAGATGCACCGGCATCCCCCGAATCCTGCCCGCCTTGCCTCCATTCCTCGTCTAACAACGCTTACATAGGAGAACATTTTTGAGGGAACCTATTTGGACAATATCGAAAACTCACCGACTAAATAGAGGCACGTTGAATGACGCAACACCCCTTTGGGACCACGGAACAGCGAGAAGCAAAAGAAATAGTTCTGTTTATAAGGGAGTACAACCTCATTGAACCAGGCGCTCCATGGACCGCTTCTACACATCGAGATCGCCCCGATTTTATCATAACCAGCGAAAGCAATTTTGAAGAGCGAGCAGTCGAGCTGACTTCAGTCTACCTCGACGATAAGAGCGTGGCACGAGATCATGTTCGACGGTTGAGAGGCCCGATACCGATACCTTACGACGCTCGCAAAGTGGAAAGATATAAGGCACGGATCATTCGCGCAGTAGAGAAGAAGTGTCGTTCTTTCGCTGATGGATTCGGAGGACGAACCGCCGTCCTATCTGTTTATTTGAACGAATATATCGCAATCCATATGAGCCAAGAGGACTTATTTGAACTCTTACTCATTCATCTTCCGCGGGTCGCTGGAAGAGTCCCTTTCAATCAGATCTTACTGTGGGGAGGCTGTCCGGATACGCCCGCTGTCTACTCCCGTGACCAATGCACGTAGTAGCTATCGCCCCAAGCTATTAATACAACCCACCTCAACAACCATTCTCCCGAGCGTATCAGCCATGGGCCCAAAATCGGATATAGTTTCAGGTGCTCTGCGTTAATCCAGAGCTTCCGCTGACATAGCAAAGCACCCCGTACCAGAGCCCAGTCACTCCTGAAGAGTTGGAGAGACTTTTACCAAAGAGCGCTCAAGTATGCAGGCCCTTGGTCCGGCCGAGGTCCAGCAGTAGATTCAAGCCAGCAATGAGCTGTCCGCTGGGGTCCTCTAGATTCCCCCCTTCCATTTGGCAAGTTGGTTCGTCCGATACCTCGTGAGTTCAAGGGGCTCCCCTTAGGGAAAGGTCAGGCGCAAATCAGCTGTCCGCCGGCTCCTCAAATTGCTCCCCCTCCATTCGGCGTCTGCGTTCGTCCAACAGCTCCCCTTCGAACATCCAGTAAGCGGACCCACTGGCTGCGATTGTGCTGTAACCGAGCTGGTGCAATGTTTTCAACGCTGCTGCTGATGGACTCAAGACCTCACCGTTAAGGAGAACTTTCCCCTCTGGCAGTACCTCGGCCGTTATCGCCTCATCGCGCGAAAAAGTCAGCAAAGCCCCGGGATGGATCCCCAGCGCGCTCAATTTGATATTTGGCCGACGCGCTCTGACCTTTTCTAAGGCTTTGCGTTCCTCAATGTCGATTTCCAGGCTGCCCGGTGTGACCTCCCGGAAATCACCGATGCTGAGCGCCAGCACCACCTTCTCGGGATCCAACCTAAAGAACTCCCGCTTGGGGTTGATTCGATGCTCGGCAAAGAGCTGGTGCAAAATCTTCTCGATCCGACTGCTATCTGAAACCTCCGCGGCAAAGTAGCACTCGAACGGGAGTGGAACGCCCGAATGAGCACTTAGCTGTGCAACCCGTGACTCTACACTATCGGTGGTGAGCCCAACTTTCACCAGGCCCGGCATCGCTTCATTTGTAAGGACGTACACTATCTCTGCCATTTTCCTCCGAGCCTACAGTCCGGCCAATTCGTGAAAAACAATAGTCGTGGGACGATTTGAAAGCAATTTCCTGGCGCTCCTGCCCCCGATTATCAAGTTCATTCTACCCGACTATGGGCTCCACACCTACCGTTGATACCAGCTAGAAGAAACTCTCAAACCAGACGCTCCACCGTTTTGAGGAGCGATGAACCTCCATCCCCTAAACTACTCAATATTATCCCTCTTCTCCAAATTATGCCGGGCGCACAGCAACTGAATGTTTTCAGCGCGAAGCGAAGTCCCCCCTTTCGAGAAAGGGACGATATGGTCGAAATGCAGTTCATCGGTCGCTCCACAGGTGACACACCGTCCGCCGTCGCGGCGCCATACCTCTAACTTGACCGGGGTTGGAATAATTCGGCTTCGTTGCGCCTGATAGTGTGGCGGCTCTTCAGCTGCAAACTCATTCGAGACCTGCTCGATCGCTACAAGTTTAAACTTAAAGACGTTACGAGCTCCGTCGTGCTCAATCCACGAATCCACGAGGTGAAAGAAGCCGTTATCGATCCAGATTCCTTTGTGAATCTTCTCGTATACCTGAACGATATCAGCGCCCTTCGTTCCGGCTTTGAACTCCTGAGCGGCGTGGTGGAATTTTCCGTTCTCGGTTAGGCCCCCACGAGGTTGTCGCTCAGGTTGATCGAGCGCTTTAGGATCGGGGCCGCCGCGACGCGCTGGCTCGTCATGCCCCTCGTAGATCAAAACGGCCCCGTCCTCTTCAACTCGGTCCTGATATGGCGAGTTGGTCCTCACAGACATTAGGATGACAGAGTGTCTCCCCCGTAAGCGAAAATTCATGCCACGCTGAAGGGCGGCGCCCTCCTTTTGGCACATGTCGTAGTATGGGATTACGGTTCCTCGCACAGTGGACCTCTACAGCAACCCCTCGCGCACCGGGATGCGGGGGGCTCTTATACCGGGCAAAAGAGTACCGCATGGACTCCCGCGACTCAATCAGGGCACGGCACCGCTAAAACGCTCGTCTTTCGAGAGAGCCCAAGCGGTGAACCTTGGGATCAGCTCCCCTAATTCAACGCCGCATCCGGAGCATTCGCTAAGATAAACGCCATAGCCAGGTCGGTTTGCGTTGGTGACACTACGGCGACAGCACCCGGTGCGATCGGTATACACTGACGAGTCTCTGATACGGCAAAAGAGAAGCTCGTGACCGCGATAATGCCCCACTGCCCCTGATTGTTCTTTGCCAGGATAGGTCCGCCCGAATCGCCTTTACAGGTATTCCCCTTCCCGTCAGTTACGGCTTCGTAGAAGTATCCATTCGTGGCACTCGCGAAGGTGAGATAGGTTGCCTTGAGCGGTGTCTCTCCTGCCTCTGCTCGGTCAAGCGCTCCACGTCCGTTTTCATCAACTCCGTAGCCGTAGGCGACAAGCTCCGCACCGGGACTTGGAGCGCCCGAGGATACGAGCAAGGAAGCCGGCGATACCGGCATTGGCTCTGCGACCTTTATTATCGCTAGATCAAATGAACGTAAGGTCCCGCGAAATTGAGGATGGATGGAATAGCTAGAGGCGATGCGGCCAAACTGGGGGGTGGCGACCTCTATCTGAGAGGGACGGTCAGCAACACAGTGCGCCGCCGTGAGAATAGCAGTCTGGGATATCGCGGTGCCCGTGCAGAAGGACGTCGCACCTCCTTTATGCATTGCGAGCAACACAACGGGCGATGCACCTGACTCACACGACTCACCACCATTCACTTTTAGGGTCGAGCATGCGCTGGAACCGCCCCCTCCTCCACCCCCACAACCGAACAAAAGAACGCTCGTGAATAAAATGAGAAATGTATTTGCCGTCTTCATAGGGGAGCCTTTGTATCCTTTCTGGATGTGTCGCACACGGCGAACCATCTTCATCATTTGACGCGCCGGAGCGAGTCCTCGTGGTTGAGGACTTTAGTCATGGAGGAAGGGGGAAGCCATCGGGTGTACCAGGTGATGAGTCACCTTAGTGGAGTCCCACGACGATGAGTCCTCCAAACATTTCCGATTCCAGTCCGACATCAATTCTGCATGTCACGACGAAAGATGAGTGTTACTTCTCTGACTCGCCTACCAAACAAGGAGCTCTGACATATGTTCCGAATAAAACTTCTGTTCTTCTCCGGGGCGAGCATCGAACTTATCCGTGTTGACTTCGCTCATGGCTCACACCCGGTCATTACCTCCATACGGGGCAAGACTGACGGGGCATATCGTGGGGCTGGTACGTTTCAATGGTCGTCGGCCGTTCGCGCGGTAGCTTCCATATTCCTAAAAGCAAAGCTCATAGAGGACCTCGTGCCTGGCGAGCCGATGTTGACTGGGGAGGAACGCTCCCTTGCGGCATCTTTGGACTACGCTCTTACGAAGAGACCGAATTGGTTGCTGGATATGTTTGGGGTATCGGCCAACGGAACATCCACAGCCAGGCGGCTATTCAAAGTTTCAAACTCACATCGAAAGCGAGGTGGTGCCGTGTCGTTATCACTCAATCTATACGCATGCCCCCCTCACTGCGTAGAGATCTTTCTTGATGGAAAGGAGGTACAAAGGCCGGAAGTGTTTCGACAGATGCTTGCGAACATAGAATCCTATCGTCCAGGACATCGGTCCTCGGAAGGCGTCAGAGAGAGTAGATCCTCCAAAACGCGATGTCGGGAACTCGACAAAACGGACGAGGAGCCAGTGCTTGCAATCGGCTCGTGGTAGACGGGTATCGTGGAATATCAGACCGTTACACCAAATGGGGCGAATGACCTCTATAGCGGTGCGCGGTCACTTTTTCCCTTAGAAACTATACCGGTCTGCGGTATAGTTTCGCTCACCTCACAAGCCGCCCCTTCCTCTTCAACCGCATGTGTCCGGGCAGCCTCGTCATTCCGCTTGCAGGGGGTTATCTCTCTTTCTCATTTGATCTCGTGGAAAGAGAACTACCGAAAAGACTTCGGAATCAACGTGCGAACGGAACTCTTTCCTTGACGTCAGATAAGCATTCGGTACCATCTCCAGCACAACGCCTAGAGGTGGGTACCATGACTCAAATTGACCTCTATTTTCGAAGCTGTGATGACTCGCTACCTGCGTTGGTCGAAGTAGCCTTTCGACGAAATGGCGATTCTCCAGTTCTTCGAACCGTTCGCGGCAAGTTTTGTTATATCGTTCCCGCGGGTGGAAGTTTTCAGTGGACCCGTGCGGTCAAGGCACTCACGGTGCTTCTCCTTCGGACCGCCCTGCACGGCAACAGCGCGGTAATTCAGGGAGAAGCTGGAAGCTTAGCGGCATCACTCGATTACGCGCTGTCCAAAGAGCCGACATGGCTCTCCGAAATGTTTGGAGCCGACGCTCAAGGGAGAGCTTTTGCGAGACGCCTGTTCTATCGAACTAATCCTGAGAGAAAGCGTTCAGGCCCCGTCATTATTAACCTCAATCCAGCCATCGTGAAGGCACCACAAATTCAGATATATGTGGACGGTACTAAGATGCCGCCGTCTCCAAACCTTGAGATGATTCTCAAGCGATTCGAATCAGTGGAAAAAATTGAGGGAAAAAGTGAGCTCCGTAGCCGAGAGGCGGGGAACAGCTCGCTGGAGGGGGAAACGTCAGACCGAGTGCTCGTGGGAATTGCGGACCTCCTTGAACGAACGAGTTCCTCAAGGAATCTCTCGCTCAAGGTGACCGAGGACGGACTTGTCACATCCTTCGCCTCACTAGCTGAGGCCGATACCGTTCTTCCGTCTCTGATGGATATGTGTACCGGCGAGTCAAAGGGCTCGACGATGTATTGGTATTTAAACCACGCTTGGTGGCCCTTGATATCACCACTCTACTGTTTTCGACACACCGAAGCCTCACGATCGGTACATACAAATGTGAGCTATGTTTCCCCCTCGTCGGGCGCAACCGATCGATATGTTTCAAATTTCTACGCCAACTCCGGAATTCCAAGCCGATTGGGAGCTTCCTCCTTCTTAGAGCACGACACCTGGCTGTTCAACGATTACGTTATTGAGCAGGTCTTTCCCGCGGAACTTCGAAAGGAGATCGATGCATTCCTCAGCCAAACTCAAAAGCTTGAGGCGTTCAACCCAGTTTCCTTTATCCGTAACTTTTTAGAGGCTGACGCAAAGATCGAACTGAGAGTAAGAAAAATGTCAGACGCCGCCCCCCTGCGGGCGGCGTTTGAACAAGCGATGAGGTGGTAACATGATCGAATCAAAGCAAGGGAGTCCTTTTTTTATGAGCGAAAGAACCGAGCATGCAACGATGCCGCCACGAGAACCGGACGCGGCCTGCCCCTTCGGACCGGGACTTCAAAAGTACTGGGACCTTCTCTCCCCAGAGGAGAAGAGGATGCAAATGGATATCCCCGGGCTCTACTCAATCACGGTGCGCGAACTAGCTCTTCAAATCGCGACGACGTTACATGGGGATTCGGTTTTCGACGCTTTTTGTGGACTTGGAGGCAACGCGATCGCTTTTGCGTTAGCGGGCAAGAGGGTCATCGCGAGCGAGCTAGACGAAGGGAGACTGGAGATGGCAAAGGCAAACGCCGCGCTCGCGGGCGTTTCAGACCGAATCACCTTTGTGCAAGGTGACACACTCTCTCAACTTGGTCGAACTGCATGCGACGCAATATTTCTCGATCCTCCTTGGGGTGGTCCCCAGTACTCAAAGATCGAAAAATTCAAGCTGAGCTTTTTCTCTCCGGATGGAGAGGGCCTTTTGGAGTCTGCGATTCGAAACTATGCGGGAGTTGCATTTAAGTTGCCAGGCAATTTCGATTTTAGCGAACTAGACCGTTTCGGAGCTGGTCAGTGGCAGGTGCAGGAGAATCGCTTGAATGGAAAGTTGCTACACTATACTGCGTATCGGCAGTAGCGGGCGCCGACTCAAAGCCGCTCTAGGAGTTCAACGTCCCTGAACCAACCGCGCCGGGGAACTGATTAGCGTTACGGGTATCTCCTTCCCTACTCGCACGGTTGCCCGAAACCTTACCGCACCCTTATCGCAACTTCCCTGGCGGTTCCACGATAACCCCCTACGCTCTAATCACCCCTTATAATTCTCTCGATTAATTATCGTATATACGTTATTATGTTCTCATGGGACCCGGCTAAAGCGGCCGTTAACTACCTGAAGCACAAAGTGTCTTTTCATGAAGCGATGTCAGTCTTCGCGGATTCACGAGCGTTAGAGAGTCCTGACGTAAAGCATTCTCACCATGAGGCACGGCGCTTTATCGTAGGCGCTTCGGATCAGGACCGGGTACTCGTAGTGATCTTCACAATACGGAGGCATCGCAGTGGTAACAAAACGCTCAGAATCATCAGCGCGAGGCAAGCGTCCCGCAAAGAGAGGTCGGCATATGCCAGATAGCAAGATCGATTTCTCGGATGTTCCAGAGCTTAGCGATCGCCAGCTCAAGACCGCTCGCCGAGTCGGGCGTCCTCGAACTGGGAACGCGAAGCAACTGATCGCCCTACGGATTGCCCCTTCCCTACTTGCCACACTGAGGAGAATAGCGAAGAAGCGGGGGATGCCGTACCAGACGTTGATGCATGAGATTTTGGAGAGCGCGGCGAAGAAAGGGTAATCCAGGTATCTTCCTTATTCGCACCCGTTCTAAACAGATGCAATCGACCTTGAGGCGACCTCCCCCGGCTCCCCTACATCGCATCCTTCTGAATCCTCGTCATACCGGTACTATGTTTTCGTACTGAATCACGTTGAATCCGGTGATATACTTGAGGCTCTTTCGGAGGACCTATGAAATTCGCCTCACTCCCTAAACTTCAACCTGGAGACTCGGTCGGCATCGTATCTCCTTCGTTCGTCGCTCCCGCGATATTTCCTATGGAATACGATCTGGGACTCTCGCGATTACGGGAGCGCTTTGGGCTTAATCCGGTTGAGATGCCGAACGTAAAGAATAGGGACGCGACACCTGAGGACAAGATGAATGACCTGATTCAGGCGTTCTCGGATCCAAAGATAAAGGCGGTTATCACTACGATTGGTGGCGATCACCAGATTGAGTACGTGCATAAGCTTCCCTCAGAACCGTTTCGGAATAGTCCCAAGCCGTTCTTTGGCTATAGCGACAATACGCACCTCAGTAATTTTCTCTTTCTGCAGGGAATACCCTCCTACTATGGGGGATGTATCTACACAGAATACGCCATGCACGGCGCCATGCATCCCCTCACCGAGCGGTATACGCGAACAGCGCTCTTCTTCGGCGGGGAGCAAACGCTTGAGGCGAGCCAGGACTTCAACGATGAGGACCTGATGTGGGGTCTTCCGGAGAACCACGCCCGTCACCGACGCCATCAACCAAACGAGGGGTGGCAGTGGAATGGCGCGCGAGACGGACGGGGAGTCCTGTGGGGAGGATGCGTAGAATCCGTCGATGAGATCCTTCGCCATGGACGCGCAATTCCAACGCTCTCTGACTTCGAGAAGATCGTTCTCTTCTTTGAGACATCGGAGGAGATGCCCTCTGCCACGTATGTAGGGCGAGTGCTCCGTGCGTTCGGTGAACGAGATATCCTTTCGCGTGTACAGGGTGTGCTGGTAGGACGTCCCAAGGCGTGGAACTTTGAGAAGAGGTCCTCAGATGAGGAAAAGGTAGCGTACAAAGAAGCGCAACGGCACACGGTCTTGCAAACTATCCGCACGTACAATCCAACGGTGCCAGTAGTACAGAATATGGACTTCGGACATACGTCACCAACGTTGTGCCTTCCGTATGGTGGAGAGGTACATATTCAGTCGGCGCCGCGTGCCGTGAGAGCTTGGTATTAGCCGAAGGGGAGAATGGCTTAGGCGCTACCTGCGCCACTACACTGGAGTTTAATCGATGCCCTCTAAGAAGTCCTATCAAGTGTTCGCTCGATACTATGACGCGGTCATGGGGGATCGAAAACGTGACATCGCTCGGGTGAAGCTCTGGATCCGAGAGCGTGTTCCCCATGCAAAGAGATTGGTAGAGCTAGGGTGCGGCACTGGCGCGGTACTTCAGGGCTTCGCCGGACGGTATGCTGTGACTGGGGTCGATCTCTCAGGCGAAATGTTACGCGTCGCGAAAAAGCGACTGCCCCACGCCACGTTGCGAAAAGGTGACATGTCACGCTATCGCTCAAGCGAGAAAGTCGATGTGGTCCTCTGCCTCTTTGATACGATCAATCATCTCGTCTCGTTTCGGGATTGGACCCGTCTCTTCGCGAACGCTCGCTCCATGCTCGCATCGGATAGCGTTTTTATCTTCGACATCAATACGATCGAACGGCTTCAGGCATTATCCACCTTTGGGCCGATGGTCTCCTACTTCTCAGATGAGGATTTTGTGCTCATGCGAGTCTCCAAGGGAAGCGCGAACCGTTTCTCGTGGGATGTTCGGATCTTTGAGCGTTCGCGCCCTACCCGTTATAGGAGTCATCGAGAGGTAATTCAGGAAGCCTCGTTCCCTATCGATCGTATCACCTCTTCATTGACTCGCTGGTTTTCACGAATTGAGCTTTTCAATGCTGAAGGAGAACCTGTCTCCGCCAACGCGCAGGGGCGGGTGTTCTTTGTGTGTCGACCGTAACCATCGGTTCGCACCCAGTATCTTCAAACATACTTTCACACGGCTCTCTCAAGGGAGAGGTATCCCCTTCTTTTTCTTCGCCTCCACATACGACCGCAGCACCGCGTTCATCAGGGATTGATATCCCTTGCCGGTCGACCGAAACCATTCGAGAACGTCATGGTCGACACGCAACGAAATGGCTTCCTTAGGAAGAGGAAGTTCCACCCGCGCTCGTCGCCAGAAGGAGGCACCGAGCTCGGGGATATCCTCGTAGCTAATTGATTCGGCGGTAGATGAGGTTTTCTTTTTAGAGGAACGGCTTGATTTTGGCATAGAATGTTTGACGCTCCTTTTTGTTAGCCCGACGAGCGGAGATTATTCGTATCTTTGAGCCCCGGCGAGTGTGCGCGATGACCAGTACGGTTCCTGAATGGTTTGAACCGATAGGAATCCATCGCTCTTCCCCATACGGAAACGTCGATCCGGAGCGGTCAACGAGACACGTTCGAAGACCTCGGTTGCCTCCGTGAAGGTCACGCCGTGCTTCTCTTTGTTAATTTCATCTTTAACGAGGTCCCATTCGAACCTCACACGTAGTCCATACACTATGTATATACAGCTGAAAAGGCCTTGGTGCGCATGTCGAACCGGAGGAACCTTACGCCACATGAGGCGCGGTCCGCTGCCGACAGTTGGGACCGATGTATCGAGAATATGAGAGAAAGGTTGTGCTCGCGTTATATGAGGCGGCGGTCAGGAGCTCACGTAGGTGCGCTACGAGGGACGAGCTGCCCGCCCTCCCGGATCACGGGTCAACTCGGGCCGGAACTCGCGCGCGTAATGTTCGTGTGGCTTCCGGCCCGTCAGTAGACGGTTCCTCCGGGGGCGACGCCGCCATCTTTGCATCGTGGGGCACGGCGGTCAGGAATGACCGCCCTCCCGATTTACGGGTCAAGACGGGCCTTCATATTTCACCGTCCTCGCATGAGACCGTTCCGGGGGCCCGTGTCCACACGGGCCGGAAGTCGAACGATAATTTCGGGGCGAGTTCCGGCCCGTCGGGAGACGGGCCCTCCGGGGGAAAACGTCGCCATCTTTGCGTCGTGGGGCACGGCGGTCAGGAATGACCGCCCTCCGGATTTACGGGTCGAGACGGGCCCTCCGGGGGAAAACGCCGCCATCTTTGCGTCGTGGGGCACGGCGGTCAGGAATGACCGCCCTCCGGATTTACGGGTCGAGACGGGCCCTCCGGGGGGAGAATGTCACCATTTTCATCTCCCGCAATGCGGCGGTCAGGAATGACCGCCCTCCGGGATCACGGGTCGTACTATCTGAAATCACCGGACCACTACGAAAAACCCGTAGCCACCAAAACACGCTCGAGGCTACAGGAATCCCCTGCTTTCCCATAACCATTACTGGGACATGCTCGTATTCGGGCATTGGGGGGGATTATATGAGTTCAATTTCAACGCACGCGACACCGCGTCCTGAAACCGTATCTACTACCGACGTTGTTGAGGTATCGCGCGTTCAGAACGGCGACGACAAGCTCGCGCAGCCATCGGCGTCACGCGCGTCGAGTGCACAGCAGTCAGTAGCTCAGGAGCTCAGGGTATTTTTAGGTGCTCACTGGGAATCGCAGGCTGTAAAGGAACTCTACGAAGAGCTGAAAGCTGACCGCGTTACACCTGACAACATTCCGGCGACCTTCCTTGAGTCTCAACGGATCGTGAATCCCCTTTCACCTGAGGGTGTCACGTTCCAGAACTCGATGGAGCAGCTCACCAAACGGCTCCTTCCCGAGATCGATCAAAAAGCTCATCCAATCACATTCGTTATCGCCGACGCCCAGCAAGAAAACGCCTTCATTATCACAACCCCACAGCAGAGCCTCATTTGCTTCGACCGCAAACTTCTCGCGACCTTCGACAACCTCGACCAGCTCTCGTGGGTACTCCTCCACGAGCTTACCCATCTTCAATATAAGGACCTGTTTGGAGCGGTTCCCGCCTCTCAAACTGAGGAGGCAGCATGTGACCTCCGTCCCCTTATGAAGATGCACGACGCGGGACTCAATCCGGCGGAAGCTGAAGCATACGCGATAAAGATGGCGAAGACCAAACAGCCGGCGTGGCTCTCAATGGTTGACGCTCACGGACTTCCTCCTTTTCGAGTAGACGCCATTCAGAAAGGACTCGCGGCGTTGCGACATTCTCGGGGTAAGCTTAAAGAGGGCACGGAGCCTCTTCCCGATCCCCTCCAAGTGGATGGCGGGTTACGGGGAGCTCGACACGAGTCATTTGTCGACCTGAAACTAAAAGCGACCCAGTATGCCGAGGGAACAACCCTTGAAAAGGTGAGGATACTTCACTCCATGCTTCCAGACCTGGAAGCGAGGTTTCACCATCGCGCGGACGATATGGCAAAGCGGGTTCGAAAGCTCATCGTAGCCGAATCTGACAAAGAGACACGAGTGGTACTCGCTCAGCTGATGGACTCACTCCTCGACAATCCACCCGCATTTAACGCGCTTCACGTTCATCTTCGCTCCGCTCTGGACGGTGCGCATCCGAAAAAGATCCGCTACTACGCCCCTCGACTTCTGCAGGTAGCCAAAGCGGCGAAAGCTTTTATCGAAGCCGACGATGACACGACGGCACAGGAGAAGGCGGCGGCCGCTAGCCATCTCATCAAGACACTCGAAGACCTCCCCGCTTGGCAATCAATTAATTGGGGCACCGTGGATCTGCCACACTTTGCACTCCCCGATGAACGTGAGTATAAGCGAGCGATCAAGGAGGCGAAATCCTCAGGGGATGACGTCGTATTTCCATGGCACGAACTCGCCGAGGCCGCGAGCAGCGAGAATCAGATAGGGCGCGCGTTGCTCTGCCTTGGTACGTGGGATGACCGAATTCCTCTCAACGCCGGAAACGAGGACCTTACCTGGATGGATGCGCATTTGCGGCTTGCCAAGCAAAGCTCGGGCCATTCCCATCACTCGTATGAGTCAACTATTTCGACACCGCGAACGGACGAGGGAGAGAACTCCCGCTTTCAGCTAATAACGAATGGTGGTGGACTCATCAAAAAAGTAGACCCGCTGGCTACAGACCGAGACACCGTAAAACGGGATGTCGCGAACAGAATTACGGTCGAGCTCGAGCGAGCGAGACTTGAGGCGGAAACAAGTGTCGCTATCGCAACCGTCCCCTCTGAAGAATTACCGAGTTCAAGCCGGGAGCGGACCCTTTCATTCCTGAGCCTCCCGTATAGTGAATTCATGAAGGACCCGTACGCGCACCTGCGGGTGAACGAGGTGTTGCTGTGTCCCCCATCGTACATTTCACCGAGCGGCTCCGCTGGACGATTACGGTCGCAGCTGCGGGACCTCATGGCACTTACGACAAACTCAGCGCGCTCACTTCTGCGCTACTTCGACGGCATGCTTGACGTTACCTCCGAACCCGAGCGGACGACGTATCGCGAGTTCGTGCGGGACTTTTTCCTAAACGAGACGACTCCCTTTAACTTTCAAACCGTAGTGGAACGACAGTTTGAGGATAATAGCTACTCCAACATCTTCCAATATGTGCGATGGGCCGGTAACGATACGCACCAACTCTTTAGCCTTCAAGAAAAAGGACTCATCTTTTCCGAATATCACGAGGGGGGGGCCCTCACGCTGGGCCGCAACGCCGCTGGGATGCGCAAACCTGAGACGGTCGACGAGCTCCGCCATGCGCTCGACACCTATCTTGAGATGACGGGCTTGCATGACCACACGGAAAACTCCAAAGTCGATCTCTCTTTATTTACAAGTGAAGTTATCTCGGCTGAGGTTGCTGAGTTTCTCCGTGACCATCGAGACGCGGAGGGACTCCATCGACTTCTGAGCTCGCATGGCCACTGGCTCCGCGACGTCTATCGGGAGGCCTCCTTTGACCAGATATTCGTCGAGTACTTCAAGCATGAAAAATCGTGGCCAACCGACGCGATGACACTTGGAGCGATATATCGCGCAATCGAGGGACTTGGCATCTTCCCCAACGAGTTATGGCGAGCCTCATTCGCGGTTCGGGTATTGGAGAGCGTAGACGCCACAACCGATCTCCAAACACGAGTCGATGCCCTTGAGAATCTCCTCTTAGGAACGCCACCAAAAGATGTGGACATCCGCGAAGGGGCGATCGCCCGGTGGGTCACCTCGATGGCGACGATGTACGGCGATGACCACACAGCTTCATGGAACTCCTCGGACTGTCCATATCTCGCGACGATTCAACCGGTCTTGGACCGAGTTGCAGGGGAGGCGCATTCATCCATACGGGGAGAGATGCTCGACGCCTTGGGCAATCGGATACTGGCGCAACGCCAGGTGAGTCACGCGATTGAGCGGGCGATCCTTGGACCGATCGACAATGCCGCCACACAAAGCACGGGAGCCGCGTACGGAGGGCTTCAAGCGGGCTTTATGATTATTGGCGAAGCGAAGGAGAACCGCTTTAAAACGATTCATTTCCTTACGCGCCCCTTGACGGACAAACGTATCAAGGCGTTCTCAAAATTGGTTATCAACGAGGGGATGGCAACCTCACAGATGCTCGATGCTGATGACCTGTCAGGTATCGACTCCCCTCGAAACCGACGTCGTATACAGCTCGAATGCAAGCGTATTCATGAGAACTTCTGGCGGGCTCCGATAGGGTATCGCGCGGCTTTTCTGGAAGAGCTCATGATGCCCGCCGCGGCGCGTTTACGGGACCTTCAAGCTGGAACTCAGAAAACCTTCACCAACGCCTGCGATTTCGTTATATCCGAGCTTCTTCCACTTAAGGACAGGCACGACCGGCCGATCAAATACGCGCCCGAGGCCCAACGGATCTTGAGGGCGTTTCTTGCCGATGGGGTCCTTGACCACCGACAGCAGCCGATCTTTCTCTCAGCGTTGATGGCCGCCGCGCAACGTTCCAACGAGGAGCGAGGTCGCTTAAGCGTCGGGCAGATCCTCGCCTCTATCTTCGACAACATGGGTCCAGCATGGCGTAAATTTGGACAGGCGATCGCCAATCACCCAAGCACTCCCCTCGATATCGCTCGCGATATGGAGCCACTCAAAGGGAAGCAATCTGTTACTCGCGCTCAAGCGTGGGCACTCTACGAACATACGGTGCCGGAAGATATCCGTATACAGAACCCACGACTTGGACCGGTGCTTGAATCCGCGTCCTTCTTCACCGCTGTTGATGCCGGGAACGAGGTGTTTACGTTCCTGACGCCGAAAGCTCTCGTACGAGCGGAGGATGGATTCTCCATTATGGAGAGCTTTGTCGCGGAGCTTCGGAAAGCGGAGGATTCGCTCTCACAGGTCGCACCCGCGGTCGCGGAGATGGTGTCCAGCGCGCGAACGAGCGCTATCCTGGAGACGAATGGACGGGTTGGTGCCGCTCAGGCTGATGCGATGCGAGCCCGCTATAATGAACTCACCGTTACGATCGGGAATATGAAGTTCCCCTTCTCTACCGCCGCGTGGAGTGATCACGGTCCGGAGTTTCGTCGCATGCAGAAGATGAAAGGTCCGACCTTTAACGACGTTCCATCCACAACACCAGAGGAGATCGAGCATAAACGGCACGTCGCGAAAACTATCGTGTACGTTGAGCTGCGAAATATCCTCTCTGGAAACGCGTTCTGCGTCGACCGACACGGTCGTAACATTCGGGTCGATGGAAACTCGGTTGGACATTTTGACCACGGAGCGGTTCACGCCGTTGTGCGGGATAAGAAGGGCAAGGAGGTACACCCACTTGAGGCGGAGCCAGCCCTCGTTGGCGGTGGAACGGTTGAGATTCCGGGTGCGAGCGGGACGGAGAAGCTGCAACTCGCGGAGGCGTTGTACAGCGCGTACACGCAGCTTAATGGCGGGCAGCCCCTCGCTGTTGTTATGCACAACGAGATTGAGAAGGCTCGCGCCGCTACCGGCGCGACGCCCGAGTACCTTATCCGGGTGGAGCGAGCGTTGTTGGCACTCAACGATTGTTTCAAGTGTCTCAACGGGCAGGACATGAAGGATATACTCGGAAGCCTCTACCTGAACGGGGATATCGACAAAACCATAACGACAACCCTAGAGAGCAAGATTAAGAGCGAGAAGATCGGCGGCTTCGCTGGACTCTTCGTAAACGCGTCTAAGGTTATTCGCGGTGAGATCGAGAAGTCGGTCGTTGAGCGAATGACGGTTTCTCAGGGCTCTCAGAACCAGGGAGCTCGCTCTCAGTGGCACGACAACGCGATGAATCGTCAGGACGTGCCGTCGTTGCTTACGACGAGGGATTTCCGGCAGAAGAAGAAGGAAGAATCTGGCAGGGCGCGGAAGCGGAGCTTGACGGTGCCTACGTTGGAGTAATCCGGAACTCACGCACGTCATTTTCGTACGGCTTCCGGCCCGTCGGGAGACGGGCCCTCCCCACCAGCATCAGTGCGTCACGCAACACGGCGGTCAGGAATGACCGCCCTCCCGCACCATGGGTCGATACGGGCCCTCCGGGGTGCAAACGCCAACATCTTGCCCTCACAACTTTTCACCCCCACCTCCGAAATGTAGCTACCGACACCCATGCTCTGCAGCTTACTCAAATTTTCTTGCCTCTATTATTATCATATATGATACTTATTAAATATCAGATCCTTGAATACGTATCATCGCGGGGAACAAATCCATTTCGAGACTGGCTTGAAACCCTTCCTCGAATGATAGCGGCAAGGGTCCAAGCACGGTTATATGCGGCAGAGCTTGGCAATTTGGGAGACTATAAGGGAGTTGGGGATGGGTTGTTTGAGCTACGCCTCCATATAGGCCCGGGCTATCGCATCTACTTTGGTAGGGAGTCCCGAACCGTTCTCATCCTACTTGGAGGAGGAACTAAGGGCACCCAGACACGAGATATCGCAAGGGCTCGGCGGAACTTTACAATGTATCGAGGAACCAACCATGTCACGACGAAGCGCTGATTGGAACGCAGGTTTGGCTCAGGACCTCCGAGAGAAGGGCTTTGCGCAGGAATTTATTCAAGGCTGCCTTGAAGAAGGTCTTTCTCTACAGGAAGCGCTCGCGAAGGTCGTGCGCGCATATGGCGTGAAGGAATTCGCTATTCGAGCCAAGCTACCGAGCTCAAACGTACTGCGAGCGATTAGCCCAGGACACAATCCTACCAGTGAAACGTTGAACGCGATCCTAAAGCCATTTGATTTGTGCCTGTCGGTGGCACCTCGGCGGAAGGTGCGGGGAGCGGGGTCGCGGTAATAACCCCATGCGAGGGATCCGGAGGACCCGTCTCCTGGTGCCCTGTAGCTCTAGCGAAGGGGGGCTGACGGATCCTCCGGGGTACAAATGCCAACATCGGTGCGTCACGCAACACGGCGGTCAGGAATGACCGCCCTCCCTTATCACGGGCCGGCACAACGGGAGGGCGACCGTTTCCCCGCCGCGAAAGCTTTGGGGAACAGGTCGCGGTCGCCGAAAAATCACGCATCGCTACAATATTTCGCTTCACGCAACACGGCGGTCAGGAATGACCGCCCTCCGGGGTCATGGGGCGCAATATCGACATGGGGAATAAAAAAAGGGGGCCAAATATCAAAGATATTCGCCCCCCGTGTTGTTCGATGTTCTTTAACCTTTCGCGCGTAACTTACTCGGAGTCGTAACCCAGAGTACGGTAGCGCCCATAATGAGCAATACCAAGTTAACGCTAAACATCGTCGTGCGTCCGAGATGATCGATTCCGAGCCACCACGGCACCATTACGGCGACGTAGAGAAATACTCGAAGCGCGTTGCGTACGGAGAGAGCCGTCACTCGCACCGCCTCCGGGATCGCTTCATTAATAGTGCTACTAAAGAGCGCTCCCGATATCGATCGAACCATCTGCTGCGGCAAGATAAGAAGCCACGCAAGGCCTCCCACCATTGTGACCAGTCCGACAGTCGAACCGGCTAAAGCGCAAGTCAGTATGAAAAAAATTCGCACTGACCTCCGTGTGTCGGTTACCTTTCGAATGGTGAGCGCCGTAGCGCCGGCCACCAGATTAAATAACGCGAACACGTAGCCCGACTCTCCCCGACCAATGCCGCACTCAGCCAAGTACTCTGGATACATCCAGAGGAACGTTTGGTTGAGCCCCGCTACGAATCCCGGCGCGATCGCCATCCAACGGATATGCGACGAACTGAGAACGATAGCGGCGACAGCCTCTCGCAGTGTTCCATTCGTGGTTACCGGACCTTTCGGAGGGGTAACCAGAGCGAAACACAGCACGAGCCCCAAAACCTCAATACCAGCGCAAAACAGGTAAGGAGCCCCGAGGTCGAACTCGCTCAGATGAGCGCCAACGACCGCGAAGAGCGCAGCCGCGACAAACGTAGCGCCGATACCGAAGGTCCACCATCTCTGGTGCACCTCTTTGTCGCAACCAAGCGCCGCGTTACTCCGGAACATCAGAGATTCATCCGTTCCGGAGATAAGCGCGATTCCTAGCGCGGCCAACACTTCGCCGGCAAGGAAGCCACCGAATCCGGTCGCCTCCGCGTACGTCAACGATCCGAGCGTAAGAGCGATGAAGCCTAACTTCATCGTCGTAACCTCTCCGAAGCGATCCGCGAATCGCCCCGTTGCGACCTCAAGGACAAGGAGCGCGATAGCGAAGAGGATCTCTAAGAGATAGAAATCACCCGTGCTAAGCCCCCTGTCGTGCCAGAGTGCCGTAATACCTGGGGTACCCGCCGCAAACCCGACGCTGAAGCATCGAGCCGCGACGATAAGCCCCCTATTCATGGATAACCGATTGTTTGTAGTCATAGCTGTGAGCCTTTCTGTTGTTTCATGTGTGAACCTTTAGAACCTGCGGAACATCACCCGCCGACGGCGCGGCGGGGCCCTTGCGCTCTCATCGAGCGAAGCGACAAAGGAGCTGTGAGCGCGCGAAGACAGCGCTAGCTGAAAGCTCTGGAGGGTAATGATTGGTGGGGATTACAGGGAGAGGAGAGCGAGCGAGGAGTGTGCTACACCCTCGGCGAGCGAGTTACCGATTGATTATACTTCTACCCTTATGAACGTGTGTGGTGTGCGTGGTTTGAGCCGCTTGGCGACCACTGGCATAGAGATGGGAGTGAACCCATACCCACATGATTTCGCGGCCCGACCACATGAGTCGGTGGTGGCTCCAATCTGGAGATCCCACGTTCCAAGGATGTGCTGATCACGAAATAGACAGTTCATAAAAGCTCTCGAATAACTCAGCCGAAAATCAGATGATTAACGACGTTGAAAACCAATGATACCACGAATAAAGCTGGTAGGGTAAAAAATCTTTAGGATGTGTGACGGATCTGAATCCTTCGCGGTGTTTGAGAGAAAAACCACCCACTCAATCGACGCTTCACAAAAAAAAACGGCTGAGTGAGAGATACTCACTCAGCCGCTCCTGATTGCACGTGTTTTACTTCTTCACGATCTTAATCGCCACGTTCCATCCGGGCGTGGTGCGCAGCGTCATCTTGCTCGTGTCACGATACGCTTCATTCGTCGCCGTACCGAGCTGGGCGGGCGCTACGTAACTCGTTGGACAGTAGGTCTTATGGTTTTGGAACGCCGCAACATTGTGAGGAACAAAGAAATAGCTAGTAGCGCCAGCTCTTCCGACGAATCCCTCACCGTAGCTGCCCCCCGATGGAGCGAAGAAGGTGATGTACCGACTAACAGAATTTCCTTGGAGCTGCGGGGACTGCATTACCACGTTAACATGGTGGCCGATAACGCGTGTTGTGTTCGTGCTGAAGAAGGTCATGTGGATCTCACATCCAGGCCCTGGATCCTCTCCGCACAACGTTCCAAGGTCGATTGTTTCGCACGATGACTCAGCTACGAAGTACCGAGCCGATGGCATTTCGCCGGTGGGTCCAGCTGGACCACGAGCGCCCGCCGCGCCTGCGGCACCTGGCGCTCCGGGGAGCCCCTGCTCACCACGTTCACCCTTGTCGCCACGATCGCCCTTGTCTCCTTTCTCTCCTCTATCGCCTCTGTCGCCCTTGAGACCCTGAGCACCGACGTCTCCCTTCTCACCCTTACCAGTTGCGATCAGTCCTGGAATTACGACAACGCCAGTCGTTGTTGAGGAGCCTCCGAGGCTCTTCGCGATCACCGCTGTTGACTGTTTGAGGATACGAATTGAATTGAGAACGCTCGAGTGTTTCTTTTTATTCGCAGCGTCTTGTTGGCGGTCATAGACCGAGGAGCGATTGACTTGTGTTTGAGCGTGCGCTGTCAGGGTAAAGAGAGACGCGAGCGCTACGGTTGTCGTGAATACAAGACGGGAACAACGGATACGTGACATAGGTTAAAACCTCCAATTAAAAACCATCGGCCCAACCCAAGGGCCGCTACCTTTTGTTGTGATATGGTCCAATTCGGGCTCTAGGTGACGCGGGAATGCTATTTTTTTCAGCCAAGGGGGATAATCGACAGAAGGCGGCTAGAAGATCCTCGTAGAGGATAGAGCCGATCTATACCACCATGTAGCGCGGCGAAGCGGCCCTGGAGATAACGAAAGCGTAACATCACCTCAAGTGGGTCGAATCTCT
Source organism: Bdellovibrionota bacterium (assembly GCA_044345405.1). Lineage (GTDB taxonomy): Bacteria > Bdellovibrionota_C > UBA2361 > UBA2361 > OMII01 > OMII01. The sequence continues at coordinate 60,837 of JBIJBE010000009.1, forward strand.
CTCATTCTAACGTCACACCTGAGATCGGCTCACCCATAATCATCCTAGTGTTTAAGCGGTTGTTACATGAGCCGTTTTATTTTTGGGGTTTGTATGAGTCTACGTTCAGTTTCAGCTATTCTTCTGTCCTCTATCGCTTTCATCTCCACATCCAACCTGACCCACGCTCAGTCCGCCTCGCCGGCGGAGCTCCTCGCGGCCATGAAGCAGGGGAATATCAATATCGAAAATGATGTCAAAAACATTCAGACCCGCTGCGCTAATCAACAAAAACGAAAAGAGCTTCTTGAGCAGGAGATCCTGAAACGCAAGCCTGAATTGACCTCGCTCTCCGCTTCCAAGACAGCGCTCACAGAGCTGCTCAAGCAGAAGGACGCGACGCTCCAAGGAAGAAGCAAGACGCTCGCTGCGCTTCGAGCATCCATCACCGATCTTCAGGATGCGATTAAAAACGCCAACACCTCGACAACCACTCGACTTGCCACCCTTAGAACGGAGCGGGACGCCGCTAAAAAAGTCGTCCAGGAAACCACCAAAAATATCAACTCGCTTGACGATGTATTCGAGAAGTGGAAGGACGAGGGAAGCAACGAGTTTACCCTCTATCGAGCGCAGTTTAAGGATGAGAACAACAAGCTTCTCCCTCCTGAGAAGCGCGTTGAGTTAACCCAACAGGAGAAGAGCGCGCTTGATTATCTAAAGTCATATGACTCTATGCGCTCCACCCTTACTCAAACTAAAACAACTAATGAGGCGACCATTATCCAAAAGGATAAAGCGATCACTGACCTGACGGCCGGACGAAAAGAGACGGTTCAGGAGCTGCAACGTAAGCTTGCGGAGAAGCAGGCCGCTGTGCCGGCTACGATAGCCTCCGTAACCGCGGCTCAAGTGGACTTTAACCGCGCCCAAGGTGATCTGAGATTCGTGACCGCTCGTATCGCGACGCTCTCAAGCATCGTGATCCCGAACATCCCGACGGTGTGCACCTTTATCAATCAGATGTCCACACCGAGAGCCTAACCACTCAGCTACTTCGTAGTGTACATCGCCGGCGAGCTCTCATGTGGGAGCTCGCCGGCTTTTTTGTGGCGTTAGTCGCAACGACTTACCGTTCGAGGCAACTTGGAGATCTCCGCTCGAAGCTGCTCGAGGTAATGAATCGTTTGTGGCCGAGTGTCGGGCTTCGCTCCCGGCTTGTGTCCGCACGCCGCTAGAGCGCGCAGCTTAGCTCGCTTAGCGCTTCCGAACAGGCTCTGCGCCAAGATGTTGAGAGCCGCCTTGTCGCTCGCCAGAGACACGCTCGGGCACACGCTCGCGGAGCATCGTAGCTCTGAATTTTTAAACGCTGAGGCCAAGCGGCGTTCAAACGTTCTTCGATTGGCGATCGCGCCCTGCTCAAGTGACGTTGGATACGCCCCTCCACACGCCGCGGCTCGCTTCCCGAAACGAGGGACTCTCGCGAAGAGCGAGTTGAGACGCCGAGTAACCGCCGCTTTCTTTCTCGTGAGTTCTACCGAACCGCACGGAGGGGAGGTAGTAGCTCCTACGTACGATAGATTCAACTTGTCACGATCCTGCATATCATCAAACGCGTCATCGATGCCGTTTTGATTTGTGTCGAATCCAGAAGGAGTAACGTCAGCTACGTCATCTCCATTGAGATCAAACGCCTCAGTTATGTCTCCGGTGCCATCATTATCAGAGTCGGTATCCGCGGCGTCCGGAGTTCCATCGCCATCGCTATCGGTCAATGGATTACCGGTCTCAGACGAGAGTCCATCATCAACACCATCGGTGTTCCCATCAACGCCGGACGGGGTTGGCTCAGGACCCGTTGGATTACGCTCGATCGCGTCCCCTACTCCATCGCCATCCGAATCCCGATCGAGGAAATTGGGATCGCCATCGCCATCAAGATCTCCCGTACCTTCAACACCGTCAGTTATCGTGTCGCCATCACTGTCTTGATCGAGATAGTTCGACGAGCCGTCACCATCAAAGTCCTCTGCGCCCTCGGTGTTGTCCGGTATGGTGTCACCATCGGTGTCACCGGAGCCAAGCGGAGTTGGGGTCGGAGTTGGGGTCGCGGCTGGATCGGGCGTGGGAGTTCCACTCACGTAGGCGGACTGACACGCCCCGATAAGGATGTGATACGAGGGAGCTCCGGTTTGAACGAACGATTGATACTCGAAGGTAATCTCACTAAGCGAAACGTTAGGTTGAAACCATATAGCTCCCGCTTCGGTATCACCGGAGGAGGTGTCGATCGTCGTGTGCCAGGTAGAGGCCGTACTCTCCGATCCAACCACCGCCACCTCAGCGGGATCCCAGAAAGGTATATTGAGTCCATCAACGGTAGGGCTTGCGTCGAAGGTTTGAATGAACCAGCTCGCCATCGTCGCGAGCGGTACACTAGCTCCAGTCGCGTCCTTCGCGCGAAACCGCGTCTGATCGACATCCATATCCACAAGCGAGAATCCCCAACCGGATGGTGGCGTTGGTTGGTTGAAGCGGATTGTAACGGTGACCTTTTTCGTGATTGGCCTTCCTGGGAGAATACTATTGGTCTTCGTACGGATGTTAAGGTTAGTGGCGTTCTTCGCGCTTCCGTAGACACCCACCATGGAGTTGCCTCCCCCGAACGGTTCATCGGTGCCAACGTTAATGTATTGAATGGTGCCTGAACCTTCCCACGTAAAATCGGGCAGAACAGATACCCGGCCGGCGGGGAGGGCAAACGATCCAGAACCTGAGGTCGCGGTTGCTTGCGAGAAGGTCGCGTAGACGCCAGAGAGGCCCTCGCTACAGGTTTGTGGGGCGGCGTACACTGTAGCCGGCGAGATAAAAAGAGCGGTCGTAAGCGCGATAAGCGCCGGCACTCGTCGAATCATGGGTATCCTCACAGAAGGGAGATGCCCTCAAAGGCTAGCCTCCGCGTTCGAGCGCTGTCTATACGAAAAAGCGAACGAGAGCCGGCAGAACTTAGGCGAGGCGCCCTCTCCTGGTTTCTCGTATTCCACGTATCACCATCTCCTACGTGCGTGATTTCGCACTACCGTCCCTTTAGGATGGCCCTCCTCCGTCCGAACACTCCTTAGAGGGGAACGCTATGATCAACCACTATCTTCGACGCTCCATTAGGGTACTGATACCGGTAGCTCTCTCGATGCTGGCTTCGGACGCGCACACCCAACAGAGGTCCATCTCTGGCGCTGAAGCGGCCTATCTGCAAGCGCAACAGGGGAAGCCGCTTCCTCAAAAGCCGGGGTCGCCGAACCCACCGAAGCGCACCTGGGTTCCACCCGCGTCGTGTTATTGGCTGTCCCCTCGTGAGGTATCGTGCAAAGACCCGGCGCGAACGGTGACGGTTCTGATGTATAGCCCTGTTCTCATCCCCCCGGATCCTCCCCTCTCCCCGGTTCGAGAGGCATCGAGACGATGCGAGGAGATAGTAGCCGGAATCTGGAATAGATACGTGCAAGCGAATGTGTGTAAACCTGAGTTTGGACCGAACCGCATGGACGCGATGGCGAAGGACATGGTCGAATTTACGATCATGGCCGCCATCTGCCGTGAACCGAAACCACCTCGCACCATCGAGGAGTTGTTCACTCAAAATCTCGATAATCAGTGGAACTGCTTCCTTGATAAAACGTGCACGGTAAAGCCAACCAAGTAGGCTCTACGGCTCGAAAGGTGACAGGAGATAGCTAAAACGGACAGGCGAGGAGCCCCGCGCTCTCCGCCGAACGGGAATCTGGCATAATTACCTTACCCGGCTTCCGGTTCAATGGTATGACAGAGCCAGCGCCACTCCGCCGAAACGGTGGCCGCCGCTTTATCCCCCTGTTCGTTGTTTCAGCTATGAGAAAATCCCCCCAAGCTCCTATCCGCGTTCCACGTGATCGTACCGTCGTTGCGCCACCACAATCTGATACCGTACAGCCCCCTTCCAGCCCCTATTCCTGCAAGGGCGATACGGGCGCGAATTACCTTATTCAACACGCCATCAAGCTTGAGCTTCTTACTCCCGAGCAGGAGCGCATACTGGCGCGTCAACGACTCGACGCGGATCGGGAGATCGAACTTCTTGAAAAAACGTTAGCAGCGAATACACCAAGAAAGGGAACGAAGCTCTACACGCAACTCCATACATCATTGGAGGAGGCGAAGAAAAAGAAGGATGAGGCGGTGTGCGCTTTTATTGAGCGAAATATTCGACTCGCGGTGAAGATAGCGGCAGACATGGACTTCCTTTCAGCCCCATTTGAGAATCGTGTCTCATCAGCGCTTGATGGACTCCGAGAGGCCGCGCTTCGATTTGATCCCGACAAGGGAGGAAAGTTCTCAACCTACTCCGGATTCTGGATTCGGCAACGAATCTTCCGTGACAATCGGGTTGAGTGCGGAACTATCAAGCTCTCCGCGAACATGATGCGCAGACTTTCCATGGTGGCACGGGCGGAGAACACCCTACATAGCATCTATGGTCGCACCCCAACCGATAGTGAGATAGCGCAACACCTCGGACTCAACGACAAACAGATGCGCGCGGTACGGTTCGCGAAACAAACAAAACCTATCTCTCTGGAACTGCACAGTGACACCGGAACCGACGATGAAACACCGATTCAAATTGCGGATCCGAACGCGGTCGTGCCGGGAACCTCAGACCTCTCATCAGATCGGCTCACCATCCTTGATGAGGCGCTCGGATCACTCAACGAGCGAGAGCTCGCCATTATCCGCGCTCGGTTCGGGTTCGGAGAGGCGGATCGGGTCTTCACCCTTGAGGAGATCGGGCACCGCTTCGGGGTAACACGAGAGCGGATTCGACAGCTTGAGACTATCGCGCTTACCAAGCTTCGGAAGAGGTTTGAGGAGGTCGATACCCCGAATCTCGTGCTGCAACACGCGCTGGAAGAGGCGGCCCGATCCCAGTAACTACGGATTACCGAAGCAGTGCGCTCTCCACCCGTTTCTCGGTGAGGAGCTCCTCAAGTCGTCGCAACTGTGCCTCGCCCCGAAGCGCCTCACCATCAACCTCGACCCTCACCTCAAAATCAACGTTCGGGATAAACACCGTGACCGGTCCGGGACGTTTCCTATCAGGATTCATCCGTCGAAAAAGTAACTTCGAGATGGCGGTACCCTGCGGGGTCGTTCCGAACATATCCTGCAACCACAACGGTTGCTTGCTGATCGCGTAATCGAGCGAGGCGGCGAGTGAGAAATCACCTCCGTCGATAGCTGCTGGCGAGTTTGCGGTCGCTCCACCGTTTCGTCGATCAAGCGAGAGGATCGCCTGCTTTGTCATTAAGAGCGACAAAGCTCGTACACCAGAGCTCCACCTGAAGGTCCCCATATTTGCAGGTGCCGCGGAGCCTCGAACTGAGATGAGTCGTCGCTCCAAAAGCGAATGAGAGAACGTCGTCTGATAGAGCGCCACTGTGGACTCTGTGGTAACGAAGCTGAGGGTCATCTTGATCATGGTTCATCTCCGGGTTTGCAACGTAGGACGAGCTTGGCCCCGTGGTCGAAGCAATTTCCGACTTTTTCCTGGTGTCTTTTCAACGTGGCGACGGATTTGACAAAACGACACCTTGAATCCCGTTGAATATTACAGTTTGAGGGATGAACTGGAGACCCGCTCAACGTCGGTTTTAGGATGAAGAGGTGTTCGAGGGGCGCTGTGGCACGATACGAGATGCACATTCGTGCGCGTTGCGCGATCGGAGTCTGGAAATAGAGCATTTTTTAGGCGATCCGCTACCGAAACGCCTACTTCTGGGCGCCTATATGGTGGGAATCGGATTCACGGTCTGAATCGTGCAAGCGATGGCAACGCTACGGGACGGCGCGCCTCACCGTTTCCCGCCACTACGAGGTGTGACTTAGGAGAACAGATTCGACCCGATATAGCATTGCGTGACACCGAGCTTATCCTTTAGAAGCACACCGGCGTTCATGGTGCCCATAACGGAAGCATGGGGTCTTTTCGCTAGGTTTCGCGCTCAGCACGAGCGCATGGCATGGGGGTTGTATCATGGTAGGTAGCTTTTGTAGAACGACGAGCATTCTTGTCGCATCGCTTGTAGCGGTATGCGTCCTTGGTACCTTCGGGATGACATCCTCCGAAGCGCAGATCAATCCAACGCACGGATTACCTAAACCTCCTCCTCGCGTACCGCTCCCTGCGGAATGTACGCAATCACCCGCAAACATCATCAACGAAATTGAACAAGGGATCGATCAGATCCCAAACTGCGGCGCGAGGCCTCGACTGGGACGCGCCGTCTGCTGCGCTGCCGCTACGACGCTCTCGGAGAGCGGATGTGAGAAGGTGCTCGACACCGCGATGCGGTGCTGCCGATTACGGTTCCCATTATGGACTCCTCCGAGAATGGTTGACTACCTCTGCAATCAGGCGATGTATCAGTACGGAATCAGCGACGCGAGCGAGCACTGCTGGAGAACTCGAGAGAAGCGGCTTGAGAAAGTGGGGTGTATCAGGGTACCGAGCACGAAGAGGCCGGAGTCTGCGGGTGCTGAGGAGTCGTTGTAGGGAAGACCCAGGACGAACTGCTTCAATTAACATACCCTGCGGTCCGCCAGCGAGAAGAATGAGGGAACCTGCATTCACCGTGCATCGGTCGGAATCTGTCGGTCATTGAGGCCAAGCGAGCACCTATTTTCGGAGCATCCAGCGAGCTTAAGGTGGACGCCTCACGGGACGACATCGTATCATGGGTCGAGCAGCAACCTGCTGGAGGGGACGGAATTCCGAGGATTTTTCTTGAAAGACCCATCATCGCATGACATGCATAGAGCTATTGAACAGCATCCAGATCCGCTGGAGGGCGCTAGCTTTACCTCATCCGGCCGGCGTCCGGCCCCATTCCAAACACTTGCCCATACCAACAAGCACATAACTTTGGATTACAGGGCGCACCGGGAAATCTTTCGAGCGATCGTGGACAACAGCGAATCGGGCCTTCATGCTGCTTGGGTCCAAAATCCGGGAATGCCGATTCGGGCGGAAGAAGCGATCGCCATGTGCGTTGAGCTCAACCAAGCTGACTTAATTCCTGTCATCTTAGATCTTGGGGGAAAGCCCGACAAACTCCGAAGTTCTTGCCTAGCGACGCTGATGACTTGGAGACGTTTCGATGTCCTAAAGCTATTGGTGGAGGCTGGCGCGCCGGTGAACAATGAGGCAGGAGAAAGTGAAGCTTTAAATAATGCTTTGGGCGATTTTAACCTTTACGTAGACGCCAAACAGCTTGCTACACGTTACAAAACGTTGGACGCAGAGTTCTTCTGTGAACCCAAAGGCTCCTTTGACTTTTCCGAAATTGAATTTTTACTCAAAAGCGGGGCTCGAATCGACACCACGGCACCAATGGTCCAGCGGCATTCGGTATCGCCCACCAGCGGCCCCGTTGATTGGATTGAGTCACATTATTCGACATTGCTTTCTCTGTTTGAGAAACATGGCGCCCAACTAGGAGCAGAACGTGACTTTGGTGCATCGGCGACATCCGGAAATAAGGTCGAAGCTATCGAGCAAGCTATTGAGCAGGATGACATTTCGACGTTGCGCGAACTCCTCAGCAAAGATTCGAGGATGCTTTCTCTGATAAGGAACCCCCTCTCCAAAGCGGTTTTGAGCGGAACCTCCGTGGAATTGTTGCGCTGTCTGATAGACCACAAATGCGATGTTAATGAGGAACTCGGAAAGCCCCTTCTGTATGCCTGCACCGCCGAAAGGCACATTAAATATTTTCCTACCCCTCTTTTAGTTCGGACCTTACTCAAATTTGGCGCCGATGTTTCGCTGCGCGGAGCCGAGGCCTTTATTCAATCTTTTGAACGTTTTCCGGAATCACTCGGGTTTGTTTTTCTCGAAACAGGGTCAGTTCCGAGCGTAGCCGCGCACCTTGATGTCGCTCTCCAGGGCCTGTTGAACAAGTCCCGTTTTGTCCCAGAGTTGGAATTTGTTAGGTCCCAAAAATATGACGAACCAGCTTTTAGACACCTCAACATGGCAAAGTCCTTGGTTGACCGAGGCGCCGATCCCTACTCCGCAATCCTTCTTCTTCTAAAAAAATCATCTCTGGCCCCATATAATGACCACACAAGCCTGGAGCTCAAGACTGCCTCTAGTCATTATACAGTATGGCGAGACTTCCTGAGAGAGCGCCTTTCGGAGAAGCTATCCACGGATAGAACGGAACTGGACAACTGTTACAAGGCCGCCGCAGGTTCGTTGTATCGCTACTGTTCCCTAATGCAATTAGGGAACAATGCCACCCAACGGTATTCATTACCTGGCATGGCAATCCGATATACTCACCTAATGGCTCAAGTATTAGAGCCCTCTAATTCCTGTTGGATGAACTCACTTATTCGTGAAAAGCAAAGACAAATCCCTGATTTTATGATCAGTCCGTGACTCCTAAAGGAGGACAGTAGATACAAAATAGTCTCGGACGTGGCGGCGATTGCAACTGTACTGCACCGCCCCTTCACGCTTCGACAAAATTTCATCAATCTTGCCAGGGCAACTTTTTCCGACAAGACCAAACTGAAAGATAGCCAAGACAGTAACGAGAGTGTCTTTCAATGGCTACCTTTTACGAAGCGATTGGTGAAGCATTTTACCGACACGGCACTGCTTCCGGCGGTTTTGAGCCATTTTCAGCCGGAGGAGGTGGATTATCTGACTAGTCCTGTACTGGAGAAGGTACGCGAAGACCTTTCATTTTTGGCGGCTGAAGCTCTTTTTGATGGAAGATCATTACGAGAGATTAGGGACTTCACCAAAAGATGGCACGCACTGTCAGATAAGCACCCAATACCCATAAGTTATTACGCTTCCTGGAACAGTATACTGCCAAACCACCTATCACTACCAAACGGTTTTGTGGTCAAAGACATCCATACGGTAGAGAGTCTTCGCGATATTGGAGGGAAAATGAACAACTGCCTCGTCGATGGCGTTCATGCTTCACAGTGTTATCTCGGTCGCGCACGCATTCTCGCAATCTTCAAAGATGATATCCCGATCGTAGCCATGACTCTTGAGATACTGGATGAACGTTGGTGCCTTACCGAATATGAGGGTCCTGGCTATAGTGAACCAGACGAGGGGCCCGAGAGCCCGTTGACACACTTTAAGGAGAGACTGGCGGCTAATCACATAAAATTTGATCCAGCCATTCAACGCTCCATTTATCCCCCTGCTGAATACGAGAATACTGGGGACGGATTTATCCCGAAGTTCTTTAATTACTTTGATACCTATCGAACACACCTTGCCGCCGATGGGAACGATTGGCTGAGGTTAGCGCTTCAAGCACCAGGAATAGACGCCACAGCATTCTATAGACGGTGGGTAGTTTTAAGCGACAAAGGCACTCAGAAACCCGTTCCCCTTCTACGAGATGAGGCAATTATGAAATGTAACGAAAGCATTAAGGAGATCACCGAGGCCGTCTCTCTTTATCTTGAGTACAGTAAAAAGTTGTACAAGAGCTATCCGGACTGGGCCGTGAAGAAACTATAGAGATTCGCCACCAATCTAAAGAGAAGGGTTCGCACCGAACTAATTTGGGAAATGCGTTTTGTAGGCCATTCCCGGATTGCACACACAAGGAAATTTCTTTACCTTTGAGTCGACACTCATCTATAGAAAGCCATTTTCTTTTATCTCAATGAAGCTCACAGCCTCTCAAAAACAGATACTTGACGCTGTCGTTTTACAGGCAAATAAATCTGCTCCCGATATTGCTAAGGAACTAGGTCTTCGAGTGCATGTCGTGCGGAGGGGACTTTCCTCGTTGCTCGATCAGGGCGTGTTTCTGCGTCGGTCAATATGGGTGGATCCCCATACGCTGGGCCTCAATCTTCATACAGTGCAGGTCGAGATTTCTCTCAAATCGATGATTCATCGAGAGGCCTTTCTAGAACAGCTAGTATCGTTGGAGGAATCATGCGCAGTCGCTGAACTCGGGGGCGAAGGACTCTTCGAAGTTAGAATTTTGGCCTCTGGCAGAGATCATCTCGACAAGATATTTCAAGCGCTCGCCCAAACATCGCCGGTGCCGTTCAACATTCGCGGTTGCATGACCGTGCTGGAACAGGACTACTCAGGAACCTCGACACCGGGAAGCAAGAAAGGGCCCATCCACTCGCTACACTTCGGGGCAGTACCGTCCAGCAGGTCGCGCTGTCAATTGGACGAAAAAGATCACAGCATTCTTTCCGCGCTTGCCAATCAGCGCTACTTGAACTTCCAGGAAGTCAGTCGTGCTCTTAATCTTCCCTCAGCTACTTTAACCTACAGGATCGAGAAATTAGAGAAGGTAGGTGTCATAAAAGGTCACTACTACGTGATGGATCCAAAAGTATTCAGGGAGATGCCGATAGCGTTGCATATACGTTCTCGTGTTCTCACCTCAAAGGAGAGGACCGCTCTCACGAATTTTTGTAGAGCGCATCACCGTATCAGCCTTATAAGTTTTCTCTTTGGAGAACACTCTATTGAGATCTATACCTTGGTCCAGGATCAAAAGGAGGTGAGAGCTGTCCTCGCCGATTTATCTCGCCACTTCGGAGATATTCTTGACTCGGCCCAAATGGTCCCACAGATCAGCTTCTACAAATATACGCTGTACCCATTTAAAAGTTACGGCACGATCCGGGAAATATTTTCGGGCATGTGACTCCAATCGGGGCACGTGTTGAGCGATAAAAAGTTGCAAGCCCCCCGATTATCTGAACATCCTTTTAAAGTCGATTTCACCCAGGTTTAAAGATGCTAAGACAAGCCTGATTCCAACGCAATGAACACGGATACGAAGACACAAATAACGGACCTGGCCAATAAGCCAAAGTATCCGCATGAGTACAATCGACAAGGGGTCCAGGGGGCGAAGGAAATAACGGAAGTAGCAAAAAGGTTGGGAGAGCCCCCTGGGCGTCATCCGCATCTTGGCGCAGCCAAGTGCGAGATAGCCAAAGATACTGCCCACGCCTTGAATCGAACAAGGGACCTCAGAATTATGAGTTCTGCGCTCTAACCAGCTGAGCTACGTGGGCACATCGAAACTGAGCCGGCATAGTGCCAAATCCCCCTTCCAATTACAAGCCCACCCCACCCTACAGGCCCCCCTAAGCCACCTAGACGGCTAGGGTTTTGGGAACCTCAGAATATTGTGGCAACCCTTCCCGGGGGGTAAGCATCTGAACTTATTATGGCGAGACAGGAAGTCATCGACGGGCCAGGAGTGGCCGCCAAGATATTGAGCCGGTTCCCCGCTGAGGAGCGTGAGCACCTTGTTGCCGCAATCCGGGCTGAGGCTCCAAAGGTGGCCGCTACCCTTGAGCGACGCATAGTCGACTTTACGAAGGTAGAGCGTATCCCAACCAGCGCCCTGCAAAACCTCCTCCGAGAGATCCCTCACCGCGATATCGCTATCTCTTTGAAAACTGCCGAAGAACCGGTTCAACAACGTATTCTTGAGAACGTCTCGGAGACCAAGCTTGAGATGGTCAAAGAGGATCTCTCCCTGCTGCCTCCTATGGAGGTAACGGACGTGGAGGCCGCTCAGGCCCGCATCCTCAAACGGCTTGAGGAGCTCTACCCGGACGAGTCGGATTCGAACGTACGGAAGCCGTTCAAATCACGGCTGGCGTAGCATTTTTCCTACGAAAAAACGGGTTCTTAGCGGGGAATGGCACGACCTGGATCATACCCCTCGTCCTCATGCATTTCTCACACGTAGCATAAAACCCATATTTTTCAGGGGTTTTTACTCTGTGGTTTGGAGATGTTCCCGTATTTTCTGATTATTTTCGACTCTAAATCCTTCTTTAGCGGATGACTCCGAGGTATCTTCTGGCATAGCTGGTTTTACTTACGCAGTTATGTGGTGAGAACGAGTCGGCGCTTATTGAGGTAAAAATGCATTCAGATCCTTCTGCCACTTTTTCAGGCATAGCGATGGGACCTGGAGTTGGTAGAGCTGCACCTGCGGAACTCAGTTCGCTTGCGGCCCCACAACGTCCTGTCAGTGGGCAACCACAAGCCAATCGCCTTGAACGATCAATTCCTTTCGGCCTTACGGTAATCGTCGGCGGCACCAACGTGCGCTTTTGCATTTCCACGGCTGCGGAGCCAGAGCCCTTAAGAGAAGGTATCAAATGGCAGAAAATGAAAGAGGTTCTGTCGTTCGACGCTGAGCAGTTCAAGCAAAGTCACGACATCTCCTACCCTTACCTCGCTAAGATGTGTTTGGACTTCATCGCACAACAGTTCGAACCAGATGACATCCCTCCCCCGCTTGAGAATCTTTGCGCGGTTACGTTTTCGGTCGCCGGACAGGTTTCTGGTAGCGCTCGTGACGCCTTGATCACCACTACGAACACGGGACTGACGTTCGTTCGTCAAGCTTTGGCAGATGAGTTCCTTGGGGCTCTGCAAAACGAAATTGCTGCAAGAACCGAAGTTGCTCATCAACAAGGCAAGCCGGAACTTGAGTGGCCGAGCTTGCCCACCTTAGAAGTCGAAGTCATGAATGATGCCAAAGCCGCTCTTTGCGGTGAGGTATACTACGGAAACCTGCAAGATAAGAACGTCGGTGTTATCATCTTGGGAACCGGCTGCGGCGGTGAAGCTCAGTTAATCAATCATGACGAGTCAACCGACATTCGTTCAAAGAGTCACCAAACTGAGGAAGGCTCTGAGACGGCACCGCCCGTAGCTCCAAACATGAACGAGTGCGGTCATCGCAATATTAGAGATACCGTGAAAAGCGAATTCACGTGTTTTCCTAATGGCGAGCTTGCTAAGTTCATAAATCCGGACGGCTCCTTTAAGAAGCTCGACGGGCATCTCGTCTACGCCGAGCATCTAATCGCAGGACCGTGGAACGCTATTCGTTTCGTGAGGGGTATCCTTGAAAATGACAGGGCAAAGAACGCGCTTGCGAGACGAGTGGTCGACGACCCACAAGATCCGCAAAAACTGGCGAGAGCGATCCAAGCTCTCAACAACTTAGGAGCATTAAAGGTGGAACATCGCACAGAGTGGGCGATAGACTCTGACGCAGACCTGGTGCGCGCCATTAACAACCTAGTATTAGGATCCAATTTATTCGTCGAAAAATGCGAACTAGATGCCAGAAGAGCAAGCGAACATGTCTCAGCGGATGATGCTCTTATAGAAACGGCTTACAAGCATTTCTGGGAATACTTCACCTATGTTGGCGAAGTGATTGGCTCTACATACCAGACGGCACGAGAGCACGGTTTCACGTTCGATAATTTGATACTGTGCGGAGGAATTGGAGAATCGTGCAATTTATTCCCCGACTATCTCCGAAAAACAGTGCTAAAACATTTACACAGAGTGAGCAATATTCCTGAGGGGGTCATAGACTTCTCTAGAATAAGTCCAGAGTGTAGAGAGGATGCTGTTAACCGGTCCAAGGTAATTGCCAAGCATAACGCTATGCACGCAACCCTTCACTGATTGGGAAGGTCCCATGCTAGCAGCCGGATCATTTTGGCAGATCCTATCTAGTACCTTCCATCAAACCTCCGCCCCAACCCCCTCCAACACTCCGCATAATCCTGCTGGAGCGCGGAGGACTCTGCGGCGTACTTGGTAAGATGCTGTGGGTAGCGGGTCTCAAACATAAACGCCATCGTGTTTGAGAGCTTCACGGGTTGGAGCGTTTCGTTCGTCGCTTTATCGAAGGCGGCGGCGTCTGGTCCGTGCGGAAGCATGCAGTTGTGAAGGCTAACACCTCCTGGAACGAAGCCGTCCGGTTTCGCGTCGTATCGTCCGTAAATAAGCCCCATAAACTCAGACATGATGTTCATGTGGTACCACGGTGGACGGAACGAGTGTTCCGCGACTGCCCATCGCTCGGGGAAGATCACCAAATCAACGTTAGCGGTCCCCTCCTCTCCCGATGGCGCGGTGAGTACGGTGAAGATGGAGGGGTCTGGGTGATCGAAGAGGAGCGCTCCGACGGGAGAGAAGGTTCGAAGGTCGTACTTATAGGGCGCATAGTTTCCGTGCCACGCCACGACATCGAGTGGTGAGTGATCGATCTGGGTTTCAAAGAACTTACCGCACCACTTTACGAACACCTTACAAGGCGAGCGTTTATCTTCGTAGGCGGCGACGGGGGTTTTGAAATCGCGTGGATTAGCGAGGCAGTTCGCGCCGATCGGTCCACGATTGGGAAGGGTGAACTTCGCACCGTAGTTCTCACACATGTATCCACGGGCGGGGCCGTTGAGAACTTCCACTTTGAATTTCATACCGCGAGGAATGATGGCGATCTCACCTGGGGCGATATCTATTTTTCCGAGCTCTGTGAAGAAGCGCAGCTCCCCCTCTTGCGGCACAACCATGAACTCGCCATCGGCGTTGAAGAAGTACTCATCAACCATCGAGGTGTTTACGAAGAAGAGGTTTGCGGACATTCCGGTTTGGGTGTTCACATCACCCGCGGTGGTCATGGTTCGAACACCAGAGAGGAATGTAGTGGGTTCCGTCGGAGCGGGAGGTGGGCTCCACCGGAGTGGGCCGATCGGAAGGGTATGCTCGTCGATGCAGGGAGCGGTCTTCCAGAATGGGAAGCTCGTCGGCGTGAATCGTCCGACATGAGTCACTGAGGGCTGCATACGGTAGAGCCATGAGCGTTCGTTCGTGCCGCGCGGCGCGGTGAAGGGTGAACCGGAGAGCTGCTCAGCGTAGAGGCCGTAGGCGCATTTTTGAGGGGAGTTTTGTCCGTATGGAAGCGCGCCGGGAAGCGCCTCAGTTTCAAAGTCGTTTCCGAAGCCGGGCATGTAGCCGGGGATGATTGCGCTCTTCATGGCGAAACCTGTGTCCAGTAGGCGAATGGGTTGTACGGCACCGATGATTGTACCATGCGGTTGAGGGGGCGGGCTCTAAGGAAAATTAGGAGGGGTTAGGGGGGCGGAAGTGTTGGGGATGTATGGGGGACGGGATGCCATGACGAACCCGCAACCATCGGAGGGCGACCAGGATCCCCCTTCGCTAAAGCTACGGCGGACAAGCTGCTCGCCCTCCCTGGTCACGGGTTTAATATCCATCGTGACATGTAACCCCCGTACAGGGTACCGTTCTGAGGCGCTAAACGCTTGATGAAACAATAAAACAAAGGGACTCGTTATGCTCTCTAGGCTCTTTATCAGGAAACCTCTCGAGATGATTCGCGCCGAGGCGGAGGACGAGACGCGGGGGTTTCACCGATCACTCACCGGGATGAATCTTTTGCTTCTCGGGATCGGCGGAATTATCGGTGCCGGTATCTTCGTGTTGACCGGACAGGCGAGCGCGTCCTACGCGGGACCGGCTATCGTTATCTCCTTTATCCTCTCCGGTATCGCGTGCGCGTTTGCGGCGCTCTGTTACGCGGAGCTTGCGGCGATGATTCCGATCGCGGGAAGCGCGTACACGTACGCGTACGCAACCTTGGGACAACTGTTGGCCTGGATCATCGGATGGGATCTTATCCTTGAGTACCTCTTCGGAGCGGCGACGGTTGCAGTCGGTTGGTCGGGATACGTGGTAAGCTTCCTTAAGGATTTCGGCATCCATATTCCCGCCGCGCTCAGCAGCGCGCCGTTTAAACATTCACCCGGTACGGGGTGGGAATCAACAGGAGCGATCATCAATCTGCCCGCAATGGCGATCGTCGCGGCGTGTACCTATCTTCTCTACGTCGGAATCAAAGAGTCGGCGAAGTTCAATAACCTGATCGTCTTCGTGAAGCTCGCGGTTCTCGGACTCTTCCTTGTGTTTGGCGCGATGCATGTCATTCCTGACAACTGGGTTCCGTTTATTCCTGAGAACACCGGCGAGTTCGGACACTTTGGATGGAGCGGTATCCTTCGTGGCGCGGGGGTTATCTTCTTCGCGTACATCGGCTTCGACAGCGTTTCAGCCTTAGCGCAGGAGACGAAGAATCCACAGAAGGACATGCCGTTCGGTATCATCGGTTCACTTATCGTCTGCACAGTTATCTACATCGCCGTATCGCTCGTACTGACCGGCATCGTAAAGTACGATCAACTCGGGGTCGCGGACCCTATCGCGGTGGCGGTAAACGCCGCTGGACCGGCGCTTGAGTGGTTACGGCCTTTCATCAAGATCGGCGCGGTTGCTGGATTGAGCTCCGTTGTGCTCGTGCTTCTTATGGCGCAGCCTCGAATTCTTTATACGATGGCGCACGATGGACTCCTTCCTCCAGTATGCGCCAAGCTTCATCCGAAGTTCCGGACCCCGTACATCACCACCATCTTTACGGGGATCTTTGCTGGGCTCGTAGCGGGGCTGTTCCCGATCGGGTTGCTAGGCGAGCTGGTATCGATCGGAACACTCTTCGCGTTCGTGCTGGTATGCCTTGGCGTGTTGGTTCTTCGGTACACCAATCCAGAGGCTCACCGACCATTTAAAACCCCTGCCCCACACATCGTGTGTATCATCGGTGCGCTCTCAGCGGCGGCGCAGATGGCGTCACTTCCCGCTGAGACGTGGGAGCGGTTGGTTGTGTGGATGGCGCTCGGCTTGGCGGTATATTTCGCGTATGGGCGGAAGCACGCGACGTTGAGGTAGGGAACCGGGTGGAGGTTGTGACACGGCGACCGTCCTCGGTCGCCGTGTTGCCGGAGAGCGGAGCCTTACCGGGTTGTTAGATAGAGGCGCTCTTACTGACAATCGCGAACGCAGCTTGGAGATCCTTTTCAGCTACGACGACCGTCAGCTCGGTATAGGTCGACACCACCTCAACGATATTGATGCGGCTCAAGGCGAAGGGGCGAATGAGCGCGAAGATCGTGTTGGGGGTGTGCAGGTAGTGTGCTGGAAAGCGAAGGGAGAGGCTCGCGAGGTCGTCCTGAACGAGAGTTGGCTTCTCACCTTTAAATACCTTGATAACTTCCCCCTTCAGAGCGGCAGGCAGGATAAGCGAGATCTCGCGAATGCCGGAGGTGATGGTCAGAAGGTCGGCTTCTGCGAGCTTTTCGTTCTCGTAGAGAGAGCGTAGCTTTTTTTGATTCGTCGCGTTCTTGGTAAAGGTGAGTTCAACGAGCGCGGAGCGGGTCGAGATGCTTTCTATCTTTACCTTTGGGAATAATCGAGCGCGCTTTCTGGCCTCTATCTCGTACCGACAAAGAGCGACAACGATGGTGCCGACGGAGACCTCTTTCTTGGAGCGACGGGCGACCTCGCCCTTAATTTTCTTGGCGTAGGCGGAAAGATTGAGCAGTCCGTCGCTTAACGCGCTTAAGGCGATCTCGGATTCATCGACGATTTCACGGACAACGGCGGCTATCGGACGCATATGTAGAGGATACTACATTTTGTAGGGAAACGCGACTTTCAATTTATATATAGGGTTAGCGGGTTCACGCACGGCGGTCAGGAATGACCGCCCTCCGGGGTCCTTAATCGATCGGGATTACGCCGCCTTTGCCCGCCGCGTCGACGTCGGCTGCCACACGGCGAGGTCAAAGATAATAGCGGTCCCCTCACCCTCTCGGCTTAGGATTCGCAGGTTGCCACCATGAAGTCGGGCTACCTCTGAGGCGACGGAGAGTCCGATACCGGAGCCTTGCACCCGACCCTTCACGTTAGCGCCCCGCACAAACCGCTCGGAGACCCTCGTGAGTTGCTCCTCAGGAATACCAACGCCGGTATCGTGAATCATCACTCGTATCTTTTGATCGAGGTGCGCGATGCTCACATCGATACGACCGCGTGGTGGGGTATATCGAATGGCGTTGTCCACGAGGTTACGCACCATTCGCTCAAGAAGCTCTACGTTCCCATGAACGAGTGGAACTCCTTTGGGTATTCCTACTGATATCTCGAGCTGCTTCTCGTCGCAGATCGGCTTTACCGCCATGACGCAATCCATCAAGAGATCCGCGATAGAGAGCGGCTCCATCGAAACCTCGTGATCGGTCGCTTGAATCCTTGAGATATGGTGCAGGTCGTTCAACATCGCCGCGGCTGATTTGGTGCTTCGAAGGGCGACGTTTAAATCGTGCGAGGAGAAGGCACCCTTCTCTTGCATAGACTCGAGCGCGCCTTGGATAGAGGTAAGGGGACCTCGAAGGTCGTGCGAGAGCACGGCGAGCTCGGTCGATACAGCTTTGAGTTTTCGGTACATCAGGAGGAACACGATCGCTACGATGATACCCGTTGAGAGGATCGCCATCGCGAAAGTTGAGAGTCCAAGTCTGAGGCCGGCGGCGCGTTCAAAATAGCTCTGCATCGTGCCACTTGAGGTAACCACGTAGAGATAGTGATCCCCTCCTCCCAGCCGAATCGGCGCCGCTGAGAACGGGACCTTCGCCTCGTAATCGTGTGGGTCATCGCCCACAACAACCTCTTGAGGTCCGACGTGACCATCACCAAGTAGCTTCACGGGACGAATA
This sequence comes from Bdellovibrionota bacterium, assembly GCA_044345405.1. Taxonomy (GTDB): domain Bacteria; phylum Bdellovibrionota_C; class UBA2361; order UBA2361; family OMII01; genus OMII01. The sequence goes on from JBIJBE010000009.1 coordinate 79,326, forward strand.
TCTATGAATGGTAGCTGCGCTCGCCCGTATCGTTGTGGGGCGTACTTCACGATCCCGTGTTCATCAACGATGTAGAGACGAACGTTCGGATTGATAGCCGCGACCTCATTGAGGCGCATCTGAAGCTCAGCGTGATTGAACTGCTCACTATACACCCGAAGTTTGTCAGCAAGCTGTGTGGCGACGTGTCGATACAGTGTTGACTCAGTTTTCTGAAGAGCGTTGGTCGAGAGCTGGGTCACCGCGAAGCCTTGCACGATTATCAGAAGACCCACGATGACGGCGCCAGCGAGCAGTACAGACGTAGGCACGTAGGTCCGCGCTGTACGAATACTCAAGCACGCTACCTCCCAAACCGAATGAAGGGTCTGGCGGAAAGTCGAGACAGATTTACGCAGCCGCTCGCCCATCGTTAGTTCCTACAAATTTGTACCCAACTCCCCACACGGTGTGGATGTAGGTTGGCTCACTTGGATCCGGCTCTAATTTCGCCCGGAGGCGATTGATATGTGTATTCACCGTGTGCTCATACGCGGATGAGGTGTATCCCCACACCGAGGTGAGAAGTTGGTCACGAGAGAATGTGCGCCCCACATTTTTGACGAGGAAGGTGAGGAGCTCAAATTCTGTCGAAGTTAGATCGAGCTTTGCCCCTCGAGCGAACGCCTCATGCGCGGCGATATCTATCTCAACATCTCCAACTTTAAGATTCTTTACCGATGAGACCTCCTCACCAGTCGTTCGGCGCAAGACCGCTTTCGCTCGCGCGATGACCTCTCGTGGGCTAAAAGGTTTGGTCATGTAATCATCAGCTCCGAGCTCAAGTCCGAGGATCTTATCGATCTCCTCTCCACGGGTGGTGAGCATGATTATCGCGGCGCCAACCCCTTTTGATCGCATCTGTCGGCATATCTCCATGCCGTCCTTACCAGGAAGCGCGACATCGAGGATCACAAGGTCGTAGCTATCCGAGAGCGCGAGCTCTAAGCCACGATTACCATCAAGGGTATCGGTCACGAGGAACCCGTTGTCTTTTAGGTGTTGAACGAGAAGCTCTCGAACGCTGGAATCGTCCTCAACAACGAGAACTCGTTTATCAGATGTGCTCATACGCAAAACCCCCGATAGAACCGGATACTTGGTTGTTATGGGGTGTTTGGGGTGGAATGTGATGGAAGGGGTAAGGGGCTGAGATAATGGGGGATGTTTGGTGCCCCGGAGGGCCCGTCTCCTGACGGGCCGGAAGCCGCACCGATAATGTGTTCGCAAGTTCCGGCCCGTGTGGACACGGCCCCTCCGGAATCTTACTCGTTATCAAACCGATTACGCCGAAGCTCCTTCCGCTCCGACCGCGCCCGCTTATCAATCCGCCGCCTAACATCCACCCCCTCCGGCGCCTCGGTCGCGATTCGCTCTGCCTTTGGGGTGAGAATATCCAGTACAAGCGCATTGAGTTTTTCGAGAGCGGCGGCTTTGTTGGCGAGCTGGCTGCGGTGCTCCTGCGATGTGATAACGATCTCTCCGTCGATGAAACGCTTATCGTTACTCTCGGTAAGCGCCGTGAACACCGCTCGCTTTTGGTCACCGGTAAGGGTTCGTGAGGCCCACGGATTGAAGTGAAGGTGCACCTTCGTGCTTACCTTGTTTACGTTTTGTCCACCCGGACCACCGGAACGGGCGGTGGTATAGGTCACCTCACTCTCGGGGATAGAGGGTGGCGTGGATGGAGTACGGGATGAAGCGGGTCGATTCTCATGCCTCATGGCCGGGAGTATCGCATAAATTAACGGTTACGAAAGGATTTTCGCCCCTGCCCCGCCTACCATTCGGTACCGAGATCCACTACCTTACTCCGTGTATGTCATCCGAAAGTCGCCTCACCTGCTCAGTCGTCGCCACCGACACGTGGTCGAAAGCGCGAGCCCTCGATCTCACTACCCTTCATGGGCGGGTTGAGACCCCTATCTTCATGCCCGTAGCGACACAAGCGGCGCTGCGGTGCGTGGACCTCCCTGTGGCGGATGACTTGGATTATCAGGTGCTGTTGGCGAACACCTACCACCTTCTCTTGCGACCGGGTCCCGAGATCATGGCGCAACACGGCGGGATTCACCGTTTCATGAACTGGCGACGGGGGGTCCTCACCGACTCGGGTGGATTTCAGATCTTCTCGCTCTCAAAGCAGCTCTCAATGTCCGAAGAGGGAGCGACCTTCCGCAGCTACGTTGATGGCCGACGCATTCAACTCACCCCTGAGAAAAGTATCGAGATGCAGCGGATCATCGGCAGCGACATCATGATGGTGCTCGATCAGTGCATCAGGTCGACCTGTACCGAAGCAGAGGCGCGAGCCGCGCTCGAACTCACCACTCGATGGGCACGCAGAAGTTTCGACGCTCGGGGAGACGCCCGTCAGGCGCTCTTTGGTATCGTCCAGGGCGCGTGTTTCCCGCATCTTCGCAAAGAGAGCGCAGAGCAGATAACCGCGCTTCCTTTTGATGGATTCGCGCTTGGGGGCTTGGCGGTTGGAGAGACGAAGGCTGAACGGGAGGACACGACTGAGTTCGCCGCTCCGCTTTTGCCCGCCGATAAGCCTCGCTACCTTATGGGTGTCGGAACGCCGATTGATCTCTTGGAGGCTGTGCGCCGAGGGATGGACATGTTCGATTGTATTCTGCCAACCTCGCTCGCCAATCAGGGAGTAATCTTCACGTCGCGAGGACGGATTGATCTGCGTCGTGGGGTATATCGTTCAGATTCGCTGCCACTTGATCCTCAGTGTTCATGTTCAACATGCCAGCGGTATACCCGCTCGTACCTGCAACACCTCGTGCGCTCAAATGAGTTCATCGTGGGGCAGCTCTTAAGCATCCACAACCTCACCTTCTATCGAAAGCTTATGCGGGGCATGCGAGAGCACATTATCGCAGGAACGTTCCGCGAATTCTATCACAGTCAGGTTGAGGCGCTTTCCAGTGATGACCTCGACAATCCAACGAATCCACCGCCGGTCACGGTCAAGATGAATCGAATGGTACTCGGTAACTACGAGGTAGTGGTGCGTGATGATAGGATGCCAGCGATACGCCATCGAAACTCCGGCGAGGTGATGCACATTTCTGAAGACCCTCGCATTGAGTCACATTCACTCTACGTTGAGGGCTCCCGTCTCTTTGATCGAGTAGGGGAGGGAAGCGAGGCTCTGGTCATCTGGGATGTGGGCCTTGGCGCCGCGACCAACGCGATGGTGGGGCTCTTAGCGCTTGAAGAACGAGAGACGATCGAGCGCCCGATAAAAATCGTAAGCTTTGAGAACGACCTCGATTCGCTGCGCCTCGCCTTGCAACATCCGTGGCACTTTGAACACCTGCGACACGGGGCTCCTCACCGGTTACTGAAAGATGGTGTGTGGCAGAGCTCAAAGCACCCGATCACCTGGGAGCTTCGGCACGGCGACTTTATGGATCAATGTGATGGCGCTGATGCCCCGGATATCGTGTGGTTTGATCCGTTCTCAGCAAAGGTTGATTCACCGATGTGGACGATGCCGGTGTTGGCGAAGGTACTCGCGTTGACACGAGGTAAAGCTACCAGCTTACACACCTACTCCGCGTCTACGGCGGTTCGGGCATCGTTGCTCCATGCGGGGTGGTTCGTTGGGCGTGGCGTTGGCACGGGGATGAAGCGTGAGACGACGAAGGCGTATACGGTTGAGGCGGTGCGGCGAGGTCTCGCGACGGATCTCCTGGACACCTCGTGGCTTGGCCGGTGGGAGCGGAGTGATTCGCAGGTTCCTGTTGGAGCGGACCCGGAGCCGTTTAAGATGTCGATTCGGGGGCATCCGCAGTTTGGGGGGTAATTTATTGTGACCGGGCACGCCGGATGCCGCTCATTCCTGAGCGCCGTGTTGCGTGAGGCAAAGATCGTTCGCTATGCGCGGCGTTGTGGCGACCAGGAATGGTCGCCCTCCGAATTACCGAGCTCAAAAGAAAGGGGCGTCACAGTCGACCCGGCACGCCGGAGGGCGCTCATTCCTGAGCGCCGTGTTGCGTGAGGCAAAGATCGTTCGCGATGCACGGCGTTGTGACGACCAGGACCCGCCTGCGCTTTGCTACGTCGAGGCAAGCTGGTCGCCCTCCCGATTACTGGGTCAAATGGAATGAATTCCTAGGGCAACCCAACCCGATTCAAAAACTCCACCTGTATCTCCCCCCACATCCGATACCCCTTAGCATTGAAGTGCATGTCGCCTGGAATGTAGATCTCTTGAGGCGGGGTGGTACCGAGCTTCTGTTTAAAGGCTTCGACAGGGTTAAGGAATGGAACGTTTTCCTTTGCGCACACGGAAGCTATGTCGTTCATCGGTTCAAGGGACCACTTCCCTTGGAGCTGCTGAAGATGTGGGACCGCGGTTACCACTATCTTAATTCCGCTCGCTTTCGCGAGGTTTACAACACGGCTGAGCATATCCATGCTGTGGAGCACGTCCTGCCGAGTCTGTGGAGAGCGCCTAGGGTCGCACCATGCGAAGGCTGCTGGCACTAAGCCACTATCACGCGCATAGTTGCGTCGATGCGACACAGCCTGAACTACTAACTTTACCGCGGCAGACCTGTCGGAGAGCCAACTGAGAACGCGTTGCGAGGGGGTGATCTCTTCAAGTCCATGCTCCGTTCTGCGATGGGTCCCGAGCATTGGATGTCCAGGTGGACAGGCGACCGGATCTCCCTGGGTGTCGGTTCGTAGGGTAGCGCTATAAAGGGAGTCATCAAAGACATCGGTCATATCCACATTCACAACTACCAAGTCTGGGCGATAGGCGAGAACTTTGGTCTTGAGGAGAAGATAGTAAAGGGTTGGAGCGTACGATGCGGTGCCAGCATTGAGCACATCAACAGTTTCATATCCGGGAACACGAAATGACCGTTCCACAATCGCCGGGACTGAGTCGGCCTCAGGGCACGTTCCCTCAATAAACGAATCACCGAGATACGCGATACGATAGGCTCGCTCTGCCTTCTGCTGAGATACCTCACGCTCCATGATAAAACCCTGGCTGTTCACTTTTCGCGTGAAGGGGGGGATTCCCGCCTTCTCGAAATCGCGCACGATACGGGTTTGGCCCGGAATCCAAACGTGATTGAGCACCGCGTCAGTCATAAGGATTGGTGACGCACTCTTGTAAAAAGAGCGCGCACTCAGCTCAGCGACAACCAAAAAAATGATCGTCGGTCCGAGCCAAATGCACGCTCTTTTGAGAAACGCTTTCAGGAGCTACTCCTTACTTACTAAGCACATCCTTCATCTTCGAACCGAGCTCGTGCGGAGATCGGACCGTGTGAATTCCGGCGGCCTGGAGAGCCTTGAACTTAGCCTCAGCGGTGTCATCAGCTCCGCCGATGATAGCGCCAGCGTGGCCCATGCGTCGCCCTGGAGGAGCGGTCGCTCCCGCGATGAACGATACGATCGGCTTCTTCATGTTGTTGTCCCGTACCCAGTTAGCGGCCTGAACCTCAGCGTTACCACCGATCTCACCGATCATAACAACCGCGTCCGTATCTGGATCCTCGTTGAACATCTTTAAGCAGTCGATGAAGTTCGTGCCGTTCAGTGGGTCTCCACCGATACCGATACAGGTCGACTGTCCCATGCCGAGGTGCGAGAGCTGGAATACCGCCTCGTACGTGAGCGTTCCCGATCGGGAAACCACGCCGATGCGTCCTGGCTTGTGGATGAAGCCCGGCATGATGCCGATCTTCGCCTCACCAGGGGTGATGATTCCTGGACAGTTTGGTCCGATCAAACGGGTACGACGTCCCTGCATGTAGGTCGCGACCTTGAGCATGTCCAATACTGGAATACCCTCGGTGATGCAGATAACGAGATCGAGGTCAGCGTCCACCGCTTCCATGATCGCGTCAGCCGCGAAGGGAGGTGGAACGTAAATGATCGATACGTTCGCGCCGGCCTGCTTCTTGGCCTCGTGAACGGTGTCGTAGAGGGGGATTCCCTCAAATTCCTGTCCACCCTTACCTGGGGTTACTCCCGCCACCATCTGTGTGCCGTACTCACGGCACGCGCGGGTATGGAACGCGCCGGTCTTACCGGTGATTCCTTGAGTTACTACACGTGTATTTTTATTTACGAGAACGCTCATCGTCTCTCCTTCCTTACTTCGCTAAAGCGACAATTTTCTTAGCCGCGTCATCCATGGTATCCGCTGGCGTAATCGCGAGGCCTGAGTCCGCGAGAAGCTTGCGTCCAAGATCTACGTTTGTTCCTTGGAGTCGAACGACGAGAGGAACCTTGAGTCCCACCTCCTTCGCTGCCTCAATAACGCCTGTGGCGATCACGTCACACTTCATGATTCCGCCGAAGATGTTGATGAGGATTCCCTTCACCTTAGAATCTGAGAGAAGGATACGGAACGCTTCCGTTACGTTCTCCTTCGTCGCTCCACCACCTACATCGAGGAAATTCGCTGGCTCACCACCGAACTCCTTAATGATGTCCATGGTCGCCATGGCGAGACCGGCTCCGTTTACGAGACATCCGATGTTGCCATCGAGTCCAACGTAGTTGAGTCCGTACTTCTGAGCGCGGAGATCTCTAGGATCCATCTCATCGTAGTCCATCATCTCGTGGATAGCTTTCTGTCGGAACGCCGCGTTGTCCTCAAGCGCGACCTTCGCGTCGAGGAGCACGAAGGTGTTCTCCTTCGTAAGCACGAGTGGGTTAATCTCAAGCATCGCGAGGTCTGAGCCCATGAACGCTTTGTAGAGCCCCTTCACAACCTCAACGAAGTTCTTTCGAGCCTCGACTGGAATAGCGAGGTCGATAGCGAGCTTCGAAGCTTGGAATCCTTGGAGTCCAACCTTTGGGTCAACGCGAACCGTGAGGATCTTCTCAGGGGTGTTGTGAGCGACCTCCTCGATCTCCATACCGCCCTCTGTGGAGGCGATGATAGAGACACAGCGGCTAGCGCGATCAACGAGGATACTGAGGTAGTATTCCTTCGCGATGTTGCATCCCGCCTCGACGTACACCTTATGAACGATCTTACCCTCAGCGCCTGTTTGAGGGGTTACGAGCTTCATTCCCAAGATCTTTTGCGCGTGTTCACGAGCCTCAGCGGAGCTCTTCGCGAGCTTCACGCCACCAGCTTTACCGCGACCACCGGCGTGAACTTGCGCCTTTACAACGCAGATTCCACCGCCAAGGTTATCAGCCGCGGCCTCAGCCTCGCCCGGTGTGTAGCACAGGTAGCCATTCAAGATCGGCAAGCCGTACCCTTTCAGCACCTGCTTTGCTTGATATTCGTGGAGATTCATATGTTTTTCCTACGTACGTGTTGTTGATTAGAGGATCGCGAGAAGCTCACGAACTCGTCCAGCGGACTCGTTGAGCGCCTTCTTCTCACTTTCGTTGAGCTCGATCTCGACAACCTTCTCAACACCACCCTTACCGATGATGACAGGAACGCCGATGTAGAGATCTTTCAATCCGTATTCACCCTTCAATGAAGCCGCTGCCGCGAGCACCCGTCGTTGATCGAAGAGGTAGCTCTCAACCATCTGAATAGCCGATGCCGCTGGTGAGTAGAACGCGGAGCCGGTCTTAAGAAGCGCGACCACCTCTCCACCAGCGCCACGAACTCGCTTCTCAATCGCGTCGAGACGCTCAGACTTGATCAGGTTTCCAACTGGGATTCCGTTGCACGTTGTGTACGAGCGAACGGGTACCATGTCGTCGCCGTGTCCACCGAGTACGAACGCCGAGACTGAGGAAACGGACACGTTAAGCTCCTCAGCCAAGAACGCCTGATATCGAGCGGTATCGAGAACTCCCGCCATTCCCACGACGTGAGAAGTTGGGAATCCGGTCTCCTTCTGCATGAGGTAAACCATCGCGTCGAGTGGGTTCGTGATAACGATAACGAACGCGCCTGGGGCATGCTCTTTGATACCAGCGGCGACCTTCTTGATAATGTCGGCGTTGGTCTTCACGAGATCATCACGGCTCATGCCCGGCTTACGAGGAAGTCCAGAGGTCACTACACAGACGTCAGCGCCCGCGATATCGGCGATATTGTTCGTTCCGGTCACCTTGAAGTCGAGACCGAATACCGGCGCGAGGTGCGAGAGGTCGAGCGCCTTTCCTTGGGGCATCCCCTCAACCACGTCAAAGAGAACTACGTCACCAAGGTTGCGCTGTCCGCACAACAGAGCGAGGGTTCCACCGATCTGGCCAGCGCCGATAAGCGCTATCTTTCTTCGTCGAATTGAATTGCTCATTTTTTCTCCTATTTCCCGGCGCTCTGAGTCTGTGCTGCCGGGGCCTCATGTGACTGAGATTTTTCGGGGTTATTCTGCGCTCTTGGAGGCTGTCCGACAAGCCCTTCCACGATGCCTAATTGCCCGATTAATTGATTTAAATCGGTCTTTGAGAGGTCAACCGCGGCCCCTCCAGACCCCTGATTCATCGCCACAAAGCGGGGGTTCGCTTTAGCTAATTGTTTGGCTACCTCAAGCCGGAGCATCGCCTGCCCTCCCTTTCCGGAGAGAGCCCCAATCTGCTTAGTCAATCCAGCTACTTCGGCGGTTCCTTCGGCTACAATCGCTTTTGCCTCATTAGACCGAGCGGTGTAGTGGCTGTCCCCTTGATACACCGATTGCTCTTTATACCCCTTAGCCTCAGACACACGGGCGTTATAGAGGCTCTCAGCCTCGGAGTATTCTTTCTGCTTCTTAGCTCGAACGGTTTCAACGCGAGAGCGCTCTCCTTCGATATCCTGCTCCATCTCCTGTATCTCACGAAGGCGATCCTGGTAGCGAGTATCCTCTCCGCCATCTGGCAACGGACGCACAAACCGATACTGCTTCAAGTTGACAGCCTCAACCTCGATACCGAGCGGACCGAGGTGTCGCTGCGCCGCTTGAAGAACCTCATCTACGGTCTCGTTCCGCTTCTTGTCATCACGGAACTCGGGGGTCTTAAGTTGATTCATGTAGGAACGGATCTCGGAACGCACAACGGCGATGACAAGGTCGCGCACCTCACTCTCGGTCTCCGCCACGTTCTGGACGAGCTTCACGAGGCTCTCTGGATCGGGCTTGATACGATATCGCACGGTGAGCTTTAGAGCGGCCTCGTTGCCATCCTTAGCGCGAGTATACACGTCCTCATCTTGTACAAGTTGCGTCATACCGCCGGCGGCATCCCCCATCCCCTTTCCCCAACTGAGGTACTGCGGAGCTGTGTCGAACCGTCGGATCGACTCCCACGGGAAGACGACAACGGTTTGCAGCGGGTGCGCGACGCTGTCAGCGCTTCCTAATCCACCACCCATAAATGTTGGGAGCTTGCGAAACCGTACACCGTATTCCGTGGTTCCCATGTGTTGAAACCCGGTATCACACGCCGAGAGCGCGAGTGTCGAGAAGAGCAACGGAACGAGAAGGAGTTTGCGAGCGCTCATTACTTTACCTCCGAAGAATTTTCACGTTGCGTTGTGGCTCCCGCGAGCTTCTTCACCCAGGTGTCAAAATCGTACGGGTCAACATTTGAGACAACGCCGCCTTTGAGCGAGCCAAGAAACTGCGCGAGTTGGAGCGCCACGTACACGTCACCTCCAACCTTCGCGAGGACATCACCTCGCATCTTATCGACATTCGCTTTGGCTTCCGCCACAAGGAGGTCTCCCTGCGCGTATTTTTCACGACGATAGAGGTCTCCCTCAGAGCGAATCATATCAGCGTCACCAACGCCACGCTTCTCAAGGCTTTGGATCGCGACATTACCATCGGCCTCTACCTGGTTTACATCGCGCTGAGCTTCCGCGAATTCTCCGGCAACCTTATTGTAGGCCGACTCAAGCTCTTGCAAATTCTTTTTGAAGATCGCTTGGTCGATCTCATCTCGATAGCGATAGCGACGGAGAAGGACCGCCTGAACATTCACTCCGAGCGGAGCGAGGCGCTCTCGCAGAACCTCTTCGGCTACCTTTACGCGAGCCTCTCGAGCGCCCGGCTCATAAAACTCAACGGTCGAAAGCGCGCTCAGTGCTCGTTTCAACTCATTCTCGGCGACCTGCGAGAGATACCGAGACCACTGAACGTCAGTCGCGCCAACATTTTGAATCAGATCAGCTGGGCCACCGTGTTTGATTCCTTCGGATTCTCCCTGAGAGGAGAAGAAGCGATAGACGACCGCGGCATCAACATCGACCGTAGTTCCATCGACCGTGGGAATGTCGAGAGATCGGGGCGCGGAGAAATCAAGAATACGAAGGGTCTGCGGCACCATGTACACCGTTGAGTAGTACGGAACCGCCCATTGGAGACCCGGGGGAAGGGATCGGTGTCGTAGTCCTTGGCCCGGACCGAAGGCGATCTTTCGAACGCCGACAGCGCCAACCGGAACGATCGTGCCGAACACGAACGCGATGACCGCGAGCGTCCCGCCAACCAGGGCGAGGAATACGATGAACGAGGTGAGGAAGCGCCCGTGCTCACGAACGCGAGCACGACGAGCTTCAGTCATTGAAGGTGTTGTATCAGCAGCCATGAGGACGTCTTACCTTATGAGTGAGAAACCCACGCTGGTGGAGCGCAGTGGGTGTGAGGGATCGAGTAACACGACAGGGGGAGGATCGCAACTTAGGAAATTGAAATGACTCACAAATTCGGGTCGAGAAGCCATACAATCACCTAGGGAGCTCGGTTAGGCACCGCCCTACCCTGCGCGCCCCGGTTCCTGCCAGGGCGACCGTCCCCAGTCGCCGAAATGTCGCGCAGGTCATAAGGCATTTGCTTGACGCAAATCGGCGAACGAGAGACGGCAATCCACGGGGCGGCGAGCGGTGAATTTCAAGGAACAGACATATAATTACGGGGACTTGAGAAACGAAGGCTTCAAAGACTTCAACCTACGCTAAAGCTTCGGTGGACAGGCAAGCGGATTGCGCGCCGTAGCTGGTAAGAGCGCAGGTGGGAACGCCTCAAACTTCAGACTGAGAACTGCAAACATAAGCCTCGTACAAAAGTGGTAAGTCGCTGCACGCGCAGAAGTAGTATGAGGCTCTGAATATGGGTAGCGCTTTACTCACAAATAGGTGTTCCTTTTTGAAGGTATACCTTTAGGAGAGCGGCTATGCCCTCCTTAGCTCACTTTGAACCCGCACTGACCGTCCGATGAGTCCTGCTGATATTCTGAGCTCGCATGAGCTTGTAGGCTTCAGGAAGTTTAAAGAGGGAGGAAGTCTCCGAATCGGTTGTTAAAAACCTTCGATAAACGACTCGCGACTGATTGTCGGCCCAGAATACGCCGGGAGCCTGTTGGTTACTTTCGCGTGTAAAGATCCCCGTTCCGATGGTCGCGTTTCGAGAGATGTAGAATAGCGGGAACGCGAAGCTTCCCGCCATTGTTGTTATTCTTATCTGTCGACCGTTAGAAGTAGTCCCTTCGAGGACCGCAACGAGTGGCACTTGCGTTCCGCCACGGCGAATCACGAATCCACGAAGGAACTGATTGTATCCCGTGAATAGTTTGCGGGCGCCAGATGTATCGAAAGCGGCTAGAGCGGCCTTGCGCCTGGTAGTTCTAGGTACGCTAAAAAGAATTTCATCTTTACCGTCTGCATCAGTATCGCCACAGCCTAGTAGGTTCCCATTGCCAAGCTTGTCTAGGGTCACTACTCGGGTTGTAGAATTGTCGAAGCTCCTGAATGAGAGTTGACGCTTTTCCCTATTGAACACGGCGAGAGCACTGCCCCCGTTTGTAAAGAAGTCGCAACCTGAGATGATAGTTTCCCCAACATCTCCAAATATCGCTGTTGAAGTGGTTCCCGTTGACGAACGTTTTATGTTCCATTGGAGCCGTTCACCAGCTACCGCTACAGCAGCAAGATCCGTCACTCCATCGTTATCATAGTCGGCTGGTGCGGGGTAACGACCCGTCAGTTCGAAGGTGGTCCAGGAGGCTTGCGAGGCTCTCCGAGTCTTGAAGCGCATCTTACTTCCTTCTCTACGCCATGCAGTGATAGCGGTATCTCCGGTGGCGGAGAAATCAAGAGGTGCTGCATCAAGGACTGTAACCATAGTTGGCGCAGACGGGGGGCCTCTGTTTCCCGACTCATCAATAAAGATGGCTACAATCTGTCGTATTCCTGCCGAAAGCGGGGGAAGATTGAACTCCCCGACCCCCGTTGCAGGGCCCGAACCAGGAGTTGTGGCTGAGGCAGTTCCGACAACGATGCCGTCGACTTGAATTTCCACAATATACCTTGGATTTCCTGTTACCGAGATGTTGATTGATTGGCCAGATACTACTACAGGCCCATTTCCGTCGGATGCTTGAGGAGGAGCATCATTAAAGGCAGGAGCAGATGGCTGCGGAATCGCTGGTAGCACCGGTGGTGGTGCAATTGGTGTAGCGATCGGTGCGGGTGTCTCGGTCGGGATAGCCGCAGGCGTATTCGTATAGGTCGGCGTTACCGTTGGTGTGTTCGTTGGAGTGCTCGTGAAGGTCGGAGTATTTGTCGGCGTTGCAGTCGGAGTCTCCGTTGGCGTTGCAGTCGGCGTAGCCGTAGGAGTCGGGGTGGGTGTCGGGCCACTTAGGGAGCTGACAACCTCTCCGGAAGAGCTACCACTTCGGTTCCACAACGCCGCGATCTGGGAAGAGCCCCCCGAATCGAGCGCGCTTGAGACTGAGAGCGGGCTCCCCGTAGAGCTCGCCGTGGCAGGACTTGACCACGAGGTGTAGGGGCTACTCGCCTCTGAGTAGCTAACGACACCACTATCAACGAACCAAGCGGCAAGGTTTGATGTGGCGGTATAGTATCCTCCGGCGACTGAAGCCGCGGTGCCCGTTAGTACCGTCGTAGCGCTACTCCACGAAGCCGACGGCGAGCCTGAATAGGTCTTCATCATCACATCGTTGTTACTATCGATGTAGAAGAGGTGTGCTGCGCCGCTTGAGCCGGCTACGAGGGAGGCGGTGGAGTTGGCGAACTGGCTCTTGACTGCTACGAGCTGTACGTAACTCAGAGCCACACCCACACCCCCCGCATAGAGGTTTCCACTTGAGTCAATGGCGAGGGCGGACACGTCGCTATTCATCCCCGTCCCCAGCGCAGACCACGAGGTGCCGTTCCATTTGGCTATCCTGTTTACGGTGGTGCCCCCGGCCGTCACGAAATTTCCCCCGGCATAGAGGTTTCCGCTTGAGTCAATGGCGAGGGCGTTCACTGTGTTACTTGTCCCCGTTCCCAGCGCAGACCACGAGGTACCGTTCCATTTGGCTATGTAGTTTACGGTGGTGCCCCCGGCCGTCGTGAAAGCTCCCCCGGCATACAGGTTTCCACTTGAGTCAATGGCGAGGGCGTTCACTGTGCCACTCGTCCCCGTTCCCAGCGCAGACCACGAGGTCCCGTTCCATTTTGCTATCC
>JBIJBE010000010.1:0-92362 GCA_044345405.1 Bdellovibrionota bacterium
GTGTACTCGGGTACCGTATCCGCTGGCTCGACTGTTCTTAACTCCACTCGTGACAAGAAGGAGCGTATCGGACGTGTAGTTCGTATGCACGCTGACAAACGAGAGGAAGTTTCGGAGGTATTGGCCGGAGATATCGGCGCCGCTGTAGGTCTTAAAGAGACCATTACCGGAGATACACTCTGTGACGTTGATAAGCCGATCGTTCTTGAGTCAATTCATGCTCCAGCACCGGTAATCAGCATCGCAATCGAGCCAAAGACCAAGGCTGATGAGCAGAAGATGGGACTCTCCCTGATGAAGCTCGCCAAGGAAGATCCATCCCTCAAGGTTAGCGTTGATAAAGAGTCGGGTCAGACCCTCATCTCAGGAATGGGAGAGCTTCACCTCGACATCATTAAGCAACGTCTCTTCCGAGAGTTCGGCGTAGACACCACGGTAGGTAAGCCACAAGTGGCGTACCGTGAGACGATCCTTAACAAGGCTGAGGCTGAAGTTAAGTACGCTAAGCAGACCGGTGGTCGCGGACAATTCGGGCACGTGTTGCTCAAAGTTGAGCCGCTTGAGCCAGGTTCTGGATTTGAATTTGTTGATGAGATTAAGGGAGGCATTATCCCGAAAGAGTTCATCCCGGCTGTCGAAGATGGCGTTGAAGGCGCCCTCGAAGGTGGAATCCTTGCTGGATTCCCTGTAATCGACCTCCGAGTGACGCTCTACTACGGAAGCTTCCACGAGGTTGACTCGAGTGAGATCGCGTTCAAGATCGCAGGCTCCATGTGCGTTAAGGAAGCTTGCCATAAGGCGAAGATTCAGTTGCTTGAGCCAGTCATGTCTGTGGAAGTCGTATGTCCCGACGATTTCGTCAGCAATATCGTAGGTGACCTGAACCGACGACGTGCACGTATTCTTGGCATGGAGCCGAGAGCAGGTGCTCAGACGGTGAAGTGTGAGGTACCGCTGGCCGAGATGTTCGGCTACTCAACGGACCTTCGTTCAAACTCACAAGGGCGAGCCACCTTCACTATGGAGTACCACCACTACGCAGCCGTGCCGCAACACGTCGCGGAGAGCGTAGCTAAGAAGTAATTTATTGGTGTCTTGTTTAACTTAACCGGAGATAATCATGTCAAATAAGAAGTTTGATAGAACCAAAGCTCACGTGAACGTCGGAACGATCGGTCACGTAGACCACGGTAAGACGACGACCACAGCTGCTCTTGTATCCGTACAAGCTGCTAAGGGTCTCGCTACTGTGAAGTCCTACAAGGACATCGCTAAGGGCGGAACAGTTCGTGATGACAGCAAGACTGTAACGATCGCGTCAGCTCACGTAGAGTACGAAACAGCAACCCGCCACTACGCTCACGTAGATTGCCCGGGCCACGCTGACTACGTTAAGAACATGATTACGGGCGCGGCTCAGATGGACGGAGCTATCCTCGTAGTAAGCGCTTCTGACGGACCTATGCCTCAGACCCGTGAGCACATCCTCCTCGCTCGTCAGGTAGGAGTTCCTAAGATCGTTGTGTTCCTTAACAAGGTAGACACAGTTGATGATCCTGAGCTTCTCGACCTCGTTGAGATGGAAGTTCGTGACCTCCTCTCAGAGTACGACTACCCAGGAGCTGATACTCCAGTAGTTCGTGGATCCGCTCTTAAGGCGCTCCAAGGTGAGGCTTCCGATATCGGCGTAGGCGCTTTCGACAAGCTCCTCGCTACGATCGACGAGTACATCCCAGTTCCTCAGCGTGATATCGACAAGCCATTCCTCATGCCAGTTGAGGACGTGTTCTCGATCGCTGGTCGTGGAACTGTAGCAACAGGCCGTATCGAGCGTGGTAAGATCAAGGTTGGTGAGGAAGTTGAGATCGTTGGTCTCCGCGACACCGCCAAGACCGTAGTAACCGGCGTTGAGATGTTCAAGAAGCTCCTCGACGAAGGACATGCTGGTGATAACGTTGGATGTCTCCTTCGTGGTCTCAAGCGTGACGACGTAGAGCGTGGACAGATCCTCTGCCTTCCTGGCTCTGTTAAGCCTCACAAGAAGTTCAAGGCTGAGGCTTACATCCTTAAGAAGGAAGAGGGTGGACGTCATAAGCCATTCTTCTCCGGATACCGACCTCAGTTCTTCTTCCGAACAACTGACGTAACTGGTTCCATCAAGCTCCCAGAGGGTGTTGAGATGGCTATGCCGGGCGACCACATCAACGTTGATGTTGAGCTCTACCAGCCAATCGGTATCGAGAAGACTCTCCGTTTCGCTATCCGTGAGGGTGGTAAGACGGTAGGTTCTGGAGTTGTAACTGAGATCACTGAGTAGTCCTCAAATCTCACGTAACTCAAAAGGGGCAGCGGGGCCCGAAACGGCCCCGCTGCTGTCTTTAGAAAGGTTTGGATCAAGGTTGTTCACGCGAAAAAGTTTCTAAACTTGAAAGTAAAGGATTGAGCCATGATTGGCGGGCAGTTAATTAGAATTCGACTTAAGGGTTACGACCACAAGCTGTTGGACTCAGCTGTGGGAGAGATCGTGCAGACAGTACGCCGCACCGGTGGCCGTGTAGCAGGCCCGATTCCGCTTCCGACGCGCATTGTGAAGTTCACGGTTAACCGTTCACCCTTCATCGACAAGAAGTCTCGTGAGCAGTTCGAAATCCGTACACACAAGCGACTTTTGGACATTTTAGAGCCAACTCAGCAGACGATCGATGAGTTGGGTAAGCTTGAGCTCTCAACGGGAATCGACGTTGAGATTAAGCTTCAGTAAGCGATAGGCAGTTTTTATCGAGAGGACCTCTTCATGAGTACTTCAAAACACTTCCCAGAAGGGCTTTTAGGAAAGAAGTTGGGAATGACGCAGGTGTTCACACCAGAAGGTGCGAGCATCCCAGTTACCATCATTCAGGCCGGGCCATGTTACGTTCTCGACGTTCGAGGACAGGAGAGCCACGGATACAACGCGGTGCAGTTCGGTTTCGAGCCGAAGAAAGCTCAACGTTGCTCCAAGGCAGAGGCTGGACAGTTCAAGAAAGCCGCCCAGGGCTCATTCTACCACGTTAAGGAAGTTCGCTGCGATGTGCAGGGACTTGGCTGGGGCGAGGTAGGGAAGGAGATCAAGGTTGGTGACGTCTTCAAGGATGGAGAGGTCGTTGACGTGTCGGGCGTATCGATCGGCCGCGGATTCCAGGGCGTAGTTCGTCGCCACCACATGAAGGGTCAGCCAATGACTCGTGGTACGCACGAGGTTCGACGTCACGTTGGAGCCGTTGGTTGCCGTAAGTTCCCAGGACGAATCTTCAAGAATCAGCGCATGCCAGGACGCATGGGTGGTGAGAACGTTACCGTTCAGAACCTCCAGGTAGTTGGTGTTCGCGCTGAGGAGAACATCCTTCTTGTGAGGGGTGGTATTCCAGGCGCTCGCGGAAGCCTCGTTGTAATCCGTAAGGCTAAGAAGCAGTAAGGGGCTCGGAGGTAAACTATGACTTCAGAAGTTTTAAGCACAAAGTTGTATGACGCATCCGGCAAGGAGAAGGGTTCAGTAGCTCTTCCGGCCGTGTTGGTTTCGTCAGTTGTTAAGTCTGAGCTCGTTCATTGTGCCATTCGTTGGCAGCGCGCTAAGCGTCGTGCTGGTACGCACGATGTTCTTACCCGAAGCGAGATCAAGGGTGGCGCTAAGAAGCCATTCAAGCAAAAGGGAACTGGTAACGCTCGAGCGGGTAGCTCCGTGTCACCTTTGATGGTGGGTGGAGCCGTGGTTCACGGACCAACCCCTCGTAAGTACGACTTCCGTCTCTCGAAGAAGATGAAGAAGGGCGCTCTCACATCGGCTTTCGCTGTAAAGGTGGGCCAAGAGAGCATCCTCGTTGTTGAGGGAATGACAGGAGTAACTGGTAAGACTAAGGATGCCGCCGCTCTTCTTGAGAAGCTTGGCGTATCTGGTCAGAAGGTTATGGTGATCGTTCCGAACGAGGCGACCGAGGAGCGTAACAAGTTCGTGTTGAGCTTCAGGAATATCGAGCGGGTAACCGTGGTTCCAGTGGCCGGCGTTAACGTATACGACCTTATCAACGCGAAGAAGGTAGTATGTGTCAGTGCAGCGCTTAACGAGCTTGAGGCTCGCGTAGGCAAGGCGGCTGAGTAGTTTCAGTAGGAAGGACGTATGGCTAAGAAGAAAGTAGCTACTGCACAGGCAAAGGTAAGCGACTACGGTATCTTGCTCTCCCCAGTTATCACTGAGAAGAGCGCATCCGTTGGCGTTCCAGGACGAACTGTTTCGTTCAAGGTTGATCCACGAGCTTCGAAGGAAGAGATCCGTGGCGCTATTGAGCGAGTGTTCTCCGTGAAGGTAGAGGGCGTAAGAACCTGCCGATTCATCGGTAAGACGAAGCGCACCGCGAAGGGACTTGGAAAGAGAGCTGGTTTCAAGAAGGCGTATGTGACCCTCGTTGAGGGAAGCAAGATCGACCTTGTTGAGGGCTTATAATCAGATTGAGGTAGGAAATGGCTCTTAGAAATTTTAAACCATTCACACCGACTCGTCGTTACCTGACGGTCTCCGATTTCTCGGAGATCACCACGGATCGACCGGAGAAGGGGTTGCTTGCGAAGTACTCCAAGACGGGTGGTCGCAACAACTACGGACGTAACACGAACATCAACAAGGGTGGTGGGCACAAGCGCCGTTACCGTCTCGTTGATTTCGCTCGTGACAAAGTTGGAATCAAGGCTACGGTTAAGACGATTGAGTACGATCCGAATCGGTCGGCTCGTATCGCTCTGGTAGTATACTCGGACGGCGAGAAGCGTTATATTCTTGCTCCGCAAGGATTAGCGGTTGGACAGGTCATTAGCGCTGGTCCAGACGCTGAGATCAAGCCAGGTAACGCGTTGCCTCTTCGAGCTGTTCCGCTTGGAGAGAACATCCACAACATCGAGCTCAAGATCAAAGGCGGAGCGCAACTTGTTCGGTCGGCTGGTGCCGCCGCGCAGCTTGTAGCTAAGGAAGGTGAGTACGCGACCGTTAAGTTGCCTTCAGGTGAGACCCGTAAGGTTTCCCTCGAGTGTTACGCTTCAATCGGTTCAGTCAGTAACCCTGACCACCAGAACGTGATGATCGGTAAGGCTGGACGAAGCCGATGGCTTAATCGTCGTCCTCATAACCGAGGCGTTACGAAGAATCCAGTGGATCACCCAATGGGAGGAGGAGAAGGTAAGTCGGCCGGAGGTCGTCATCCTTGTTCGCCTAAGGGGCTCTTGGCTAAGGGTCTTAGGACTCGTAAGAACAAGCGCACTCAGAAGTTTATTGTACGACGACGTAGTAAGTAGTTTTAGGGGGCACTCATGGCTCGTTCGATTAAGAAAGGACCGTTCATAGATAAGAGCTTGTTGAAGTGGATCGAGAGGTCAAAGTCTGGAGCTCACAAGGGCCCGATCAAGACCTGGTCTCGTCGCTCGACGATTACTCCGGACATGATCGGCTTGACCTTCGCTGTCCACAACGGACGGAAGTTCAACGCTGTGTTCGTTACGGAGAACATGGTCGGTCACAAGTTGGGTGAGTTCTCCGCGACGAGAACCTACCACGGACACTCCGCTAAGGCCGCTTCGTAATCGAGGCGCTAGGAGAGGGATACAGGAAGTAAGGGTTGCTATATGACTAAGAAAGCACAAAAGCAAACAACGGCGGGCGGTGAAGTAACTCGCGCAACGTTAAAGCAGATTCGGATGTCGCCTCGTAAGGCGCGCCTCGTGATCGATTTGATCCGTGGAAAGCAGGTTGAGCCAGCTCTCCAGATCCTTCAGTTCTCCACTAAGAAGGGCGCGAAGTTCGCGCACAAGTTGCTCCAGTCGGCTATCGCCAACGCTCGTGAGCACGCTCGTGCGGACGTTGACCGCTTGTGGGTAACCGCTGGATGGGTTGACGAGGGACAGACCCTCAAGCGTTTCATGCCAGCGGCTCATGGTCGCGCGACTCCAATTCGCAAGCGATCCTCTCACATGACTATCGTTCTCGGTGAGAAGTAAGATTTAGGTAAAGGAAGTCTGATATGGGACAAAAAGTTAATCCGAAAGGTCTGCGACTTGGAATTATCGAGGGCTGGCAGTCGAAGTGGTTCGCCGGCAAGGATTTCGCTCGTTACATCGGCGAAGACGTTAAGATCCGAAAGTTCGTTCGTAACAAGCTTCAGGCCGCTGGTATCTCTCGAGTAGAGATCGAGCGCGCAGCGGCTCGCGTAAAGGTAAACATCTACACCGCGAAGCCTGGCCTTGTTATCGGAAAGAAGGGTAAGGACATCGAAGACCTCCGCAAGGAGCTCAAGAATCTCGTTCAGCGTGATGTTAACTTGAGCATCGTAGAGGCTCGTAAGGCGGACAGCGACGCTCAGCTCGTAGCTGAGGGAATCGCGTTCCAGCTTGAGCGACGTGTAAACTTCCGTCGCGCTATGAAGGAAGCGGTTGGACGCGCGCAGCGTGTCGGAGCTGAGGGAATTAAGGTTCGTGTATCCGGTCGTTTGAACGGTGCCGAGATCGCTCGAACTGAGCAATATCGAGAGGGACGCGTTCCTCTTCACACACTTCGAGCTGAGATCGATTACGGTACAGCTGAGGCACAAACAACCTACGGCATCATCGGCGTTAAGGTTTGGGTGTTCAAGGGTGAGAAGTTCGCGCCAGGAGAGGAAGCCGCAGCAGAGGCAATTTCTCTGTAACCTGAAGGTTTGAAAGTTTGTCGTTGGAGTAAGTTATGTTGCAGCCAAAGAAGCCGCGCTATCGCAAACAGATGAAGTTGTACCGCCACCTCAAGATCAAAGAGACTCGTGGTTGTACGTTGGAATTCGGTGAGTTTGGCCTCCGAGCTATGGAGCCAGGATGGGTCACAAACCGACAGATCGAGGCAGCTCGTCAGACCATGGTTCGTCACATTAAGCGTGGCGGTAAGGTTTGGCTCAAAGTTTATCCGGACAAACCCCTCACCAAAAAGCCAGCCGAAGTGCGAATGGGTAAAGGAAAGGGGTCGGTAGAGGTTTGGGTTGCTGAGGTTAAATCCGGAAGAATCATGTATGAAATCACCGGAGTAGCTGAGAAGTTGGCGGTTGAGGCGTTGGAGCTTGCTGCGGCAAAGCTCCCGATCAAGACCAAGATCGTTATCCGGAGCAGCAGCTTGATTTAAGCTGAAGAAACAGTCATAGTTCGGCCTCATTTTGGCCGCGGTACAGTAGGTAGTAGGATTATGAAACGGCGAGACTTTTTGAAGGAAATCGCAGGATTAGACAAGACTGCGTTGCAGGGCAAGGCTAACCAGCTCGGTGAAGAGCTCATGCGTTTGCGCTTCAAGCAAGCTACGAACCAGCTTGAGAAGGGGCATCTTCTCAAGGAAACGCGACGACAACTTGCTCGCGTTCAGACAGCTTTGACCAAGTTGTCCGCGTAACGGTGGCTGCGTAAGGGAATTACAGGGAAATAGGTAGTACTATGGCAGAGGCAAAAACAAAAAAGACGAGCGCGAAGGCAGCTAAGGCTCCAGCGGCAGCAACCGAAGAGACTCGCGGTAACCGCAAGACACAAGATGGTGTTGTTGTAAGCGCGAAGATGGACAAGACGGTAGTAGTCGCCGTTGTTCGTCAGGTTCGCCACGCGACCTACGGAAAGTTTGTTCGTAAGACAAAGAAATTTTACGCACACGACGAAGCTCGTACGTGCGGAGTTGGTGACAAGGTTCGTATCGTTGAGACACGCCCGCTTAGCAAGCTTAAGCGATGGAAGGTCGAGTCGATCCTGACCAAGGCAGTGTAACGTAGTGACGTTTTAGGGCAGTGAAGGGATATGATTCAGTTAAAGTCAGTGCTCGATGTAGCAGATAACTCGGGTGCCAAGAAGGTAGTGTGCGTAAAGGTACTTGGTGGAAGCCGCCGCCGTTACGCGTCCGTTGGAGATGTTATCGTAGTAGCGGTCCGCGAAGCGATTCCAAATTCCAAGATTGCCAAGGGCTCAGTTCATAAGGCCGTAATCGTGCGTACCGCCAAGGAGGTAGCGCGTGAGGATGGTTCTTTCATTCGATTCGACGACAACAGCGCAGTTCTTATCAACGCTAACCAAGAGCCGGTTGGAACTCGTATCTTCGGACCAGTAGCTCGTGAGCTCCGTGGTAAGAAGTTCATGAAGATCGTCTCATTAGCGCCTGAGGTGCTGTAGTAGGTAGGAGGTGTAACGTGGCTGCTAAGAGTTCAACAAAAAAAATAATCGAGCCAGTTCCAACGGCACTCAAGAAGGGTGATGTTGTGATTGTTATCGCCGGTGGCAACAAGAATAAGCGTCCCCTCAAGGGACAGGTTGCTAAGATCAAGGCGATCGTTGGAGACAAGAACGACCGTGTAGTGCTTGAGGGACTTAATCTCTTCACTAAGCACAAGAAGGCGCTCGCTCCAGGGCAGGAGAGTGGAAAGATTCAGGTAGAGCGACCGATGCATATCTCGAACGTTATGTATTACGTCGAGAAGCTCAAAAAGCCTGTACGTCTCGTTAAGAGCACCTTAGCGGACGGCAAGAAGGTTCGTGGTTACAAAGATCCTTCAAGCAAGAAGTTTGTTCAGATTGACGGATAAGGAGTGCTAAGGAAGTTATGGATCGTTTGCAAGAGCACTACACAAAGAACGTAGTTCCAGCCTTGATGAAGAAGTTTAACTACTCTTCACCAATGCAGGTTCCAAAAATTACCAAGATCGTTTTGAACACCGGTGTTCGTGACGCGGTAGGAAACTCAAAGGCTATTCAATTCGTTGAGTACGCCATGACGACCATCGCTGGTCAGAAGCCAGTCGTTACTCGCGCTAAGAAGTCCATCGCAGCTTTCAAGTTGCGTGAGGGGCTCCCGATCGGAGTTATGGTTACTCTTCGAAAGAAGAGAATGAACGATTTCTTGGACCGTCTCATCACGGTAGCTCTTCCTCGCGTAAGAGACTTCCGTGGAGTTCCTCGTAAGGGATTCGATGGGCGTGGAAACTACACCATGGGCCTCAAGGAGCAGATCGTGTTCCCAGAGATCCAGATTGAGAAATTAGATCAAGTGCGCGGCATGGATGTCACGTTCGTGACGACAGCGAAGACCGACGAAGAGGGCTTCGAGTTGTTGGAGCTTATGGGAATGCCGTTTCGTAAGGTAGAGGCGAGGAATTAAGTTATGATTAACGATCACGTATCCGACATGATCACTCGAATCCGGAACGGTCAACGTGCCGGACACCGTTCGGTTCTTGTTACCGCGTCAAAGCTCAACAAGAACGTTCTTGAGGTTCTTACTCGTGAGGGACTCATCGAGGGATTTGAGGCGGCAATAGACGCTCAAGACCACAGCGCAATCAAGGTTAACTTGAAGTACTTCGCGAGTGGACGTCCAGTAATCAGCAGAGCTGTTCGAGTTTCGCGACCAGGGTGCCGCAAGTACTCTCGAACTGAGAAGCTTCCGAAGGTAAGCAGCGGTCTTGGTATCTCGATCGTTTCAACCTCCAAGGGAGTTTTGGCTGACCATGAGGCTCGTAAGCTCAAGGTTGGTGGCGAAGTTATCGCGCTCTTCGGATAAGATTTGAGAGAGGTGTATCATGTCACGTATCGGTAAATTACCTGTTGCCATTCCTTCTGGAGTAAAAGGCGCAGTAGCGGGTGGTGTAGTTTCTGTTGAAGGCCCGAAGGGCAAGCTGTCCTACACGATTCGACCAGGAGTCGCGGTTGAGGTAGCTGACGGCAAGTTCGTTGTTTCGATGATCGGAACTGATTTGCAGGCTAAGGCGGACTATGGTACCGCTCGCGCGACTATCAACAATATGGTTAAGGGCGTGAGCGCTGGGTGGAAGAAGACCCTCGAGCTTAACGGCGTTGGGTTCAACGCTAAGCTTCAAGGCCAGAAGTTGGTTCTCGCGGTTGGTTTCTCGCACGATGTTACGATGGACGTTCCAAGCGCGATTAAGTGCAACGTTCAGAAGAACTCGATTGAGATGGAGTCCGCTGATCGAGAGATTCTCGGTACATTCGCGGCGAAGGTTCGTGACGTTCAGCCTCCAGAGCCTTATCTCGGAAAGGGTATCAAGTACTCTGACGAGAAGGTACGTCGTAAGGCTGGTAAGACCGGTAAGAAGTAATCGGTAAGTTGTAGGAGTAGGGGCCGTATGGCAACGCAAGGCAAGAAAGTAGCAGCAACCTCACGAGAGAAGAGGAAGCTTAGAATTCGTAAGAAAGTGGTCGGCACCGTTGAGCGACCGCGTTTGAGCATCTTCCGGAGCTCAAAGCACACCTACGCTCAGGTTATCGCTGATGATGGTCAGAAGACCTTGGCGAGCGCTTCGACGCTCGACAAGGATGTTCAGGCTGAGATCGCTAAGCTCGCTAAGGGCGAGGGCGTTAAGACGGGAAGCACAAAGTCGATGGTAGCCGCTCGCGCGGTTGGTATCGTACTCGCTAACCGATCAAAGGCCGCGAAGATCGACAGCGTGGTATTTGACAGAAACGGTTTCCTCTACACGGGACGAGTGAAGGCTCTTGCCGACGCCGCTCGCGAGACCGGTCTTGTATTCTAAGGGTACTGATTTTTAGTTCGGAGACGTATGGCTTTTAAAGATATCCTCGACAAGCGAAGAGTGACCCTTGATCAGTGTGGTGAACTCACTGATAAGACCGTTTTCATCAACCGTGTATCGAAAGTAGTTAAGGGAGGTCGCCGATTCAGCTTCAGCGCTCTCGTGGTTACTGGTGATGGCCGCGGACACATCGGATTCGGCTTGGGTAAGTCTGTTGAAGTTCCGGATGCTATCCGCAAGGCTTCTGAGCAGGCTCGTAAGCGCATGATAAAGGTGCCGCTTAAGGGGACAACTATCCCTCACGATATCATCGGTAAAGCCGGACCTTCATCCGTCGTGATGAAGCCAGGCGCTCCAGGAACTGGAGTTATCGCTGGTGCCGCTGTTCGTGCCGTTATGGACGTATGCGGAATCAAAGATATCCGTACGAAGTGCCTCGGTTCGACGACCGCTCAAAACGTTCTTCAAGCCGTTGTGATGGGACTTCTCTGCCTCGAGGAGCCAGAGGTTGTCGCGGCGGTTCGTGGCGTGAAGCTTGAGGAGATGGGATACCACCCGTATTAATCAAGGCGGGACTGGTAGAGTAAAGGATGGCGAATATGAGCAAGAAGGTAGTTATCAAGCAAGTTCGTAGCGATGTAGGTTGTGTTCCTGCGGTACGAAGCACCATCAAGGCGATTGGCCTTGGTCGTATCGGAAAGTCGCGAGAGATCGTAGCTAATGATGCGGTTTTGGGAATG
Source organism: Bdellovibrionota bacterium (assembly GCA_044345405.1). GTDB lineage: Bacteria > Bdellovibrionota_C > UBA2361 > UBA2361 > OMII01 > OMII01. The sequence continues at coordinate 11,303 of JBIJBE010000010.1, forward strand.
CTTCGTCGTGTTTCGCACCTCATCCAAGTTACACCAGTCAAGTAAATTAAGAAGTAGTGAGGTCCAAGATGGCCATTAAGAATATTACATTAAGCAACCTTAAGCCCAACAAAGGCGCTCGTAAGGCTCGCACCCGCGTAGGACGTGGAGAGGGCTCGGGTCATGGAAAGACCTCCGGAAAGGGAGGTAAGGGACAGACCGCGCGAAGTGGCGGTGGAGTTCGAGCTGGATTCGAGGGAGGTCAGATGCCTCTCTACCGACGAGTACCAAAGGTCGGATTCACATCTCGTGTAAGCGTACGTGGAGAGAACAAGTACAACGTAGTTCGCTTGTCGGCTCTTCAGAACGTGGCGAGTGGCGCGACCGTTGATATCGGCTCGATCCAGGCTCTTGGATACGCTAAGAAGTCCTCGTTGAAGGCCGGTGTTAAGGTCCTCGCTGACAACGGCGAGTTCAACAAGAAGCTCCACCTCAAGGTGAACGCTATCTCCGCGAGCGCTCGCGCTCGTGTTGAGGCGGCTGGTGGAACGGTCGAGATCATCGGCGAGTAAGTCGAAGGCTCTCTCGTTGAAAGCTTCTTTTAAAGCGACCCCGACGGGTCGCTTTTTTTATGCCATTTGTTCCCGCGGAAAGTGGGTAACGATAGAGGCTCGCGCGAGCGAGGAAGGGATAGTTGCTGATACCCTCGCGCGAAGAGTTCCTGAGAGCCGTCATCTAGCTTCGAGTGCCCTGAGAAAAGGGCTCCAAAATCGGTTTTCTTTTGCACAATCGTGTGGTCATGTTCTTAAAGACACTATTTCCCGGAGGTATCGCGTGGTAGTATTTTGCGGCCCGGTTCCGGTAGGTTTATAGTGCCTTACTCTTCGAGCGGTGTCATAGTGCGCTCGCGGTTCCGACTAACCTAGTTTTTCACGAGGATGTGATGAGCGGTCTGCCCCAGGTGTTTCAAATTCCGGAATTAAAGAAGCGACTCCTGTTCACGATATCGATGCTCGCTGTGTATCGATTCGGCGTTTTCGTTTCAACCCCCGGTGTAAACGTGGACGCGATTCGACGAATGTTCGAGGAGAACGCGAATACGCTCTTCGGTCTCATCAATCTCTTCTCCGGAGGAGCGCTTGAGCAATTCTCGATCTTTACGCTCGGAATCTCTCCGTACATCACGGTCTCAATCATCATTCAACTTCTCTCGCCAAGCATCCCGTATCTTGAGAACCTCAAGAAAGAGGGGGAGGCGGGGCGTCGTGTAATCACTCGCTATACTCGGCAGTTCACCATCCTGCTCGCGCTCTTCCAGAGCTTCATGATCGCGCGCGCGTTGGAGTCTCGTGGTTTGGCGACTCCGAGCTTGTCCTTCGAGCTCACCACGATGATTACACTCACCGCTGGTACCGCTTTCGTGATGTGGCTTGGAGAGCAGATCACCGAACGTGGTCTCGGTAACGGCACAAGTATCATCATCTTCGCTGGTATCGCGGCTCGAATGCCATCGGTGTTCGGTTCGACCGTGGAGCTCGCCCGAACGGGAGAACTCTCGCCGTTCGCGGTTCTGGCGTTGCTTGCCTTCTCTCTCTTCACGATCTACGCGATCATCTTCGTTGAGCGGTCACACCGTAAGATTCCGATCCAGTACCCACGTCGTATGGTCGGTAAGCGCATGACACAGGCTCAAACTCAGTACATGCCACTTAAGGTGAATATGACTGGAGTAATCCCACCGATCTTCGCGTCCGCTATCATGATGCTCCCAGCGACTATCATGACCGTGATTCCGGCAGCTGATTTCCCAGCGCTCAAGACCTTTCTTACGCCAGGGGAGTGGGGTTATGAGTCGGTGTACGTGGGCTTGATCGTTCTCTTTAGCTTCTTCTACACGGCTGTGGTCTTTAACCCAGTTGAGGTGGCTGAGAACCTGAAGAAGAACGGCGGATTTATTCCACTCGTTCGTCCGGGACAGGAGACCGCTGATTATCTGTATGGTGTCTTGAATCGACTCACCTTGTGGGGCGCAATCTACATCTCGCTTGTGTGTGTGATTCCGCAGGTCGTGTACATCGGCATGGGTGCTTCTCAGTTCGCCTACGTCTTTGGTGGAACCGCGGTGCTTATCGTTGTCGGTGTGACGCTTGATACCTCAGCGCAGATCGAATCGATGCTTGTCGCTCGTAACTACGAGGCCTTCATGTCTCGGTCGAGCAAAGACCAGGGTAGCCTTGGCGCCATCAGTTACAACCGAAGCCGACTCGTTCGTCGATAGTACGGGCTCTTACGAAAGAGGAGTTTTATGCAAGTTGTTTTGTTGGGACCTCCAGGCGCGGGAAAGGGAACTCAAGCCGCCAAGATCTGCGCGCGGTACAACATTCCGCATATCTCAACCGGAGATATGCTTCGGCAGCAGGTTTCCTCGGGGTCTCCTCTCGGTAACAAAGTGAAGTCGATCCTCGACTCGGGCGAGCTGGTGACAGATGACGTTATCATGCAAGTGGTTGAGGCTCGACTCTCGCAGCCCGATTGTAAGAACGGTTTCCTCCTTGATGGCATTCCTCGCACCGTCGCTCAGGCTCAAAGTTTGGGCACCCTTCTTTTGAAGATGGGCGCGGCTAAGCTCAAAGTACTCCAAATTAACGTTCCTGATGAAACCCTGCTTGAGCGCATTCAGGGCCGTCAGGGGCAGTCGAGCCGTTCCGATGACACCGCCGAGGTTGCGGCTAAGCGCCTCAAGGTGTACTGGGAGCAGACCGCGCCAGTTGCGAACTATTACGAACAGCACGGAAATTTGGTCAAGCTGGATGGGGTTGGGACGGTTGATGAGGTTTTTGACCGCATCACGTCCGCTCTGGGGGCTTAATTGTGCTCCGATAGCCAGGGAGGGGGGTATTTGCTCCCGTTTTGCTAGCGTGCTTTTCCGGGTTTTATAAGGGGTTTTTCGGCTTTTTCCATTCAGGTGTTCGGGACTCAAAAGAATCCCCATCAAAAGCCCCCAAATTGTAAAGAGAGGCCTACTCTTCTGGGGGCGCAGGGCTTGTAATGGACCTGGAAATATGTAAAATTCGGGCCTCTTTATGCAGGACGTCTGCGCGCCGTGGGTGCCTTTTAGGCCGGAAATGAGCGGGTAGGTCCATGGTAAGTATCCAATGTTATTGGAGCTTTTAGCGAAAGGTACCGCAAGGTTCGCGGGCCTTTTTGAAGCTTTTAGGAGAGTGTTGTGAAGGTCCGAGCGTCTGTAAAGCCAATTTGTAGCTACTGCAAAGTGATCAAGCGTAAAGGCAAGATCTACGTCTTCTGTAGCCGTACGCCTAAGCACAAACAACGACAGGGTTAATTAAGTAGTAGGAGTTTAAGTCATGCCACGTATCGCAGGTGTTGACCTTCCGCGTAATAAGCGAATCATCCTTGGCCTCACGTACATTTACGGCGTAGGTCTTTCAAAGTCCAAAGCGATCCTCGCTGAGGCGGGTATCGATATGTCAGTTCGAACTGACAATCTCACAGAAGAACAGGTTGATAAGATCCGAAAGATCATCGAGCGACGTGAGAAGGTAGAGGGAGATCTCCGTCGAGAGGTTTCCGCTTCCCTCAAGCGATTGATGGACCTTGGTTGCTACCGTGGTCTCCGTCACCGTAAGAATCTCCCAGCTCGTGGTCAACGCACTCGCACGAACGCTCGTACGAGAAAGGGACCACGTCGTGCTCCGATTGCTGGCAAGAAGGCAGCAACGAAGACCTAATGTGGAGTAGGTGAGTAACGTAAGATTTGAAAACACCTTGTAAGGAGTAGTTTGTGGCAGAGGCACGCGCAACCAATACCGCGGTAAAGAAGAAGAAGGTAAAAAAGAACGTCCCCGTTGGAGTGGCTCACGTTCACGCGACCTTCAATAACACGATCGTTACTATCACGGATCCAGCTGGAAACGTGATCGCATCGTCGAGCTCAGGAGCTAACGGATTCAAGGGTTCGAGAAAGTCGACCCCGTTCGCCGCTCAGGTAGCGGGTGATTCCGCCGCTCGTAAGGCTAAAGAGGCAGGCGTTCGCACAGTGAGCGTTCGCGTTAAGGGGCCAGGTTCCGGACGTGAGTCCGCTCTCCGCGCTCTTCACCTCGCTGGTCTTCAAGTAACGTTGATCAAAGATATCACGCCGGTTCCTCACAACGGATGCCGAGCGCGTAAGAGTCGTCGAGTATAGTTTTCGTAAGAGAGGCATTTAGTCATGGCAAGATATTGCGGTTCAGTTTGTCGCTTGTGCCGTCGAGAGGGGGAGAAGCTCTTCCTCAAGGGCGAGAGGTGTTTCACCGGCAAGTGCGCGGTAGAGAAGCGAGAGGGTGGTCCAGGTCAGCACGGCCGTGGACGTCAGGCTTTCTCCAACTACAAGATTCAGCTTCGTGAGAAGCAGAAGGTTAAGCGGTCCTACGGCCTCCTCGAGGCTAAGTTCCACAACACCTTCGAGCGCGCGGCATCTACCAAGGGTGTTACCGGTACTGAGCTTCTTGTTCTCCTTGAGCGACGGCTTGATAACGTTGTTTACCGACTTGGGTTCGGTTCATCCCGTCGTCAGGCTCGACAGATCGTTAACCATGGTCGTATCCTTGTGAACGGCAAGCGTATTTCCATTCCGTCATACACGTTGTCCCCAGGCGACGTTGTTGAGGTAGCTGAGAAGGGCAAGACCAACCCGTTGATTATTGCGGGTATGGAAGCTGCTAAGTCTCGTGTTATTCCTGAGTGGCTTACGCTCGACCAGGCAGCGACTCGAGGAACGGTTAACTCTGTTCCAACTCGGGAGCAGTTGCCACCTACGATCCGCGAGCAGCTGATCGTTGAGTTGTATTCACGGTAGTTAAAGTTCCGCGCTCGTGCGTCTCAGCCTAGTTGGTTGAGGGTAGAGCGCGGTTGTGTGCGTTTTAATTGATAGGGATAGAGACATGAAGAAGATCAGTCTCAAGGACTTGATAAGCCCAAACCGAGTTGAGGTTGAGGGCGCAACAGCTGATAGCCGCTACGGTAAGTTCATCGCGGAGCCGCTTGAGCGTGGTTTCGGTATGACTATCGGAACGGCTTTGAGGAGAATTCTCCTTTCGTCGCTTCAGGGCGCGGCTATCACCTCGATTCGCGTTGAGGGAGCCTCGCACGAGTTCTGCACGATGCCTGGCATCGTTGAGGATGTAACTGAGCTTTCGCTCAACCTTAAGGAGGTTGTTCTTCGCCTCGAGGATAAAGAGGAGGCAGTTCTCCACCTTGAGGCTCAGGGCCCAGGGCAGGTGACCGCTGGAATGTTCCAGGGGGACCCAGCCGTTCAGGTATTGAACCCAGAGCTTGTGATCGCACACCTCGGAGAGGGCGCGTCACTCAAGATGGAAGTTACCGTGAAGGTTGGACGTGGATATGTTCCAGCTGACAAGAACAAGGTTGAAGGCGCTCCTGTTGGAACCGTTTTCATCGATTCTATCTTCTCGCCAATTCGTCGTGTGAATCTCGCTGTTACCAACGCTCGTGTTGGTCAACGCACTGACTACGACAAGCTCGCGATGGAGATCTGGACCAACGGCAGCATCGACCCACGCGCGGCGATCGCTCAAGCGGCTCACATCCTCGTTGATCAACTTGGCATCTTCGTAGGAGATGACCTCATCGTTGAGCGAGAGGAGCCGAAGAGCGAAGAGCCTTCGAAGCGTTGGAACGAGAACCTCTTCCGTCGTATTGACGAGCTTGAGCTTAGCGTTCGTTCCGCTAACTGCCTCGAGAACGCTGATATCAAGTACATCGGCGAGCTTGTTCAGAAGACTGAGGCAGAGATGCTTCGTACTAAGAATTTCGGTCGTAAGTCTCTCAATGAGATCAAGGAGATCCTCTCTGATATGGGACTCTCTCTTGGACTTAAGCTTGAAGAGTTCCCTGCTCGCAAGGACCTCGACCAGCTCAAGGAGCAAACAGACCACTAAAACGGCAGGGCGGTACGGGTGCGTACCGCCTGTAATTGGGTGTAGGAAGTATGAGACACGGAAAAGGTCTAAGAAAGTTAAGCAGAAACATCAGCCACAGAAAGGCTCTGTTGCGCAATCTCGCTACCTCGTTCTTCAAGTACGAGCGATTTGAGACGACAGTGCCAAAGGCGAAGGAGCTTCGTCCAGTTGTTGAGCGTCTTGTGACGCTTGGCAAGAACGACACGCTTGCAGCTCGCCGTCAGGCTTACAGCTACCTTATGGACAAGGCTGTGGTTCACAAGCTCTTTACGGACATCGGCCCTCGTAACGCTACCCGCAATGGAGGATACACCCGTATCGTTCGTACGCGTGTACGTCCGGGTGACGCTGCTGAGCTCGCGGTTATCGAGCTCGTTGACAAGGCTGAGGCTAAGTCAGCTTCGAAGGAGGCTCCTGCTAAGAAGGCTGCTCCTAAGAAGGCTGCCGCTGCTAAGAAGCCAGCGGCTAAGAAGGCTCCAGCTAAGAAGAAGGCAGCCGCTGAGTAATCAGCCGGTCATTCTCTCAGAAGAGTTAGCAAGAAAGCGAACCCCTAACCGGGTTCGCTTTTTTGTATGCGCGGGACTCTGCGCCCAGGTGTTGTGTTCAACGAGAGAGGGGAAAACCATGGGAATGTTTGACGGAAAGAAGATCCTCGTTCTTGGTGTTGCCAACGATCGGAGTATCGCCTGGGGCATGGCTGAGGCCCTTCATCGAGAGGGGGCACAGCTTGCCTTCAATTACCTGAATGAGGCCCTAGAGCGGCGTGTACGGCCCCTCGCGGAGGGACTAGGGTGTCGGAACGTGTACCCCTGTGATGTGCAGTCAGACGAGCAATTAGACGCTCTCTTCGCCCGTCTTAAGGAGGATTGGGGAACGATCGACGGCGTCATTCACTCTCTCGCCTATGCCGACAAAGAGGACCTCTCGAATCGTTTCGTGCAAACCTCTCGGGCGGGGTTCCAGCTCGCCCTGGACGTCTCAGCGTATTCACTCGTCGCCGTGGCTCGGCGGGCCCTTCCCCTGATGTCTGAGAACGGTGGATCGCTCGTGACCCTTACCTACCTTGGTTCCGAGAGGGTGGTCTCAAACTACAACGTGATGGGGGTTGCCAAGGCCGCCCTTGAGGCTTCGGTGCGGTATCTGGCCGCCGATCTTGGGGAGTTCAATATTCGAGTCAACGCAATCTCCGCGGGACCTATCAAGACCCTAGCGGCATCCGGTATTCCGCAGTTCCGAGATATGCTCGCGGCGTTCGCTGAGAAGGCGCCCTTGCGCCGTAACGTGACCCAGGACGACGTGGCTAACACCGGGCTCTACCTCCTCGGGCCGCTCGGTAGGGGAGTGACGGGAGAGGTCGTGTACGTCGATTGCGGCTTCAACATAATGGGATCATAATACCGCCCATATGGCGACAAATGGCAGCTCCAAAGAGGCGAAAGCCCTTCTTGAACTAGGAAAGAAAGCGGTCGCCGCGATCCGTGAGGGCTCCGCTGACGTGTTGGACGTGATCGACGCGTACGTGGAGGGGTTCTCCAAATGGGAAGCTACCTGGAAGAGCTCACATGGGGGTGGTAAGGTACTTGCGCCGGCGGAGCAGCAGGTAGCGCAGCGACTCGCCAATCAGCACGCGCAGATCGTTCGACTTACCGGGGAGATGCAGGCCCAGTTTTTGGAATCATTGAGAGGGCTCCGAACCAAAGAGAAGGGGCTCAAGCGATACATCGATCAATTGCCCCAACGGATCGGCTCGATAAACAGGAAAGGATAGTCATGAAGAGAATCGCGACCCTTGTAGCTGTCACTCTCATCACGCTGATGGGAACGGGATGTGGATATACCCTTCGAGGATCCGGCAGCGTTCTCCCGGCTGACGTGAAGAACATTTACATCCCGCGAGTAGAGAACGGCTCGACTGAGCTTGGACTCGCGGACGTCGTCACTGACGCCCTTCGTGATGAGTTCGATAGCTACGGTACCGTATCGGTCGTTGAGAAGCAGGGTGAGGCTGACGCTATCCTTAAGGTGCGTATCGTCGACGTGAAAAATACGACCAGCACCGTAAACGCGGCGACGAATACTTCGCTTCAAATGGACACCACGATGTTGCTTGGTGGTGAATTGCGTCGGACCACCGGACAGATATTGTGGCGTGAAAATAACCTCAAGGTAACGAAGGAGTACGCGGCCAATCAGAGCGTTGTGGTTACGACCTCGCCTGATTTCGCGAGCGGTTCGATCTCGGCGTCAGACCTCGCGAGTTTGAGTTCAAGGGATATCGCGCGTGGTCAGGAGGCGCAGGCGCTCAACGACCTCGCTAACAACGCGGCCCGCATGATTTACGACAAGTCGGTCGCTCCAGATTTTTAGTAGTAACAGTGAAAAGGCTTAGACCATGTTAGAAACAACCGTAGAAGAAGTAACGACCGCGCTTACAAACGCCAAGAATCTTAATTCGGCGCTCAAGAGCTTCTTGAAGCGAGAGGGAACCCAGACCCCGCAAGTCGCCACGTTCGCCAAGGAGTTTCGTGGTGTGGTCTCGAGTGGGCGTCCCGAGCCTGTGCGATTGTTCATTGAGGCAAACTATGACAAGCGCCCGATGTACTTCCTCGGAGTCGCGCGATATGCCTACCCGGAGCTTATCGAAACGGTCGTTGGAAAGATTATCGAGCAGCACGCCGAGACCTTCAACACGACATACGAGCGCGCCGAGCAGGGGATTAAGGTAACTGACGCCAAGGCTTTCGGTTCGATTGTGAAGAGCGTTGCTCAGATGATCGACGAAGGGCTTACGAGCTCAAACGTCCCAGCCTCAAACTTTATGCGCAACGCTGTCATGGCGAGTGTATTTGAGCCTGACGTTCTCACCGAGGTTCTCAAGGTGGTTAAATAGGCAACCACCGTCGCGTAGCAGGAGAGGGCCTGGTATCACGGTGGTGGTGCCAGGCCCTTTGTCGTTATCACGGCTGGGCGATGGGGGAGGGCGACCATTCCTGGTCGCCGAAAGGTTGCGCAGCGCACACTACATTCCCATATTGCAACGCGGCGGTCAGGAATGACCGCCCTCCCAAGTCACGCGTAGCACCACCGGAGGGCGACCATTCCTGGTCGCCGAAAGGTTGCGGAGGGGACAGAAAAGAAAAAGGCCTGGCATCACGGTGGTGGAGCCAGGCCCTCTCTCTTAGGCTTATCGATAATTATCGACGAGCGCTCTTCTTCGCTGGAGCCTTCTCCATGCCAAAGAAGATTCGGATGAGGCCGTGTGCCTCAGTCTTGAAATCCTTCTGAGAGATCTTTGGGTTGTTAGTTACGATCAGGTCGCCAACAAGCTCCATGATCCCTTCGCAGTGGTGCTTGAGAAGCTTCATCCCTTCCTTGGTCGCGAGAACTGGAACCGAAGGAGGAATAACCTTGGTCGCGGTCTTCTTGCCAGTCTTCGCGGCTACTTTCTTTGAAGCTTTCTTTGGGGCTGTTTTCTTCTTTGCTGCCATGTTTTTCCTCTAGACGGGATTAGTCGAAGGGGATGGTGTCACGGACAGCCGATAACCTCAAGCGTTCATCTCATTCGATTCCTTCGCGACAACTGGTCGCCTCAGTTCTCCCTCGTTCGCTCAGCTCCATCGCGGCAGTACAAACGTGACCTGTACGCGGCCTCCAAAACCTGACGCGCCGTCATCCGAGCTGGCAAGGTAGTACCGACCCCCGACGGCGAAGGAGACCGGTAGATCGCTCATCATGATAGCTTTGTTAAGGGTGACATTGAGGGGGAGAGAGGTGGAGGTTGGATTCCAGGAGGTGGTTGATTCAAGGTTCACCGAGTAGGTCCACGCGTCCTGGGTGATGTATGAGATGAACGGTTGCAGGTAGGTACACGTAGCGGTTCCCCCCGCGTCTGAGCCGCCGATCGCGAACGACTGATAACCGAGTATTCCGATCGCCCAGTCATCTGGACGCATAATTCCGAGCCAACTCACGCCACCCCCTGTCTGCTGAGTTCCGAACCGAGATCCTGAGAGAGCCGGAGGGGAGATGAAGGGGCCTATCCGAAACTCGTTACGTTCTCCGACATTGTTAGAGAGGAAGGTCTCAATAAGGGGCACTCCAAAACCATCAAGATCATACCCATCGCCGTTGCCCTCGCTCTTCCATTCGTAGGGAATAACGGTACGAACATAGTATACGTATTTTTCACTCAACTTAATGGGGACGACAGGTTGCGCCTTCCCCGTAAAGCGCCGTCCCTCGCCATCCTTTCCGTACCCTCGGTCGTAGTTAAGTTGAAAGGGCACTGAGACCACATTCGGGATGGGATCCGCTAACCGATAGGCGGCTTCGTGCGCTGTCGATACGGTGCGCGTAGTATGAAGCGCTGCATCGGGAACGAGAGGCGTGTCTTCTGCGCGGCTGACTGTTGAGGCTAGAGATCCGACTATTCCGATCAGGATTGCGAACGAGAGGGGATTTTTCATGGGTTTTCTCATGCCTCAATCTCTCTTCGAGCGTCCTGACCTCGTATCTCAAGTCCTTTATGTGGCCGCCGTTGAACCTCTGCCCATTCTATTTTGAATGGGAGTCCCGGGCTTGTCGTGGTGTTGTGATAGTCATGCTCGAACAGGTATCGCGGCAAAGAAGCGCCACCTCCCCCAAATTAACGTAGAATGATGTGTTCTCAATCGCGATCTCAACAGGGTAGTTTTGGACGCCGGTGGATTTGAGCGAGCGCATGCCGGTAACGAGCTGGCTGTAGCCGTTCGTGATAGTGATGACGACGCCGCTCTTCATGATGATCGTCGCGCCGTCGCCGGCGAGGGCGAGGCGGGGGGTGGTCGTGACGCACAGTACGATTAGGCCGATGATAAGGATGTTCTTCATGGTGCCTCATTACCATGAGTATTTGTGGGGCCCAACGCTAAAACGGAGCTACTCCACAAGATGGTTCGACGTCTCGCACGTTGTAGAAGTGCGCCGCCTCTTTTAACGTTGCGATAGCGCCGTTATGAAAGTAGGGGGTTGTGATCGCGACGTTGCGGAGGCTTGGCTCCTTGACACGTCCTTTGTCTGACTCTCGTCCCGTTACACGCGCCAGTCCGGCTGTGTCGTGGTTATGCAAGAGCGCGAGGAAAGATCCCACTCTTATGAGGAGATTCCCGAGATGGAAGGCATTTAAAAACCCGGCCTCCCTCTTCAGGAGCGCCGGGTCTTTCAAGCTGAGAGCCTAGGTAAAATTACTTGGCTTTCTTGCTAGCAGCGCTTGCTTGCGAAGCGAGACGGCTGATCTTTCGGGCGAGGGTCTTCTTGTGGAAGAGACCACGCTTAGCTGCCTTCGCCATAGCGGACTCAGCTTGACGAGCGAGGGTCTTTGCCTCTGTCTCGTTGCCAGCTGTTGTAGCGGCAGTAGCCTTCTTAAGGGCTGTACGAACCTCCGCACGGCGAGAGCGGTTGTGATCACGACGCTTGAGGCTTTGACGATGACGCTTAATTGCAGACTTGTGATTTGCCATAACTGCTTAACTTTAAATGGGCTGCCTACTACACTCAAAAGGGGACTACCCCACCAGGCACGCCGTACGACGGGAGGATATACCATGGTCTCCTAAGAGACTCAACTGATCGGCCGGCTTAACGCTTTTTAGGCCCAGAAATCTTGGGGAAAAACTCATCAGACCACGCCTGGGTTGTGCCGGTTTGGCCCTGGTAGTGCCCTCGGCCCCCCTCGCCGTAGGCGATGTCTGGGGCTGACTCCATGCCGAGGAAGACCAACTGGGCGATCCTCATGCCTTTTACGAGCTCCCGAGGGTAGGGCCCCAAGTTCTGAAGTTCTAGGGTTACCTGACCTTCGAATCCGCAGTCAATCCAGCCGCTTAGGCTGTGATTGAGCCACAGACGACCGAGTGAACTCTTGAGTTTCAGGTCGCACACCACGTCGCGGGGCATCTTGATGTATTCCTGCGTGGTCGCCAGGATCACCTCTCCGGGGAACAGAACGATACCATCCGAGACTATCTCCTCGGGGTCTCGAGTCGGGCAAATCCAATGATTGCCGACAGTTACATCGTAACTTGCCGGGTTGATCTGCTCCGGATTGAAGGGAAGGATGCCTCCCTTCTCTCCGAACATACGAATCCAGTGGTCGGGCTTAATCATTACAGGTATCCTTGGAAGTCGTTGTACCCCTCCGATTCCTTAGTCGATCTGCCGATAAAAAGAAAGCACTCGTTGTTTGTCGTGGTGAATAGCGGTCGTTAGTACCCGTCACGTAGTACCTGTTTGGGTACGAACTGGCGGTGGTGATGTGCGCTACTGAACCCATCATGACGAAAAAGGTTATCTCTATGGAGCACACAGACGCTCTTTTCCGAGAGGTTTTGTTGGTTGAGGACGAACCCGCGCACGCGCTTCTGATTGAGCGCGCTCTCAAGGGGCTCGCCGTTTCTATTTCCAAGTGCGCCTCCGTTCGGGACGCGTGTGTGAAGCTCAATGAGCGAGACTTCGATCTTATCGTGAGCGATCTCAATCTCCCCGATGTGCGAGGCGAGGCGGTGGTAAACGCACTCACGTCGGACGCGCCCAAGACACCTCTTGTGGTGCTCACCTCTTCGGCGTCCGTAACCGACGGTGTCGCCGCGATGCGCGCGGGGGCGAGGGATTTCCTCGTCAAAAATTTCGACGCGACCTTTCGAGATGTCTTGCAGGTCGCCCTCTCTCGTTTGGCTTCCTCATTAGCGGTTGAGCGAGAGAAGGAGCAGATCACTCGCGACAGAGATCTCCTCAGAGAGGCGATAGAGAACAGTAATGACGGACTCGCGGTCGTCCAAGGTGACGGCTCGGTGCGGTACGCTAACTCCGGTTTCGAAAGTTTTCTCGTTGGATTCGACGCGAAGGAGCGGGGACTCTTCGCTATCGACCCTACACGGATAGTTCGTGGTGACGAGGTCATGCGGAAATTGCGTGAGCAGTTCTCGAGCCTCGAACCCGGCGCGGTATGGACGGTTGAGATGGTAGAGGAGGGAGACGATCGAGCGGCGTTCGACCTCTCGGTGTCCGCGGTGAAGGACGTCGGCGCTGAGCGAGTATTTCTCCTGTGGGTGCGGGATGTTCGCGAGCGACGGAGACGGGAACGGTTTCAACGCGAGATCCTCTCAACAACAACGCACGATCTGAAAGGCCCTCTGGGCGCTATCGCGGTGTCGTGTGATGTCCTCTTGGATACCCCGCCAGCGGACAATCGGGTTCATTCGATGTTGGAGCGAATCTCCTCATCGGCGAGCAGCGCTATCCAGTTGATAGAGGAGTTCTTGAGTTTGCGCCGGATAGAGGAGGGGGCCTTTGTGCTTCGTCCCGCGACGACCGATGTTCGCTCCATCGTTTCGCGGGTTGTCGAGAACTTCCAACTCTCGGCGAAGACCCGCGGGGTAGAGCTCTCATGGCTTGGCGCCGGAGAGCGTCTCGATGGGTGTGTCGATGCCTTGGGGTTTGAACGGGTACTCTCAAATCTTATTAGTAACGGAATTAAGTTCACGCCTCGGGGTGGAGGTGTCTTTGTGGAAATAAAACGCAATTCCACCGGGCTGACCCTCTCCGTCCGCGACCTCGGGGCCGGAATGGAGCCTTCAGACGCGCAGCGGCTCTTCAATAGGTACGGTAGGCTCGCGTCTCACGCCCAAGTATCTGGAACTGGGTTGGGACTGTTCATCGTAAAGTGCATCGTGTCGGCGCACGGTGGCTCAATCGATGTTACCTCCGCCCTTGGAAAGGGAACCACCTTCGACGTGTACTTCCCCGATCGTCCCCCTCTGAATGACCACGGAGAGGTCCTCTGTTTAGACTTCGCGTAAGCAGGTCATGAAGTCTAGACTTCGTCGCGCATAAAGGTGAGAGTTGCACGTACCTTTCTTCGCTCATAGAGCATCTCATTACCTTGTATGACACTTCGGAATCGCAAGCTCGGGAACGCCCTCCTCACCATACTTGGAGCCGCTCTCGTATCGCTTGCTATTCCTTTCGCCGACCTGCTCGCGTTTCCTCTCGAAAAGTTCGAACATCAGCTCCAGGTAACGTGCGCCGATGATTCTTCGTGCGCTCGGTCCACGCGGGCAAAAACGACCCTCGGCGCGTACACCGGTATGTGGGTACGAGGGGGAGCGGACACACACACGACGTTATCGATCGCCAAGGGAGCCCTCCGTGTTGAGATGAAAGGTTCCCTCTTGAGTGGAGTGCAACTCTCCTGGGACAGCGACACATACGCCGACCAACTCTCAAGCTCTGGACTCAAGTGTATTGATATGCGTCATCAAGGGGGCTCCGCGATCGTCATCAAGGACTTCAAGCTCGAGGGTACGTGTGGCGATGACGACGCGGAACGTGAGTGTCCACCGTTCACGGTAGAGACTCGAATATACGATTCCGCCGATCCAACTGGACAAACGTATTCAGCCTCGGTTCTTCGTCGCGTGAATGGAAAGGAGTCCCAAGATCTGATCATCCCGTTCTCAAATTTTAATCGTAAAGGGCTCCGGGGCGAGGGGCGCCTGGATTGCGCGGGAGCGGTATCGATCAACATTCGCGCTGATGGATATCGAGCTGTTACGTTCAGCGCCGGGCCTATCTTCACGAACTCAAGCGAGCCGTTTGAGGCGCTGATCCTCACGCCAACGCCGACCCCAGTTCCTCCAACTCCAACGCCTACCGGTGCCGTGGCGGATGCCGCGACTCGAGCTCCTACAAGCGTGCCGGTCGTCACCGCGCCTGAGACTCCCGTATCGACTCCAGAGCTTGGGGGAGATTCGAGGGAGAACTCCCATGAACAAGAGCCGACCGCGGCCGCCCCTCGGGCTCCAAGCGTTAGCGAGGTGGTTGTCGCTCCACTCAACTCCCCAAAACCTCGCCGAGAGGAAGAGGAGGAGACGGTCTACGGAGCGATCGTTAGTGAGTAGGTCTCGCGCGGCGTCACGCTGAACGTGCTTAAATTGTTATAATTTGGGGGCTTTCGGGGGGAGGGCGCTCCGTGGACTGCACCGCGAGAGACGTGGTATCCTCGCCTTCGTATGGCCAAGCAATTCAACATTCCACGCTCCTACCGCTCCGAACTCATCGGTCAGATTAAGAAGCGGCGCACCGCTGAGGACTCCCGCAAGGAGCAGCTACACGGCACTATCGTGGATGTTGGTCCCGTTGTCTTTCACATCGCGCGGTTCTTCGGATTCTGCTACGGCGTTGAGAACGCGATCGAGATCGCGTACCGAGCGCTGGAGGAGAATCCGGGCAAGAGGATTTTTCTTCTCAGTGAGATGATTCACAATCCTCACGTGAACTCCGATCTCTTGAGCCGCGGAGTTCGATTCTTGCAGACGGCGGAGGGGGAGCAGTTGATCCCGTTCTCAGAGCTACGCGCAGATGATGTGGTCATCATTCCAGCGTTCGGCACGACGAGGGAGATGTTTGACGCGTTGATCGCCCTCGGTATCAATCCCCAGAGCTACAATGCTACCTGTCCCTTCGTTGAGAAGGTGTGGAAGCGAGGCAAGCAGCTCGCGCAGCAGGGCTACTCGATAGTGATTCACGGAAAGCATACCCACGAAGAGACCCGCGCGACCTTCTCGCACATTCAAATTGATGGGCCGAGCGTTGTTGTCCGCGATAAGGAGGAGACCGAACTTCTGACTCAGTACATTCGAGGGGAGCTGCCGTTGGAGCGCTTCGCGATGGACTTCGCTGGGCGCTATTCGGCGAACTTTGATCCCGCGCGACATCTCAGCCGCATGGGGGTCGTGAACCAGACAACGATGCTCGCCGAGGAAACTCGCGAGATAGCCGCGACAGTGAGGGACGCCCTCGTCGCTCGATTTGGTGAGGGAGAGATCGCTGAGCATTACGCCGATACGCGAGACACTCTGTGCTACGCTACCTCAGAGAATCAGCGCGCGATGAAGGGGCTTTTACATGAGGAGGCGGATCTGGCGGTTGTCGTTGGTGGATACAACTCCTCAAATACCTCCCACCTGGTCGAGCTTTGTGAGGGAAAACTCCCCGCCTTCTACGTGAAGGATGCCGAGGAGATCGTGAGCGCGGAGGAGATTCGTCACCTCGACCTCGCGACCAAACGAGTGGTGAGCAGCCACGGATGGTTGCCACAAAAAAAAGAGAAGGTGCATATCCTCATCTCAGCCGGGGCGAGCTGTCCCGACGCGATGGTAGAGTCGGTCATATCGAAGATATCGAGCCTTTATCCATCCGCATTGGGCTTAACTCAGGCGGTTGGTTCGTAGGGATCGCCGGTAATGGAGTCGCTCTGGTGCGCAACGCGCGTTGAGCTCGCCGCGCGCCGCGATAGAGCCCCGTAAAGAGTGAGTTCGTAATCCCGTCCAGTTTCGTCTGGCGAAAGCCTCGCACCTCAGTGCCAAAGCTGGTGATGTGCGCCGGAGTCCGCAAAAATTGCCGAATCGATTTGATCTCCCCGTTTGTGATCTCGTTAGAGTGCAGGCAGATGGTGAATACGCCCGTTGGAACCCACGTTGGTCTCCATAGCTGTTGAGGAACAAAGATCAATCCTCGGTGGGTGTAGGGCAGGAGCGCGATTCCATCGGAGACCGCTGTGAATCCAGCGGATTTAAGAGCGCTCAGGGTTGTGAGGTCAAACGAGTGGTTGGGAGAAAACCAGTAGTCGGTGGCCAAGCCCTGCTGTGTGAGGATCTCCCGTCCCTTTTGAATCCGCTCCAACTGCTCCTGATAGGAGTATCCCGCGAACTCAGAGCGCTCTACCCGTTTGCCATGGCTATGTTTGAGAAGCGCCGAATCCGAAGTTCGAGCCAGCAGGTGTTGATATCCGTGCTGCGCGATATCGACTAGGTCGCGTTCAACGAGAAGCCTCATGGTGTCCCAGAAATGAGCTTCCGGCTTTTGTCGATCCAGTTTCTTATCCTTGTTGTCTGGGACGATGCCGAGTAACGGCTTTACCCGGTTACGTTGGAAGAGGCGAAGCAGGGCCCAGAAGCGCCCCCAATCCATCGTGGGGGTTATGTCATCCATGCGAAAAAGGTAACGAGCTTTCATCATAATCGTCTCCGCGCGATCGGAAGGATCATCTTGCCCAAGAGGTTAGTTGGCAGAAGCCCGCTGTATTCGACGAGGAGCTTTCCTCCAAATTCCAGCTTGAATCGAGCTATGGCGTTTTTCTCTTGGTCGGTTGAATCGAGTGGAATGCCGCCGAGGTCATACAATCGAAATCCTAAATTCTTGAGGGTGAGGATCTCGTACCAATGGAGGAGTCTGTTCGCTCGTCCCACCTTGTTTCGCTCGCCACTGTCGTCCATGGCTCGGTAGTGCGAGGCAGAGTAGAGGAGTCTGACCCGACCGACCTCCTCATCTTTCACGTAGGCGTGGGCCGATAGGAGATTTCCATCGGTATCGGAGATGGAGGAGAGAAGAAGCGCTGAGGATGTGGACAGCGCCTGCAATTTGGCGCGATTGCACGGAGGCAGTCCTTTGTGTTTGGCGAAGGTGTCGTAGAAGTGCGCGTACAGAGAGCCCTCCTCGATCGTTGGATTCATTACGAGACGAGGGGAGAAGCCCTCGCGCTCCGCGCGTTGGATTTTATACCGTGTGTTCTTCGAGATCGGGGCTGAGATCTCCTCGAGGGAGGCGTTGAGGTCGATCGCCGATGTTTGCACCGGTTTAAAATAAGGATGACGTGTCGCGGTTTGTTGAAAGAAGCACAGTGGTGTTCCGGACGCTCCCTCCTCGACGTTGTTGGCGAAAAAGATGTCGCTGATCGGGATGCCACACTTAGAACGGGTGATTGCTATCACGGGTAGTACTCCTGAAAGAAAGAGGGATAGAAACAGGCGCTCCTTGTTGGAGAGTCCGTGACTCGAAGGGATACGTTAGATTGGTGGCTCTCAAAATGACGTAGAACAGATATCACGCACGTGCTCGGTTTCGAATCTTACGAAACCCGCTCGTTAGAGCAGGTGTTGCCACGCCGACCGACCGCGGACTACGAGCGTCAGAAGTGATGCCAAGGGGGCTCGGCCTCGGTGATCGGGACGAAAGATGTAGTGGGAGTGGTGTTTTCTCGTCGCGGAGGTCCAGACCATTTTCCATGGGAGGGCCGGGCCAACTAATTCACACGCCCTGGTGCCTTGGCTCTGAAGTTCCTGGAGCGCAGCCATAACGACGAGTTGCCCGGGTGAGTACATCGCAAGTCGCGTGTCGTGCGCGACGCGCAGCGCGTAGTAGGTGTCTTGTACCGTTATGCCGTAGAGCAGTGAGAGCGGCTCTCCGTTTATCTCCAGCGAAAATACGCGCAACGCGCCGCACCGCTCAGCCCACAGACCAATCTCCCTGTAGATTTCCACGCTTTCAGGGGTTGTGTGGAGACCCTGCGATCCACCTCTGCGTCGAGCGTTTTTCTCAAGGGCTATCAAAAGATGAAGAGGCTGCTCTGTTGAGGTATACGAGCGGAGTCGGATATCTCCTAATTGCCGCACCTTTCGCAGCTTCGTTTCAAGGCAAGCGCGATACACGCGGGCTTCCGCCGGAAGGTAGGTGAGCGATCCTTGGGTTAGGTTGATAATGGGAGTGGATAGCGTTGGAATCGTTTCGACCCTGAATCCCTCATTTTTGGCGTACTCAGCTAGGGTGTCGGCCGCGCCTCCCTGCGGAACGTTGGGAAGCTCAAGGACTCTCCATCTTTGGTCCTCTCGCAAAGCCTCCCAGGACAACTGAGTCGCGAGTTTCGCGTACGCGTGATGATGAATCAGATCGCATCGTGGAGAGAGTTCGCTCATGAATCCCCGAGTGACGCGTGTTGGGATCGCTCCAAGGAAAGTGGGGCGCTGGACGATCGGAAGAACACCGATGAGCATATCAGCGTGGCGAGAGACGATCGCGGAGAAGGAGGATCGTATGTTTGACGCACGGATCGCCGGGAGGATCCACTCTGGTAGGTCCAGGAGATGAGGCGAGGGGGAGTGAAGCACGAGCTCCCGCCACTCCTCGCGCAGGTGTTCGAGCTCGAGTGATGAAACGTGGCGCAACGCGTCTCCCGCGAGGGTGGAGCTTACTGAGCCGCGCAATGTGGGTGCGGAGGAGGGCGCAATCATACGAGATATGCCGTCATAGTGTTGACGAGCACGGTAGGGAGCTGCCGTGGGAGTTGCCATGATTGCGATTAGACACGCGGCCGGAAAAGGTTTGTTTTGCCCTGTTTTGAGTTGTCAACCGGGGGTATTTAATTGTCGCTCCACCGGTTTTCGCGTCCAGTTAAATATGGCAGACTCGGTCGGTGTCTCATTTTTTAGGATCCACCATGAAGTCAATCGACGTAACAGGAGTATGTAACGGCATCGTAGATATCTTCGCGGATATCTCTGAACAGGAGCTCTCGACGCTCGGATATGAGAAGGGCACGATGCGCCTGGTAGAGGCAGCGGACCAGAAGGATCTCCTTCAACGGGTAGGAGCGAAGAGCCCCGTTATGCGAAGTGGTGGGTCGGTCGCGAACTCTATGATCACGATCGCTCAGTTGGGCGGAAAAAGCGCGGTGTGCTGTCATCTCGCGGATGACGAGTATGGCCGTTTCTACAGAGATGAGTGCCTCTCGCTTGGGATGAAGGTTCCGGTTCCTCTCTCGAAGGATCTCGCGACGGGCACCTGCGTGGTGCTCCTCACTCCTGACGCGGAGCGCACGATGCGAACCGCGCTCGGCGCTAGCTTGAGCCTCGCTCCGCAGCATGTTGATCCAAAGATTATCGCGGATTCCCACTGGTTGTTCGTTGAGGGATACGTTTTCTCGAACTCGGACGCTGGCCGAGAGGCTATTAAGGAGTCTATTCGAGTGGCTCAGGAGTCGAACACTAAGATCGCCGTGACCTGCTCTGAGGCGTGGGTTGTCAACGCGTTCGGAGAACACCTGAACGCGGCGCTTGAGCAAACGCACCTCATCTTCGCGAACGAGGAGGAGTCGTTCGCCCTTTCTGGAGCGAAGGATGTCGTTGAGGCAGGCCGAAAGCTTAAGGACCGATTCCCTCATGTTGTCATCACCGCTGGCCCTCGTGGCGCGTATATGTGGTGGGAAGGGGAGGAGCTTCACACGCCAGCCTTCCCATGCGAGCCGCGTGATCTCACCGGCGCTGGAGATACCTTCGCGGGTTCCTTCCTCTACGGAGTAACTAAGGGTCTCAAGCCGCAGGATGCCGCGCACCGAGCATGCTTCCTCGCTCGTCACGTGATCAGCCAAGTTGGCGCGCGTCTCACGGGTGATGTGCAGTCGTTGTGGGGGTTGGTGGGGTAGGGGGCCTTCCCACGTCACGGGTCGCACAACGGGAGGGCGACTATTCCCCCCTCGACTGTGCTCGGGACATGCTGGTCGCCGAAATGTTTCATTTCACTAACGACCTTGCCGCGGATTCCAACGCGGCGGTCAGGAATGACCGCCCTCCCGGATCACGAGCTCGCACAACGGGAGGGCGACCATTCCTGGTCGCCGTGTTCGCTAACGGGAAAGGCTTGCGCCCAAAAGGCCATCTCCTCTGAGTCCTCCACGCCCCTTAGCCGTCGCTTAGAGTCGCTAACTGTCTGAATCTACACCCCGTTGTTTGCATAGTGTTTTTGTGACCATTACCATGTCACATCGGTACGTAGATCCCTCCATATCCATGGAGGACGTAGTGCGTAATAAGGAACACATGGCACCTTTTCAAGACAGTCGATTCTTAGGACTTTCGGGCCGAACGATCGTCGTAACGCTCATCATTGCCGCTGCGGTGATAGGACTCTTTTTCATTCCTGAAGCGATCAAGTTCGCTCTGAACTCTCCTGGCAAAAACGGCGGTGAGAAGCGCGCGTCTGTCGAAGCGCGCGCGCGTCGTGAAGTTAAGGAGCAGACCGAGGATAAGGGTTCACTCTCTCCAGACGCTCTCAAGGCCCTCAACTCGGCTGTGGACGCGACCCCTACGCCCGCTCGTCAGGGTTCTCGCAACAAGGATGGCGAGGAGACGGCGTCCGAGCGCCCCGGTCTCTTTGATGGTTGGAACTTCAAGGTGAAAGCAGGCGAGTCCGCTCCCGCTGTTCAGGTGCCAGCTTCGATGTCTATCGAGAAGCTCGGTGGCAAGGAGTTCCAAGGGCTCCTCAAGCAAAGTCGGAACGACGTGCGGGTCTTCATCAAGAAGCAGATCCCCAAGAACATGGAGGCTCAATCCGTTGTTGAAACCTTCATGGATCAACTCGATCTCGCCGCTCGTGAGAGCGCTAAGGGGATGTCGACAAAGCAGCTCCTGACCGGGTTACAGGATCTTCACGTGAGTACCATTCAGGCGCTCTCGCGTTCGGGACTCGATCGTGGGACGATTTTGGAGTGGCTCAAACTTCCGATCGTGTCGTTTATCGATGATCGTGTCGGACTGCACGCGCAGGAGAAGATTCACGACTACTTCGTGCCACGAATGGTTCTTCGTGATGTTAACGTGCGCCAACGTCAAACCCGCGGCTGGGGCATGGATGGACGCTCGCCAGCGACGCTTCGAGCGGAGCTCTCGTTCCGCGGAACCGATATCGAGAAGGTCATGGTATACGCCAATGGGCGTAAGATCTCTGAGATGCCTGGACCGAGAAGCGCGTCAGATAACCGACGATCTATCCGGGTCAACGGCGACGCGCACGGTGTGTGGACCTTTGTGGCGTACGATAGATTCGGCGCCCGCCCGTATTGGAAGAGCTACTCGTTCTATCCGAAGGTTCGACGATTTCGTCAGGGGCGTACCGGTGAATACATGATCGCGTTTAAGCAGAACAGCGCGCCGAACTCACTCGATCGATTCTTCCTCGTCGGAAGCTCCGCGCTTCGACAAAATACTGATTCGATGGTTTCGACGTTTTAAGCGATAGCTCTGGGAGTCGGGAGGGCGGTCATTCCTGACCGCCGTGTTGCGTTCCGCGAGAATCGTGCGCGATGCCGTGCCTTTTCGGCGACCAGGAATGGTCGCCCTCCCGATGTGGCACCTGCCTACACTGCGGTTCCTTCCGCGATCGCGATCAACTCCAACCACTGATCAAGCTTAATGCTCGCGCCGCCAACGAGGGCGCCGTGAACCTCTTTGAGCGCCAAGATCTCAGCGAAGTTGGTTGGATTGACGCTGCCGCCGTAGAGGATGACAGCGCTTCCAGGAAGGTTGTGGGATGCCCACACCTTTTGGATGTGTTGGTGAGTCTCTTGAATATCCTTGATCGAGGCTACTTTTCCGGTTCCGATCGCCCATACCGGCTCGTACGCCAGGATAACTTTCGTGGCTGTTTCCGTGGTAAGACCAGAGAGAACCGGTTGAAGCTGTTCCTCAAGCACCCGTTCCGTCTTGCCACCTGTGCGCTCGCTCTCGGTCTCGCCGATACATACGATCACCTCAAGTCCCGCTTTGAGCGCGGCTTGTGTGCGCTGCGCGGTTGTCTCGGAGGTCTCTCCGAAGAATTGGCGACGCTCTGAGTGTCCCGTAAGGGTGAAGGTGGCGCCGAGGTCTTTGAGAAAGAGGGGAGAGGTCTCTCCGGTGAACGCTCCAGACTCCGCCCAGTGGACGTTCTGCGCTCCGATGTGGAGCGCGGTGCCTTTAAGCTCCTCAGCAACGGCGGCCGCGCTGATAGTGGCTGGCGCTACCCACACATCTGTCTTCGTGAGGGGCTTGATGGATTCCTTCAACTGCTTGGCGTACGCGCGAGCCTGTGTTGGCCCGAGGTTCATCTTCCAGTTTCCAGCGAGGAGGTGTTTTGTTCGCATAAGGTGCTTTGTTCAGAAAAAAGTAATTAAAAAAGCGGGGGTCGCTTTGTGGCGAGCCCCCGCTTGGTCACGAGTCCTTGATTAGAGGCTCTTCGCGATCATCTCGGTTACGTCACACATACGCGCCGAGAAGCCCATCTCGTTGTCGTACCATGATACGACCTTCGCCATGCGCTTTCCGATAACCATCGTCGAGAGTGAGTCAATGATCGAGGAGTGTGTGTCGCCTGTGTAATCGATCGACACGAGTGGCTCCTCAGAGAATCCAAGGACTCCCTTGAGGGTGTTCTCGCTCGCGCTCTTGAGGGCGCGGTTAACGTCCTCAGCGGTAGCGTCTTGAGCGAGCTCAGCCACGAAGTCAACGACCGATACGTCTGGAGTTGGAACGCGAATCGCGAAACCATCTACCTTGCCGACGAGATCAGGGATAACGAGACCTACGGCCTTAGCGGCGCCCGTCGTCGTTGGGATCATCGACATGCACGCCGCGCGAGCGCGTCGGAGGTCCTTGTGAGGGAGGTCGAGGATCGACTGATCGTTCGTGTACGAGTGGATCGTCGTCATCGTTCCGCGAACGATTCCGAAATTCTCAACGAGTACCTTCGCGAGGGGCGCAAGGCAGTTCGTTGTGCACGAAGCGTTGCTGATGATGTGGTGCTCAGCTGGCTTGTACGCCGTGTGGTTTACACCGTAGGCGAGGGTGATGTCAGGGTTTGTCGCTGGAGCTGAGATGATAACCTTCTTAGCGCCGCCCTGCATGTGAAGTTGTGCCTTCTCCTTCGCGGTGAAGATACCGGTGCACTCAAGCACGATCGAGGCGCCGAGGGAGCTCCATGGGAGCTTCGCTGGGTCGCGTTCTGCCGTGATCTTGATCTGCTGACCGTTTACCGTGATGTAGCCGTCTCCAGCCTCAACGGTGCCGGGGAAGCGGCCGTGTACCGAGTCGTACTTGAGGAGGTGAGCCAGGGTGGCTGGGTCAGTGAGGTCGTTGATTGCGACAACCTTGATGTTGGTTGATTTCTTGGTCGTGAAAAGCTGGCGCAGAATATTGCGTCCGATACGGCCAAATCCGTTGATTCCGATTCCTACGGTCATGGGATTGAACTCCTAAAAGTGTTCTTACGTTAACCCGGTGGTTATAACCCCCCGCCTTTAAAAAAGAAACCACCCCAGCCGAGACTGGTGTCAACCGACTAGGTATGGCATAGTTAGCTGCGTTATTTTCATTAAGGAGATTGCCCCCGTGGAGCCAACCGCAGTCGTAGAAGCCCCAAGCGTTCTCGGAATGATTCTCGGTTCCGGATTTGTCGTTCAGAGCGTCCTTATCATATTGATTCTCTTATCTGTTTGGAGCTGGGCGATCACCATCGCAAAGACCATTCAGTTCAAGAAGGCGCAACAGTTCTCGGACCAGTTCTCACAAGTTTTCTGGGATAGCCGCAATTTCGCTCGTATCGACGAGTCGACCCGCCGCCTGATCGGAAGCCCGTTGGCGACCGTTTTCTCGTCGGGATACCGGGAGCTCCTCCATACCGTCCAGGAAGCCAAAGGACGTGCCACAACCCTTCCGTCCGACCATGAGTCAGACCTTGGCACTATTGAGCGGGCTCTTCGGCGGGCTGAGCTTGAGGAAACCCATCGCCTTGAGAGGGGGGTCACCTTCCTCGCTTCCGTAGCGAGCGCCGCTCCGTTCATCGGACTCTTCGGAACGGTGTGGGGAATCATGAACGCTTTCCACGGACTCTCGCAGGCCAAGAGCACAACCATTCAGGCTGTAGCGCCTGGTATCTCTGAGGCGCTTGTCGCTACGGCGGTCGGACTCGCCGCGGCGATTCCAGCGGCTATCGCGTTCAACTACTTCACCGCGGCGGTTCGTAAGTTCCGTCAATCGATGGACAGCTTCTCTGAAGAGTTCATGAACATCGCTCGTCGACACTTAGTTAAGTAGGTAGGCTTCAATGGCTGGTGGAAACTTTAGCGCTGACAGTGACGGACCGATTGCGGCGATTAACGTAACGCCCCTTGTGGACGTGATGTTGGTGCTCCTCGTTATCTTCATGGTGACCGCTCCGATGATGCAGCAGGGTGTGGAGGTCGACCTTCCCAAGGCGACGACCGCTCCGCTCAAGGGCTCTACAGAGCAGATCGTGGTATCGATCGACAAAGCTGGCACTATATTTCTTGGCGCGGGCAATAAGGTCGAACTTCCGGAGCTCGCCGATAAGGTGAAGGCTATCTTCGCAAATCGCGCTGAAGAGGATCGCAAGATCTATATCAAGGGCGATTCGGCGCTCGGATACGGAAGGATCATGGAGGTAATGGCCGCGTTGCACGCGGGTGGCATTACGCAGATCGGTTTGGTTTCCGCCTCCCCAGAGGGCAAAGGCGCGTAAGGGAGACGCCTAGGTTGGCTCAGAGCGTGGCACACAATGATCCAGAAAGTTGCTGGCGAATAGGGTTCTACTCGTCCCTAATCGCGCATGCGGCGGTGGCCTTGATAGCTATCGTTGGGTTCGCGTTCGGTGGCTTCGGAGATCTCCCCGAACCGGTGATCTATTCGGTCACCGTTGAACCCGGAAAGGCTCTCGGTGGTAAGTCACAACTTGCCAAAGATGATAAACCGAGCCCGATCGCTCCGGTAAAGAACACCAAGGCTGAGACCGCTCCAGAGCAAAAACAGGAGAAACAACAAGAGGAGAAGCCTGTTGAGGAGAAGCCGGCTGAGGACGCTGAGGTGAGCATCGCTGAGACAAAGCCAACCCCGCAGCCATCTCCTAAGGCGACCCCAAAAGCCACGCCGAAGGTTACGCCAAAGGCCACGCCAGTCTCTTCAAAGAAGAGCGATTCCAAGTCCAAAGAGAAGAGCGATGGTGATGAGGTCGATAAGCGGCTTCAGGCAGCGATGCAGCGTTACCTTGGTGACTCCACTGACGCGGGTGGAAAGGGGTTTGGCGCCGCGCGGGTAGGTGGCTCTGGCATGGGCGGCGGTGAGGTTCGTCCCCCTGAGTTCTTCAGGTATCGAGACCTCCTCCTTGCTCGTATTAAGGAAGCGTGGCGGTGGTACGATGTCAACGCCGCGTTTATTACCCAGATAGCCTTTGAGTTAGCTCCGGACGGGACCGCTCGCAATGTTAGAGTAGTGCGTAGCTCAGGGAACTCAACCTTTGATGAGTCCGTTGTTCGGGCGGTGATGAAGGCTAGCCCATTCCCAGCTCCCCCTGTGAGTGTGTACGAGAAGTACTTTAAGAGCGTTACGACCACCTTTGATCCAAGAGAGTAGGCGCCCCCGGTAGTGCCTCTCGAAAGAGGGTTTTGTCGGGCACGAGCACGTTTACGTGCAGGTGCACGTTCACGAGGGGGTTTGGTCGAATGGGTATCTTCACCCTTTGGCGGAAAGATCAGGACCTCGGTTGCGTGTCGCCCGGTCCTGAGGCATGTATGAAGGACGTCGCGCGACGCGACGCTAAACTCGCCCAAAGGGAATGGCATGAAAAAGTTTTTAGCACTTATCTCTCTTGTTTTAGTTACAGCCGGATCGGTATCCGCGCAGACCGACCTCTACGTTCGAGGAGCTGGTCGCCTTATTCCGATAGCTCTTCCTCAAATGTGCAACCAGGGGGAGCAAGGCGAGCCAGCGGTGGAGATTCCGGCCGTTATGCGGCGTGACCTCGATATCTCGGGGTATTTCGAGGTGCTTGACCCGAAGGGGTACATCGAGAGCGCTGGAAAGTGCGGAGCGCCCGAGGCGACCACCTTCTCTGATTGGAGCGCAATCGGCTCTGAGGGATTGGTTAAGGGTAGGGTGAGTGCTCAGGGTGGCCGTGTTGTCGCGCAGCTTTACCTGCTCGACGTTCAGAAACAGCAGGTCGTTCTGGCGAAGGAGTATCAGGGCGACGCGGCGCAGGCTCGCATGATCGCGCACCGCTTCGCGAATGACATCTTAAAATACTACACGGGATTTGCGGGTGTGTTCGGTACCGAGATCGCCTTCTCCGGTCGAATCGGGCGATTTAAAGAGCTCTTCGTCATGGATATGGATGGGAGTAATCTACGGCAGCTCACCAATGATCGTGGTCTCTCGATGTCCGCGGCGTGGGATCCCTCCGGAACTCGGCTTGTGTATACCGGGTTTCGTAATCGCATCCCCGACCTGTTCATCATGAACGTTGGTTCTAAGTCCTCCAAGCAGGTTAGTCGAACGACAGAGCTCGAGATCGGGGCTCACTTCCTCGGGAATGATCGCCTCGTAACGTCGCGCACTGAGGGCGGGGATAGCGATATCGTGATCATGTCCACCGATGGTACTATTGAGCGACGCCTCACTCCGCCCAATCGCGCGATCGATGTATCGCCGGTGCCTTCTCCTGATGGACGTCAGGTTGTTTTCTGCTCGAATCGTGGTGGAGGGCCGCAGATCTACACGATGGGGATCGATGGGTCGAACGCTAAGCGATTTAGTTTCGTGACCTCAAACTATTGCACCTCTCCAGCATGGTCCCCGACAGGTGATAAAATAGCGTTTGTGTGTCGCGCGGATGGAAACTTTCAGATATTCGTGAGCGATGTAAACGGTGAGAACGTTCTTCAGTTGACGAGTTCGGGTAGTAATGAGGACCCTGATTTCTCTCCGGATGGAAGGTATTTAACCTTCGCAACCACGTATTTCGGAGGGGGCTACAACATCGCCATTATGCGCACGGATGGAACGAGCATCAAGCAGATCTCCAAAGCTCGAGGGGGCGATTACGAGCCAACCTGGGGCCCACTTCCGGAGTAGTCATTGGCCTTCGCTGACCAAAGTCATTTCAACTTTGTTTAGTTGAAGGTTAAGTGCTTGCCAGGAGAGGAGTTGTCGAGTATCAAGTACGCACCGACTTCAACAGCTTACTGGAAAACAGTCAAAGTTCGAACGAACATAGAGTGTTTCCTTGGGTTTAAGTACTCAAAGCTGAAGAGGTTCGGGCGGAAAGGCCTCTGGGCGATCTGTTGCAGAACCGAACCCCGTAACTAAGGGTGTATGGGGTTGCAGCGTTCAAACGGGTTCCGAGTGTCAAAGGTCAGCTGAGTCGGCGCCACGTTTTCAGTGTGCGGTGTAAAACTGGTCTTTACATGTTTTAATCCACTTTTGAGGAGATAGAGATATGCGAAGTTTGAAGGTATTAGCCGTTTGCGCTATTGCTCTCATGGTAACTGGTTGTTCATGCCGCACGAACACCGGTGAGGGAAATATCGGTAGTGGAGATGGAGGACCTCTCAAGGACATCCATTTCGCTTTCGATTCTTACAAGGTAGACGCTACAGCTAAGAGCATCGTTGCTGGAAACGCTGAGTGGCTCAAGGCTAACCCTGGCAAGACTGTACAGGTAGAAGGTCACACCGACGAGCGTGGAACTGCTGAGTACAACATGGTGCTTGGATCGAACCGAGCTCGTGCTGCTGCTGACGCTCTCCGCGCAGAGGGAATCGATGCTTCCAGCCTTAGCACTGTTAGCTATGGTGAGGAGCTTCCAGTAGATCCTCGTCACAATGAAGAGGCATGGGCTAAGAACCGTCGTGCTCACTTCAAGGTGAACTAAATAGATCTCGCCGCGTAAGCTTCGCAAGTTACGTCTTGCGATGAAAACAAGGCGGATTTATATGGACCCTAGGGAGAAGGTATACTTCCCCTAGGGTCTTTTCTTTTGGGATGTTTCTAACTATGCGCAGAGTTGTTTTGGTTGGCGTCGTCGCTCTCTTTTCCGGGTGTGCCGCGGGTGGTGGAAGTATTAAATCACTAGAGCGGAGTATCGCCGACCTTCGCGCGATGCAATCCGAGCAAACTGATGCGCTCAGCTCACTTGATTCTCAGCTTCGAACGCTCGCTGGTCGAGTAGAGGAGCTCGAGTTCTCTCAGAACAAGCGGATCGGTTCCGAGGTCTCGGCTCTCAAGGAGGACCTCTCTAACCTGAAACGTCTCGTGCCTCCTCCCGCCGCTGTTCCCGTTCCTGAACTCGAAGCCGATGAGGAGTGGGCATCGAACCTCCCTGCTGAGCAGGCGCAGATATTCGTTGATGGTCTCGGTCTCATTCGAGAGGGTAAATTCGCTGATGCGCTCCCTCTGTTGAAGGAGGTTTCCGAGCGAACTGCGGGGACCCCAAAGTCTGCTGTTCCTCTCTTCTGGCAGGGAATCGCGCACGATGGACTGGCTGACAATAGAGGGGCTCTAAGGGCCTACACGGAGGTCGCCACGCGCTTTCCTAAGAGCAACCGGGCCCCGACAGCCCTCTATCGCCAAGCGCTTGTTCTGGCCCGTTTAGGGGACCGTAAGACGGCGACCTTGAGTCTCAGAAAGCTCGTGGATGACTATCCGAAGTCTCCAGAGGCGCCGATGGCTAAAGACAAGATAAAAGAGCTAAAGTAGCCTCTACGCGGTAACCCCGCTTACCCCTGACGGGGAGTTGTTCCCGAGCGTACGAGCTTGCATGACCCGATCTACCGTTCCACACCTGCTCCGTTTTCCGGCACCGGTCCCCTCGCGTTTACGGGGCGGAGTGGTGACCCTTGGGAATTTTGATGGTGTTCATCTGGGACACCGGCATGTCATTACCGCGCTCAATGAGGTCGCGGGGGAACGCCCCCGTATCGTCGTCTCGTTTTATCCGCACCCGGTTCGTGTCCTTCGGGGCGATAAAGAGCCACGCGCGTTGAGTAGCTTTCGTGAGAAGTGGGAGCGGCTCGGCGAACTCGGTGTTGAGCTCCTCTACGGAATTCACTTCACCCGGGATTTCTCAAAGGTCACCGCCAAGCAATTTATTGAGCGAGTCCTTGTGGAAGCTCTCGGCGCGAAGGAGCTTGTGGTGGGAGAGGATGTGGCTATCGGCCACAAGCGAGAGGGAGATCTCGCGTACCTCCAACGAGAGCTTCCCGCCTATGGGATTGCGTTGCGTGTAGTTTCTAAACGTCTTGAAGAGGGAGAGCGACCGAGCTCTCGACGGATTCGGCAGCTTCTTCTTGAGGGCGATGTGCGGGGCGCGGCGACCCTCCTTGGCGCGCCGTTCACTATTTCGTCCCGTGTAGGTCACGGCGATAAGCGGGGACGTCAGATCGGTTTTCCGACCGCGAATATTATGTGCGGAACACGATTGCTTCCGAAGCGAGGCGTGTACGGGTGTCAGGTGAATATTGAGGGACGGGACTACGAGGGGGTCGCGAATATCGGACTCCGTCCAACCTTCAATGGAGTAGGTGAGCGGCTTGAGGTTCATATCTTGAACGAACATTTCCCGAGTCTCTATGGCCGGCGATTGCACGTGAGCTTCATCGATC
Source organism: Bdellovibrionota bacterium (assembly GCA_044345405.1). Classification (GTDB taxonomy): domain Bacteria; phylum Bdellovibrionota_C; class UBA2361; order UBA2361; family OMII01; genus OMII01. The sequence goes on from JBIJBE010000010.1 coordinate 41,327, forward strand.
GATTGCGAGATGAGCTCAAATTCAATTCAGTTGATGAGCTGAAAGCGCAGATAGCGCGAGACATCGACGACGCTACGCGGAGGTTGCGCCATGGCGGATAACGTTCATGTTCTGGAGCATCAGGGGAATGAGGCGCGACTTGATAAGATTATCGTCGAGCGTCTCGCCCAGACCTTGATGTGTAGTCGCTCGCAGGTTGAGCGCTGGATTGAGGAGGGCGCTGTCTCTGTTAACGGCAAGGTCGTTGTGAAGCCGGCGTTTAAGGTTGGTGATGGCGCTCGCATACAGGTTGTCGCGCCGAGCGAAGATAAGACTCACCTCAAGCCATTAGACTTTCCACTTGAGATCCTCTTTGAGGATGCCCACCTGATCGTACTTAATAAGCCAGCTGGCATCTCGATGCATCCAGGGGCTGGAAACGATACGCATACTATCGCGAACGCGGTGGTGCATCATGTTGGTAAAAAACAACTTTCAGTAGGTGAGTCCGATCGTCCCGGTATCGTGCATCGGCTCGATAAGGACACGACAGGGGTTGTCGTTGTCGCGAAATCGACACCGGTTCACGCGGCGCTCTCTCGTCAGTTCGCTGATCGAAGTGTCGGCCGATCGTACCTCGCCCTAGTGTACTCAACGCCACGCGCGGTTCGCGCGATTCAAGCCAGCGAAGAAGGTGAGGTATCCGCGCCGATCGGGCGTCACCCCACGAATCGCAAGATTATGACGATCGCCGAGCATGGACGCCCCGCGACGACCTTGTGGAAGGTGCAGGAGCGGTTTCCGCATGGAACGCTCGTTGAGTGTACGCTCAAGACAGGGCGCACCCATCAGATCCGTGTGCATATGACCTCGATCGGATCTCCTGTGATAGGTGATCCAGCGTACGGTGATTTCGCGAATCTTCCGAAGCCTCTTCGTGACGCGGCGGGGCTCCTTGGGCGACAGGCCCTGCACGCGGCGACTCTTTCCTTTACCCATCCGAAAACGAAGGAGCGTCTCTCCTTCTCAGCGCCGGTCCCTGAGGATTTTCAACGGCTCATCGCGGCGTTTCGTGGAGCGCTGTGAGGAGGCGTGATGAATCCTCGCTTTGAGATTATCGACCATAACGGATTGCGTCTCCTCGTGTATCGTCCTTGGTGGGAGGAGGGGATCGTGCATGGAATGACCCTCGGGCCGATCTCATTTGGTGGTGATGCGCTTGTTTCCTCGGTGGGTGATGTGTATCGAGCCACCGGTCTCTCGATGCTCGCGAATCCCCAGCAGACGCACGGCGATCGTTTTTTTGACGCCCGTTGCTCGGCTGATACTGTCGCGTTGATGTCGCCCGAGGGTTCGCTCCTTCGGTTCGGTGAATACGATAGTGTGATAGCGCCACGAACTCAGAATATTCCGGGAGAGCGGGTTGGGTACGCGATCGCGACGGCGGATTGCGTGCCCGTAGTCCTTCGCGGTTCCTCAGGGTGGGGACTCGTTCACGCCGGCTGGCGGGGACTCGCAAACGGTATCGTCGGAAAGGTGGCTCACGCGTTAGGCGACGTTCTTGAGGCCGCTATCTTCGCGTGCGCTGGAGGTGAGGTGTATGAGGTGGGTCCTGAGGTTATTGAGGCGATAGGAGAGACCGCATGGTATCGAGCTGCTCCGAACGGGAAATTTCTCCTCGATACAGCCGAGACCGCCGCAGTTCAGCTCCGTTCGGTCGCGCCATCGGAAGGTATTGAAAAGTCAGGGGTCTGTACGATCCGTGATCACCGATTCTACTCTCACCGGCGCGATGGTGAGAGGGCGGGGCGTTCGATAACGTTCGTCGCGCCGTCTAGTTAGAGCTTCCTCATAGAACAGAGCTTTAGGCGAAACCATATCGTTGCGCGGGAACGTTTACGTGTACGAGCACGTTTACGAGGCTCGGCGGTGTTTTGTTGAATCGTACTCGAAAAATTTCTACAAAGTTCCACGGTCTGAGGGTATACTGAGGGTCACAGTGCTGTACGTAAGAAGTGTCTTGAACGCGGGAGGAGATCCGGGATGGAGAGTCACGAGCGAGAGCTTATTGAGAGAGCGGTAGAGAGTAACTTCGAACTTAAAAAGCTCTACACGCAGCACCAAGAATTAGACACAAAACTTAAAAAGCTCGGGAAGCAAAGCTTCCTGACCGCGCAAGAAGAGGCTGAGGAGCGTCGCTTAAAGCAGATGAAGCTTCGCGGTGTTGAGAAGATGCTGAAGCTCGCGGCGTCGTAGGTCTGACGCTCCGCATACGCGCGGTGAGCGATAAAGTTTACGCAAGGTCATTGCCACCCTGATAGTCCATTAGGAAATCTTCGACCTCTCTCAAGTTGCTCACAGTTAGGCGAATTGGGGTGCCCTCTCTCTCCCCGGAGATGATGTATCCATCCTCCCCATGCTGAACGAATATGCACGGCTTCATAGCTGCGAGGCGATCAAGATGCCACGCGTTCTGTAACGCTGCTCGGGTGCCTGGTGTAACGGCGAGGTAGCCCCTAGAGCGGGCAATTTCCAGACGCGCGTGTTCATCCTTACGGAGGCGATGTCGGATCTGACGACTCCCGATCCTTCCCTTTGATGGCTTGCCCCGTATCAGTCGAGCGACATCGTCCTTGGTTGGCATTGGTTCTTTGCTCATTACCTCAACCGTATCAAATGGTCGGAGATCTCCGATAGGGGCACGGTTGGGTTGGCTGCGCCGCGAGCTGGACGTTCGACTGTTTCCTGTCTATATGCGACATGCCGCCAGATGGAATGTCTCTGTCCTTGCAAAATATCGGATGAGAATTTGGGTACATAGCTCGGTCAGATATGCTACGGAGTTGATCCCTGACCTTACCCAGCCCACTCCTGACTGCCGCGTTTAAACCCTGCGCGAAGATCGTTTGCGTCATCAATATTTTCGGCGATCGGCATGTTCCCCATAGCTTTGGCAGCGAGGGAGCCCGTCAGCACCCTTTCGCTGAAGCTACAGGGCACAAGGAGACAGGCCCTTCGGATTGGTCGCGCACAATATCAAAACCTTTCGACCCTACGATCGTTTCCCCGTTCTTCACCATCCACCCCACATCTCCCCACTGGCGCAAGATTCGACTGGAAGGCGCCCCTCTGATAACCAGATACTTCACAAACGCCTCTCCATCCGTCGCGGAGGGGCCGCGAACCGCGGCTCCACGAGATGTTTTCACCGGCATCCCCGTTCGCGGATCAAAGATGTGAGCGTAGGCGATACCGTTAATCACAAAGGGTGTGCCCCGCGCCCGTGAAACCGAGAGCGTCTCATCCCGCAGTTCGACCGGTCCATCCGAGGATCCCTCGCTCAGGGCGAGCTCCATCCTCCAGCCCGGCGCGCCGGGTGGCGTTCCGATGGCGGCGATACTACTGCGTCCGAAGTTGATAAAAGCGTGTCGCACACCGCGCGATTTGAGGTAGGTGGACATAGAGTCCACTGCGTATCCCTTGCCGATACCGCCTGTTTCGATCCTGACCGCGGGATACCTCTTGCCGAGGGTCGATGGGGGAGAAGTGTTGATGTTTGAGGGGGAGATGAGCGTTTTTACGCGGGCGATAGCTGATGGTGATGGGGTCACACCGGTCTTGGCAGCCGCTTCCCACATCTCAACGAGGGGACGCACCCCGATGGTGAAAGCGTGATCAGTTTTGTCTGAGAGCTCCTGTGAGCGCACGACAAGCGCGAAGAGGTCAGGATCGACTGGCCGTAGCCCAGTGGAGGTATCTCGATTAAAGACGCTCACCGGACTCTCCGACTTCCAGGTGCTCAACACGGAGTCGAGGCGCTCAGCTATCGTGAATGTGTCATTGAGGATCTCGCGTCCATCGCGCTGGGAGGGCGCGAATATGGTGATGTCGAGCAGGGTGCCCATCACGTAACGGATCTCCGAGACCTGCTCAAGAGCCGGAGGAGGGGAGCTGTCGTGCGACATCCCTGAGCATCCGATACAGAGGCTCATCGCTAGTAGGAAGAAGTGAGTAACTCGCATGAGACCTACGATGGTCGAGGTCGTTGCGCCGAGTCTGCATAGGCGTTGCGTTTCGACATCGCCACTGACCATGCCGAGAGAGCGATCGTCGTGATCAGCGAGAGCTGCAGGATCACAAATGAAGCTATCTTCATATACGCGAAGAGAGGGCTCACGAACACGATCAACCATCCGGAGGCCTCATCAAGAAACGCGCTCGTGAACGCGGCCACTATCAGCACAACCTTGAGCAATCCGTTAACCGGCACAAAGAGGAGTAGGTGCATGAGGGATACTAAAAATATCCCCATCGCGAAGAGGTGGAAGTGACTAACCTCCATGAGCCCCCGGATACTCTTCGGGCGGGTGAACTTTTCAGGCGAGCCGAGGTAGTGTTCCACGACCCCTTGGTAGCTCAATCCCATCTCCATGTAGAGTCCGAAATTCGTGAGCCAAAAAGCGAAACAGTAAAAGAGAAAGAAGAGCACGATCACTCGTAAGAGCGTATTACGACTCCATTCGCCGGTGATGATAAATCGCATTACTTCGTTTCCTTAAGGAGAACTTCGAACGAGGCCCGAACCGCTCGAACACCGTCCGATAATCCGTTCACGGTCAGGGTGGATCCTGCTATCGGAGCGAGTCCTTGTCCAGGCACTAAATCCTGCATCGGTTTAGGACCCTCGAGCTGTTTAAGCCACGTATCTGTTGGTTGATAGTCAGAGGGTTCGTGAAACGCGAGAAGCACGACCTTTTGAACAACTCGGTCCGGTGATACGACCACCATGAATACGGCCAAGTTAGTCCGCATGACTCGCGAATCGATGACCGCGTATCCGAGCAATTCCCCGTTTCGCCGACCCTCGAAGTATTGAAAGAAGGATGAGGTAAGTTTCGTTTGCGCGAGCTCCTCGATGACCGCTTTCTGGTCTGCGGAGATCTTTTGGGTGCGGGAGGTCATCTGAGTCCCGGGGCCGAAGGCCGCTTCCATCGCCTCGTCTTGGGCTAAGAATACCTCCGCGCGCGCGGAGAGGGGAGACCCCGCGACGCACAGAGCAAGGAGTAAGGATGGGAGGAGGCGGAGCGTGGAACCCCGTCGCCGTTTATCCCCGTGGAGATACTCCCCCTTCACCATCCTTGATCCCTCTTAGTATACGAAGCCAAGACCCAACGCGACCACATCAGCTGGTGGTGTTGGACCATCAACTTGGTAGTTCTTGTAATCGGCCTTGATTACAACCTTGTCGACGGGCTTGTAGGATAGTCCGACCGTGTAGATCGTTTGATCGAGCGAACCATCCCTAGGGAAGCCGGACGGAACCGCGGCTTGGGTGTCCATCCGCTCATAGCGGAAGAACGGAGCAACGCTTTGCCGAGTACCGCTCACAAGATGAGGAAGGATATCGTAGGCTCCCTCAACATACCATCCGTCCTGGCGACTTCCGATCGTCTCTTCGTTCTGCTCGCTAACGTCGGCTGCATTCTGAATTCCCGTCCAGGCGCCCAGCGCGCGGAGTTGGAGCTGTCGGTAGTTATATTGAGCGTGAGCCGAGCCGATCGTTGTGAGAACGGTTGGGTAGCTCCCATCGAACTCTTCATTCTGTCCCGATCCACCTACCCAGAAGGAGCTTCCAACAAGGAGTCCTGGAACTGCGTCAGGGGTAAAATCAAGACGTCCAGTCCACGCTACGTCCTCGAAGAGGGCTTGGTTACCCTTTTGTCGTCCATCTCGGATACCGGTATCCTCAAATCGTGACGCTCGAAGTCCGTTTACCAGGTAGGTTCGGTACTCGAGTTTTCCACCCGCGTCTCCTTGGCCGAAGAATCCCATACCTATCTCGCGCCACGTCGTTGGGATGATGTATCGCTCTACATCCGGGCGAATAACGCCGTAGAAGTAGTTCGGCTCATGGATTTCGTTGATGAAACCCATGGGGATGAGCACGTTACCGGCTCGCACGTTGAATTGCTTCTCAAGGAGGAAGTCGAGGTAGGCGAACTCAACCGAGACCTCTCCACCTTTGTCGCCAGAGTCTCCGCCGATATCATCGGTCGTGCCGTGCTCAAGCTCGATCTCTGAGTTGAAGAGGATGTTATCGCTGAACTTGTACCCAATATAGGTGACCAGGCGGAGCGTATCCGCTTTATTGTCCTTACCGTCCGCGTTATCTACGTAGGCCTGGTAATTCGCCTCACCGTATCCACCGATCGAAAGACCGCTCGATACGTTATAGACGCTTGATGCGGCCGGACCCATACCCCACTGGCTCTTGAGCTCTTTCTTCTCAGGAAGGAGTTGCCCAATCCGGGTTTGTTTAATCTCGCTCGCAAGCGATGTGGTGGTCTCCTCAACCTTTTTGTCCTGCTCCACGATCTTCTTGTCCTGGTCGTTCAGCTTGGCCTCAAGAGCGGCCAAGCGCTCTTTGAGGAGCTTAATCTCATCCCGATCATCGGCGAGCGCTGTTGAGGGGAGGGCGGAGGTTAGAAGAGCCGCGGATGCAAAGAGGCTCTTTGCTAATCGTTTCATGTGTTTAGTTCCTGAAAAGCCTCGTTTCCGCGGTATGATCTGTGAATTAGAATCACAACGGAGAAGCGAGATGTGTCAAAACGCCGCTATGTGTATCAGTAGGGCGTTTGGCATGTCAAGCAGGGGTGCGGGTTATATGAGTCAGAATCGTACTTCAGCTGTTTTTTTCTTATCCCTCTCCCGTCGGAAAAAGGGATAGCTGCGAAGTATCTCTGTGCGGCCGCCCCGTTCCACGCTGTCTCCGCTTCCGGCTGCCGTGACGGGAGAGGGTGGTTTTTGATTCGGTCCGGAACTCAGGGCGACCGCGCCACTCGCGGATGACCTCGCGGGCGCGCCGGACGGCTTCAAGGTGGATGACCACCCGTTCAGGGTACTCCAGGCCTATCTGTACCCCCGCCTCGTTCAATTCAACGGGGGAGAGCTTCCACGGCTCGTGAATCAGCGGACTTTTGATCGCGGCAAGCTCCGGCACCCACGCTCGAACGAAATCGCCCCGCGGATCGTGGTCGTACCCCTGTTTGACCGGATCGTACATACGCAGCGCATTGATCCCGGTGGTGCCAGACTGCATCTGGATCTGCGGATAGTGAATGCCCGGCTCATAATCTAAGAACTCTCTCGCCAGGAAATGGGAGAACGTTCGCCAATCGAGGAAGAGATCGTACGCCGCGAAGCTGACGAGCATCGCTCGCATACGAAAGTTGAGCCATCCGGTCGCGCGAAGTGAACGCATGCAGGCGTCAACGAATGGGTAGCCGGTGCGCCCCTCCTGCCACGCTGTGAGGTGCTCCTCGTTGTGGTACCCGTCCCTCATCGTATCAAGCGCAGGGATGAAGGTATGGAATTCTATCGAGGGCTCCATCTCAAGTTTCTGAATGAAGTGGCAATGCCAGTGGAGTCGGGACTCGAAGGCCGAGAGTGAGCGAAGCCACGTGCCACGGGCGAGGGGATGACTCTCTCGGAGTCGCGAGATGGTCTTTCGTGTGTCCGCCACCACGGTTCGCATCGAGACGTTCCCCCACGCGAGGTAGGGGCTGAGTCGAGAGCCGAAATGTCGAGCCGTCAAAGGGCTTGAAATGGCGCGTGAGTAGGTCTCTCCACGCTCGGTGAGAAATGAGCGTAAGCAGTGGTGGGCGGCGCGCTCCCCGGGCTTTTGGTGAAGGGAGGATGGCTCGAAATCGCCGGGCACCGGTGGGATATCGCCGATCTCAATCGGAAGAGGGGAGAGGCACTGGGGAGGGGGTTCAACGGGTGCGGTCATCAATTCTTCCCACCGCGTCGTCCATCGCTCGCGTGTTCGTAGACGTCGCACAACACCGAACTGTCGGGGCTCGTGCCACGCTATTCCTTTCTTATGGCACCAAGCCCCTACCGCCTTGTCACGCTCGAAGGTCTGCGCGTTTCCCGTTTCTTCGTGCGACCAGAGGGTGAACGTTCCGAAGGCTCGCTGAAGCTCACGAAGAACGTCTAGAGCTTCCCCCTCCCGTACCACGAGGGGTTGTCCGAGGGTCGCCAAATCCTGACGCAGCTCTCGCACGGACTCCGTGACCCACCATCGATGTCGTGAGCTCATATCGGGAGCATTCCACACCGAGGGTTCAAAGATGTAGAGGGGAAGAACGGGACCCGCGTGAGCCGCGGAGGAGAGCGGGGCGTGATCGAGGACTCGAAGATCCCGCTTAAACCAAACAACCTGCACCTGAGATCCCATACCTGAACAGCCCTCTGAGAACACCGTAGCGGAAATGAGATCCGAACCTCAAATGGCGAACGATCGATGTTCACTAAATGCCGCTAACCACCTCTTCTCCCCAGGTATGACCTTACCTGACCGTGATTGAGAGAAGTTTCGGGAAGTTCCTCCCGGAGTCCAACAACTCCATACCGGACTCCTGGATGTGCGTGCCCTCAAATGACACCACCTCAAGATTATGGGAGGTGCCCGAACTTATCAGTGCCTCAACGCACAAACTATCCGCGTTGGAGTGTGAGAGGGTGAGCTCTCGAAGCTTCGGAAACCGGGTGCTAAAGATATCGGCGAAATCCTCGGATGATAGGCTGTATCCTCGAATCGTGAGCCGCTCAAGAGAGGGCGCTAGTTCTTTGAGTGTTTCGATCCCGTTCTCGTCGATGTTAGCGTTGATATCAAGCGAGGTTGTTATTCCGGGCTGAACGAAGCGATTGAGAAAGGAGTAGGGACCGAAGCGATAGCTCGCCGATACTGCGTCGATCCGTACGTATTCGCCGATCAACTTCCATCGCCTTCTCTCCTCGTGGCTATCAGGAAGGCACCCGATAACGTTGAGCTCTCGCACAAAGTGGGTCCCTTTGTATCCGCACACCGGCGCGGCGTCGAGTGGATGACAGGTAAGGGTATGTAGTTTAGGCGCGAGGTGCCCGAGACTTGCCACATCCGGATCTACGCCACGAAGGGTCAGCTCTTCCACACCCTCCATTACCTTCGCGTCGTTGAGCATCGACGCGATGTTCTTGCTACACTCCAGAATGTGTAGCTTTCGAATGGGATGCGCCTTCGCGACTGATGCCACAAGCCCCGCGCCTTCGCCCGATCCAGAGATGGTTATCTCATCGATCAAGCCGTTTCGAAGACGAACATTCGTGTCGCGACCGTAGCTAAAGGGCGCGAGACGTCGGCCTATCTCTTCCGCGGCGCGCAGCGAGTCGTAGTGCTTGGCGCGGGCGCGCTCATCGGATGAGAGAGTGCGCGCGCTTCCGAGCGCGCACATATCCCTGATTAACTCCGCTTTGGCGATATCAGCCTCTGTCCCTTGCGTCTCAAGGAAGTCGGCGTAGCGAAGGTAGTTCGAATTGTTTTCTCCACCTCCGTTCTTTCTGATCTCCGCGATGAAGGTACGCTCCTCGTCACCGCGAACTCGCTGTTCCCAGTTGATGTGAGCGAGATCTACCGCTGATGGCTGTTGTGTTGAGACAAAAGGTATATCTTCGGCGAATGCGTGCGCCGATCCTGCGTGACGTCCCATACTTAATCCCCCCTAAAGTAGTGACGGTCTAGAGGATGGTATGTGAGGCAGTGAAGGTGATGTGACCTCAGTGCCGTAAGGGGCTCTTTTAAGGGAAGATCCCGACGCAGGGAGCGGTTAAGCCACCCTTCAAATCCCGCGGTTTTAGGTGGGAAGGGAGAGGACGTAGATCTGGTTCTCTTCGATAACGATATGCTTGGTTTTTTCAAGCTCTTTGAGCGCTCGGGTGACCGCTTCACGGGAGGAGCCGATCATGCTCGCCAGCGCTTGATGAGTGGGCGGTTCGTGGGTGACGTGAGCTGGCGCTCCGTCATATTCGCTCGGAACGCTCATCTCAAAGAGGATTCGAGCGACGCGGGAGGTCACATCGAAGAGCGCGAGATCCGAGATCCTCGACGACGCGGAACGAACCCGTAGGGCGAGGTTTTTGAGCATCGCTAGCGCCAGACCACCAAACTCAAGGAGATGGGCCTCAAAATCCTCTTTAGAGCACCGGAACAGCCGACAGTTGGTGAGGGCGACAACATCAGCGACTCGCGGACCTCCACAGAGGAGTGAGATATCTCCGACTACCTCGCCTGGACGGAGGAGCGCCAAGATGACCTCCTTCCCATTTCGGAAACTGCACACCTTGATGCTGCCACTCACGATGAAGTACATCTCAGCGCCCGGTGTGCCCTCTGTAATGAGGTACTTTCCTGCCGGTATCTCAACCACGGAGAGTCGATGGTGTAGCGTGGCACGCTCCTCGGCGCAGAGATGCGAAAATGGAGGAGTCGATTCGAGCTCCAATAGTTCTGGTTGTGTTGATGAACTCATCCCTTCTCCTCAGAGCACCGCTTCCTTCGTAATGATCAAGGCCCTTCTTGGATTACCGTCTGGAGAGAAAGAAGATACGGTAGTTTGAAAGGCTTGAGCAACCTCAAGGAGCCGTGAGTCAGTGTTGCCAGGCAAGTCTAGAGTAACTGTTCCTCCGCGCCTAGTGATTCGTAGCGCCTCGCGCAGAGATTCCACGCAAGGGTCGTGACATATCACGCGAGAACAGAACTCATCGGGGAGGGGAAACGCACCTCTTGTTCCTGGCACGGCGAGCGCGGCCCCTTCGCAGGCGAGCGCGCTTCCCGCGAGCTCCGCGAGGGACTCCTTGCGTCGAGTCTCCTCTGGATGAATCGCGACGTAGAACTCCCGCGGATTCTGAAGCGAGGGGGTGATCTTTCCGCTCGGAAAGAATTCGACGGTTACCGGCGTGTGTTCCCCAAAGGTATCCCTCCACAACGTGGCCATGTTGCGCGTCGCGCTCGTGTGAAAAACGGAACGGCCTTGGCTATCCCTCGCCTCCGGAGTTAGGTCCAACATTGGCCACATGAATCGCTCAAGGTACATGAATGCTCCACGCAGCCAATTACCGAACGGTATCTCCGTTTGTTTCGCTAGTTGCGCCTCTTGGTGCAACGCGAGACTCCCTTCCTTGAACTCGTCGAACGTGGATCCGATGTTCCAGAGGTCCGCCGCTCGGATGATTATCTCCTCTGGTGTTGAGGGGCGAACGTCGGGATTGGTGGCCATGATGATGTCGTGGACTTTCATGGCGTTAGACTGGGAATACCCGTTCTCTATCAGGAAGCGATAGGTGAACGTTGCGGCCAAGCTCTCAGCGCTCTCGTAGCCGAGCATGCGAGCCGGCATGTGTGATAAGGCATCGTGTAGTTCGATGGCGTTGCGGAGGGCCTCGCCATCAACCGGAATGCCGTGGTGAGCGCATCGCTCCATCAAGATCTCAGCTTTCGACCACACCGTATCGGGGTGCGATATGCCGTGGTAGGGGGATTGGGCGTCGGGTAGATAGGTGCGTTCCCGAATGTGTCTGAGTGTGAGGCGTTGCTCAAGAGAGGCGTCAGAGGGAAGGGGATGGGCGATGTTGTTCATATGGGCACTCCTGTTGGGGAAGGTTGCTTTCCCTCACTGTAGTCACGTGGGAGACCGTACGTTGCCCGTTGTGATAAATGTCACTGAAAAATGGGAGGGGGAGATCGAGCGGAAGTAAGGCAAAGAAAAAGGGGCTCTCGGAGCCCCTTTTGAGTTACGCCGCTCTGCGTCTCGTACGAATCTTCGTTTTCGAGTTCAGAATTGCGTGCCGCGTTTTTTCGGGATTGAATCCAAAGTAACGGCAGATCGAATTGAAGGAGAGAACGTATTCCTCGTCTTCGTCCATGAGGTAATCGAGTGCCTCTTGTCGAAGTTCTGGTCCACTGCTCAGATCCTCGATAGTTCGAAGGATCATTGCTCTCATTAACTCACTAACTGCCGTGTATCCCTTCCCGCCGAGATACGCGAGATCCATTTCAGGTAAACGATCTGAGCTGCTCACTGTAGACTCCAAAAAGTTAGTCGTACATTCACGATTGAAGCCGCTCACCTCCAAACACTCTTCTCCGGCGTACACACGGCAAAGGGCGTCAGAACGTAAGCTCACTTCGAAAACCAATGAGCAAAACTGTTGTAACCTGTGTTCTCGATAAAGGTCGCCCCGTATCGAGAAGACTGCATGCGTTATGGTAGGGGGTGGTAGGGGCGCAACCTAGAAAAAACGGGAAAAGGCGAAAAAGGGGCGAGGGATGGGGATTTTAGCGGGGGAGGGTTGTTTTTATGGGTGTTTTTGGGGTGTTTTTGGGCCCGTTGGCTCGACCCGGCACACCGGAGGGCGACCATTCCTGGTCGCCATATGGGTGCGAGGGGCGAAGGGAGTTTGGGGTACGGGGCATTGCGGCGCGCAGGAATGCGCGCCCTCCGGTGTGCCGGGTTGCTTCTACAACACCCGCTCTAAGGCGAAATCGATCACGGCAAACAGCGCTTCCCCTTCAGGTGTAAGGTTGCTCAGATCGCCGCCAAGCGCCTCGGCGAGATTCTTCGTCGCGATGTCCGCGTGATAGCGAGCTGCCTTTTTCGCCTCCAGTAGCACAGCGCTCTCGCGCAATTTGGCGAGCGATTCATCAACGAAGGTCTGTTCGGTGGATGGATCCGGGGGGACGAGCAATCGCTTCGCGGCCGGATCTCCGCTCGCGATCCAGAGAATGTTGATCAGAGACGGCTTGCGCTCCGCGATATCGATCCCGGGTCGCTTACCGAGGGTGGCCTCGTCAGAGGTCACGTCGAGGATATCATCGATGATCTGGAAGGCGATGCCGAGCGATTCTCCGAACTTGGTCATCTTCTCCTTCACGTCATCAGGAGAATCTGTCAGGGACGCTCCGCAGAACGCAGCGAGGCGGAAGAGCGACGCGGTTTTGCGGGTCGCGATCGTGAGGCTCGACTCAGGTGTATGTTCGCCGAGCGGAACAGCTATCTCGAGGGTCTCTCCCTCGACAAGCTCGATGCATGCTTGCTCGGTCGCCTCAATTATTTCACGGTCGAGCCGTGAGCAGAGACCGAACGCGCGCGTCAGGAGGAAGTCCCCGGAGAGAAGGGTTCCTGGAGTGCCATACTTCGCGTACGCCGACGGTTTGTGACGACGGATCGGTGATTGATCGATGATGTCGTCGTGCATCAAGGTCGCCATGTGAATCAACTCGATGCCAGCGGCGATGTCGATGATATCTTCTGTAATCTCCTCGGCTCCGAGCGCTTTAGAGCAGAGAAGGGCGAGGATAGGGCGAATGCGCTTGCCTCCGAGGCTTAAGAGGTATTCGGGGATCTCGCGCATGATAGCGACGTCCGACTTGAACGTGCTTCGGATGCGGGCTTCGACGGTTGCTATCTCAGGCACGAGGGTGAGGGCGTGCGCGAACCGTTCCTTAGCGGAGGGTTGCGTTGGTGCGTCTTGGATAGTCGGGGCTGGCGTCATAGGTGTCTTTGTAGGGGCCATCTTGGTCCGAGGGGACGTTACCACGGGAATGATGAAGGGGAAATTAATTCACCCGGAGGGCGGCGGAATGACGTGCAAATGTGGTGTGAAGAAAACAAGGTGTGAAGGAAACCAGGTGTGAAGGAAACAAGGTGAGGTGAAGATCGAACCCCAATCACAACCGCACGGGGAGAAGCCGCGTTGAGCGGCGAGAGGGGGCAAAGCCCCCTGGGCCGAAGCGCCGAGCGGGAATAACAGCGCCGAATGGAAATAATGTGTCTCCGACGGGATTCGAACCCGTGTTACCTGCGTGAAAGGCGGGTGTCCTAGGCCAGGCTAGACGACGGAGACATATATGGGCGAGACTAACCTTTCGGTCCCCGGTACGGCAGGGGGTCTCTTCCAAGGGCCCTAGAGTTACTTGAAGTAGCTCTTTGGGTCAACCCTTGAGGGCAACTTCCTGGTATCATTTGTGTACGTTATGACGGTCCTGTCCCTCGAACATCTCAAGACACTCGCCGCCCAGGTCGGACTCTCTATCGTGACGGTAGCTACTCCCGACGAATTGGTCGAGGACCGCCCCCACCTTGAGGGGTGGCAAGAGCAGGGTTTGGCAGCCGAGATGGCGTTCATGGAGCGACCCTCTGAGCTGCTCACTACGCCGGCGAAACTGCTTCCGTCTGTGAAGAGTATCGTCGTTATCGCCGTCGCCTACGACCGCACGCCACGCCCCGAACGTGCGCCAGGGTACGGTCGTATCGCCCGGTACGCGTGGGGGCGGGATTACCACAAGGTCCTACGGCGTCGCCTTGAACGGCTCCTTGAGGTTGTGCAATCGCACGTCGGTCATTCGATTGAGTATCGAGTGTTCGCTGATTCGGTTCCCCTTCTTGAGCGAGCGCTTGCCCGACGATCGGGGCTCGGATTCATCGGCAAGAATACGATGGCGATAATTCCTAAAGAGGGAAGCTTCTTTTTCTTGGGCGAGCTCCTGTGGAACCTGGAGATTGAGCGGCCAACGGATCAGCCTCGCTCCCCATCCTCATGCGGTACGTGTACACAATGTCTCTCGAAGTGTCCGACCGGAGCCTTTGTGAAGGAGCATGTCCTCGACGCGAGGCGTTGTATCTCGTATCTGACTATCGAGAAGCGAAGCGCGCTGAGTTATCAGGAGCGCGAGTGGATTGGTGAGTGGCTCTTCGGATGCGATATCTGCCAAGAGGTATGTCCATTCAACATCGTGCCGCTCAAGAAGCGCCTCGGCCCTCAGGTTCCAGAGTTAGGGCGAGAGGAGGGGGTCGGTCCTACCGTTTCGCTCGAGCGGGTACTTCGGATGCGCGGTGACGAGGAGTATCGAGCGGTCTTTCAGGGGACGGCGGTGATGCGGGCTAAACGAGAGGGGCTAGCTCGGAACGCCGCGGTTGTCGCGGCGAACACCCATGCGGAGCATCTTATTCCCCTCCTTGGGGAGGTGGTTAGACACGACGGATCGCCCCTTGTTCGTCAGCACTCGGTGTGGGCTACGGCCGTGATGGCGTCACGGTTGGGGGAGGGCGCCCTATCCAGCGCGAAAGCGCTTCTTGATATCGCCGCTCGCGATGAGGCGGAGAGTGTGCGACAGGAGGTGCTGACCATACGCTCCCAGTTGCGCAATTTCGCCTAAGACTCCACACTCAGGGGCATGAATACAACCAAGTTTCTCTCCGTTTTCGCCCTCTCTCTCGTTGTCTCCGCGTGCGCTCCAAGTTTGGGGCTTCGGATGGAGGCGCCCGATGTGGTCAACGAGGACGCGGAGAAGAATCCTGTTGTCGCGAACGCCGCCGCGGGATCAAAAGCTCGGATCGGGCCGTTTCTTGATGGGCGCTCATCAGACACCATCGCGATGATAGATGGTCGTCAGGTTCGTACCGAAGGATCGGTGGGGACAGCTGTGCAAACCGGTTTTGAGCGGCAACTCCGTGAAGCGGGCGTGCGGGTTGTGCTTCTTCAGGCTCCAACCATCGAAGGTGAGGTTGTGGACTGGAAGGCGCGCGTAACTCCGGATTTCCCAGCGTCAAAGGTTGTCGCGAATGCCAAGGTGAAGGTGACGATCAAGGGACCGAAGTCAGAGGTTCTCTATCGTGCCACCTATTCAGGTGAAGCAAACAAGACCCATCCCGTGCTCGGAGAGAGCGATATTCAAGCAACGCTGGGAACCGCCATGGCGACCGCCCTTGAGGCCGCTGTGAAGGATGATGGGTTCATGCAGCAGTTGGTGGTGAGATAAGGGGCTTGAACCGGGAGGGCGACCGTTCCTGGTCGCCGAAAAATCGGACCACGCAAAGGGCGTTCATCTCAAGAAACACGGCGGCCAGGAATTGCCGCCCTCCCGGGTACCGGACCCCAAATTTACTGCCCGCGCTCCGTCAACTCCCGCGCCACCCGATCCAACATCGAATCAAAGATAAGGGGATCCTTATCGCGATACTTTGTGAGGATCTCTAACGCTTTCTCAAGTTGCCCATGCTCCTCATACCACGAAGCCACCGCGCGATATCGGTCGGCGACGAGGGGAAGCTCTACCTTTTCACGCTCCGCCTCCTCGTACGTCGCGAGGGCCTTATCGACAGCTCCGCGGTTAAGTTCGATGTCGCCAACGTTCAAAAGATAGAAGTAGGGATTCTCCCATTCGGGACGGTCGGTGACCTCGAGGCGGTTCGCGATATGTTCGCGATACATCGTGATCGCCTCGTCGTGTTTTCCATCGCTGGTGAGCTGTTCTGCCTCGACAAGCTCGGTCGGGCCGCTTGAGAAACAGCCAGAGGTAAGCGCAAGCGCGAGTGAACCGATGATGGTGGAGGATAGCGAGCGACGGAGCGGGAAAACCATAGGGCTTCCTTTGTAACGCACCTCGTTACGCCCGACTAGAATGAATCGTCCGATCAAGCTTTTTGAGGTAATCCTTTGTGCCGAGAGTAGTCCCTGAGGGGTCGCTTCTCCATCGCTTGTGAATCCATACCCATTGGTCAGGGCGCTCGCGGATAAGCCGCTCAAGGTTGCGGTGATACTCCGCCAGGATCTCCTCGGTGCTCTTTGAGCTGTCGAGTTCCTCTGTGTGAATTTCGAAGTGCGTTCCTTTCGTGCGGATGATGAACGCGCTCACAAAACGGGCGTTGAATCGTTTGCCGAGATCAACCAGAGCGGATGGAGTTTTAGCTGGTGTACCGAGGAAGGGTACGAAGACGCTATCGACTCGAGTGTCTTGATCGATCAGCGCCGCCATGACGCGACGCTCCTTGAAGCAGGCGATAATTCGTTTGATTCCGCTTCTGTCCGAGCGCCATATCGTGTCGATTCCGTAGGCCTCTCGCATCGAGCGGAGCGCCACCTGTACATCTGGATTGCGGGCCTCTTTGCCAACCGTCGCGAGAGGGATCCCACGGGCGATAGTGTACGCGGCGAGGAGATCCCAATTCCCCGTGTGCGCGGTCAACGCGATGATCGGTCGATCGTCCTTTGTCCATTTAAGGATCGTGTCCCACTGAGGGCACGAGATGTGGGTGAATGGTGGTTTCAAGAGGGGGTGTAAGTTCAAGCTCTCCATCATCGAGCGACCGACGTTCTCGAAGATCTTGGGAACCACCCTCGATGATGAGGCCTCCGGAAGAAACGCCTGGAGTTGAAGCGCGGCGATACGGGCCTCTCGCAGTGGAAGTCGTCCGACGAGGTTTCCGATGGCGCCCCCCAGCGCGCTTCGCGCTGAGATCGGGATGAGGCCCACCATTTTTATAAGGGTGAGAAGCGCGCGAGAGGTGAGCGTTCGCGTCTCAGGTGACGCGCTCACTTCCTCTGACGGTGATTCTTGGGAGGCTAGAGAGGCGTCGACCATTCGGCGTCATCATCCTTTGAACGTTTATCTCGAAGCCCTTGCAGGAGGAGGAAATCGGAGAGTCGGTCGTGTACGAGGAGTCCTATAAATTCCCCCTTTTGCGTGACGATCAGAACGGGCGTGCCCGTTTCCTCAAGCGTGGTGAATGCGGCGGAGAGGGGGGACTCTACGTCGATGGTTGGAACCTCCTGGAGGATAATTGAACCGAGGTACTCGTCGGGCTGCGTGGCGGCGTGCTCAAGGATGTCATCACGGTGGATGATTCCGATGACTTTATCACCGTGCATGACGGGATAGAGGGGCTGAAGCGAGGTTAGGGCGGTTCTCAGTGCCTTTGATACCGTTGTTCCATGTGTGAAGGTTTCGAGACGCCCTCGGGGAATCATGGCGTCGCGAACCGTAAACGCGACCGCGACGATCCGAGCTTCGGCTCGCACGTATTCTTGCACAGCTCCAAAGAAGATGATGAAAGCGATAACGAGGAGCATCGGTTGCTCAAGCGCGATGGCCGCGATTCCCATCAGAAGACAGATGCCCTGACTCAGCCGAGCCGCCACTCTCGTCGGCTGTTTGACGCGGAGAAGACTCAATACCGCGCGCGCTACACGCCCACCATCCATGGGAAGGGCTGGTAAGAGATTGAACACAGCGATGGCGATATTGGTGATGAAGAGACGATCGAGCAACGTGAGGGTTGTGAGGTCCCTGTTCACGAGAGACCCGATGTCGGTCCACGGATAGAGTCCGGCCGCTATAACGAGGTTCGTGATGGGTCCCACGATAGAGATGAAGAGCTCACCCTTAGGGGTGGGCTGGGCCATAATCGAGGCGATCCCTCCGAAGGGGTATAAGGTGATCTCCTTGGTTTGAATGCCGAACCTTTTCGCCATCAGCGCGTGGGAGAGTTCGTGAGCGAGAACGCAGGTGAAAACGAGGATGACAAAACCCGCCTCTTTCATGGGCGATGGGGCTGCCGTTCCAAACGCGAGCCACACAAGAAGAAAGAGAAAGGTGACGTGGACTCGGATAGGTATCGAGGCAATAGTTCCCATCTCAAGGGACCATGCGGAGCGTTTTGGATTCATGAGGTTCTCCTTGGTGCGCGATGCTACACGGAATCTGAGTGAATGTGTACTGGGTGCCTTCGCCCGGTAAGGGGCATGTTCTCGTTATCTTTCCAAATCTTAGGCGAGATAGGGGGTGCGCTCCCACATACCACCGTCCAGCCTGGAGCGGTACAAACCGTCAAGCTCAGAGACCTAACGTCGTCAGTTCACGGGGTGTCTGAGATAGCCGGGATACTCCACCTATTTTCTCTCAACCGCGCCGATAGGGGTTTTTGACCTTATGGGGGTAAGTGGTAGGATTCCAACGTCTTGTTGGGATGGGCGAGAGATCCCGACGAGGAACGTCATCGTAGAGGGCACTATGGTTCAGGAGAGAGTTGCTGTTGTTGGCTTGGGGTATGTTGGTCTTCCTCTGGCTTTAGCGCTCGGTCGCGCGTTTAAGGATACGGTGGGGCTCGATGTGAGCTCATCAAAGATACGTATGCTCCAGGAGGGGAAGGACCCCACCTTCGAGGGGCTGGAGCCTGAGATTCAAAACTCTACGATTACCTTCACGACCGACCCCGCTCTCTTGAAGGAATGCGATGTCGTTATCGTCGCGGTGCCGACCCCGATTGATGAGAATCGACAACCTGATCTCAGCGCGCTGACAAAGGCGAGCATCGCTGTCGCGCAAAATCTTAAGAAGGGGGCTGTCGTTGTGTATGAGTCCACGGTGTATCCGGGACTCACGGAGGATGTGTGTGGCGAGATCCTCAAGAAGGAATCCGGTCTGCGTCGAGGAGTTGATTTCTTCCTCGGCTACTCTCCCGAGCGCATCAATCCTGGTGACAAGGAACACACCCTTGAGAGTATCGTCAAAGTGGTCGCTGGAGAAGATGAGGCGACGACCGAGCGAATCGCGAAGGTATACGGCGCCGTCGTGAAGGCTGGTCTTCACCGCGCTCCGTCGATCCGCGTAGCCGAGGCCGCGAAGGTTATTGAGAATACGCAACGTGACCTTAATATCGCGCTGATGAACGAGCTCGCGTTGATCTTTGATCGAATGGGATTACGAACCAAGGATGTCCTAGAGGCGGCGGGGACGAAGTGGAACTTTCTCAAGTTTTCACCGGGGCTTGTTGGCGGACACTGCATCGGCGTTGACCCGTACTACCTCACCGCGAAGGCGCAGCAGCTCGGTTATCACCCCCAGGTTATCCTCGCGGGTCGTCGCATCAATGATGACATGGGGAAGTTCATCGCGCAGCGATTGGTGAAGCTTATGATTCACGCTGGCATGCCGCTTAAGGGTTCTCGCGTGGGGATCCTCGGAGTGACCTTCAAGGAGAACGTGACCGATATTCGAAACAGTAGAGTTCCGGACATCGCGCGCGAGCTTGAGGAGTTTGGAATTGAGGCGCTCATTCACGATCCCCTCGCGGATGGAAAGCATGTTGAGCACGAGTACGGGATGCGATTATACGACTGGGACTCCCTAAATGGTGTCAACGGATTGGTGTACGCCGTTCCTCACGATACCTTCCGTCAGATGACGGGGCAGCGCATGGCGAATCTTCTTACCAAGGGGGGTGTTTTCGTTGATGTCAAATCGTCGCTGAAGCCCTCCGATGTTCCGAGCCATGTGTCCTATTGGAGTTTATAGAGATGTCAGAGACGTTATCGCCGCAGCGTAGTTGGCTCGTTACCGGAGCCGCTGGATTTATTGGCTCGCACCTGGTTGAGACCCTCCTTAAGAGGGGACAGCGGGTGGTTGGGATCGATAACTTCTCAACGGGTAAGCGAGAGAACATCGACTACCTTAGGGAAACGGCGGATCCAGAGCATCGACAGCTCTTCACCTTTTTTGAGCAAGATATCCGAGATCGAGATGGGCTCACCGATCTTGTGAAACGTCACACCCCTGATGTGATTCTGCACCAAGCCGCGCTTGGTTCGGTGCCGCGTTCTATCTCTGATCCGATCGCCTCGCACCAATCGAACGTGGACGGGTTCGTAAACATGCTTGAGGCGGCCCGTCTCTCGAATGTGAAGCGATTTGTGTACGCCTCTTCCAGCTCCGTGTACGGCGATATCACCGATAGCTCGAAGGTTGAATCCCGTATCGGAAATTGTCTCTCGCCGTACGCGGTGACGAAGCGGTGCAATGAGCTCTACGCGCAGGTGTTCGGTCGTACCTACGGGATGGAGACGATCGGACTTCGATATTTTAACGTGTTCGGACCTCGCCAAGATCCCAAGGGTCCGTACGCCGCGGTGATTCCTCGGTGGCTTGAGGCTATCCGCGCGGGTGACCAGGCGGTGATGTACGGAGATGGAAGTACCTCGCGAGACTTCTGCTTCGTGCGTAACGTTGTCCAAGCGAACATCCTCGCGGGAACCGTTGAGTCGGGAAGCGCCGCTGTGAATGGGGTCGTGAATATCGCTTGTGGCGCTACGACCTCTTTGAAGAAGCTGTTCGGACTCCTGCGGGATGAAGCCGCTCGGGTGAAGGGGGTCGATGTCGCGAAGATACCGTTGCCCACCGAGGAGCCGTTCCGAAAGGGGGATATCCTTCACTCCCTCGCGGATATCTCTCTTGCCCGAAGCGCCTTAGGATACGAGCCAACCCACTCCGTAGAGCAGGGGATCGGTGAGCTCGTCGCCTGGTTCATGTCCCAGGGGTGACCTGGGCGTTTCGGGCCGATTTGGCACAGGAGAACGGGGGTTCTGAGCGATACTGAAAGCGCATCCCAGTAAAATCAGCCGGTTGTCTTCTCGGTTCACGCCTCACCTTTTGCGAAGATACACGGTTTTTGGTACATTTGCGGCATGGTCCGACCTTCGGAGCATAACCTTTTTGTCGTACTTTGAGTTTTTACCCTGGGCTTATTTCCGAGAGGGGGATGTGTGAGTATCTCTGTTTTATCTTCGTGCGAGGCGTCTGATAACGCGCATGCCAACGAGGTAGTCTCTCCGTTTACTAATCCATCGGTCGCGTTCACCCTCGTGTCTGAAGAGGATGTGAAGGATTTCCAGCTTCATCCCCTTGAGCAAGAGGCTCTGGGAGACGCGGTATCTCTCAAGCGCAAGCAAGATTTCATCCTCGGTCGCGCGGCAGCTCGTAAGAGCCTCTCCGCTATCGGATTTCCTGTTGTGTCTCCGGTTCTCCGTGGGGAGCAGCGTGAGCCGCTCTGGCCAGTAGGTGTCGTTGGTTCAATCTCTCACAGTGGTGCGTACGGCGTCGCTGTAGCGGCGTGGCAACAGGACGTGCCGGCGCTCGGCATCGATATTCAAAAAGTAGAGGAGCGATACACCGACGAGTTGATCGCTCGCTTCGCTGATCCTGATGAGTTCGACTGGGTTCGTTCCGACCCCGCTAAGCGCACCGAGAGAGCTGTGAAGCTCTTCTCCGCTAAGGAGAGTATCTTCAAAGCTCTCTACGTTCTCCGTCGTGTATGGTTTGCCTTTGATGTAGCGCACCTTACGCCAAAGGAGTGCGAGGCCGGTTTCCACGCCTCCGTTCGCCTTCCAGCCCTCTCAACGGGCGTTGTTAACCTCGAGGTAGGGGTGAGCTCCTTCAATGGATACATCATCACAGGCGCGTGGCTCTCGAACCCGGTGCAGTTCACGACGGGGGAGTAGGCCCCTGTCGAGCATTTTAACCGGCGCTTGTGTGCGCATGGTAGTGTTCGTGCCTAGCGTAGCGTAACTCTGGCTGTCCTCCGTGACTTTTCGGCGACCAGGAATGGTCGCCCTCCGGACGTGCGACCCCTGTTTGGGAGGACGCTCATTTCTGAGCGCCATGTGATTGCGTGCCGTGATGTGGAGTGAGTAAGAGGAATAAGAAGCGAGCAGAGAGCACAACAAAGCCGTAAAGAGATGCCCGGTGGAGGATTCGAGAAACGAACTCCACCGGGCATCTTTGCAACCTCACCACACCATCACACCCTCATCAACGATGACGATGCGCATGACCGTGGTAGTGATAGTGCCCGTACGGACGCCCAAAGCCGAAGCCAAAGCTTACGACCGGGGGCGCATAGTACACGGGTGGACCGTATACTACGACGGGTGCTGGCGGCGCGACGTAGACCGGAGCCGGTGCATAGTACACCGGAGCCGGAACCACATACTGCACAGGGGGAGCCTGCACCACGATCGGGGCGGGGGCCACATAGACTGGCGACCCGAATCCGATCGAGAAGCTCACCTGCGCGGACGCGGATGAGCTCGACGCAACCATAAGAACCACAGCACTGAGGAACTTACTCATTGTTTTTCACCTCCTTCCTAGCACTGCTTTCCAAGCCAAGCGCGCTCTCACACGAGGACGCGCTCGTCATGCCTAGCGATGCCGCGAAACAACCTCGATGGATCGTGCCGCGGCATCGCTAAGATAAAACCTCTTTCGTACTCTCTACCCGTTGCTTCTTTGTGGGGAGTCTAGCGCTGAAGGGAGGGGGAGGCCAATGCCAGGAACAGGCATTGATGGGGATGGGATAGGCTGAAATGGGCATTTTTAGGCGATGTTTTGGGTTAGATGCGTGTTACGAGCTGGCGAAGGTGGGCGGGCGACCGTCCTCGGTCGCCGAAAAGGTTACGCATCGCAAACGGATTGCACCTTATGTAACGCGGCGGTCAGGAATGACCGCCCTCCCGTGTGCCGGGGCGAAATTCTTGGCATATCGTCATGTATGGTGAATTCGCGAAGGTGGGAGGGCGACCATTCCTGGTCGCCGAAGAGGTTGCGCATCGCAGAGGGATTTCGCCTTCCGTAACGCGGCGGTCAGGAATGACCGCCGTCCCGTGTGCCGGGGCGAAATTCTCGGCATATCGTCATGTATGGTGAATTCGCGAAGGTGGGAGGGCGACCATTCCTGGTCGCCGAAGAGGTTGCGCATCGCAGAGGGATTTCGCCGCCCGTAACGTGGCGGTCAGGAATGACCGCCCTCCCGTGTCACGGGCCGCGGTAGTGGCGGAGCTATTATTCCTGGTCCCCGAAAAACGCACGCTGTAGTTTGTGGAGATACGCCAAGAGGAGGGGCGCGAAAAAAGAGAAGTGGTAGAGAGTTCAAAAGAACATTTGGAAAAAAGGGCCTGGTGTCGTGAAACATCAGAACCGTGCTGTACCACCTCTCGAGACAAGAACGGCTAGACCTTAGTCGTTCTTAGTATCAATCCCAGCTGAAGCGAGGCCCGATCGAGAAGCGCTTGCGCTCCTTGTGGATCGGGACTTGAGCGGCGGGGATCAGATACGGCTGCGGCTGTTGGGGCGGCGCGGAGTTGACGACGGGAACCAGGGTGTAGGTTCCGTTGCCGTTCGGCACCGCCACAACGTTGGGAGTCGGGGCGGGAGCCGCGACGACCGGAGCAGCCGTGGTGACAGGAGCAGCGGGCGCTTGCGCGACCGGAGCCTGCACGACCGGAGCCGAGACGACGGGAGCTTGCGCGGGAGCCGGCGCGTAATACACCGGAACCCCTTGCCCATCGACCGACTTGCTGTATTCCAGCACCGAGAACCCGAAGGAGCCGGCGTTGGCGTTGGTGGCGATCGCGGCGAAGAGCGCCGCAATCATGACTTGATTTTTCATGTTGTAGTGTGAATTCACACCGCAAACAATAAACGATACAGAGGCGTCCACTCGGACGGTCTCGTTTCGTTTACCTCAGCGATGCCCAAAACTGGCCTATTCGCCAACTCTAGGCATCGCTGAGTGAGAACCATAATGAACTCTCTACCCGTATTCTTCTCTTTCACCATTCTATGTGGTTCGCCGGAATTATGAACAAGAGATCTTAAAAATTGTGTAAGCGTAAAGGATGGAAGGGGATGGTAATGGATTGTTTTGGATGATTCCGACTTCCTCGCTCCCCTTCGGCGGTATGATATACGGATGCTCTGTAGGCTACGAAAAGCCCCTAGTAGAGCGGTTTAGAGGGTTTTAAGCTTCGGATAAACTCGCTCTTACTCGCGCGCTTTCGCGATGCGGAGGATCTCCTCCCAGTCTTGAATCGTTGAGAGTTCAGAGAATGTTGTCCACTCAAAGACGCTTTTCAGGAAGGGCTCCTCACCTGGTAGTGGCAAGCTTTCAAGGGAGAGCGAGATGGAGAGCGCGGGATCCGGGAGCGTTTCAACGGGGGTGTTAACGTCGATTCCATAGGTATGGGTGGTTTTGAGGGACCCTCCCATCCTAAAGGTGGTACTGCGGTGGATCGCGAGATCGTTAAGGGCTCGAGGTGAATGCTCTTGAAAGGCCTCAGGTGTGAGGAGCCCCCCTGTCTTGGTACATTGCATCACCTCTTCGATGATCCCTTTGGTCACCCGCATCTGTGAGAGATACGCTATTTTGCTGATTTGCAGTGAGGATGGGCTGAGAATTGTGAGTGATTCATCTTGTGGGCACGTGGATGAGGTGTACGAATCTCGCCCCTCAGACGAGCCGTGTGCCTGTTGCTCGGTCTCGCTTGGTTCCGAATCCTCATCCTCCTCGTTAAACTCCGAAGAGTAGGTGGCGTCCCCCCAATCGGACTCCTCGTCGACTTCTCCGGTATCGAATCCGTCGGTAGCTTCCTGGTCCGCCCGTCCTTGAGCCTCTCGTTCCTGCTCAAGCTCAAGCTCGACGAGCTCCGCTGGAAAGAGGGCTGCGTAGAGGCGTACCTTTTGAAAAATGTAGAGATCATCATCGTGCGGATAATCCTTCTCAACCGCGTAGGGACGAATGTCCCAAGGAATTGGCTCTTCCCTGAACAGTCTAAAAACCGCGTGAACCTTTTCCCACCGCTTGTTCAGGTTGGCCGTTGAGTCCGCCTCACGTCCATCCTCCCACTCAAGGGCAACGCTCAAATCTCCGGCGGGAGTTCTTGAGAGGTTCACCTGGAGGTGGGATTCTTCGTCAATGTCCAGCGTGTCGGTATCGTGAGAGAGTCGCTGGATCGTCACATCTCTGCACACTGTTGAGTGTTCGTTGTGCCACACAAGGGTCTCCTTCTCCCGTATGATCGCCTTGGAGGTGGGGGTAGTCAGGGAGATGGGGGACTTCTCGAGCGGCTTGTTCTCCTTGAGTGACTCCCAGACCATCGCGATAACGGCGGGGTGGATGGACGCTCCGATGTGGGCGATGAGGATCTCAGCGTCGCGAAGGCTCGGGGTGATTATCTCTAGCCGCTTCGGATCCTGAAGGCAGGTGATAATGAGGTCGATGTTCTTGAGCGAGTTTGGAGACTCCTCAGGATGGGGAAAGGTAAACCGAGGGGGATGCATGGTTTCTTCCTATCTATGTCGTGATGTCCCAGAAGGATACGTGTGCCTCTGTTCTTTGGCTATTCGGACGCCCTCTGATTATGGCTGGTGAAGGGAATTAATTTTTCGATGGTGACTATAACGGACTGATGGGGGCTGGGGGCTCGGTGGGGCGTACGTAAAGGTACGCGACCTTAGGCGACCGTGGACGGTCGCCCTCACGTCCTTGAAATGTTTGAATGCGACGCCCCTACGGATTCAACCGCACCGCCGTCGTATAGCTCGAAACACGCCCCTTATCGCTCTTGAGCCACAAGGTGAGCTGGATGATGCCGGGAAGGTTGTTGGCTCTAGGGCCCTCCCATGTATCGCTCCAGTCGTTCGTTTTGCTATCGAAGAACTTATAGCTGATATTCACGAGACGGTTGGTAATCGGGAAGCGGATCACATCCTTGCACGCGACGTCGAATGGTGGACGATTAGGAAACTCGTCACGGATGAGGAGCAACCCAGGATTTTCACCTCCCTTCTGGTCGGGATCTTCCTCCACGAGATAGGAGATCTGCACCGCGCCTGAGTGGGAATTTCCGTTATGAATATACTGAGCGGCGTGTTTTGATGTGAAGATGAGGCTCTGTCCCTTTCCTCCACTTTGCGCGTTCGAGTCGCTCAGGAGAACGGATGGAAGGCGGGTCGTCGTATTGCTTGAGGCGTTGGCGCATGCGGGGGCGAGCTTCGGGCTCTTTGACGCAAGCTGTAACTCCCGAGTTAGTCGTGTGAGCACCGAGTTCGCAACGAATACACCATCCCGTTGGTCGTCGATCTCCATCTTCGACTCTACGAGTGTTGTGATCATGTTGTAGTTTAACAGCACCATGACCGAGAGGATGCCGAGGGCGAGCGCGACCTCGATTAGGGTGAACCCAGACGATGGCGATCTTCTTCGTGATTGAATTTCGGAGGTACGCATCAATCACCTACATGGACATGAGATACATAATGATGAAGGACTCATCGACCTCTCGTCCCCACGAAACTCGAAGTAGGATCTTCTTCATCGGATCTTGGCTCGTGTTCGGAAGGGGCAGTACGAAGTCCTCGGACGCTATACTGACAGAGAACGGGGCGAGCGCTTTTTTATCGATATCCTCGGTGGGTTCTGGGATGGACCATTTTTGGAGCGCGTTCATCGCTGGCTCGCCATCGAAGTTTGCGACCAAGCCTGTTGGTCCAAGCGCCTCAATAGATGACATGATCCGACGTGCCAGTAGCATTCCCTGTTGAGCGTTCTTATCTCGTATCGTTCGAGCGATAGCGGAGGATTGCATCCCCACGAGGATTCCAGAGGCCGACGCGAGGATTATGAGAGCGACCATGACCTCGATAAAGGTGAAGCCGGCCTGGTTGTGAGAGGTTCTTCGCATGAGCTTCTCTACATATTCCACTTGAACTCTTTGTACTCTCGATACACCTCCGCCATGCCGGTCCATGGGTTGACGAGGATAGTCACCGGATGTCCGGGGCCAAGCGCGAGGTGGATAACCCCGAACTCGGAGGTTCCGCGGGGGGAGAAGATAAGGTAGGGGTTCTCCCGTTTGTCGCCCACAGCGACCTTGCCTCGCGGGTCCATCACATCGAGGAACTCCATCGCTCCCGGCAGCGTTGTCGGTTCGGCGAGGGACGGCATAGATGGAGGGGGAATGAGAGTTCCCTGGCTCGCCATGTTGGGGCTGAGCATCGCGGAGAGTTCAAGTTGCAGAGGGGGGATATTGGCGCCTGGTGCTGCGCCGGTGGTCGTTGCGATACCGTTGCTCGCGTTACTAATAACACCTACCCGGTACTGTCTGTTCTCCAAATCGAATTCCAGCCGGTAGAAGCTTTGGTCCATGACCGCCGCGTTGTTGAGATAGACCACGAGGTCTCTCAACTTGCGGAGCGCCGCCTCCTCTTTCCAGAAATTTATATCGCTGAGACGAACCGAGAATATCCCGATCATGAGGCCCATGATCGTGATCACAAGAACTAACTCAATCAGTGTAAAGGCGCGTTCCTTGTTACCTTTCGGATAGCTGTGACCTTTCGGATATCTCGGCATACATCTCGCTGAGCCTCTTATGGTCCTGTGACGATGATGTCAGCCGCGGGACCGGTTCCACCTTCGCGCCCATCGGCTCCGAGAGATCGCATCTCGTACCCACGACCACCGTCGAGCACTCTATAGGTAATCTGACGTCCCCACGCGTCGGTGGTGTCAGCGCTCTCAAGCGCCTTGATGTCCGTCGGAAGCGCGTTGTTTCGCATCTGGTAGAGGTAGAGGGGCCCCTTCGCGTTGTTCATCTTCGTCTTCGTGAGCTCGACGCGAGCCTCATCTCCCATGGAGAATACGTTCTTGAAGAGGAATCCCATCGCGATACCAATGATCACGAGTACGATGATAATCTCGATAAGTGTCAATCCGCCTTGGTTCTGAGCGGTTGAGAGAGCCCGGAGTCGTTGAACTTTTTTGTCTAATGTCGTCATAGCGTTTTCTTCTCAGTAGGCGCTGATTTTTCCCTTTAAAAATGAGCGCTTAGATACCTGCCTGATATCTGTCTCCCCTTTTGATTCTCACGTTATGCGGACGCAGGCAACCGTATTTTCTTCACCAGTTACCCCCCTGGTCGTACGGCCTGCATCAGCTTGGTCATAGGCATGAGAACGGAGATAACGATGGAGAAGACGAGACCGCCGAGGACGATCATCATCAGGGGCTCGATCAAGGAGGTAAGGCCGGCGATCGCGGCGTTAACCTCAGAGGTGAATGATTTCCCAGCTTTCGAGAGCATGTTCTCCATTTTTCCGCTTTTTTCACCGATCGCGACCATCTGGGAGAGGAGGTTTGGAAAATGGCCACTCTTGGAGAGCTCTTTGGCGAGGCTGCGGCCCTCTCGGACGCCATCACGAGCCTCCTCAAGCGCTTTGCGCATGTGAACGTTGCCCACGATGTTCTTGACGATATCGAGCGCCTGAAGAAGCTCAACTCCGCCGTTGAGGAGGGTGCCGAGCGTAGTCGCGACGCGGGCTGTGGCGATCTTTTTGTAGATGGGCCCGAAGAGTGGGGCTTTGAGGAGCTTCGCGTCGAACCACGCGCGTCCCTTGGGCTGTCGGTAGTAATAGCGCACGAGGGTGATAGCGAGGGCGATCAAGCCGATAATCGCCCACCAGTAGCCCGTGAGGGTATTTGAGAGCGCGATTACCGCGCGAGTTGGAAAGGGGAGGTCGATCTTTTGTTTGATAAAGATCTCGACGATGTTCGGAACCACGAATGTCACGAGTCCGATAACGACGAGGGTGCAGAAACCGAACATGAGAATGGGATAGAACAAAGCAGAGGATATCTTTCTCCGAAGCTCCATCTGGGCCTCGTAGTAATCGGAGAGGTTGTCGAGGATCGTATCGAGGGTTCCTGACGCCTCTCCCGATTGAACCATGTTGACGTAAAGCCGCGGGAATACCTTGGGATACGCGGCGAGGGACTTAGCCAGAGAGCTTCCCTGTTCAACCCGCTCTTTGATGTCGACGATTATTCTCTTGAGGGTTGGGGATTCGACCTGATCCGCGAGCGCGTTCAGCGCGGCGACAAGGGGAAGCCCCGCGTTGGAGAGTGTCGCCAGGAGGCGTGTCGCGACGGTAAGCTCTTTAAGCGAAACTCGATCGCCGAAGAAGTTCTTAACGTTCTGTTTGTTGTCTTTGGCGGCTTTGTTCGATTCCTTAATGTCGGTGGGAAAGATATTTTGGGTACGAAGCTTCGTCCGCGCCGATCGAAGTGTGTCGGCGTCAACGAGGCCTTTGATCCTCTTTCCGGTCGCGTTGAGCGCTGTGTATTCGTAAATCGGCATAGGTTCGAGGTCGCCCCGTTAGCTAGCTCAGTTCCACAAAATCATCATGGGTCGCGAGTATAACCTCTTCAACGGAGGTTACACCTTGAAGCACCTTACGTCCGCCATCCATACGGAGGGTAGAGAATCCGCGCTTCATCGCGGAGGTTTTGATCGTGTTAGAGTCGAGTCGACCGATAATCTGACCCCGAACTTCGTCGTCAATGACCAGGATCTCGTGTATACCGAGTCGACCGGCATAGCCACTTCCTTGACAGTGAGGACACTGAGCTGTTCCTGGCCTGAAGATCTGCCGGCTCGTGATCTTGGATGGATCCAGTCCGATCTCTTTGATCTCCTCGTCCGTTATCTCTCCCGGTACCTTGCAATGCTTACATAATCGTCGCACGAGTCGTTGCGCGACAACCGCGAGGAGACTGGAGGAAACGAGGAATGGCTCTACTCCCATGTCAACAAGACGGGTCACCGCTCCGGCGGAGTCGTTGGTGTGGAGTGTGGAGAGAACTAAGTGTCCCGTGAGCGACGCTTGAATCGCGATCTCGGCGGTCTCTCCATCTCGAATCTCTCCCACCATCACTACATCGGGATCCTGACGCAAGATGGCTCGGAGCCCACTCGCGAAGGTGAAGTCGATCTTGGAATTGATCTGCATCTGTCCGACGCCATCGAGCTGGTACTCGATCGGATCTTCAACGGTGAGGATATTGAGGTCGGGTTTATTGATATACGTAAGGCACGCGTAGAGCGTGGTTGTCTTACCGGAACCCGTTGGTCCCGTCACCAGAACGATACCGTTCGGCTTCTGAAGGAGCTTCTTCATGAGCGAGAGGTTTCGCTCATCGATACCGAGTTGATCGAGGTCGAGGACCGCTCCTGACTTGTCGAGAAGACGCATTACGATTCGCTCACCGAACTGTGTGGGCACGGTCGACACACGGATGTCGACATCTTTGCCGGCGATCTTCAAGCCGATACGTCCGTCCTGGGGAAGTCGTTTTTCAGCGATGTTCAATCCTGACATTACCTTTACGCGCGAGATGATCGCGGCTTGGAACGACTTGTCCTCGCTCGCGACGTCGTAGAGTACCCCGTCGACACGGAAGCGAACCTTCAGGCGTTCCTCGAACGGCTCGATGTGCACGTCGGAAGCGCGCTCAGAGCTCGCCTTGAAAATGATCGCGTTGACGTAGCGAATGATCGGCGCGTCGTCGTCATCGGAATCGGTAACGTCGATTTTGAGCTGGGTCGCAAGATCCTCCTCATCCTTGCTCTCAGAGTCGCTCAGGTTGCTTGAGCGGTCAGACATGAGGCTTGTGCGGATAGAGTTGATCGCTTTGGTTACCTCATCGGGAGATGTCACGAGGACCTTTATCGGACGTTCGTAGCATACGCGGAGTTGATCGATAGCCTCCACGTTGAGAGGATCGGCGGTCGCGACCACAACGTGAGAGTTGTCTCCTCCGACCGGTACCGTTAAGAATTGACGACCCCATGAGCCGGCGATTCGGTCGAAGTCGCCGCGAACCGGATCTCGAGGCGGGGACGGCTCTGGAAGGCGGTCGACGTACTGCATTCCTAGGAACTGCGCCAACACCTTCCCGTGCGCCCCATCGGGGATGGTTTGGTGTGCTCCTGTCTGGATGGATGACGGATTGTTCATCGAGCTCCTTTCTTAGCCCATGGGCCCTTTCCGAGATTCATTATCTCGTATGGCGAGAGAGAGTACCAGGAGCCGAGTCGCGGGTAGTCTAACTGCGCCGCCTCTTGAGATGGATACGCCGAACGTATTCGCACCGGAATACTCTGATTGTTCCAGAGGTAGACGTAATCCCCTCGAGGCGCGAAGAACTTTCTGGCTTGCTCCGAGCTTTCGGCCGGTATCATGAGACCGCCGATTCCGTGAGAACCCTTGACGAGGAAGGGAAGGTCCTTCTTCGCGTCCTCTTTCCGGGCGAGTTCTACTACCACGAAGGTGCCGGCGGATTGGGCCGATGCCGAGGACTTCACCGCCCCCGGTTTAAGGGATGACCGTGGTGACGACGAGGAGGGAAGGGCGTCTAGATCGAGCACATCGCTCTTCCCCTCTCCATTCGCGGCGTCGAGGTCCAGCGTTCCGCGGCTTGGATCGTCGACGATAACGTGCTTCTCCTTAGGAGCCTTCACCGCCTTGTTCGCCACCCCCTCCGTGTACTTCTGCGGAGGAAGGATCGTTCCAGGTTTCGGTCCCTCGTACGGAATCGATTCGGCCACCTTGTCGATGCGTTGGTTCTCAAGCACCTCTTTTCGAGATGGATTGACGTCGTACGCCGCGATCACATCCTCGAGGCGATCTCGGCCCTCGATCGTCGCGTCACGCGCGTCGAATTGGTCCTTCACGATTCGAGGTGTGAGGAAGATGAGGAGGTTCTGTTGGAGCCGAGCCTGTGTGTTCGCCTTGAACGCGTGTCCGAGCACCGGAATATCCTTGAGGTACGGAACGCCCTCATCGGTCTCTCCCGTGTCGTCGGAGATCAATCCACCGGTAACGATCATCTGGCCGTCCTTAGCGATAATGGTCGTCTCGCTCTGACGCTTTCGTGTCGTTGGTCCAAGGGTGGAGTTAATCGTCGATTCATCGAGCGCCGATACCTCGGTGAATACCTTCAGCGTCACGTAATCTCGTGAGCTGATCTGAGGAGTGATTCGGAGCGTGATACCGACATCCTGACGATCCACCTGGTTGAAGGTGTTGTTCAAGTTCGTCGCGTTCGTCGATGTGCTCGCGAGGAACGGAACGTTCTTACCTACGACGATCTGCGCCTCTTCGTTGTCCGTCGCTAGAATCGTCGGAGCGCTCAGCAGGTTCACGTTGTTGTTTCGTTGCGCCGCTGACATGAGAACGCTCTGTGTTGGAATCGTGAGACCTCCCGGTAGCGTGAGAGATCCCGCGCTCGCCGCCGCGAGGGTCAACCCCTGCAGCTTCTGTGGATCGGTGAAGAGGGTGTTGAGGCTGTTGGTGTTAGCGAAGTCGCTCTTAATGAGACCACCTCCATCAGCTCCACCGGTTGAGCCCAAGAAGGAGGTGCTCGTCCGGATACTGTGGTCGATCGAAACCTCAAGAAGGGTCGCCTCCACGAGCGCCTGACGCCGCTTCACGTCGATTTGCGCGAGGAGTCCACGGATGCGCTCGTAGTCGAGCTTGCTCGCCGCGATAATGAGCGAGTTAGTCGCTGGGTCAGCGGTGATATTGATATTCTCGCCGAGCTGGGTCGACATGGGACCTTGCTGTCCGCCGGCTCCGCCACCTCCCGTGCCGCCGCCACCGGTACCCGCGCCTCCAAATGCTCCCTGATTTTGAGATGAGGACCGTTGTTGAGATCCAGAGAGTCCGCTTCGAGATGATGAGCTACCGGAGAGCCTTCCAGGGGTCGTGCCGGTCGTTCCCGAACCAGCTCCGCCGCCACCCGCGAGTCCTGATAGAACTTGCGCGAGCTCCTCGGCGTTCGCGTGCTGACATCGGTAGACGTAGAACTTGTTTCCTGAAAGATCGAGTTTACTGTCGAGCTGAGCGATGAGCGCTCGAACTCGAGCGGTGGTATCGCCATCGGCGACGACGATGATCGAGTTGGTGCGTTGATCCGCGATAATCTTTGGTTCGATTCCTCTCGCCGCGACGGTTCGTCCTCCCATAGCGACACGTTGCGCTCCGCCCGGAACGGGTGGGGCGGCGGCCGCCGCTGGGTCCCCGATATTGGCTCGCGCCATATCCGAGTTGCCGTCTCTTCGGTTACCCTCGCCAAGGATGTCGGCGAGCTTCTGCGCGACATCTTGGGCATCGGCGTATTGAATTGGAATGATTGTCATCTCTCGGTTGGAGAACGGCACGTCAAGCTCATCGACGAGTTTTACAAGCCTCTCGATATTATCCTCTGAATCGATCAGAATGAGTGAGTTCGTCCCGGTGTACGCGTTGACAAGTCCATCGGCTGAAACCAGCTGCGAGAGTATCTGTTGAATATCTTGAGCGTTGACGTATTTTAGGTTCACAAGGCGAGTGACAACAGCCGCCGTCGCTTTCTCTATTCGAGACTCCGTCAGGGTAGGAATAGTGCTCTGTCGCGCCTCTTTGGATGGAACGATCTTCCAGATATTGTCCCCGATCGGAACTGAGGTGAAGCCCTTGAGCGCGAGCACGGAGTCAAGGATGCGAAGTGATTCCTCCGCTGAGACCTTGCCCGGAAGATAAATAGACACCTTGCCGCGAACCTTTTCGTCCAGAATATAGTTACGCTTGAGCTTACGTGAGAAGATACGGATGATCGACGCTATCTCGGCGTTCTTCACGTTGATCTCGGTGTTTGAATCCTTCGCGATGTCGTCGCCCTCGTCCGCTGGACGCGCTCCACCCGGTCGTGGCTGGGCGATGACCGGAGCGATGACACTCTGACTGATCAGAGCTCCTGCCACCATAGCTTTCATGAGGTGTGTTAGACGTTTCATGCGTTACCTTATGGTATATTTAAATTCTCTATCTTGTTTCTCGCGCTCGAGAACCAAGTTAATACTGCGCTCCTGCTTGAGTTGCTCGAAAAGTTTCAGCGCCTGCGTGATATCCGCGAGGCTGTTTCCGTTGATCGACTTGAGGATGTCACCATTCTTTAGGCCAATCTTCTCGTAGAGGCTTCCGCTCTTGATAGCGAAGAGGCGTAAACCGATCGACCGACCATCTTTGAAATATGGAACCGCGCGCGCTTGCGTGAGAAGAAGGGGAAGGTTCTCAAGTCCTTTATCGAGCTCGGCTTCGTCGACGACGAAATCGTCGCCGTTCGAGGTGATTCCAGCTCCTCCTTGAGATTCCCCTCCACCGAAGTCATCGAGCCTGAGGACCTCAAGTTTTCCGAGACGCTCGATCTCAACACGATCTTGATAGATCTTTTTGAGGGTCGCTTGCTCGAAGATCGAGTCCCCGAGGAGGAACATATCCTGGGTCTGTTTCTTCTTGTCCTCGATGATCGCGTACGGCTCCTGGCCGTCCGTGACAAAGGTGCCAATCAGGGTGAGACTCAGCGGGCTGGGAGGGGGCGCCGCTGGTGCCGCGGGAGCGGCTGGTCCTCCAAGCGCTCCGAAGATCTTCGTATCGGAGATGAGCTTCCAGTTTCTTTCGATTTCGGCAGTTGGTTGGGCGTTTAAGGGGGAACCGCTCAAGATCGCTCCGAGGCGCACCTCGAGCTCGCTCTCAATACCTTTGCGCGAGAGGGTGTCATTAACAGCGATGGTGAGAAACGAGAGGAGAGCCCCACACGCAACAACCATCGAGAGGAGGCGAACCCCCTTGGTTATCAACACGATGTTTTGACGTCGCATTAAGCGATGAAGAATCTGCGCGAAATCGAGATCCTTAATCCCTTGAAGCGAGAGAGAGTTTGCCACGAGCTGCCTGTTAAAACCGATACTTCAACATCACAACGTTAAATGTTTCGATGGGTTAGTGAGCTTGTTCGCTCTGTGCCTCACGTCCCAAACCCCATTTTCATTGGGTTTAGGTTCTTTTTTGCCCATCGACGATAAGATGAGATGACGACGTTCTAAGGTGAGGAAAAATCAAATGCATTAGTGAAAGTATCCCGCCGGGGCGCGGAGCGCCATGTGGAATATGTCGCTGGTTGAGCGAGAAAAGGGGGGAGGGAAAGGTGGTAGATCCAGTTACTCGGAGGTCGCTGGAAGTTCATCCACCGGGGTATCCGCCCTGTGTTCCTGTTCGTGGGCGATTGCGAGGCGACGTGACCACCGCTCCGAGAAGAGCTTCTCCCGAGCTTCGACGGCGGCTGTATTCCCCCTCTGTTTGTAGAAATCGATGATGAGCTGGTCGTACGCGGCGAGCTGCTCCACAACAGGGGCGCGCTCGCGCTCCGCGGCGAATGAATATTCGGAGCCGGGGTATTTCTCAACGATGCCGTCAAAGATCGCGAGCGCTCGCTCAAGGGGCTGCCGATCTCGGCCTGTGCCTCCACCAGCGGAGTGCACGTGAGCGCGAGCGGCTTGTAGTTCGATGTACGGGGAATCAGGGCTGCCCGGGTAGCTCTTGAGGTATCCCTCATAGAACTTTGCCGCTTCATTGAATTCGCTATTGAAGTAATAACAATCGGCGACCTTTACCTCCGAGAATTGTCCGTATGCTCCGAGCGGAAACCGATCCTTAATTGACTGGAACTGGTCGCGGGCGAGGGAATACATCCCGGCCTCGTAGAGTTGTTTGGCCTCCGCTATGATATCTCCCTCAGGTCCCTGGGAGTCGTCTATGGCGTTTTTGGCTTTTATCTCTTTAGCTTCAGGGTCGGACGGGTTGGGGGAGGGATCGCCCGTCGAGGCGCATGCGCTTGCGCACGCGAGGAAGAGTCCCAGAGCTAACCGGAGCGAGGCACTCCGCATTAGGGAGCGTAACATATCTGACTTGTTGGATGATTCTGCTCGCATGAGACCTGTTTGTACTGATTTCACCAGGGGTAGGCTAGCAGCATCAGGTTGGTTGCGCTATACCGCCTACTTTGGCGCCCCACATAAGGTTGGGGGCGGGAGAAGATAGGACACAGTTACGTATGAAGACATGTACCACTATCTCAGAGCTTCGCGCGGAGATTCAGGCTCACAAACGGGCGGGGAAGCGCATCGGTTTCGTGCCAACGATGGGGGCTCTTCACGAGGGACACCTCTCGCTCGCTCGAACGCTGACGAAGCACAGCGATGTGCGTGTCTGTTCTATCTTCGTGAATCCCACGCAATTCAATGATCCCAAGGACTACCAGGCGTACGTGATCAATCTTGAGAAAGATAAAGCGCTCCTTGAGCGAGAGGGGGTAGATCTTCTCTTCGCGCCCACCGTTGAGGAGATCTATCCCTCGGGCTTTCAAACGACAGTCACCGTCAATGAGCTAGCAAAGCCGTGGGAGGGGGCGCTCCGACCCGGGCATTTCGCCGGGGTCGCGACGGTGGTGACGATCCTCTTCAACGCGGTTTCTCCTGACGTAGCGATATTTGGTGAGAAGGATTTCCAACAGCTTCGTCTCATCGAGCAGATGGTTCGTGACCTGAAACAGGGGATCGAGATCGTTCGGGGTGAGCTCGTGCGTGACGGTGATGGATTGGCGTTGAGTTCCCGTAATGCGCGGCTTAGTCCTGAAGGACGTCTGAACGCGCTCTCAATCAGTCGAGGATTATTCGCGGCGCAGCGCGCGAATCGGGATGGTGAGGGGAGATCTCAAGAGCTTGAGGCGATCGTCGCCGATTCGGTACGGGCGGCTCGCGGTGCTGAAATAGAGTACATCTCGGTCGTTGACGAGGGGACCTTAGAGCCAGTTTTAGAGGTCGCCGCGGCATGTCGAATGCTCGTGGTGGTGCGGATCGATGGGGTGCGTCTCCTCGATAACATCGCCCTCGGCGCCCTGTGAACGGGACCTTTCGCGTGAAAAGGCGAGAGTGTGTGGGCTCCGCCGTCGTGGAGCGGCTGAAAATAGAGTTTCCGCGTTATCCGCTTTCAGATAGTTAGCCCATAACCAATCCTCTCTAGGGAGCCACTCAGGTTATTTCCCCGTTTCGTCTTAAGTATTTTATAGGGAAGGTCGACGATAATCGATATGGGGGGCCGTCGGAGAGGTGTGTAGTCATTTCCCCTAGGGCCACTCAGTGTAATGGTTTGGCGCTCCTGCCGTTACGTGCGCAGCATGAAGATTCGGATGCTCTGCTCTCAGATGACGATTGTCCTCGCTCTTCTGGCGAATGCGATAGTCATGTTCGCGGGGTGCCCTATCCGCGACGCGTTCGCGCTGGCGCTCGCGACGCCAATAGCCTCTGATGGTACGAGTGGCACAAACTCCCCCTCGACCCCGGCAGTTACAGTGACCCCGGCTCCCATGATTCAAGGGCCCGAACAATTTGGTTTGGCGAATGGGTGTCTTAGCGGGCTTAACCTCATATCGATTGGCGTCGTGTGTTCAGACCCGGTCGCGGTTAGTGAATGTATGTACACACAGTCGACGTGCCAGTTGTCGGGTGGCGCGGCGAGTTGCGTATTCGGAGACTTTCCGAAAAATGCGGGTGTCATATGCCGTGAGGCGACCGGCGCGTGCCAGCAGCCTAGTAGGTGTGATGGTAACGGCACATGCGTGAATTTCCCACCGATAGTGTGTCCAGCGGACACCGAGTGCGTAACGCATACCTGTCCAGCGGCTGGAGGGACGACATGCGTTCAGCAGGTGGTTCCACCGCAGGATTGTCAGTACACCGAATCTATCTCGCCCAATCCCATTCTGTGCGGGTTACCCTATACCATAACGGTGAACGTCACATCGCCGAAGAGGTGCGGTGGTAATGACTGTCCTTCGTCGCGTACCTTGATGGCTCCCCCGTGCACGCCGACACCGACGCCAACCATTTCGGTTACTCCGACGTCAACTCGCACCGTGACGCCGTCCATTACGCCCTCGCCATCGCCGACCCTCACGCCGACGATCACAGGAAGCGCTACTCCTACGCGAACCCCAACTATCACTGTGACAATGACCCGCACACCTACCGTTACCCACACCCCTGTGGCAACGAACACCTTCACCCAAACTCCAACGACCTCGCCGACGGTAAGCCCATCGAGCACGGTAACGCAAACTCCAACAACTACGCCAACGGGGACCGCGACACTAACTCCGACCAGAACTCCAACATTAACTCCAACGCTCACAGCGACCCAGACGGCGACGGCGACAGCGACCCAGACGGCCACTCAGACCGCAACCAACACACCGGGTTCTGGTTCGAGATGTGACTGCGGCTATATGGCCACCCCGGGCGATCCGAACGGAACCACGTACTGTGCAAATGTTTGTAACACCATTCCGGGGGTGACAGCCTCGCGCTACTTTAGTCCTGGATACTGTGTATGTTCCTCTGTCCCTGGGCCGACATGTCCGGGGTCCGCGAATGGCGCCGCATGGGTTACGATTGGAACAGCTCCTGGATCCTGTCGGCCCGGAGCGGGTTCAACGCCGACCTTCACTCCAACAGTGACCGTCACAAACACGGCGACGATCACATCAGCTGCCACTGTGACGAATACTCCAACCGTCACCGTGACGAGGACGGCGACGATTACATCAGCTGCCACGGTGACGAATACTCCGACCGTCACTGTGACACACACGGCGACGATAACGGCGGCGGCTACGGTGACGAACACTCCGACGGTGACCGTGACAAACACGGCGACGAGGACCCCAACGAGTAGTCCTATGGCGACCGCGACGAGCACGTCGACGAGGACCCCGACGCGAACGCCGACGCGAACGCCGACGCGAACGCCGACACTGACGCCGACACTCACGCCATCTGCGACCCCGACAACTGTTCTGATCATGCCAACGCCTACCTTCACACCTACTCCGGCAGGATTCTGCGGAAACGGAGTGCTCGACCCAGGTGAGGAATGCGACGCATCGGCGGGCTTAAACGGCGGATGTCAGGGGGTGGGTTGCGTGAATTGCCAGCTCGATTACACCGCTAATTGCGCGAGTATCTTTAAGTCGGATTGTACCGGAGATGGAAGTCGACTGACGATAACGTGGGGCCCTCACCTTCGGTACATGGTTGGGGATACCACCTACGAATGTCACTCGGATCCAACGTGTTGTCCGCCGCAGTCTCCGCCGAACAACTCAAGCTATCTGGCCGGTTCGTGTCCGACGACCAATTCGACATTCAGTAATACCCACAATATTAGTTCCGCATGTCTACACAGCGCTACGGCCGAGCCACCTGAGTACACCGTCAGTTGTAGCTGCAGCGTTCAAGGTTCCACATATAAATGTATCTCGGCGCAGGATGGCGTGAGTGATGTAGGCGTTCCAGTTGGTGGCCCAGAGCTCATCACAGCTATTCCTGAGCCATTCTAAGATGCACTATTCCTCAATGTGGTGAAGCGGACCCCATCTTCGCGGGTTGGGATGATATAATTATTTCACCACCACGACTCTTTGAGAATGAGTAGCTGCGTCTGGGCCTTAGATACCGGAGCGCCGACATAGAGCGGAAGGTAGGCGATCATGCATCCAAGCATTACGGCGACCACGATACCGCAAGCGGTTTTTCCTGCACGGCCCTGGCGGTAAAGCGTCGCGCAGCATATTCCCAGCCCTAAGCAGGCGAACGCTAGACTGGGAAAGAAGTAGTAGAGAAATCCCTTTCGAGAGCTGAGGATAATCCACGGTAGCCAGCACGCGAGATATCCCACAACCGGCACAAGTGGCGCGAGCACAAGGCACCGCTGGGAGGCGTTCCTTACACCCACTACCACAAGCCAGAGCATGGAGAGGCCGGTTACGAGAAATACGGCTGGATTGCCGAGGCAGATCGTCCCTCGAACGGCCTGAGTGCCATCCTCAGCGAGGTACGGGAGCTTGGTATACCCAAACCAGATCGGTCGAGCGAGCACCGGCCACCCCCACGCCGAGGACGCGTACCGATGTGGTTGAACAAAGTTCACGTGTGCTTGCATCATTTCGAGCGTTTGATTGAGGAGCTCGTGTGGCGAAATAGTGCGGAGAGCGCATGTCGTGCCGATGTAGACCGCGAGCGCGATACTAGGAGCGATCGCAATGCGTGAGAGCTGTCGCGCGATGGAAGAGGTTTGTTCACTCAGAAGGTAGATCAGCGTGAGAGGTGCTATAAAAAAAACGCCACTCCATTTGCACGCTATCGAGAGTCCTATCAGGACTCCACTGATGATGAGAGCGACACGCGGGAGAGTGTTACCGCTCTGACGTTCTCCCCACAGCGCGATAAGGAGGGCGTACATTCCGAAGCAAACGTACGGAGTTTCCAGCAACGCGGCGCGGCTCAGAGTTATGAAGAGCCCATCAGAGAGTAGCGCACCCGCTCCAATCGTCGAGCCAACCAGCGAGCCCGTTAGAAGAAGTCCGATCAGAAATAGAGCGGGAAGGATGAGAGCTCCACACAGCCGCGCGGGGAAGCGCCACCCAGTCGGATTGTCCCCGAAGACGGCCTCGGAGAGGCTCATGAGGTACGGCACAAGGGGAGGATGGTCTTTGGTAACACTTTCAGGTGCCGTGGTGATGGCCCGAGACGATGGTACGCTGGCGACCTCGTCGTAGTATGGAAATGGGGGAAACTCCTCGAAAAGCGCGTACTGCAGGAGGAGGCTTGCCGCGACGAGAGCGAGGGAGATGAGGGTAGGGGGAAGCCAGGCGCGGGGTGTTGCCATACGGGGAGATAGTAGGGGTTTTAGGTCCACTCGGGTATCGGGAAAGTGAGGGGGCGTGCCATCGATGGAGAGGTGTTCTTTTCTCCCCCTTTTCTTTCTCCTACTCTCAATCTTGCACCTACACCTACCTCTTTTTCCTACTCCGTCGCAGAAAGCTTAGGGTATGGGAACGTGCAGCGGTAAGATAAAGATTAGGATTGGGATCAAGAGAAAGCTGATGAGTTGCATGACGACGAGAACCGAATCTAGCCCATAAAAAAATCGGACCCCATGGATACACCATGAGGTCCGACCGTTTCACTGGGGCATCGTCTACTCAGCTACGCGAGGTCGCGTGGCGAGTTATCCATACGATTCCTTCTGCTCTCTCTCGCCTTGGCGAGGTCGATCAGGGTCGGAATTCGCACTGGTTTCTTGAATTGATTCGATCGGTCGCTCTTGCTTTTTCCACCTGAGAGAACCGCGAGCTTCGGACCTGTTTCCGGTGTCGCCGCTTTCTCCGCTGGCTCGTGCTTGAGCGCTTCCATAACTCCCTCGAAGAGAGAATCCTCGAACTCCTTCATCTCTCTGTCCTTGTCGGACATGAGACGCTTGTCGCTCTTCGTAATCTCTTGAATCGTTCGAGTGAGACGAGGAATGACAACCGAACGCTCCGCTTCGCTCAATTGAGCGAGGCCATCTAAGAGCCCGGCAGTTTCTTCTCCCCCCACGCCCTCAAGTAAGGTCTGCAATTGCATCTGCAAACTAAGAAGGCTCTTTGTAAAATCTCCGCCGTTGGACCAGTTCATGTTAGTACTCCTCAAAGTGTGTTCGTTACTACCTAAACATCACTTAAGACCGACATGGTCTTCAGCCTCCTATCCGTGGAATCGGGGGATGTGCTTCAGGTTACCTGAACAATGGCACGAAGCGTGCCTGTCTAAGTCCCTGAAAAGGACCCTAAAGGGCCGTTTTGCCTGTCGTTTTTTTATACAGGTGTAGTGTCACGAATGGGATGCGGAAGCGCGATTCGTGCGAGAATTTCGTAGTCGCTACGCCACAAGTTGGCGCGCGCCACGTCGTTCAAGGATGTAGGTAACGATGCTTTCAGCGTCGAAGCCGTTGAGGATGTGTTGCTCTGTCTGTGAGGCGTGCGGCACGAAGGTATCCTGAACGCCGAAACGCTTGACCGGGCTCTGTAATGAGAGCCCTTCATCGTTCGCGAACTCCACAACCGCCGATCCGAATCCTCCGGCGATGGCGTGATCCTCAAGCGTACACACGATCGGATATTTTGGAAGCTCGGCCGCGAGAAGCTCCTTATCGAGAGGCTTTGCGTACCGCGCGTTAATGACTGTGCAGGAAACCCCGTGGCTGCCGCTCAACATGTCCGCCGCCTTGAGGGCGTTCGAGATGATCGGACCGAAGGCCACGATCAGCGCGTTGGATCCTTGGCGAACTATCTCTCCCTTGCCGATAGGAAGGGTAGTGAGGTTGGCGTCGAATGAGACGCCAACGCCGTTGCCACGCGGATATCGGAGCGCTGTTGGGCCGTTGCGTTTAACGCTCGTTAACAGCATGTGCCGCAGCTCGTTCTCGTCTTTCGGCGACATAATGACGATATTCGGGATCGTTCGAAGATACGCGATATCAAACACCCCTTGATGAGTCTCTCCATCGTTTCCGACAACCCCACCACGATCGATAGCGAAGGTAACGGGGAGATTTTGGATGCACACATCGTGGACAACTTGGTCGTAGCCCCGTTGTAAGAAGGTCGAATAGATCGCGGTCACGGGGCGAAGCCCCTCACACGCGAGCCCCGCGGCGTAGGTCACGGCATGCTGTTCGCAGATACCTACATCGAAAAACTGCTCAGGGAGCTCCTTTTGAAGTTTGTCGAGTCCCGTTCCGCTCGGCATTGCGGCGGTGATTCCAACCACTCGCTTGTCGCTCTTGGCGATATCGATGAGGGTGTCGGCGAATACCCCGGTGTAGCTCGGAAGCTTCTTGGGAGATGGGGATGAGTTCGCGGCCTTGAACTCTCCCTTTGAGCGATCAAACGGCACGACCCCGTGCCACATGATCGGATCCTCTTCCGCGGGCTCGTATCCCTTACCCTTAACGGTGCGGCAGTGGACGATAACGGGGATGTCCTGGCGTTTCGCGTTCTCGAGCGCGTGGATTACCTCTCCGAGATTATTTCCATCGACCGGCCCGATATAACGGAACCCGAACGCTTCAAAGAGCATCGCGGGGGAGGAGAAGAATCCTTGGGTCGCCTCTTCAGCGCGATCGATAGCTTTGTACAAGAATTCTGGAACGTATCCCTTTCGATAGAGGTCTTTGAAGGTCTTGCGCGCCTTTGATCCGGTCTCGCCCGTGACCGTTCGAGAGAAGAGCCAGCTTAACGCTCCAACGTTCTGCGAGATCGACATCTCATTATCGTTAAGCACGACGACGAACTTTTTAAGACCGAGATCCCCAGCGTGATTAAGGGCCTCAAAAGCCATGCCCGAGGTCAGGGAACCATCGCCGATGATAGCGCAGACGTAGCGCGAGGGATCCATGGTATCGAGTGCCACGCGCATCCCAACCGCGGCGGACACTGAGGTGCCGGCGTGCCCAGCTCCGAAGGCGTCGAATGGACTCTCGCTTCGCTTTAAGAAACCGGAGATTCCCTCCTTCGTGCGAATCGCGCCCATCTTGGAGCGTCGGCCTGTGAGCATCTTATGAACGTAGGCTTGATGTCCCACGTCCCAAATCAATCGGTCGTGCGGGGTATCGAATACGCGGTGGAGAGCGACGCTCAGTTCGGTGGCGCCGAGGCTCGAGGCGAAGTGCCCTCCGGACGCGCTTACGGTATCGATCAACTCATCTCGAAGTTCCGACGCTACCTGTTCCAGCTCTGTAACCGAGAGGGTTCTGAGATCTTCAGGCAATTTTAAGGTGTCGATGAGCTTTTCGTCTTGCATAGCGAACAGATTGATCTCACTAGTCAGGCTCGGTGCCTGTGCCGTTCTTTGCGTGTCAAAGGGGAGCGCCAGTACCGTGCCCGGTGCCCCCATAGTAGCCGCATTTCACAACATACATGTAACATTACTCCCCAATCAAATGGGAGAGTTGCATTTGGAGAAGAACGTTCAGCGGTCCGGGTAAGTTGTTGGATTTATGTGTTTTGTAGGGCCTGTTTTTGGGGCTGGTGATGCTGGATCGGTGTGCGATGAGCAGGAGAGGGCGCGGGAGCTAAAAAAAAGCGCTCGTTAGTATAGTGTAGTCGCAGGAGATTCTCCCTCTCTGAATTGAAAACGGATTCCGTTGAGCGTCGATCGAAGGCGTGCGGAATCTCAACTAGTGTACGCTTTACGTCCGTAAGGCGTGCAAGTGTCGGGGGCCCCCGTCAGTGAGAGGGGGATGCCACAGTTTAGTGGGTTAAGGGGCCTTGCATATGAAGCTGATGCGTTTCGCGATCTTCTTCGCTGCTGGAATCTATCTCGGTTTTAACGCGGATAGCATGGGTGATTTAGAAACAATCACACAGGCGATTCGAGATCTCCTCGAACGAGCTCGAGATCTTCGATAGCGCGTCTCGGTTTGATGGCAGGCGCCTCGTTGCGAGGCGGTGGGCCTATCCGACCTTCTTATATCGTGCCTTTGCGTGGTCAATGGATGGCGTGTGCCAGGAGTGTCTCGACGTGAACGTGCTCGTGCACGTAAACGTAAACGTACCCGCACTCCATCATTGGCACGTAGCCTAAAACGCATGTCGTCGACCTGCTTTTCAGGCGCTTCGCGCGTCGTTGATCTGCTATCAAT
Organism: Bdellovibrionota bacterium; assembly: GCA_044345405.1. Lineage (GTDB taxonomy): Bacteria > Bdellovibrionota_C > UBA2361 > UBA2361 > OMII01 > OMII01. Next base: position 85,752 of record JBIJBE010000010.1, read on the forward strand.
CCAGGGCGAAAAATCTTTTCGGGTACGTTCACGTTCACGTTTACGAGCACGTTCACGTGGCAAATTGGGGGCTGCGATTCGAGCAGGGGCTCGGTATTCGGACGTGATCCTACGACCACATAACAAAAAACCCGGCTCCAGGTATCCTGGAAGCCGGGGCTTTGTTTGGACAAAGTGGAAAGGGGTTAATACTTTGTGTTTCCGCCAGCGTTTTGATTGTCGTGTCCAACAGCGAAATGCACGCGACGGTTCTTCGCCCATGCCATCTCGTCATGTCCTGGATCAAGAGGGATCTCCTCGCCGTAGCTGATCGTATCAAATCGGCTTCCTGAGACTCCGGCCGCTACAAGAGCGCTTTTCACCGCGCGAGCACGCTCGGCGCCAAGAGCCATGTTGTATTCAACCGTGCCTCGCTCATCGGTGTGACCCTCAAGGGTGATGTGAAGACCGGATTGCTCCTTGAGTGTTCGAACATTCGCCTCGAGATCGGCGCGGGCTTGGTCATCAAGGGAGTAAGAGTCGAATCCGAAGTGAATATCATGGAACATCCCTTCGCCCTCGGCTGATGGGATGGACCCACTTCCGAACCGACCCTCACGTTGAGCCTCTAGTTCGGACTCCGAGAGCTCCCCTTCGCCGCTTCCCGAGCTAAACCACGAGCACCCCGAAAGGGTGACAACGGAGGTGAGGGCGAGGGCCATAAAAGAATGGGATAGGAAGCTCGTAACTGATTTCATGATCGTCTCAACAGTATAAACACGATGTATTGGGAAATAATTACATCCGATGGTGCGGAGCGCAACGGTAGGAATGCGTGGGGAACTCGATTTTTGAGGGTTTTACGCTCCCCCGAAAAAGCCCCCGAGCGCCCTGTTTTTTCATTTCGTGCCCAGCTCAAGTGTTGCAGAATAGCTCCGAAGTAAGACGTTGTTAAAAATAACCGTTATGAACCCAGCCACACAGTATTTCTCGAAACATCAGGACCGTTTTATCGCAGAGTGGAAGGAGTTTCTCTCTTTTCCGAGTGTGAGCACCGACCCCTCCTATGCCGCCGACTGCCTCGCGTGCGCGGATTGGGTAGCGACCCACCTCGTAAAGCTCGGTTTTCGCACTGAGGTGTGGACCACCGCGACCAAGCCGTTGGTATATGGGGTACTCCCGGGAAATTCGGAAAAACCCACGGTTCTCTTCTACGGACACTACGATGTACAGCCACAGGAGCCCCTCGAATTGTGGAATTCCCCACCTTTTGAGCCAACGCTCCGTGATGGAAGGATGTTCGCGCGAGGGGCGCAGGATAATAAAGGGCAGGTCTTCTACTTCTTAAAGGCGATCGAGGCGTTGCGCGCGCAGGGGGCGGATCTTCCGACGATCAAAGTTTTGATAGAGGGAGAGGAGGAGAGCGGAAGTATCGCGATGCACGCTGGATTGTCGCAGTGGCGTGAGCCTCTGGCGGCCGACATCCTCATGGTGTGTGACACCGGGATGGTTGCTCCTGGACGCCCCACGATTACGATGGGTCTTCGAGGGATTATTGGGTGTGAGGTTCAGGTCCACGGTCCAGCTATCGATCTTCACTCAGGTATCTACGGAGGGATCATCCTCAACCCTATTCACGCACTCACCAAGATCGTGAGCGGTATGTTTCATGACGATGGGTCGATCGCTATCCCTGGCTTCTACGATGGCGTTTTGGATCCGAGTCCGGAGGACAAGGCGCTCGCGAACACGGCCCCGCTCGACCTTGAGGCGATAGCTCAAAAGCTTGGGGTGCCACTCGCTGGTGGTGAGCGGGCCTTGCCACCGATGGAGAGAAGGGGATTCCGCCCCACGATTGAGGTTAACGGGATCGGAGGGGGATACCAAGGCGTTGGGGGTAAAACCGTTATCCCGTCCTACGCGATGGCTAAGATATCGAGTCGGCTTGTGGCTGGGCAGGATCCTGAGGCGACGCTCGCGAAGATTAAAAAGTATGTGCGCGACGCGGCCCCCGTGGGGTGTCGGGTGGAGTTTACCGCAGAGAAGGTGGGTGGACATGCCTTTCGACTCTCGACAAATTCGTCGGTTGTTAAAACGGCAACGGAGGCGATCCGTGGCTCCTTCGGATGTGAGCCGGTCTTTTTGTGGGAGGGCGCGAGCGTTCCCATTATACCGGACCTCGCCGCGACCTCCGGAGCGGAACCCCTTATGGTTGGTTTCGGACTCGAAGAGGACGCGATTCATTCGCCGAACGAGTCCTTCTCGTTGCGTCAGCTTGAGGAGGGGTATCGCTACACGGTATCGTTCTTCCAGACCTTATGACGCAAATTCCGTTAGCTGAAAAACTTCGACCTCAATCCCTTGAGGAGTTCTCAGGGCTGGATGCGCTCGATGCCGCGTTTGTTAAGCAATTGCGCGCTGGCTCTGGGCGAATTCCCTCCGCGATCTTATGGGGGCCTCCTGGATGTGGAAAGACCACGCTCGCTAAGCTTATCGGGAAGCTCTATGACTGTGAGTTCGTTGAGCTCTCGGCGGTGCTCTCCGGTGTTAAGGACGTTCGAGAGGTTGTTGAGGCAGCCAAGGAGCGAGAGAAGCCGACCCTTCTTCTTGTGGACGAAATTCATCGTTTTAACAAAGCGCAACAGGACGCGTTTCTTCCTCATGTTGAGGCCGGCACGATAGCGCTTGTCGGCGCCACGACGGAGAACCCCTCATTCTTTCTCACCGCGGCGCTCCTCTCCCGATGTCGCGTGGTCGTTCTTAAGCCTCTCTCGTCGCAAGCGCTGGAGCGGGTGTGTGAACGGGGAGAGGTTGAGCTCGGTGTCTCCCTATCGGCTGAGGCGCGCGCGCTGTTTACTGAAGCGTGTGGTGGTGACGGACGCCGTCTTCTCAATCTTCTTGAATCGTGTCGTGACTCGCTCGGTGCCAAGACCGGCGAGGCGATGAAGGATGAGGATGTACGGGGATTTCTCGCGAACGCCGGTGTTCTGTCGTACGACCGAGATGGCGAGGAGCATTACAATATCGCCTCCGCGTTCATAAAGAGCCTGAGAGGATCCGATCCCGACGCCTCGCTCTACTGGGGCTTTCGCATGTTGGAGGGTGGGGAGGACCCTCGTTTCCTGATTCGTCGACTCGTTATCTTCGCGAGCGAGGACATCGGTAACGCAGATCCTCGCGCGTTACAGGTCGCGGTCTCAACGCTCCAAGCTTTTGAGCTTGTGGGGCTTCCAGAGGGAAGGATTCCGATCGCGCAGTGCATCACTTATCTCGCTACCGCTCCGAAATCGAATCGAAGCTACGTCGCGCTCCACCGAGCGTTATCGGCCGTTAAGAGTAACCCAGGGGCCGCTGTGCCGAAGCACCTTCGTAACGCGCCGACGGGGCTCATGAAGGGATTGGGATACGGTGATGGCTACGTGTATCCCCACGACCAACCATACGGATACGCGCCCGGTGTGGAGTACCTTCCGAACGTGATCTCAGGGCGCCCCTTTTATGAGCCAAGTGATCGCGGCAACGAAAAGACGATCGGTGAGCGAATAGAGTGGCTCAAAAAGGTGTCATCGTCGCCGAGAGGGTGAGGGCGCTCTGAAGCACGAATCCTCGTGGTCATTCACCATCCCGACAGCCTGCATGAACGCGTACATGATCGTAGAGCCTACAAAAGTGAAGCCGCGCTTTTTGAGATCTTTCGAGAGGGCATCGGACTCAGGGGATGTCACCCGATAATTGTTTCGTGAGAGCGGTCCCGGAGTTCTGATTGATCGACCATCAACGAAGCTCCACAGATATTGGTCGAATGAGTCGCGCTCGTCGAGAAGCTTAAGTACCGCCCGGGCGTTTTTTACGGTCCCCTCGATCTTCAGGCGATTACGGATTATCCCCTCGTTCGTCATGAGGCGTTCGATCTGACGAGGGGTGAACCGAGCCACCTTTTCGATCTCGAAGTCGGCGAAGGCAGCGCGGTATCCCGAGCGTCGTTTGAGGATCGTAAGCCAGCTCAAGCCCGCCTGCGCGCCCTCAAGGATGAGCATCTCGAAGAGCCTCTGATCATCATGCACCGGAACTCCCCACTCGTTGTCGTGGTAGTCGATGTAGAGGGGATCGTTGGAACACCAAAAGCAACGAGAGCGTGTGGATGGCATCTTATCGCTCCAAGTTAATCGTTACCGGACCGTCGTTAACGAGGGAGACCATCATGTGCGCCCCGAACACGCCCGTAGCTACTTTTTTTATCGGAGTCTTTCGTAATGCCGCGACGAACTCATCGAAGAGCCGCGACGCCGCGGCGGGCTCGAGAGCTTGAAAGAATTCCGGTCGACGGCCCTTCGCGGTATCCGCGAAGAGGGTGAATTGAGAGATGGCGAGCGCCTCACCTCCGACCTCGATTATATCCTTGTCAAATGCTTTGGCCTCGTTCGCGAAGATACGCATCTTCACGATCTTGTCGACCATGGGTTGAATACACTCCGAGGTGTCACCTTTACCGAATCCGACGAGGAGAACCATGCCGTGTTGAATTTCGCCAACGACCTTGCCATCGACGGTGACCTGCGCTTGAGAGACTCTCTGGAGAACTACCTTCATGTGGAGGGACGATAGCGCAGGTTGGGGTGGGGCTAAATATGGGTTTCTGTTAGTGGGGCTCGGGGTAGGAGTGGGCTGCCACGTGCACGTGCACGTGCTCGTAAACGTGAACGTAAACGTACCCGACACATCCATGATCGGGGTAGTCGCCTTACTCGGGCCACTTCTTTCGGGTACGTTTACGTTCACGACCACGTTCACGGGCACGGGGGAGGGGGCGATATCTAGCGTTTTTAGGGGTATACCCCGAGGCTCATTGAATAAACCCGAGTAATTACCTACGATAGGGCCACCCCTATGTTAAAACAGAACTGGCGACTCATCTCTCGGTTAGAGCGGATCGGTGACAATGTCATCATCATCGCCGCGTTCTTCGCCGCGTATTACGGACGTGATTCCCTCATCTTCTGGAATGAGATCCTCGATCTCTCGCTTCCTTTCGCGGGCGAGATCCTCGCGCCGATAAAAGATTACGCCCTTGTGCTCCTGATCGGGGTGCTCGGATACGCGGTGATGCTCAACCTTTTGGGGGCGTACGGAAGTATGCGCCTCAGCTCGGTGTGGAGACTCTTTCGGGTTTCCTTCATGAGTGGTTGTGGCGTTTTCCTCATTCTCGCCGCGGCGCTCTATCTTTTGAAACTCGATATCAGCCGATCGTTTCTTGGACTCTTTATCATTTTAAGTTCTTGTGGACTTACCCTTGAGCGGTATCTTGTATTTAAGTTCTTGAGGTACTGGCGTCGTAAGGGGCGGAATTTCCGTAACGTCATCGTATGTGGCATCGGTGAGCAGGCGGTGCGGATCGCTCGGGAGCTCACGAGCCGTCCTGAACTCGGTATTCACATTCGAGCCTTCGGCGATCTGCGACCTACCGACGCGCACCAAGCTGGGGCGATGCATCAGCTTCGTCTCGATCTCCGAGGGGTTGTTCAGGTTGGACGAATTCTGGTAGGCCCGGACACGATCTCGAAGGCGTTAGAAGACTACGCCATCGACGAGGTCATCTTTACCGATGTCGTTGAGGTGATGCCGCAGGTCGAGGAGATGGTGTTGGTGTGCGCGGAGCAGGGGGTTCGAACGACGATCGCGGCTGATCTCTTCAGTATCGGACTTGTGAAGTCGGGCATTAGTTATTTCGGTGGAATGCCCCTCATCCACTTCCAAACCCCTCCGGGAGATTCCTGGGAACTGGTCGTCAAGCGCATGATCGATATCGGTGTGGCGGCGGTCGCGCTTGTGGTTCTCTCACCACTCTTTCTCTTGTTGGCGCTCGGTGTGAAGACATCCCCAGGAGAGATCCTCTTTCGACAGACCCGCGTAGGGCTAAATGGGCGCCTCTTTCAGATGCTTAAGTTTCGTTCGATGTATACGGGGGCCGAAGCCGCTCTCCAGCAACTCAGGGAGCGGAATGAGATGGAGGGGCCTACCTTCAAGATGAAGAACGACCCCCGCGTAACCCCATTCGGTCGGTTTATGCGACGCTTTAGCCTCGATGAGTTGCCGCAGTTCTGGAACGTCCTGATCGGTGACATGAGCCTTGTAGGGCCCCGTCCTCCGATACCCGGGGAAGTTGGTCTCTATGAGCGTCGTTCTCGTCGACGACTCTCGATGCGGCCTGGTCTCACCTGTACGTGGCAGGTGAGTGGTCGAAACGAGATTAAGGATTTCGAATCGTGGGTGAAGCTGGACCTGCACTACATCGATAACTGGTCCCTCACGGGCGATCTTGTGCTTTTGCTTCGCACGATTCCGGCGGTGTTGCTGGGGACTGGGGCGAGGTAGAGGCTGCGTTATTGATCCGGGAGGGCGGTCATTCCTGACCGCCGTGTTGGAATCCGCGGTGAAGGTCATTTTCGATACGCGACATTTTCGGCGAGCAGGAATGCTCGCCCTCCCAATGTGGGAGCCGTGAGCCCGGAGGGCGGTCATTCCTGACCGCCGTGTTGGAATCCGCGGTGAAGGTCATTTTCGATACGCGACATTTTCGGCGAGCAGAAATGCTCGCCCTCCCAATGCGCGACCCGTGAGCTCGGAGGGCGGTC